>CAWIPZ010000001.1:0-110855 GCA_963837915.1 uncultured Acidobacteriaceae bacterium
AGCACGCAAGCGAAAATACCCAGCTCTCCTTAAGATTGATCCTGTTCCGAGTTAGGGAGTAACTACTCGTTCAGTGGCGCGCTGGTCATTGCGGTTGCGACGCTCAATCGCTATGCTCGTGAGCATCGGCTGATGTCCGAATATAGGTTGTCCCGTCTATACCGAAACGGGTCGTTGTGCTTCATGGTGTCGTGTGGAGATACATGAATAAGCACTCAAGCGAGCGGATCCGGTCCATTGCGGTTCGAGCCTTGGACATCGATCCAGCACAGCGCGAAGCCTTTATCGCATCCGCCTGCGACCAAAATCCTGAGGCGATCCGCAAGGTTGCAGAGGAAATTCGACTGGCCCAGACCGCCACGGTGGCCAATTCCACGAAAACGCTCACATCCGAAGGCGACAACGGTGGACAAGCGGACCATTGTTTTGCTACCGGCCAGGTCATTGACAAACGATTTCAGATTATCGACTTCATCAGTGAAGGCGGAATGGGCGAGGTTTACTCTGCCCTCGAGCTGAACCTGCGCGAAAAAGTGGCGGTGAAAGCGATTCGCTCGAACATCGCAGCGCTCTCCGGCATCATTGAGCGTTTCAAAGCCGAGGTCAAGCAGAGCCTCCGCATCACACACCCGAACGTCTGCCGAGTGTATCAACTGGCGTCTGGGGCGGGTCGCGATGGCAGTCAGGTCTGGTTCCTCACTATGGAACTGCTGCCGGGCCCGACGCTGGCGCGCTATCTCGCCGACAACGGTCCCATGCCCTTCGATCGGGCCATGGTCTTGATTCGGCAGATGGTATCCGGGCTGGCCTGTGCCCACCAGGCGGGCATTATTCACCGTGATCTTAAGCCCAGCAATCTGATCCTCGTGGGTTCCTCTACCAGTGAGCGGCTGGTCATCACGGATTTCGGGTTGGCTGTGTCTGTGTCATCACGGGAAGCTGGCGGCATATTCGGTACTCCAGCTTACATGGCGCCGGAACAAGCATCGGGCGGATCGGTGGGACCGCAAGCTGACTTGTTCTCTCTCGGCCTGATTATCTGCGAGATGCTGACCGGCAATCTGCCCGCACTCGACCTGACGTCGGAAGAAAATTGCGCGCGGCAACTGAAGGCGTGGTTCGCGCAGAATCCGAAGATTCCCGCACAGATTCTCCCGGTGATCAAGCGGTGTCTCCAGTTTCGGCCGGAGCATCGCTACACCGATGCTCGTGAAATTGTTCCACTGCTGGAGAGCAAGCGGCGAATCACCGCGGAGCGATTGACCGTAGGCGGCATCTTGATTGCTGCCTCGATCGCGTTGATCGCAATTCTCCTGCCGCCCCTGGCTGGACGCGTTGTAAACCTGGTTCAAGTCACGCCCGATAATACTGTGTCTGCGGTACCGAGCCTTTCGGAGGATGGAAATCACCTTGCCTATATGTCGAACCGAGCTGACCCGTCAAATTTGGACGTCTGGTACCAATCGACTCCAGCCGGAGATGCCCGCCGGCTAACCAAAAACCAGTCCGAAGACAACAATCCCAGCATTTCGCCGGACGGAAAGGTGGTAGCTTTTCGATCCGAGCGCGACGGCGGAGGCATTTATCTCGTCGGAGCGGATGGTAACGGCGAACGACTGCTGGTGAAAGGCGGTAGAAATCCCGCTATTTCTCCCGACGGCAAAACGATTGCCTATTGGCAGGGTTTCGAGGACACGCAGCGCTCGGGAGAGCTTTACCTCTATCCCTTCGACCACGGACCTCCTCAGCGACTCGTGTCGAATTTCGATGATGCCAGGCATCCAACGTGGAATGCCGACGGACGCCTATTATTCCTAGGTTGCCGGGACGCAGTCGCCGAGGCACGTGCCTGTCCGGATTGGTGGGTCGTAGATCCGAACGGAGGCGAACCGTCCAACACGGGACTACTGGCCATGCTGCGCAGCCAGCACATCGAGCCCGATACTATCCCACACGTCGCGTGGCAACGGAACCACGTATTCCTCTCGGGACGGAACGGGCCAACGTACCATGTTTGGGACATTCTCCTCGCGGGGACAATTCCCCGGGCGGTGGGACGTCCGCTGCAAGTTACCTTCGGCGATCAGGATGAAAGAGGCGTGGTGATCGCCAAAAACGGGACGGTGGCTGAAGAGCATGTTAGCGGAGCGCTCCATTTGTGGCGGATCAACGCCGCGGGCGGCGGGGGGAATGGCGATTCGCTATCAGAAAAGTTGACAGACAATGTCGAGCCGGACTGCTGTCCCGCCGTTTCGCCTGACGGTCGTTGGATCTTCTTCACTCGCCGGATCGCCGACTTCCGGCAATTGATGAAAGTGGACCTGTCGTCCGGACAGCAATCAACGGTCTACACCTCAAACGAAGACAAACTATGGCCATTACCCAACTCCACCGGAGAACTTGTGGTGTTCGAGTCAAGGTCCGGGAACCAATCCTCCATTGTTTTATGGAAACCAGACGGCGTCCGCACATTGTGCAACGCGTGCTTTCACCCGGGTGCCTGGATTACCGACGGAAGAGAGCTACTCTATACCACCTCTGGCGGTGATATCGCAATACTTGACATTGTATCGGGACAGTCTCGAACTGTAATACCAGCAAGCCGAGACTATCTGCTTGGCTACTCTGACTGGAGTCCGCAGAGCCAATATCTTTTGTTCACCGCAACCAAGGTGGGTGTAAAGGAGATATTTGCGGCCCGACTCCCCCAGGATGGCGAGACGACCGCGGATGGCTGGATACCTCTAACCTCATCGGCAGAAACCGCTGACCTGGCCCGTTGGTCAGCGGATGGGAAGAAGTTCTATTATTTCTCACACAAAGACGGCTTTTATTGCCTTTGGCAGAACTCATTCGATCCTGAACATAGCACTATCGGGCGCGCTTCCACGGTGAAGCACTTCCATGACTGGAGCAAGGGCGTCAGCCGCACTTCCCATTATGTGTTGGGTATGTCCGTTGCGGGGGACTGGATCTACACCAATATCGGGGAAGTGAGTGCAACAGTCTGGCAGGGCCACTTGCAACGCAACCCCATCGGTGACTTTATCCGCAGGACAATCGAACACTAATGCACAAGAATTTCTTTGCATCCACATTGCTTCGGCAGTACCATGCTCAACCGAGGAATCTTTATGGCTAACCCTAAGCTGACCTGTATTGACATTACCCTGACCGGCGTGGTCAAGAAAGCCGACATTCTCAAGCGCATCAAGGAAGAACTGGACAAGGAGTTTAAAACCGACGTTATAAGCCAGCACCACAGGGTCACAGTTACCTGTGACGATAAAGATTGGGGTATGAAGCCCCCGCCATCTCCGAAGAAACCGAAGAAATGAAGCTTTGCCTCGTCTCCGCCCCGACGGCGACGGACTTCGAAGACCCTGCGGACGCACAAAGTACTGCGGTACGGCAGCCGGCAGGAACGCCGCCGCTCGGGCTACTCGCATTGGCCGCCACACTTGAGGCTGATGGGCGTAGCCCGGCGATCGTGAACCTCAATGCCTGCTATTACGATTACCTCGCCTGCGGGCGTTCTGGCGTGGATTTGTTCGCGCCATGGGCGGCAGATGTCATTCTGTCCACCAAGTCTGACGTTTACGGTTTTAGTTCCATTTCCAGCAGTTATCCGACCAGCATACGCATAGCGGAATGCGTCAAACAATCGCAGCCAGAGTGCGTGATTATTTTCGGTGGACCGCAAGCATCGGTGGTGGATCTGCGGACGCTCGCGACGTTCCCTTTCATCGATTACATTCTGCGGGGTGAGGCCGACGAGACCCTGCTGCTGTTCCTCGGCGAATTAGCTGGCGGCCGTAGCTTCTCATCCGTGCCCGGCTTGACCTGGCGCTCGTCCTTCGGGCCGGTCAGAAACGTGAACGCATCACCCATTCAAGACCTCGATGCCCTCCCGTTGCCGGCCTTCCATCTGACGGGGGAATTGGCCGGCGCGACCTCGGCCCACCTCGAAATCGGCAGGGGATGTCCATTCGCCTGCACGTTTTGTTCGACAAATGACTTCTTCCGTCGCAAATTCCGCCTCAAGTCACCGCAGCGAATGCTGGGAGACATGAGAGCGGTGGCGTCGGCCTGGGGAATACGCGTGTTCGAACTCACGCATGACATGTTTACCGTTGATCGCCACAAGGTCGTCGAATTTTGCGATTGCATGCTCGCTTCAGGAGAGGGCTTTACCTGGGCATGCAGCGCAAGAACCGACTGTGTCGACGAAGAGCTTCTGGAATTGATGGCGCGGGCGGGTTGCCGAGGGGTGTTCTTTGGGGTCGAAGTGGGTTCGCAGCGCATGCAGCGAATCATCGACAAAGATCTCGATGTCCAGCGCGCGCGGGAGATGATTTCGGCCGCTGAGCGGTTAGGTATCGAAACTACTGTCTCGCTTATTACTGGCTTTCCGGAGGAAACGTGGGACGACGTCCGCGAGAGCGTGAATATGTACATGCACTCGCTTCGTCACTCGCACTCCTCTCCGCAACTCAATCTGCTGGCGCCGCTGGCGGACACCCCCGTTCACTCGAAATACCGCGACCAGCTTACGCTCGAAGAATTGTGCTCGGACGTAGGCCATCAGGGCCGAACTCAGAACGCGCTCGACCGTGAACTGATTCGCGCCCACCCAGACATCTTCCCCAATTTTTATCTGCTGCCGGTGCCAAAACTGGACCGGGAGTATCTTCTGGAGCTGCGAGAGTTTCTCCTGATGTCTCCGGTTAGGTTGCGTTGGCTCATGGTTGCGCTCCATCAGACAACCTCCGGCATGTTTGATGTTTTCTCCGCGTGGCGCCAGTATCGTATGCGGTTGCATCCCGGTTTGCAGGGGTGGGAGCTTCGAACCTATTACATGCTCGCTGATACGACTGCCGAGTTTGTGAAGTTTATTCGGCACGACTTTGGAGAACCACTCTCTTGTTCGGCAGAGTGCCTGGCACTCTTGTATGAAGCGCTGTCGGTTGTGAAGGCAGAAGCGAACTGCATTCCTGCGGGGGATTCAGCGCCGGAATTCACTGACGCAGATATACCGGTGCGGGCACCGGGCGTCTGTCTCGTGGAGTTCGATTGGGACGTTCAGGGGGTTATTGACAGACTGAAGCGCGGCGAGCCGGTCAATTCGGTGGACCGGGCCCGCCGATATTTTCGCACTCAGGCCGCAGAGGACGACGCCCGGGTTATCGAAACCACTCCACTCATCGCCGCTGGACTGCAGGCATGCAACGGCAAGAACACTGTGGCCGACTTTGTGGATGAGCTTTCAGAAGTCTTTGATGGCCCCGAGGCGTCACCCAGACTTGCGGCTGAATGCTTACTTGAGACGCTGCTCGAAGAGGGGCTGATCCAAATTCATGGGCATACTGTTGTTCGTTCTGGTGGTGAAATGGCTTCTACGGCAACGAACCTCAGGGCGCCTGAAATCTCTACTTCCAGAGCGCTTGCAGGCGATTAGCCAGCGCTAGCCTTTGCGCATTGCCCAGCCCAACATCAACAGGCCACTGGCGGCGATCCAGCTACCCGCTACGCGCACCGCAACGCGGGCCCACGAGGCGCGTAGTTGAACAACCATAGCAGCTGCCAATGCGACGAGCACGGATACCGCAAAGATGAGACCGAATAGAACTGCGGCCGAAGTGAACGAGAGACCCAATCCGGTCCCATTCAGGTAGCCGTGGTACAGACCTACGAGTGCCGCTAGTCCCGTCGTTACTTGTAAAGACAGCTTCGCATCTGCGGCCAGCAATCCGCCGAGCAGCAGGAACCAAAACGCCGAAATGAAGGGATGAGCATTCGCGGAAGTGGCGGCCAATCCGATCATCCCGCCCAGCAGCCACGCACCCGGCAGAACGAAGAGAGCACGACGGCCGTAGCTCGCTCCGCGCAGCCCCGCCAAAAGCGCGAGCGCAAGAACCGGGGCAAGATCTTCTGGGCTCAGAAGAAAATGCATCAGCCCGTCGTAGATCGGGCCCATGCCGGTGGAGTTCAGGTGCGCCTCTGCCGGAAGAGCGGCGAACATCGCGACAAACGCCACGAAGCTGTAGAGCGGCAATCGTGAATTCATTGGAAGGTTTTTCACGCGACCGCCTTCCACAAGAAGAACATTCCACCGCAGGCCACGATGGCACCCGCGAAACGCAGGAACCACTGACCCCATGCCCAGCGATGGACCGCGCCAATTCCGATGCCGATTGCATGCAGGCATCCGGTGGCGATCACGAACCCCATGCTGTAAAGCAGGCCACTTTGTCCGGGTGGAAGTTCGGTGCCGTGAGCGTGGCCGTGGAAAATGGCGAAGACGCTGACCAGAATGGCTGCCATGGCGAGCGGAGGGCGCACTTCAAACAACACCGCCATTCCCAGAAGAATGGCAGAAGCGGCGATGCCGTATTCGACCCCGGGAAGCGGAACGCCCATCAGGCCGAGCATTCCACCGAATGCCATCACCATTGGGAACGCGACCGGCAGAAGCCAGATGGCCGGGCTGCCAAGCTGTGCGCCCCACAGTCCGACGGCCACCATCGCAAGCACGTGATCGAGTCCGGAAATTGGATGCTTAAAGCCGGTTAGAAACCCCTTGGCTTCACCGGCCTGAGGGTGAGCGAAGGCCGTCCCGGTCCAAAACAGAACGATAGCAAGAACTCCGCCGTACTGGGCGAGTAGCTGCTTCGGATTCCTGGTCATCGGCCAGCTCCGAACATGATCGCCAAGCGCTGAACCGTCCAGAAAGCTCCAAGTGATCCGACCGTGTAGCCGGGGAGGGCCTCGGCCCAACGAGGCCATTTCACTTCGAGAATGCGGAAGGCGCGCTCCAGCAGGAGGATAAGAGCGACGAAGGAAAGTTGTCCGATCTCGACTCCCACGTTGAATGACAGCAACGCAATCGGCAATTCAGCTTTGGGTAGGCCTGCGCTGGTGAGAGCGCTGGCGAACCCGAAGCCGTGCAGCAAGCCGAATGCGAAGGCAACAACCCACGGGTGCCGGATGGTGAAGCTGGTTTCGCCTCGCCACGAGCGCACGATCTCAGGGCCCAGAAAGAGAATGCTGAGCGCGATGGCCGCATTGAGCGGGAGTACTGGGGCTTCGGCGTATCCGAGGGTCGCGATGGCGAGCGTGATGCTATGGGCGACGGTGAAGGCCGTAATGGTCTTCAACAGCATCCAGCGGTCTTTGACGATGAGCAACAGGCCGAGCACGAAGAGCATGTGGTCGGCACCAAAGAGAATGTGTCGGATGCCCTGAACCACAAAGCTGCCCATGACTTGCAGGCGGGTCTGAGCTGCAGTGATTTCCACCCAGGGCTGCGAGGGGTGAACGATGGTGGTCCAGCTTCGACCGTCGAGCATCTCGACCCGAACCAGCACGTCGGTAATGGTTCCCTGGAGGCCGGGAAACTCGATACGCTCACCCGCAAGGCCGTTGGGACCGGCGTCAATCGAGTAGCGGGTGAGGACCGAGTCGGCCAGTTCCTCGGTGGTCGGTTCCTTCAGATTCTTGACATCTTCGGGAAGTTGGAGCATTACCGGAAGTCTCATGCCGGAGAGCATGGGGGTCCGCCAGAGGAGGCTAAACTGGCCCGGAGCGGTCTCCTTGACTTCAAGGTAAGCGGGGCGGGATTCGTGGGCCCAGAGTGAGGGGACAAGAGCCAGAAGAAGTGCCCAGATAGCCTGTCGAAATGGGAATTTAGTCAGAAACACGTGATTCGCGACTGTTTATTTTCAATGACTTGGGCGGAAATTGTTCGCAAGCATCTAATTCTAAACGATTTGTAGCTATCCATTTCAGCCGTAAGGATTTAGCGGCCACTCTCACCCATATTTTATAGCGGCCCCTCGCCGGAGGGAGCCGGAACCTGCTTTGGTTTCGGGGGCGTATTTGTTGCTGGGTGATCGCCTGGATTCGGCAGCAGGACAGTGTACTTGGTGCGCATGGTCGCATAGGCCTTTTGCCAGGCGGTCGCCTTTTGCTCGGCGAGCCAAGCAGTCTTTACGTCCGGTTCCATTTCCTCGAAGGCCGGGACGCGCCCGGGAATGACGGTGTTGACAAATACCAGGTGCCAGCCGTAGCCCGACTCGACCGGGCCCTGCCACGAACCGGGTTTGAGCTTCTCCAGAGCCACGGCAAATTGTGGACCGAACTCCTTGGCAATCGCTTCCGGCGTGCGGTCACCGTAATAATCCTGGAACATGAACGAATCGCCAGAGGAGGCGGTGAGCTTTGAGTCTTCGGGTTGGCCAGCGATTCTCGTCAGCGCGTTCGCAGCGTCGTCGTGAGCGTTCTTGCCGCGCTTATCGGGAGAAAAGTAGAGATGGCGGAAGCTGTAGCGGCTGGGCAGGGCGAACTTGCTGCTGTTCTTGTCGAACCAAGCCTTGAGCTCGGCAGTGGAGGGCTCGTGGGCGGTGGCAACGTCCTCGGCGAGGAACTGCATCTTCTGCGCCATGCGGCGCTTCACGATCTCATCGTCTTTGTCCAGGCCCATTGCCAGGCCTTCGCGGTAGAGGACCTCTTCGCGGACCTTGTCTTCCACCATGGCTTGAAACTCTGCGGGAGTGGGCGGGCGGTGCCACTGCGACTCGAAGTACAAGTCCATGGTACGGAGGTCGTCGAGACTGACAGCGATCTGCTTGGAAGACTCGACACCGCCGCGGCCACGCTGCATGTAGGCGTAAGCCGCGAAAAGCAGGAGACCCAGCAGCAGAAATTGCAGCAGCGGCTCGCGCAGCCAGCGTTTCAGCGCGCGAAGAAAAGACTGGCGCGGCCGCGACCGCTCGGTCGCGGGCTGCGCCTCAACAACTACGGATACTTCATTCACCAAATGTCTCCAACCGGGAACGGCCGATGTCTATAAGGTACAGCATGGTGAGCGTGCTGCAGGTCAGCATTCCGTTAAGCGTCTGGCACTCGAGGAAGGCGAAGGCACACTTTTTTACTTCTGGCTCGGCCCTTTCTGCGGATGCTCGTCGAAGAAGCTGGCAGCCCCAGCTTCCACTTTCGCCAGTGCTTGGCCGCCCAGCTTCTCGATCAACTGTTGCCGGTGCTCTTCGCGGATCTCCTGGAACTTCTTCTGCTGATCGGCGTTGAGAAGGGGTGTGATCTTGTTGTCGAGATCGTCGGCAATTTGCTTCAACTGCTCGAGTTTTGCCTCGGGTTTGAGCGACGTATCCTTCTTCAGCGCCTGGAGTTTGGGCATCTCCTGCTGGATGATGGGGAAGATCTGCTGTCTCTGCTCCTGGGTCAGCCCAAGTTCGATCGAGAACTGGTTCAGGGCTCCGGTGACCGGGTTAACCACCATCTGCGGGTAGGCAATCATCTCGTAGTTGGCGTAGCCGAACTCGTTGCTGCGTGCGCCGTAATAGGTGTCACCGAGCTTGTAAATCGTCATCGAGTACGGGTCCTGAGCGACCTTGGTGATTACTTTGCCACCTTCGATCTTGTACGGCGTGGTGTTGCCCTGGTAACCGTTGCGAATCGGATTTCCAACGTAGCTTGGAATGGTCGCAGCCGGACCAATGTGCCAAACATTCATGTCGCCATCGGGCGTGTAGCTAACGCTGAACTGCTCGCCGGTGACGTTATTGCGAACCCAGTAGGCTTTGCCAACCAGCAGGGCCTTCAGTTGCGCATCGCCCAGTGGGGTCGCACCTTTTGCCTTCAGGTCAGCCGCAGTCATGCCGGCGGGAGCATTCTTGCGTGCCTCCGTGCTGGGCGTGTACCAGATCGGTGATGTCCAGGCGCGCTCCTGCCCGGTGAGTGGAACCACGTCCGGTGGCGGAAGACCGGCCTTGACGGCCTGCATCAGGGTCCAGCGTGGTGTGGGGATTTCCAGCACGCGGGCGTAGTAGAAAGCGTGGAGGCTGGGATCGAAGTCGGGATCTGTCCAGACGGTGCTTAACTCGGTCGAGCCGACGTCATTGGTATAGGTGCCCTTCTCCAGGTCTACCGTGCTCTTGATTGCCGGAATCCTGCCTGACCATTTATCCGGCTTGCGGTCACCGGACCACGCGACGTCGTAAATCTTCTCGAAACTCTGGCCGTTTTTCGTCCAGCCTTTGATGACCTGGATGCGGTCGAGGTTGGCGGAACTCGGATCTTTTACCGCCCACACGACGAAAGTCGGAGCGGTTCCCTTTCCGCCCTGGGGCATCGCCTGCAGATCGGCGCCCATGGGGACGCCGTTGGCGTACGACTGGTGTACCCAGTCCTTCGCCTTCAGGATGTCTTTGTTGTAGCCCCAGCCGCCGAAGAAGCGGACTTTGATGTGCGGCCCGCTGACGCCGAACGTTTCCTTGCGGTACATAGCGTCGAAGAGCGAGGCGCGGGTATTCTCCTCTGCCCATACGCCTGTCAGGCCGCCGGGGTTTTCGTAGCGAACGTCCAGGGTGCCGAACGCCAACACTCCCGCCATGCGCCGGTCAACAGTGCCGTCAATCTGCGCGTGTCCGCCGTAGAAGTTCTCCTGACGATAAGGGCTACCAGTGTTATGAGAATCGGAGCCGCCTGCCATGCCGAACTTATACGGGTTATAGCCGCGCACGTCCTGCATGGTGATGCCGTCTTTGTACGCCTGGCGGGCGAAGCTACCCTGGATGTGATCGATGCGGCCACCATCCGGGTGCTGACCGAGGAGACCACCTTGGAACAATTCGTAATTGGCAAACTCATCGTTCGGGGAGAGCAGTGGATGAGTCTCGGATGCGCCCTTGATTTGCTTGATTTCGACCAAGCGCTCGTTGCGGTCGCGGGAGGATGCCCAGGCGGCATCGATAGGTCGGCCATAGCTATCAACATCGGTGGGGTACATCCAGCCATCGCTTAAGTTGGCATTATGTGAAATAGCGAGCAGTTCGTTGCCCGCCTTGCGTTGCGCGTCCATCCAATTCCACAGCGCCTCGGGATGATTGTCGTCGAGGGAGCTGAAGGGCATTGGAGGCACCTTGGCGCAATCTTTGAAGAAGACGTTGCGGTGCAGGTTGCGGTAGTTCGGCATTGAGGTCCACTCATAGGAGCAGAATGCAGTGAACTTGCCCGGATGGTTGTTCGCATCCGCAATGTCGTTGTTTTTCTTCCAGATGGAGCCTGCGACCTCGGGGCTCATGAAGGCTTTCACCGGGGGCCCACTGTTTATATTCACGAGGTAAGTAAAGGCCCTCTGAATCTCCGCCGGGTCGTTCGGGTCCTTCAGAATGAGAGGCTGTGCCTGGGGCATCTTGCTGACGGCCGATCCCGGAGTGTTTGCTTCGGCTGTGATGCCGACATATTCGGAGTGGTCGGTGACGCCCATGAAATCCATGGGTGTTTCGATCTTGATGTCGTAGCCCATGGGGTGCTTGATGGTCTGACCCTGCGCGTACTTCAGAGCATCGTTGGGGTCGGTGATGCGGTTGCCCATGAGCCAGGCGTCCATGGACCAACTGGTGTGGATATGCTCCTCACCGAAGTAGGCGTTGCGGTCGGGGTTCTTTTCGACGCGCTGTTCGGCCGGGGCTGCCCCGCCGGCTTGCTGCGCCTGTTCAGGCGCTTTTTTCTCGCACGAAACTAAGGTCAGGATGCTGATGAGTGCCAATGCCGCTATTACCGCAACTCTGGACTTCATAAAGGCCTCCCACTTGCTGAACAGCATGAGTACGCGCGGTGAAGCACACGCGGGTGTTGTACCCGATGACAACGCCACAGGAACGAGCCCGGTGCCGCAGACGTGATCTGCGAGCCGACTTTTTCGGAACGGAGAATTCTAGGCGCGCGGCAGGGGGTGCGCAACCCTCGAAAGTCGTAGGAGGGATTGGCGCAGCGTCAGAGCTTAATTCGGCCGCCGCTTACTTAGTCGCCTCGGGCGGCGTGTACCACACGGGCGATGTCCAGGCGCGCTGCTGGACAGTTGCCGCGACGTTCGGGTTCGGCGGCAGGTTCAGCTTTGCGGCCCAATAGGTCGACCAGCGCGGCGTGGGAATCTCGAGCACGCGGGCGTAGTAAGTGGCGTGTGCCTTAGGATCAAAGGCCGGATCGGTCCACTCGCCGATCAGTTCAGACGCGCCGATCGTGTTCTGGTAAGTAGCGGTTTTGATATCAACCGTGTTGCCGACGGCGGGGACCTTGCCGGTTTTCGGATCGGGCTTGCGGTCGCCGCTCCACACCACGTCGTAAATCTTTTCCTGGCTCTTGCCGTTCTTGGTCGAGATCTTGATGATCTGGATGCGATCGAGATTGCCGCTGTCGGGGTCTTTGATGGCGTGAACGACGAACGTCGGAGCCGTCGCTCCAGCCTGAGGAACCAGGTCGCCGCCTTGGGGCACTCCGCTGGCGTAAGCAGCCTGTACCCAATCGGCTTGTTTGGTCATGTCCTTGGGATAATTCCAGCCGGCGAACATGCGAGCCTTGATGCGAGTGCCCGATGTGCCGAAGGTCTCTTTGCGTTTGAATGCGGCGAAGATCGACTCGCGGGTGTTCTCCTCGGCCCAGACGCCGGTGAGTCCGCCGGAACTGAGCGAGGTGAGAGGTTCGCCACCGACGGACGAGGTAGCTGTGATAACCGTCTTAGGATCGTTGTCCTGGTTGCCATGCGAGCCCGGATAGTTGCTTGGTTCAGTGGAGGTAATGCCGGAGTGGAAGTCGGTCGCCGCTTCGATGCCGTACTTGAACGGATTGGCGCCGATTTTTTCCTGTAGCTCCTGCCCCACGCCATAGGCCTGGCGCAAGTAACTGCCAGTGGCCGAGTTTGCTTTCCTCTTGCCGTCGAGGAGATACACCCACATCTCGAAGTTGGCGAACTCGTCGGTGGGCGAAAGCGCGGGGCTGGTGTCGGTCTGTCCCTTGGCTTGAATGATCTCAGCCAGAGGTTCGTTGGCCATGCGGCGCTCGGCGTAATCGCGGGTCAGCGGTTTGCCTGACATGTCGCGGGTGCTGAACATCAGGCCGTTGCTGATGTTGCCGTTGTGCGGAATGGCGATCACGTCAAGCCCCTGTTTGCGCTGGGCTTCGAGATAGCGCCAGAGGTCTTCGGGATCGACCGACTCGAAGGCGGTGTAAGGAATGTCGGGCCCCTTGCCTTCGAAGATTACGCAGCGATGCAGGTTCTGCGACTGCGGCATGGAGGTCCACTCGAATCCAATGAAGGTGGTGAACTTGCCCGGCTGGTAGTACTTGTCCGCCGTCGCAGAATAGGCTTGCCAAGCGGAACGCAGCACCTCGGGCTGATTGAACTCCGGAATCGGCTTGTTGACGACAGTGGAGCCGAGCAATTTCTGGAACGCCGCGCCGCTGACCTTCGGGTCGGTGCTGGTCATGATGGCGTACCACTCGGACTTTGCGAATGGGCCGTTGGGGTTGATGGATTCACGGACGGTACCGAGATATTCGGCGTGATCGGTGACGGCGAGAAAGTCGAGCGGCGCGATGCGCTTTTGCGGCTTACCCATGTATTCGACGGTTTCGCCCATGGCGTACTTGTAGGAATCTTCAGGCGTGGTGCGGGTGCCGAAGGCGAAAGCGTCCATGGAATAGCCAGTGTGCAGATGCAGGTCGCCGAAGTAGGCGTTCTTCAGCGGATTGCGTGGGGGGCGGGCGTCGACGGACTGCGACTGGGCCGGCTGCGGCGAAGAAGCCGTGGTTTCTGGTTTCTTCGAACAGGCCGAGAAGGAAAGAATCAAGATCGCTGAGGCAGAAAGAAGCAGAGAAATTCTGGTCGCGCGCATAGGTCCTTCCGCAGACGCCTTTATCACGCGGCTTCTCGCTACCGCGTGCTATGGGCGGCAAGTTAAATTGCTGTCATTCGTTTGAAGCAGCACGATTTTAGCATTCAGCTACGGACCGGCGTCTACTTCAGATTGGTATTCAGCACGTTGGCCAGCCGCATGCCGGCTTGGACGACTCGCTGCCCGGCCACGGCTCGCAGTTGTTCGCAGTAAGGCTGATCGATGGTGAAGGGGCCTTTGCCGTCGCCGATGGGAGCGACGTAGGCCTTGGTCTGGGCGAGTCGCACGCTCTCGGTCAGCCAGACGTCAACGTCGAGGTCGGTCGCGGCCACGGTTTGCGGCGGCAGCGCAGAGGCGACCGTTATTACCGCTTGGGGGTCGTCGGAAGTGCCGATGGCGTCGTCCCACATGGCGTGGAGTTCGGTGGCCGGATTGCCGGTGCATGCCGCGGCGTTGATGACCACGAAGTTTCCGCCAGAGTCGCCGTTGGGCAGATCTTTGCTGAAGCGGCCGGTGGTGTGCAGCGGCTGATGGACATCGCCAACCATATGCATTAGCCAAACCATGTCGTACGATTTGCGGTTGTTGGACTCGTGGGTTGCAATCGCGCGGGTGAATGCCTTGATCTGGGTCTCGGCATTAGGCGACGGAGTCGGTTCCACGATGGAGCCGTCCTGACTGATGGGCGTGTCGACAAAATGCCAGTATTTGTGCAGCGCCTTGTCGCTGTAGCCGATGTTTTCGTCTCCACCGTTGAGCGGCGGACGATTGCCACCCTCGGTACCGTCGGATTGGTAGCTCTTGTCGCCGCGGATCTGGTCGGGCCAGGTAGCCGCGATCATGAACAGCATGGCGTTCTGCTGCTCAGCCGTGAGGGCGGCAGGCAACTGCTTCTTCCAGGTCGCATACATCGGATTCAGTCGGAGGAGCTTGTCCGCGTGGGCCTTCACGGCGGGATCGAGATGCTGATAGGCAACGTACGCCACTGCCATGTGACCGAAGCCGTTCCAGCCATACGAACTCGGGGCCAGCATGAGCAGCGACAACAACAACGCAGACAATCGGCGCATGATTGATCCTTTCCGGCGAATCCGGTAGTGGGACTGAAGTGTCAGCGAAGATTAACACGGACGGACGCAGGCGAATATCGCAATTCTCGATGCGGCACTTGAGTGCTGTGGTGGGCGGCGAAGCTGTCTTAGTGCGTGGACGCTCGCGTCGGCAGCTTGAACGAGAACACCGAGCCGTGACCTACCTGGCTGACTACACCAATGGTTCCTCCGTGGGCTTCGACGATGACCTTTGCGATAGCCAGGCCCATGCCGGTGCCGTGCGCGGCGTATTGCTGCGCTCGGCCGCGGTAGAACTTCTCGAAGATAAGCGACTGCTCGAAGCTGTCGATCCCCGGGCCCTGATCGGCGACGCTGATGACATCGTAGCGGCCCTGCCGTTCGGCCGTGACCGTGATCATCGTGCCGGCGGGCGAGTACTTGGCGGCGTTTTCCAGCAAGTGGGTGATGACCTCGCGGATGCGGTCCACATCCATCATGACCGGCGGGAGCCCGTCAGCAATGCTGACTGCGACGGTATGTTTCTGGAGAAGGTTGTGAGCGGCGTCGAGCGCTGAATCGATGGCGTCGCGAACGTCGTGGGGCTGAAGGTTCAGCTTCACGAGTCCGGAGTCGAGTTGCGCCATCTCCGATGCTTCTCCGACCAGGCGATTTAAGCGGTCGGTCTCCTCGTCGATGATGGTCAGCAACTCGGTGCGTTGCTCTTCGTTGAGATTGGATGAGGTGAGCAGGCTGGAAACACTGGCCTTGATGCCGGTGAGTGGCGTGCGAAATTCATGAGTCACGGAATCAAGCAGCGCGGTGCGCAACCGTTCGCTTTCCTGCGCGGCGCGATGAATGGTGACCTGGTCCACGGCGCGTGCCCGTTCGATGGCCAGCCCGGCGAGGCTGCCGATGGCCTCCAGCGATTCGCGCGAGACGTTTCCTCCGACGACGGCGAGCGCTCCTACGGTCTTGACGCCGACTCGCAACGAGACGTAGCTAGGCCCGTCGTCCTCGATCACCAACTCGCCGCGCGCTGCGACCGAGCGTAGCTTCTCCTCGTCGAACGCCACGTCGGGGCCGGAACGATAAACAGCGGCGTGATCGGTGACGAAGAGCGCAGCGCCAGATGAGGTGAACGTATCGGTGATGATCTTGGGCAGTAGGTTCAGCAACGAAACCAGGTTTTCTGTGGTCAATAACCGCTGGCTCAAGGCGTAGAGCCGTTCTACCTCGTGCCGCCTCCGCTTGGCGTCTTCGGCTTCGCGGCGTGCGCGTTCCGAGAGATTTCCGGCGACCAGCGCAGTGACCAGGAAGGCCACCAACGCAACCCAGTTCTGCGGATCGGCAATAGTGAACGTGTATAACGGCGGAAGGAAGAAGAAGTTGAATGCCGCCGTCGCCACAATCGACAGGACCACAGCGTAGCGCAGTCCCCAATAGGCTGAGGCGAGCAAGACGGCGATGAGAAACAGCAGCGCAATCGCCGTGGGATTGACGTTTAAGTAGCGTCCAGCGGCGATGATGGCCGCCAAACCGGCGAACATCTCAACGTAGCGGATGACAGCGGTGCGGCTCACCGTGGGCACGCCGCCATTTTACGCCGCGCGTGACAATTTTCGAGGTTGCACTCAGAATACAGGCAATGCAGAAGTCACCTGAGCAATGGCTGGAGGAAGTGGCACCGGCAAAGTCCCAGGGAATCCTGAAACTGTTTCTCGGCTATGCGCCGGGAGTCGGCAAGACCTACTCGATGCTGAGTGAGGCCATCCGCCGCGCCAGTCGCGGTGAAGAAGTGCTGGTCGGGGTGGTGGAAACGCACGGCCGCAAAGCCACCGCCGAACTCGCCGCCAAGTTGGAAGCTGTGCCGCGGCGCAAGCTCGAGTACAAAGGCACCATCTTTGAAGAGATGGATGTGGACGCCATTCTGGCGCGCAAGCCATCGGTCGTCGTGGTGGACGAACTCGCACACACCAACATTGAAGGCAGCAAGCATCTCAAGCGTTACGAAGATGTAATGGAGTTGCTCGACCACAACATCGACGTGCTGTCGACGATGAACGTGCAGCACGTTGAAAGCCTGGGGCCGACGATCCTGCAAATTACCGGAGTGCAGGTGCGCGAGACCGTTCCCGACTGGGTGATGCAGCGCGTGGACGAAATCGTTCTTGCGGACGTGACGCCGCAGGCGTTGCAGAAGCGCATGATGCGCGGCGATATCTATCCCGTCGAACGTGCAGGACGAGCGCTGGCGCACTTCTTTCGCCCGGGCAACCTGATTGCACTACGCGAACTGGCGCTGCGGCAAGTGACGCAGGTCGTCGATCGCAGTCTCGATGCGTTTCTGGAGAAGGAAGACATTCCCGAGCCGTCGTCGGTGCGCGAGCGTATTCTGGTGTGTATCAGTTCCAATCCAGCAGCACAGTATTTGATTGCCCGCGGTTCGCGCATGGCACAAGGCATGAAAGGCGAGCTCTACGTGTGCTACGTCGATACCGGCCGCCAGTTTGGGCCGGAAGACCAGAAAACGCTGACGGAAAACATTCGCTTCGCGGAAAACCTGGGCGGAAAGGTCGCGAAAATCAAAGGGAAGACCGTGGCGGAAGCCGCTGCGGAATTCGCGCGGGAAAACCATATTACCCAGGTCATCTTTGGGCGCTCGGCGCGGAGCGGTTGGCAGCGCTTTCTCTACCTGCGGGCCATCCAGCATTTTCTGCACAGCGCGCCGTCGGTTGATGTTCACATCGTGACCCAGGAAGACCGCTGATGAACGAGCACGCACACATCCTGGTGGTTGACGACGAACCGCAGATTACGCGCGTGCTACGAACCGCGCTGACTGCGCAGGGCTACGACATTCGCGTCGCCAACGACGGCGAGATGGCGCTCGAGATTATGAAAGACTGGGCGCCCAACCTAATCATCACCGACCTGAGCATGCCGCAGCTTGATGGCGTGCAGTTGTGCCGGCGAGTGCGCGCGGTTTCACAAGTCCCCATCCTTGTATTGTCGGTACGCGACCAGGAGCGGCAGAAGATCGAAGCGCTGGATGCCGGAGCCGACGACTACGTCACCAAGCCCTTCAGCATGAACGAACTGCTGGCGCGCGTGCGCGCCAACCTGCGCCGGACGCCAAAGGAGCAGGAACCTGCCGGCGTGGTCGAAGTGGGCGACTTTCGCATCGATCTCGCCACTCGCTCTGTTGCGGTGGCCGGCCGCGAACTCAAACTCACTCCCAAGGAGTTCGACCTCCTGCTGTACTTGTCGCAGCACCCCAACCGGGTCATTCCGCATCGCACGCTGCTGGCTGCGGTTTGGGGAGCGAACAGCACCGAACAGCCCGAATATCTGCGCGTGTTCATTGGACAACTGCGCAAGAAGGTTGAGTCCGATCCCGCCGAGCCTCGCTACCTGCTGACGGAACGCTGGGTTGGGTACCGTTTTGAACCCGGCGCCTGATCTTTACGAACTCTTTATCTTGCTTTTAGCCAGACATTAGCTGCTGCAGAGTCGAATGACAGTAGTGCACCTCTGCAGGAGCGGTTATGTACACATTCCTGATTCTCAGCAGCCTGAGTCTGGTTTTCTATGTCGCCCTACTGGTCGCGCTCTATCGCGACGGCCGGAAGCAACGGGTGATGAGCGTTCCACCAGTGCGGAAGCTATTGGCCGGAAGCGACAGCGAATTCGCGACGGAGCCTTTGCAGGCTGGCAGCACGCTCAGCGCTCGCCAGCGCAACTCATCCAGCGATGTGCTCTGGATTCCGGTCGCCAAGCACCATTGGAAACCTGTGCCGCGAGCGATTGAAGGCGGCCGCGCGAAGTTGGTCTGCGTGGCTCCGCCAGTGGACGGCAGCGACGACTTGCAGTGCGGTTAAGAACCAGGGGAAGGAACAGTTCATGCGCGATATCGTGCTGGTCGCAATCTCAGTAGCATTCTTTCTGCTTTCGATCGGATACGTGAAGTTCTGCGATCGGGTCAAGTGAGGCAATCCAGATGACTACGCAATCCATCATCATGCTTACCATCACCATTCTCACCATGGGGTATCTGTTCTACGCCCTGCTGCGTCCGGAAAAATTCTGATATGACCCTCAATGGCTGGTTGCAAATTGCTTTGTACCTGTTCGCGATTCTGCTGGTAACGAAGCCGCTCGGCGTGTACATGACGCGAGTGTTCAATCGCGAACGGACGTTCCTCGATCCGGTGCTACGGCCCATCGAACGGCTGCTCTACCGCTTCACCTGGGTGGACGAAAACCACGAGATGCGCTGGACCGAGTACGCCGTCTCAATGCTGCTGTTTAGCGTCGTGCCGATGCTGCTGCTGTACCTGATCCAGCGTGTGCAGGGATTCCTGCCGTTCAATCCGCAGAAGTTCGCGGCGGTGCCGCCGGATCTGGCATTCAATACGGCTGCGTCGTTCACCACTAACACCAACTGGCAGAACTATGCAGGCGAAACCACTATGAGCTATCTCACGCAGATGGCTGGGCTCGCCTATCACAACTTCACGTCGGCAG
Organism: uncultured Acidobacteriaceae bacterium; assembly: GCA_963837915.1. Lineage (GTDB taxonomy): Bacteria > Acidobacteriota > Terriglobia > Terriglobales > Acidobacteriaceae > DASRAA01. The sequence continues at coordinate 19,268 of CAWIPZ010000001.1, forward strand.
CGGTCGGTATCGCGCTGGCGATTGCGTTCATTCGCGGCGTAGCGCGGCGGCAGAAGGAAACCATCGGCAACTTCTGGGTCGATATGACCCGCGCCACGCTGTGGGTGTTGCTGCCCATCTGCGTGGTCGGCGCGCTTTTACTGGTTTCGCAAGGCGTAGTACAAAACCTGCGTCCTTACGACAAGGCGACACTGGTTGAGTCCCAACAGGTGCCGCATGTGGGCGCCGACGGCAAACCCGCCGTCGACGCCAACGGCAAGCCCGTGATGGACACGGTGACTGAACAGACCATCGCGCAGGGCCCGGTTGCGTCGCAGGAAGTCATTAAGCAGTTCGGGACGAACGGTGGCGGCTTCTTCAACGCCAACAGCGCGCATCCGTTCGAGAATCCGACACCGTTTTCCAACTTCATCGAGATGTTTGGAATTTTCGCAATTTCGGCCGGGCTGACCTACACCCTCGGTCGCATGACGGGGTCGCAGCGCCATGGCTGGGCAGTATGGTCTGCCATGGCTGTTCTTTTCCTGTGCGGCGTCTCGGTCGCGTATTGGGCTGAGGCGCGCGGCAATCCACTGCTTACCGGCGTTGACCAGCACGTGTCGGCGACCCAGCCGGGCGGCAACATGGAAGGCAAGGAAGCTCGCTTCGGCATCGTGACTACTTCAATTTTTGAAACGGCCACCACGGACGCAAGCTGCGGCGCCATCATCGGGTGGCACGATTCATTCACGCCGCTGGGTGGCATGGTTCCGCTGGTCAACATGATGCTCAGCGAGGTTATCTTTGGCGGAGTCGGCGCCGGCATGTACGGCATGCTGATTTACATCGTGCTGACCGTGTTTATTGCCGGACTGATGGTCGGCCGCACGCCGGAATATCTCGGCAAGAAGATCGAAGCCTACGACGTGAAGATGGCGATGCTGGTGGCGCTAGTTTTTCCGCTGATCATCCTCACTTTCGCGGGGATTTCTTCCGTCGCCGGGTTTGGCACGTCGAGTATTTCCAATCCCGGTCCGCACGGCCTGACGCAAATCATCTACGCGTACACCTCGCAGGCCGCTAACAACGGCTCGGCCTTCGGAGGGCTCAACGGCAACACGCCCTGGTACAACATCACCGGCGGAATCACCATGCTGGTGGGCCGCTTCCTGATGATCATTCCCATGCTGGCAATTGCTGGGAACCTGGCGCAGAAAAAATATGTTCCGCCGTCGCTGGGCACGTTTCCTGTGACTACGCCCCTGTTCACCGTGCTGCTGATGGGCGTCATCATCATCGTTGGCGCACTCACATTTTTCCCGGCTTTGAGCCTGGGACCGATCCTTGAGCACCTGCTGATGGGTGCTGGAAAGACCTTCTGAGGTTCAGGCATGGCTGCGAGTAAAAAAGCTATCTGGGAATGGAAGATCGTACGGCGCGCGGTGGTGGACGCGCTGCTCAAGCTGAATCCCCGCAAGATGATGGGCAATCCCGTCATGTTCGTGGTCGAGATCGGCAGCGTGATCACCAGCGTGATGCTGTTCCTCGGCGAGCCACATTTCAAATTCAACCTGCAGATCACCCTGTGGCTGTGGTTCACCGTGCTGTTCGCTAACTTCGCTGAAGCCATGGCAGAAGGGCGCGGCAAGGCCCAGGCCGACACGCTGCGCAAAGCTCGCTCTGAGACCATGGCCAACCGTCTGCTCAAAGACGGCACCATCGAGCAGTGCAGCAGTTCGAAGTTGCGCTCGGGTGACACCGTGATGGTCACGGCGGGTGAGTTCATCCCGTCTGATGGAACCATCATCGAAGGTGTGGCTTCGGTGGACGAGTCGGCCATCACAGGTGAGTCCGCTCCGGTCATTCGCGAAGCTGGAGGTGATCGCTCGGCGGTGACCGGTGGCACGCGTGTTCTGTCCGATCAGATCAAGGTTGAGATCACGTCCAATCCCGGCGAAACATTTCTCGATCGCATGATCGCGCTGGTCGAAGGTGCTGAGCGGCAGAAGACACCCAACGAGATTGCGCTGAATATTTTGCTGGCTGGGCTCACCATCATCTTTTTGTTGGCGGTGGTGACGTTGCAGCCGTTCGCGATGTACTCGGGATCGCCGCAAACGGTTTTTGTACTGGTGTCGCTGCTGGTCTGCCTGATTCCCACCACCATCGGCGGACTGTTGTCGGCAATCGGCATCGCCGGCATGGACCGGCTGATCCAGCACAACGTGCTGGCCATGTCGGGCCGTGCCGTCGAAGCCGCTGGCGATGTGAACACGCTGCTGCTCGACAAGACCGGAACGATCACGTTCGGAAACCGGCAGGCGTCGCGGTTTGTTCCTGCGCCGGGTGTTGGCGAATCGGAGTTGGCGGATGCGGCGCAGTTGTCGTCGCTGGCGGATGAGACTCCGGAAGGTCGCTCGATTGTCGTGCTGGCGAAAGAGAAGTACGGATTGCGTGGCCGGGAACTCGCGTCGCACGAAGCGCAATTTGTTCCGTTCACCGCCCAGACCCGCATGTCGGGCGTGAACATGAATGGGTATGAGATCCGCAAAGGCTCGTCCGACGCGATCGAGGGGTATCTCGGCAAGCAAAACATAAAGTTTCCCGCCGAGGTGCAGGCAACTGTCGACGAGATTGCGCGCTCCGGTGGCACACCGCTGGTGGTCGCGGAGAAAACCCGCGGCGCACTGGGCGTAATCGAACTGAAAGACGTGGTGAAGGGCGGCATGCGCGAGCGCTTCGATCAACTGCGCGCCATGGGCATTCGTACCGTCATGATCACCGGCGACAATCCCCTCACCGCGGCTGCGATTGCGCGCGAAGCAGGTGTTGACGACTTCCTCGCGCAGGCGACGCCGCGCGAAAAGATGGACCTCATCAAGCGCGAGCAAGCTCAAGGCAAGCTGGTGGCGATGACCGGGGACGGCACCAACGATGCTCCCGCTCTTGCGCAAGCCGACGTTGGCGTCGCTATGAACACCGGCACGCAGGCGGCCAAGGAAGCGGGCAACATGGTCGACCTCGACTCGAATCCCACCAAGCTGATTGAAGTGGTGGAGATCGGCAAGCAGCTGCTCATGACGCGCGGCTCGCTGACCACCTTTTCCATCGCCAACGATGTCGCGAAATACTTTGCCATCATTCCAGCCATGTTCGCCGGAACATTTCCGGTCCTCAATGCGCTCAACATCATGCACTTGAAGACGCCCGAGTCGGCTGTATTGTCAGCGGTGATCTTCAATGCCGTGATCATCATTGCCCTGATTCCGCTGGCGCTGCGCGGTGTGAAGTACCGTCCCATGGGCGCGGCCCCGCTGTTGCGCCGCAACTTGTGGGTTTACGGTTTCGGCGGCATCGTCATCCCGTTCATCGGGATCAAGCTCATCGACATGCTGATTACCAACGTTGGGCTGGCGTAGGAGATTCAGATGAAAAGAAACTTAATCATTTCTGTCTTAATGACAATCGTTACCACGATCCTGTTGGGAATCATTTATCCGCTGGTCGTCACGGGCATCGCACAGGTGATTTTTCCGCATAAAGCGAACGGGCAACTGATCACGCAGAACGGCAAGCTCATCGGTTCAAGCGTGATCGGCCAGGCTTTTACGGGGCCAACCTACTTCCACTCCCGTCCGTCCGCCGCCGGCACGGGATATGATGCAGCGAATTCGGGTGGCACGAATCTCGGCCCGACCAATAAAGCTCTCATCTCGCGAGTGGATCAGGACGCGAAAGCTTTGCAAGCCGAGAACCCCGGCGTTCCCGTTCCCGTTGATCTCGTCACAACATCGGCCTCGGGGCTCGATCCGCACATCTCCATCGCCGCCGCCGAGTTTCAGCTGCCGCGTGTCGCCAAAGCTCGTGGAATTTCCGAATCTCAGTTGCAACAGTTGGTCGCCGCTCACACCGAGTCGCGCCAGTTTGGAATCCTGGGTGAGCCGCGCGTCAACGTGCTCGAGTTGAATCTCGCGCTCGACGCTCAACCCGCGAAGCCACTGTCCTCGCGCGCACAATTGCCGCAATAGAAAAGACCCGCCGCGCTGGTGCGCTTGGCGGGTCCTTCCGGTTAGCTGTTTGGGATTGGCTTGAGGCTGTCCACTCTCGTGGCCTCAGCGAATCAACTCGACAGCATTTCGAGCGATGCGAGATTTAGAGCGGAAGCCCTAAGCCTCAGCCACCTCACTTGGGATACAACTGTGACAATCAGATTTCATATATTTTGGATCACCCTCCTTTCCAGTGTGAGGAGAAAATATCACTCGGCGGCGGCGCCGTCAATCGGGCTTTGTCCTGACAAACCCCGACGTGCCGAGTTCATAATCGCCGTCACTTCATGTGACGCCCCGTTATTTCACTTGTCTCTGCTGCCAGAACCCTTACAATGAGCACCCATGAGCACTGCGCCCGTCGCCTACGAAGCAACTGACCCAATCATCGAGCGTCTGGAAGACCAGATTAAGTATTACGATGCAAAGGCTTCCAAATCGCAGAGGCAGTACAAGCGCATCAAGCTGACTGAAATCGTCTCCGCCGCCTGCATCCCTTTTTTGTCGGCACTGCACTTCTCCGACGCCAAAGTGCATTTTCCTTTTGCCGGTGTCATCTCTTTCACTGCGGTGGTCGGAACTATTACCGCGATTCTCGGCGTACTGATCACCATCCTGGAAGGTGTGTTACAGCTGCAGCAATACCAGCACATCTGGGTGACCTATCGCGCCACGTGTGAGGCCCTGAAACACGAGAAGTACACTTACATCGCCAAGGCCGGAGTCTACGCAAACCTTGCCGATCCTCGAGCGCTGCTGGCCGAACGCATTGAAACCATCGGCTCGCAGGAGAACACCAAGTGGACCTCGCTGCAACAACCGCAAAAAGAAGGCAAGGCTAGCGGCTAAGCGGCTACGCTTCTACAATAGGGACCATGTGGCGTGATTTTTTCCGCTCGATGAAGACACGCGAAGAGCGCATGGCGTGGCTCGTCGCGATCGGTGCTGACGCCCTGCAACTTGCCGTGACGCCGTTGTTCGTCGAAGGCGCTCTGTCACCGGCCGACGCAGTCCTCGACGCGATCGTTGCTGTTGTTCTTGTCCGCCTGCTGGGCTGGCACTGGGCCTTCCTGCCGACGTTGATGGTTGAGGCGCTGCCCGGCGCTGACCTGTTTCCAACCTGGACCGCGGCCGTATTTTTTGTCACCCGGCAAGCACGCCATTCCGGCGAGCCTGTGATTTTGCCGCCGGAGGCGCCGGCCGGCCGCACTCCTATTTAGCAGGGAGTCCTCAAACGATGTCGGTGCCTCAGTACCCTGCCAGCTCCATCAGCGCCTTGAAGACGTCGTTCGCTTGCGGCAATATTTCGTCCTCCACCTGTGGCTGATAGGCGACGAAGGTGTCTTTGGCGGCGACGCGCTTGACCGGGGCGTCGAGGCTATCGAACAGCTCGTCAGCGATTCGGGCGGCGATTTCGGCACCGTAGCCCCAGCTCAACGTGTCCTCGTGCGCAACCAGCACGCGGTGCGTCTTCGAGACCGAGGTCGCAATGGCGTCCCAGTCATATGGACTGAGTGTGCGCAAATCAATCAGCTCGACGCTGACGTTTTGCTCACGCTCCATGCGTTGCGCAGCTTGAAGCGCGCGCGGCACCAGCGCACCGTAGGTGATGACCGTGAGATCGTGCCCGAGGCGTGCGACTTTGGCCTTGCCGAATGGAACCATGTAATCCGGTCCGGGATATGCGGCCCGCCCGAAAGTTTCGCGGTAGAGACGCTTGTGCTCGAGGAACATCACCGGATCGTCGCAACGGATGGCAGTGCGCAACAGTCCGTTGGCGTCGAGCGCGTTGGATGGGAACACCACGCGCATGCCGGGCGTGTGGGTGAAGATGCTCTCGCCGCACTGCGAGTGATAGATGGCTCCGCCGGTGAGGTATCCACCGATGGCGACCCGAATCACTGCAGGGGCAGAGAAGCCGTTATTTGAGCGCCAACGAATCGTGGGCAGTTCGTTGCGTAGCTGGTGCATCGCCGGCCAGATGTAGTCGAAGAACTGGATCTCGACCACCGGCTTCAGTCCGCGCGTAGCCATGCCAGTGGCACGGCCCACAATGTTGGCCTCCGCCAGCGGCGAGTTGAACACGCGATCCGAGCCGAAAGCGGTCTGCAGTCCGGAAGTAAGTTTGAAGACCCCGCCCTTGCCCTTCACCAACTTTTCGCGCAGGTACTCGTCGCGGCTGCAGTCGGCGACGTCTTCGCCGAACACGACGATACGCTGGTCGCGCTTCATCTCGTCTTTAAGGCAGGCGTTAATGAGGTCGGCCATGGTCTTCTCGCCGCCGGCGGGCTTGGCCGGAAGCGGCGGACGAATCGGCTCAGTCTCGAACGCGTGCGACGTGGGATCAAGATTAGGCGAATACAAATACTGCATGTATGTGCCGGGTTTGGGGAACGCCGCGACGACAGCTTTGTCGGCTGCGTCCTGCACTTCGTCGGTGAGATCGAGCTCCATTTCGTGAAACTTGGCCTCATCGACGATGCCTTCGCTCAATAGAAAGGCACGAAAACGGGTGATGGGATCGCGGGCAATCTCCAGTTTGCGCTCGGCCTCGGGACGGTAGAGCTTCTCGTCGTCAGACAGCGAATGCGAGTACGGACGAATGACATGTCCGTGGACAAACGCCGGGCCATTGCCGGCTCGGATGTATTCGATCGCCGTCTTCAGAGCGGCGTAACTGGCGAGAACGTCGGTGCCGTCGACTTCCGCGAAATGAAAATTGGGGAAGCCCTGCACCAGCTTGCTGATGTTGGCTCCCGAGGTGTTCACTTCGACCGGTACCGAGATGGCGTATTCGTTGTCCTCGATCATGAACAGCATCGGCAGTTTGAGGTTCGATGCCGAGTTGAGCGACTCCCAGAACTCGCCCTGGCTGGTCGTGCCGTCGCCGCACGAGACGTACACGACTTCGTCGCCGTGGAAGCTGACATCTTTAAACTCGCGATAGTCGCCGGCGACTTTTTCGGCTGCTTCGGGATGGTGGCTGAAATAACGTCCGGCTTCGGCGCAGCCCACGGCCTGTAAGAACTGGGTCCCGGTGGGGGACGAACCGGTCACGATGTTCAGCTTGGGATTGCTCCAGTGCGATGGCATCTGGCGTCCGCCCGATGCGGGATCGTCTGCTGCTCCAACTGCCTGCAACAGCATTTCATAAGCCGTATTGCCGAGCGCGAGGCACAGGCCGCGGTCGCGGTAATAGGGATAGAACCAGTCATAGCCAGGTCGCAACAGGATGCCCGCGGTCACCAGCAGGGCTTCGTGTCCGGCGCCGGAGATCTGGAAGAAAATTTTCTGCTGACGCTTGAGCATGATCTCGCGATCGTCGATCTTCCGCGACTGATACATCAGGCGGTAAATCTCGATGAGATGTTCGGGCGTCAGCCCGACGTATTTTTCCTGCTCAGACGGCGCGACCGGTGCAGCAGTAATCTTTGGCTCGACCTTAGTGGTTGCCATCCATGACCTCGAGCTTGAATTGAGGGCCCCTACTCGCGGCGCAAACTTACCTATTGTAAATCCCAAAACCTGGGTGCCCCACCCCTATCGCCTTTCTTAGGCGACAGGCTGGGCCGCAACCCACGCCCGACTCAATATACTGGACGGGAAATGATACGCACGTTTCGGCCTATTCCGCTCAACAAAATTAAGCTGATACTTTTTGATCTCGATGGCACGCTGATCGATTCAGAACAGGACCTGGCAAACTCGGTAAACGCCATGCTGCGGCATTTCGGGCGCAAGGAGCTGCCGCTCGAGGTCATCGACACCTACATTGGCGACGGCGCGCCCATGCTCATTCGCCGCGCGCTGGGCGATCCGGCGCATGCGACATTTCTGCAGGAGGCGCTGAATTACTTCCTCATGTATTACCGCGAGCACAAGCTCGACACCACGCGGCCCTATGCAGGAATTGCGGAGGCGTTGCAGCAAGCGGCCACGTTTGACGGGACGGCACGCCAGATGGCGGTGCTGACCAACAAGCCAGTGCGTGCGTCGCGCGACATCCTCGCCGGATTGGGCCTGTCGGAGTTTTTCTTCCAGACCTATGGCGGAAACAGTTTCGAGACCAAGAAACCCGATCCGCTGGGAGCGGAGACGCTGATGCGCGAGGCCGGCGCCGAACCGGACGAAACCATCATGGTCGGCGATTCGGAAGTAGACGTGCTGACCGCGCGCAACGCCAACCTCTGGAGCATCGGTGTGACCTACGGCTTCGCGCCGCATACGCTGGAGCGAACGCATCCCGACATCCTGGTGGACACGCCGGAGGAGCTGGCCGAGGCGCTGAGGACGAGCATGCCAGCGAATTCCGCTGACCCAACCACATAGTGTGCCTAGACCGCGGAATTCTTCCCATATAGGGAATAATGGAAAGCTTCTACCACATTGATTTGCAAATGTTTGCGGTCGATCACGAAGGCTCAAGAACACGAGATTGATTCGACTCGACTTGCACCGTCATAACGCGGCACCTCGCGTGCACACTCCCATGGGTTTGGTGGACGAGGCCGATGCGGTCGACACCGTAATTCGCCTTCTCCAGCGAACGACCCCGGGGAGGAATAATAATGAAAAAAGTACTTCTGTTTGGGCTGATGTCGCTCGTACTGGTCACAGTTGCGAACGCATCAACCAGCATGGCGATTTTTGCCTTCACCTATCCGCCATTTCAGACCGGCGACGTAGAGTTGCAAACCAATAGCGGCAACACGGTATCCACCATGACCGGCTGGTATGACATTACTGGCTCGCACAACGCCGGCAATCCCGATTACATCGTCGGGCTCTGCGGTAGCAGTGATTCGTGCAATGGCGGAAACGACGTGTTCAACAACTTTTTCACGTTCAATGTCCCGGCAGGCACGTACACCAGCGCCACAATTTCGGCCTACCTGCCCAACCCTGGAAACGGGTTGTCTGCATTCTATTGCAACTGCACCAGTCTCACTTACCAGCTTTGGGATGTCACAACCCCGATAAGCCAGTTGATGGCCTCCAACAGCGGGCGAGTGGATATCTATAACGATCTGGGCTCCGGTATCTTCTACGGCTCTGCCGTAGTTACCGCCGCGGATCAGGGAACGCAGATTCTGATTACCCTGGACGCCGCGGGTCTCGCCTCGCTGAATGCGTCGGCTGGCGGAATGTGGGCCGTCGGAGGATCGATCTACGGTGCACAGTCCCCTGAACCTGGAACGCTGATGATGTTCGGCTCGGGAGTCCTGGGACTGGCAGGCCTTCTGCGCCGCAAGATCAGCATCTAACTCGTTTGACTCATCCGTCTGGAATGCCGGGGACACGCTCCCCGGCTTTTTCTGCGGATGCCCCACTCAAGCCTCCGTTGCTCGAGTGGGTCTTATCGCCTTCCTTTGGCGATAGGGTGGGAATCAGGCTATCCTCTCCTCATGCAGCCCGGCAACTTGCGTTCGCCGTTCCAGGAGGGTTTTGCCGCCCTTCGCGAAGAGCCCTTGCTATTCGCAGCCGAGTTGGCGTGGCGATGGTGCTTTGCGCTTGCGGCGTGGCTCCTAATGCTGGTCGCGACGGCGCTGTTTCTTGACAGTCTGAAGGTCTCGGAGCTCGATCAGTTCCTGCTGAGCACCCTGCAACCGGCACTGGAGTGGTCGGCCCTGAACCACATCCTGCACGGCGCGTTGCTGCGTGCGGTCTGGATCAAGTTCATTGTGCTCGCCGGGTTGACGTTGCTGTGGGCATTCGCTGCGGCCATAGGACGAACAGCCGCGTTGCGCAACTTGGTCGCGCTGTTCGGGAGTGAAGATCGCGACGAACATGCGGGCTGGCAGTTCCGGCCAATGTTTCAACTGCATCTGGTGCGGGCTATCTGGACGTGGACCGCGATTGGCTGCCTGGTCGGCTCGATCATGCTGGGGACAGCGATGCAGCCGCAGCACGCAGCCCGAGCGGCATTCTTCTACGTCTTCGGAATCGCGCTGTCGCTGATCTTCGGAGTGATGCTGAACCGGTTCTTCGGGCTGGCGCCGCTGTTCTGCATCCGAAACCAGGCAAGCGCCGGCGACGCGATATGGCTGACACTCGATTTCTGCGAACGCCAGTGCGGACGGCTGTTTGGCCTCTCGCTGGGGTTTCTCGCCCTGCGCTTAGTTTGGGCCGGCTCGATGTTTTTCCTTTTTCTGGCGCCGATGAGCCTGGGCAAACACCTGGCCGTCGGCTGGATAATCCTGCTAATGCTTGGGTTTTCGCTGATTTATTTCGCGGGAGCCGACGCGTTGTCCTTGGCGCGCCTCGGCGCATACGCCGCGTTAGCAGAGATCGATGCGCAGCCCGCGCCGGAGCCAGAGCCAACGCCTGAGCCCCACTCGGGTGCCCCACTCAACCTTCCGGTGGTTGACTGGGCAGGGCCAACTGCATTTTCGCCGTCGGAGTAACGGCAGGTGTGTCGCCCCTATGCTCGAGCTAATTGCTAGTCGCTAGTTGCTAGCCGCTACTTAGTGCGCCATCACCAACTTCTCTTCTTCTTTCTTCACCTTGGCAACGGCGATCAACTCGGCCGCCTTTTGCGCGATGTGTTCGGCGCTAACCTCGAACTCCTTGATCAGTTCCCACGGCGCGCCCGAATCGCCGAAGCGGTCTTTCACGCCGATAGCGCCGGTGATAATCGGCGTTCCGAACAACTCAGGACTCTCAGTGATGATACCGCTCACCCGCCACGCCAGCGCGCCGATCTGGTGCTCCTCAGCCGTCACGACCACACCGGTTTCCTTGGCCGCCCGCACGATAGCTTCCGCGTCAATCGGCTTCATGGTGTGGATGTTGAGTACGCGCGTCTCGTAGCCAAATTCCTGCTTCAGGATGTTGGCCGCGCGCATCGCCTCAGGCACCATCGGCCCGCAGGCGATGATGCTCAAGTCCTCGTGCTCATTCCTATATTCATTCGCGAGCACCGTATCGAACGCATCCACCATCTTCTCCGCCTGCCGACGCAGCCGAATAACGTTGGCCTTGCCAAACACAAACGGCGTGTCTTCCGTCGTGACGATCGGCGTAGCCTCGCGCGCGAAGCGGATGTACTTCGGCCCAACATGTTCCAGCAACAGGTAGTCCGTTGCTTTGCGCGTTTCGATCGAGTCGCAGGGAACCGAGACACAACCATGTTCGGTAAGCCACACATGGCGAACAGGTCTTCCAGCGCTTGGTGGGTCGCGCCGTCCGGGCCGACAGAAACGCCACCGTGCGCGCCCGCAATCAGCACATTGAAGTTGCCGTAGCAAATCGACACGCGAATCTGATCGAGATTGCGCGCCGCTGCGAACGTGCCGTAAGTGCCAAACACGGGAATCTTGCCTTCGCGTGCCAATCCCGCCGCCGCCGCCGTCGCCGACTGCTCCGCGATGCCCATGCTCAGCCAACGGTTCTTGCGCTCAGGCTTACCGCTATAAAAATCGCTGATAGTGATCGACCCAGAGATATCGAGCCCCAGACACACAATGCGTTCATCGTCGCCGTTGTTGGCGAGCGACTTCCCGAAGCCCTTACGCGTTGGCTCCATTTGTACCTGTGGCGTGTTGGCCGCGTTCCACCAGTAGTCGCGCGAGAAGTGCGGCATCTTGGCGTCGAGCTTGGCTTCGACTTCTTTCTGATACTCCGCCGCCTTCTTCAGCAACGCGTCGTAGGCGATGGTCTGCTTTAATCCCAGTTCGTCGAGCGCCTTCACCATCTCGTCGTACGTTGGAGCCCGCCCATGCCAGCCGGCAACGTTTTCCATGAAACTGACGCCTTTGCCCTTCACGGTATTGGCCAGCAGCAGCGTCGGCTTGCCCTCCACTGGAACGCTCTTCGCCTTCTGTAGTCCTTCGACGACCTGCTGGATGTCGTGGCCATCGACCTCGATCACCTCCCAGCCGAAGCTGCGATAGCGCTCGGCCAGCGGCTCGACGTTCATCACGTCCTTCACCCAGCCGTCGATCTGCAAACGGTTACGGTCAATGATGCCGACGAGGTTATCGAGCTTGTAGTGCGACGCCTCCATCACGGCTTCCCAGATGCTGCCTTCCTGCTGCTCGCCGTCGCCCATGATGCAGAAAACCGTGTGGTTCTTCTCGTTCATCTTGCCGGCCAGCGCCATACCCACGGCGATGCTGAGACCTTGTCCTAATGAGCCGGTGGATGCCTCTACACCGGGCAGCTTCAGGCGGTGCGGGTGACCCTGAAACGGCGAGTAAAGCTTGCGCAGCGTGACCACGTCTTCCAGCGGGTAGTAGCCTGCGAATCCAAGCCCGAGATAGAGCGCGGGTGCCTTGTGTCCGCCTGACCAGACGATGCGGTCGCGGTCTTCCCACTCCGGCATGTTGGGATCGTGGTTGGCAACTTTCAGATACAGCGCGGCGACGATCTCCATCATGGAGAGCGTTCCGCCGGAGTGTCCCGAACCCGCGGCGCACAGGGCGACCAGGTCGTAACCACGCATCAAGCGAGCGGCCTGCTCGAGTTCCGCAATCGAAAAATCGCGTACAACGGCTTTGGAGAATGCATTCATCAGAGGCATATTGTTTCCTTCTGGCGGGCAGGCCAATTTCCCCGATGCGGACTTGGTTGCGCACAAAACAGCGCCATCCGACGGGGTTCAGCACATGGCATGGAATTCACCCGCTACTCTTGGGGCCCGATACACAAGGCTAGGCCGGGATGCCCGCTGCCGCAGTGCGGGTAATCACTTCCGGTTGTGATGTCTGCCACAAGCCGAGCTTGCCGCAGATTACAATGCTCCCGTACTTCAGGAACTCATACATGGAAATAGCAGACGCAGTCATCATCGGCGGCGGAATCGTCGGCGCCAGCATTGCCTGGAATCTCACCGAACAAGGATGCCGCAATGTGCTCATCGTCGAGCGCGAATCGCACCAGGGCAAAGGCTCGACCGGCAAGAGCATGGGAGGCGTGCGCGCGCAGTTTGCCACCGCGCCCAACATTCAGATGTCGATGTACTCCATCCAGCTTTACTCCGAGTTTGACGAGCGGCTCGGCCAGCCCGGCGGCTACCGTCCGCAGGGATACCTGTTTGTCGCCACTGCTCAAAAGCATCTCGACTACCTGCGCACCAACCAGGCTTTGCAGCATTCCCTCGGATTGGCGCAAGCCTGCATGGTCAGCCGCGACGACATCGTCGCCCGTGTGCCGCAGCTTCGTTCCGACGACATCCTCGGCGGCAGCTTCTGCCCCACCGACGGCTTCGTTGATCCCTACAGTGTGATGGTCGGATTCACCACTTGCGCAACCGAACGCGGAGCAAAACTCTGGCGCTCGACGGAAGTCACGGCCATTCAGCGAAACGGCGCTGGCATTACTGGAGTCGAAACCACCCGAGGCCCAGTCAGTACTCGGGTCGTCGTGAACGCAGCGGGAGCATGGGCCGCGCCGGTCGCATCCCTCGCGGGAATCGATCTTCCCGTCGAGCCTCTACGTCGCCAACTCGTGCCAACCGAGCCATTCGACGGCGTCTCGCACGAGATCCCCATGGTTATCGACATGACCAACGGCTTCCACTTTCGGCCCGAAAGTCTCGGCTTCCTGCTGGCGTGGAACGACCCGGAGGAAACCATCGGCTACAAGACCGACTTCGAGCCGTCGTTCATCGAGAAGATTCTCGTCCGCGCCGCCGACCGCGTGCCATGTTTTGAGAACGTCGCGGTCAATCCCAAAAAGGCGTGGGCAGGACTGTACGAGATGTCGCCCGACCACCATTGCATTCTCGGATCGGTCGAAGACGTACCCGGCTTTTTCTGCGCCAACGGTTTCAGCGGACACGGCGTGATGCATTCGCCCGCCACGGGCCGCATTCTGGCTGACCTGATTCTGCACGACAAGACAGAAGTCGTGAGCAACGTCGAGGCGCTGAGTCTCGGGCGTTTCGCTAAAGGCGAATTGCTGCACGAGACGGCGGTACTGTAGTTAGAAGCATGGTCACAACGCCCAATTTCACTTTGCGTCAAGCGACGGATTCTGACGTCGACGCCATCGTCGCCCTCGTCAATCACGCCTTCGCCATTGAGAGTTTCTTCAAGACCGGCGGCCGCACCGACGAAGCTCAAATTCGCGAAATGATGCAACAAGGTCCGTTTCTTCTGCTCACGGAAAAAGAGACCCTCGTCGCTTGCGTCTACGTCAAACTGAACCGCGAACGCGTTTACATCGGCATGTTGTCCGTCGATCCCGCGAGACAGAAGCTGGGTATCGGTGCACGCATGATGCGCGAGGCCGAAGACTTTGGCTGCCGCGCCGGATGCAAGTTTGCTGACATCCGCGTGGTAAATGTGCGTCCCGAGTTGCCGCTGATCTACCACAAGCTCGGCTATGTCGAGAGCGGTGTCGAGTCGGCTGCGGTCATCAAGACGGCGACCATGCCGGTGCATTTTGTCACCATGTCGAAACCGCTGTAGGACAAACCTGCATGGGTGCCCTATCCTTTTCCCTCGTTTGGAAAAGAGTGGGACATGAGATCCGGGCCGGCATTGGTTTTTTTGCCCAAGCCTTATCCGTGAAGATCCGTGTAAATCCGTGGTTGCCTTCTTTAAGCTTTGCCCGAGGCGATATCATCCATTCATGGATCGTCGCACTCTCTCTCTCACCGACCTCGAAGTCTCCCGCTTTGGTTTCGGCACCATGACCCTCGGCAAGCCGCTTGACCAAGCGGGCACCAATCAGGTCATCGACCGCTGCCTCGACGCGGGCATCAACTTTTTCGACACCGCCAACATGTACAACGCGGGAGTCGCGGAAACCCTGCTGGGCACGGCGCTGAAATCGAAACGTGACAAGGTCGTCCTCGCCAGCAAGGTTTTCTTCAAGATGGGCGAAGAACCCGACCAGCACGGACTCTCGCGGAGCGCAATTCTCCGCGCCATCGATGAAAGTCTGCACAGGACTCCAGACCGATTACCTCGACCTCTATTACCTGCACGCGCCCGATCACACCGTGCCTGTCGAAGAGTCGCTCGAAGCTATGGAAACGTTGGTCAAGCAGGGCAAGGTGCGGTATCCGGCATCGTCAAATTACGCCGGATGGGAAGTGGTGCAGATGCTCTGGGTCTGTCAAGAGCGCGGCTGGCATGCGCCCTATATCTCTCAGCCTATGTACAACTTTTGGCACGCGGCATCGAGCAGGAATACCTCCCCATGTGCAAGGAGTTCGGTATTTCGACGGTGGTTTATAACCCGCTGGCGGGGGGTCTGCTCACCGGCAAACACCGCCCTGATGTTTTCATCCCCGGCACGCGCTTTGATAACAACAAGATGTATCAGGACCGCTATTGGCACGAGCAGCAGTTCCACGCGGTCGAGCGCTTCGGCAGATCGCGCAATCGGCAGGGCGCTCACTTATCAGCTTGGCGTTCAATTGGTTGCTGCACCATACGGCGTCGGACGTGATGATCCTCGGGAGCTTCGAGCCTGGCACAGTTGAATGAGAATCTGGCGGCAGTAGAAGAAGGGCCGCTATCAGAGGAAATCCTCAAGGCGTGCGATCAGGTCTGGCAGGACCTGCGCGGCCCGTTTCCGGTGTACAACCGGTAAGAACCTGTTCGACGCACGCGGTTATAATATTTGTTATAACGTACTTATTAGTAACATTGGGCGATTGAACAGCACAATTAAGTTAATACTCGCCTGATAAAACCCTTCACTCCAAGCGTACCTAGCACGCCAAGACCAACCAGCAGGGCGCAGAATGATACCCATGCCGGCATGTGGGGCACGTTGGGAGTCAGCGACGTCCGTAATCCTTCACTCATGTACACCAGCGGATTGATCAGCACCAGGATCTGCAACCAGCGTACGTTGTGCATCGCCGCCCAGGGGTAATACACGCACCCGAAAAAAGTCACCGGCACGACCACGATTCCAAACATCAGGGCGATGTGCTCGGGCTTCACTACGGTGCCGATGAAGAGCCCCACGGTGCCCGAAACTAGTGACGCGACAATCAGGATCGCGATGAGCGCTGCCCAATTCGAAACATGCACTTGCACGGGCGTCGCGGGAATGAAGTACACCAGGGGAAAGATGACCAGCGCTGCTAATATGCTCTGTACCGCGCTGAATACGACTTTCTCAATCGCCACCCAGGTTACCGGCAGCGGAGACATCACTCGGTCGTGGATTTCGCGCGTCGCCCCGATTTCCATTGAGAGCGGCAGCGCGGTTGCCATGATGCCTTGAATGAAGATGCCCACCGCCAATAGTCCGGGAAGAATTAATGTGCCGAAACCTCCGGAGGTCGCGCTGCTCTGGAAGCCTTGGCCCATTTTGGGGAACAGGTAGGTGAACACAAAGACGAACATCAGCGGGTTCATCACCGTGCGGATGAGGAAGGGAATCACTTCGCGGCGCAGTACGCTGATGTCGCGCAGCAAGCAATCCGCGAAACGACCGCCAATAGAGCGTGTAGTTAGTCACGCAGGTCCCTCCCGGTGAGCTTGATGAAGACCGATTCCAGCGTAGTTTCGCTGACCGATATGTCGCGCAGGTTGTCGCCGGTGATACCCACAATCTCTGGTAGCAGGCCGCCGCGGCCATCGGTGAAAACGATCAGGCCGGCAGCAGAAGCTTCGACCGAGGTGACGCCAGAAAGCGTTCCGAGGCGACCGCGTAGACCGTCGGAGCTGGAGTCCTGCAATTGCAACTGGAATACCCGCTGCGCGCCGACGCTGCTTCTTCAGTTCTTCCGGCGTGCCGCTTACGAGGATCTTTCCATGGTCGATGATGGCGACCCGGCCGCACAGCTGGTCGGCCTCTTCCATGTAATGGGTGGTGAGACACGATGGTTGTCCCACGTTGTCGGAGTTCGCGAATGATGTCCCACAAGGCCAGACGGGTTTGTGGATCGAGTCCAGCACTGGGCTCATCGAGAAACAGTACTTCGGGATTGTGCGCGACCGCCCGCGCAATCTGCACCCGCTGTGCCAGTCCTCCTGACAGTGCGCGGACTGAAGACTTCGCGCGCTCCGTCAGCTTGAACAGCTCCAATAGCTCATCCGCCCTCTTCGCCGACTCCGCGTGCGGAATTCCGAAATAGCGGCAGTGAAAGTACAGGTTCTCGAACACGGTGCATTGGCGGTCAAGCGTGTTGAACTGGGTCACGACACCCATGTAGCGGCGGGCTTCGGACAGGATGCTCGACCACATCGATGCCGGCAATGGTGACACGGCCCGCGGTGGGCAGCGAGCGCGTAGTGCACACACTGATGGTGGTGCTTTTGCCGGCTCCGTTTGGGCCGAGCAGGCCGAAGAGTTCTCCGCGCTCGACCGCAAGATCGATTCCTTTGACGGCCTCGACCGGGCGTTTTGCCGGGATAGGTCTTTACCAGCTGTTGGATGTTGACAATTGCGTCGGTTGAACTGGTCACGGCGCTCCGCTTGTGGTGTCGTGATTACCCCGAAAGGCTGTAGAAGAAGTTTATCAATTGGGTCGCGGATTGTTACAGGTTTTAGACGGCCTGGCCTGCGCAAAACCCGGAGGCCCAGGCCCACTGAAAGTTGAATCCGCCAAGATGGCCGGTGACGTCCACCACTTCGCCGATGAAGTATAGCCCCGGCATCTTCTTACTCTCCATGGTCTTTGCCGACAACTCGTCGGTGTCCACGCCGCCTGCCGTGACTTCGGCTTTGTCGTAACCTTCCGTGCCCGACGGAGTGATTTGCCAGTGATGGGCGTTGCGTTCCAATTCTTCCAGAGCGGGATTCGTCCAGCGAGCGGGCGCATGAAGTTCGACCCAGCGGTCGGCAAAGCGGTCGGGGAGGACCGCGCGGAAGGCCGACTTTGCTGCCGTGAGGTCGCGTCCGCCAGGCTCGTCGCGCAATCTCTGCGTGAGTTGTTTCTCAGGTGCAAGGTCGAGGGTAAGCGGGTCGCCCGGCTTCCAGTACGACGAGATTTGCAGGATGGCCGGGCCACTAAGTCCACGGTGGGTGATAAGCATCTTCTCGCGAAAGCGTTGACGTCCGATCGACGCGACCACTTCGGCAGAAACGCCAGCGAGGTCGCAATAATGCTTACGATCATCCGCATCAAAGGTGAGCGGAACCAGTGCGGGACGGCAATCGCGAACCTTGATTCCGAACTGGCGCGCCAGTTCGTAGCCAAACGCCGTGGCGCCCATTTTTGGAATGGACAAGCCGCCAGTCGCGACCACCAAAACAGGAGCATGAAACTCATTATCACCGGCAAACACAACGAATTGGTTGGCTCGCCGCACCTCGCGCACGCCGGTCGCGGTGAAGATCTCGACGCCCGCGGCGCGACACTCGTCCTCCAGCATGGTGACGATGTCTTGCGCCGACCGATCACAGAACAACTGTCCCAAAGTTTTTTCGTGATAGGGGATGCGATGTTTTTCGACGAGTGCGATGAAGTCTTGCGGAGTGTAGCGAGCCAGCGCTGACTTGCAAAAATGTGGGTTCGAGGAAAAGAAATTCTCCGGCTGGCAATGCAGGTTGGTGAAGTTGCAGCGGCCGCCGCCAGAGATCAGGATCTTCTTGCCAATGCGATCGGCATGTTCGATCACGGCAATGCGGCGACCGCGTTGTCCCGCGTTGATGGCGCACATCAGCCCAGCCGCGCCTGCGCCCAGCACGACTGCGTCATAGGAATGGAGCACGGACCAGTTTCAAGTTTCGGGTTTCGAGTTTCAAGTATTGAATGAGGGCACGCAGGCGTCAGTCGCGAATTATGTTGAGTGCTGCGTTTGCGACAATGCCCGCTCGTCGCTTGACTCAGTAAGTGCGGCCTTTGCTCCGTGCACCGAGAGCAACACCAGCGTCGCATCGTCGGCCAACTTACCGCTGGCATAATCTCGTACCCCGGTAAGGACGCGAGAGTGCAAGTCCTGCAAACTTGACACGCCTTTACGCCGCAGCGTTTCCTGCAATCGCTCCGGACCGAACTCGGTACCGGCTTCGTCGGCTGCTTCGGTGATGCCGTCGGTATAGAGCGCGAGACTGTCGCCGGGCCGAAGGACGACACGCTCGGCGGGCGCGGCCTCGTGTTTCACCAGTCCCAGCACGGGACGGGTGGAATCCAGGAGTCCCACTGTGCCGTCGCCGCGGAGCACAATTGGCGGACAATGGCCGGCGTTTACGTATTCCAGAGTGCGGCTGGCCACATCGAGCACGCCGTAGAACAGGGTGACGTAATGCTCTTTCCCAAGCTGGTCGCGGAGAATGTATTCGACTTCGTCGACGATCTTTTCCGCGCCGCCGTCAGACGCAGCCAGCGAACTGACCGAAGCGTGCAACATAGCGGCAATCAGCGCTCCTGGCGTGCCTTTGCCGGAGACGTCGGCGACACAGAAATGCAACGACTCGGGGCTGGGCTGCCAGGCGCCGAAATAGTCTCCGCCGACATCCCCTTTGGGAACGCTTTCGCCGAATAATTCGATATCTCCGGCGACGATGTGGCGCTGGGGAACGATGCGCATTTGGACCTGCTGCGCATCCTGTTTTTCGTAGTCGGCGACACGCTGCATCGAACGTACTTCGCGACCTCGACGGGTGAGCGACTCAACCTTTTCTAGCAGGGAGTCGTTACGCCACGGCTTCTCGATGAAATCGGCAGCGCCCGACTTCATGGCACTTACTGCCAAATCCACATTGCCCCAGGCCGTGAGAGCGACGACGGGCAGCGTATGGTCAAGTTGCCGCAGAGACTCGATCAAGTCCAATCCCTCGACTCCCGAAGTGCTGTCGCGGCAGTAGTTCATGTCGACCAGCGCAAGATCAATCGGCTGCTGGCCGGCGGACAGGAGAGCTTCCTGGGGCGAAGAACTCATCAGTACGGCGTAACCGCGCGAGCGGAGTAGCATGGCGAGTGCTTCGCGCACATGCTCCTGGTCTTCGGCAATCAGTATCCGGGAATGTTCGTTGGAGTCCGTCATAATTGGCCTACCGGGTGAAGTGCAGTCCGATTGCCATTCTCGAGGTCGGCCAAGTGCAACGAAATCAGATGACGTCGTCAGGCTAAGTCGCGTGTTTGCCCATGAATGCGATACTTGTGTCCGAAAACGGACAGTGGCAAGTTGGGCCAAAAGTAGGCCGTCCTGGCGTTGAATTGCGGGATCCAGGGATCGACTTCAGTCCGCGAAGATAGGAACTTCTTCCTTCTTCTGTAGCTGCTTGGCGCGCCACGGCAGGATCGACAGGAACCATGCCTGGAAGCGGTCCATGTAGAGGTAGACAACCGGCGTGGTGTAGATGGTCAGGACCTGGCTCACCATTAAGCCACCGACGATGGCGATGCCCAGCGGACGGCGCAGCTCGGAGCCAGTGCCGCGACCGAACGCCAGCGGAACTGCGCCGAGCAGCGCGGCCGCGGTCGTCATCATGATGGGGCGGAAGCGCAAAAGCGCTGCTTCGTGAATGGCCTCGAGTGGATTCTTGCCATGACGCTCGCGCTCGAGCGCGAAGTCGATCATCATGATGGCGTTCTTCTTCACGATGCCGATCAAGAGCAAGATTCCGACCAACCCGATCACATTCAGTTCCAAGTGAAACAGCATCAGCCCCAGCAGCGCGCCAGTGCCGGCGGAAGGGATGGTGGAAAGAATGGTGATGGGATGAATGTAGCTCTCGTACAGCATGCCCAGAACGATGTATACCGCGACGAGCGCAGCCAGAATCAGGAGCGGCTGCGAAGACAAGGAGTCCTGAAAGGCTGCTGCTGTGCCTTGGAAGGTTCCGTGGATCGTTCCTGGAAAGCGCATCTGTAACTGCGCTTGCTCGATAACTCGTGTCGCCTCGCCGAGCGATTCGCCAGGGTTCAGGTTGAATGAGATGGTGACGGCAGGGAATTGCCCCTGGTGGGCCACGGACAACGAAGTGGTCGAGGGACCGAAGTGGGCGAATGCCGACAAGGGCACCTGTGCACCGGCACTGGTGATGACGTACACGCTATTCAGCGCGTCGGGCGTCATTTGATACTTGGGGTCGACTTCCAGTACCACCCAATACTGGTTGAGCGTGCGGTAGATGGGCGAAATCTCGCGCTGGCCAAAGGCGTCGTACAGTACTTCGTCAATCTGTTGCGCCGTGATGCCCAGACGCGATGCCGTATCGCGATCGATGATGATATTCTGCGCCAGCCCGTGCACCTGCTGATCGCTGCTGACATCTTTCAACTGCGGGAGGGTCCGCAGCTTGTCCACCAGCTTGGGCGCCCACTCGTAGAGTTCGTCCAGGTCCTCACCCGATAAGGTGTACTGATATTGCGCGTTCGACAGGCGTCCGCCGATCTGCAGGTCCTGAACCGCCTGGAAGTAGAGCGTCGCGCCTGGGACGTGAGAAAGTTTCGGACGGAGACGCGCGATGACCTGGTCGGCGCTGATTTTGCGCTCGCCCAGGGGCTTAAGGGTGGCAAAGATGCGAGCCTGATTCTGCGGCGAACCGCCGCCTACCGAGGCGATGACATTCTGGATCGCCGGGTCCTGCCGGACGATCGACACGAACTGGTTCACCTTGGTGTTCATGGAGTCGAACGAGACATCCTGATCGCCCATCGCAGTGCCAAAGATGCGGCCTGTGTCTTGCTGCGGGAAAAATCCCTTGGGTACGATGATGTACAGGTACACGTTCACGCACACCGTGATGATGACTAGGGCCAGGATCAGCCGTTGATGGCGCAGCACCCAGGCCAGCGAACGCTTATATCCACGGTTCAGGTGCACGAAGCCGCTCTCGCTCAAACGGTAAGCCGCGCCATGTTTTACCCCGTGCGGCTTAAGAAAGTGCGCGCACAGCATCGGCGTCGTGGTCAGCGAGACCACCATCGAAATTGCAATCGCGCAACTGATGGTCATGGCGAACTCGTGGAACAGCCGTCCGACGAGTCCACCCATCAGCAGGATGGGAATGAACACCGCTACCAGCGAGATGCTCATCGACATCACCGTGAAACCGATCTCCCGCGAACCCAACAGCGCCGCCTCGAAGGGCTTCATGCCGGATTCGACATGGCGCATCACGTTTTCCAAAACCACGATGGCGTCGTCCACGACGAATCCGGTTGAGACGGTCAGCGCCATCAACGAGAGATTGTCGAGCGAATAGCCCATCAGGTACATGCCGGCAAACGTGCCCACGACGGCCAACGGCACCGCGACGCTGGGTATCACTGTGGCACGCACCTCGCGCAGGAATACGAACACCACCATCACCACCAGCAGGATGGAGATAATCAGGGTGCGTTCCACGTCTTTCACCGAGGCACGCACCGTGAGCGTGCGATCCAGTCCGATGCCGAGGTCGATGCTTTGCGGGATGGAGGCCTTCAGGAACGGCAGGGCATCCAAAACACGGTCCACGGTGGCGATAATGTTGGCGCCCGGCTGGCGGAATATTACCGCCAGTACGCTGGGTTTGCCGTTGAAGCTGCCCGCGTTGTAGATGTTCGAGTACGAATCCTCGACCGTTGCCACGTCGCTCAGCCGCACCGGCGCGCCGTTGCGATACGCCACTACCAGCGGACGATACTGCGCCGCCTTCATGAGCTGATCATTCGAGTGGATCGTGAGGCTCTTGTCCCCGCCCTGCAGCGAGCCCTTCGCTATGGTGATGTTCTGATTGACCACGGCCTGCCGCACTGCTTCCAGCCCCAGGTTCATTTGGTTCAGGACGAGCGGGTTGGCCTCGATGCGAACGGCGGGCTGCGATGATCCCCAGATAAATACCTGGCCAACGCCTTCGATCTGCGACAGCTTCTGTCCCAAGATCGAATCGGCCGCGTCATACATCTGGTCCTTGGTCATCGCGTCGGAGGTCATCGCCAGGATCAGAATGGGCGCATCCGCGGGATTGACTTTGCGATAGCTGGGATTACTCGGCAGGTCCGCCGGCAAATATCCGCGGGCCGCGTTGATGGCCGCCTGCACATCGCGCGCCGCTGCGTCGATGTTGCGGTTCAGGTCGAACTGCATGGTGATGGCCGTCGAGCCTAACTGGCTCGACGACGTCATCTGGTTAATGGCGGAAATGCGTCCGAACTGGCGCTCCAGCGGCGTGGCCACAGCTGAGGCCATAGTCTCAGGGCTGGCGCCATTCAGCGACGCGCCCACCGAGATCACGGGAAAGTCGACCTGAGGAAGCGGTGATACCGGCAACTGCATGTAGGCCAGGCCACCCGCCAACAGCAGGGCGATGGTCAGCAGCGTGGTTGCAATGGGCCGATGGATCGCCGGACCGGAGACATTCATGCTAGTCTCCCGTCGCCTCAGCCGGTTTGGGCGCACGCAGGCGGCTCAACGCCACACCGAGCCGGTCGAACCAGAGATACACAACCGGCGTGGTATACAGCGTGAGCAGCTGGCTGAACAGCAGACCGCCGACAATCGTGACGCCCAGAGGACGCCGGAGTTCCGAGCCGGTGCCCGATCCGACAGCCAGAGGAATCGCACCAAACAACGCCGCAAACGTGGTCATCATGATTGGACGGAAGCGCAGCAGGCACGCTTCGTAGATCGCTTCTTGCGGCGGCTTGCCCTCCTTGCGCTCGGCTTCCAGCGCAAAGTCGATCATCATGATGGCGTTCTTTTTCACAATACCGATGAGCAGGATGATGCCGATGAGAGCCATCACCCCGAGGTCCATGCCGAAGATGTTCAACGCCAGGATGGCGCCCACACCAGCCGATGGCAGCGTCGACAGAATCGTGACCGGATGAATGTAGCTTTCGTACAGCACACCGAGAACGATGTAAACCGTGACGATCGCTGCCAGGATCAGCCATCCTTCATTGGCTTGTGAGGCCTCGAACGCCCGCGCCGTGCCTTGGAACCTCACTTGAATACTGGGAGGGACTCCAACTTCGGCCACCGCCGCGTTGATCGCCTTTACCGCTTCGCCCAGCGAATACCGGCCGCCCAGGTTGAAGGAGAATGTCACCGCCGGGAACTGCCCCTGGTGATTGAGGGCCAATGGACCTGAAGTGCTTTCGAAGTGCGCGATGGCACTGAGAGGAACCTGCCCCGTGGTTCCGGGAACAAAGATGTTCTTCAGTGAGTCGGGATCGACCCGGAATGTGGGACCGACCTCCAGCACGACGTGGTACTGGTTCAACTGGGTGAACATGATCGACACCAGCCGCTGACCAAATGCGTCGTAGAGCGTGTTGTCGATTGTAGAGGCGTTTACTCCCAGGCGCGACGCAGTGTCGCGGTCGATCACCACGTTAACGACCGCGGCCTGGTTCTGCTGGTCGGTTGCAACATCGCGCAACTCTGGAAGCGTCTTTAGCTTGGTCATCAGGCGGCCGGTCCACAGCTGCAATTCGTTGGGGTCGGCGTCTTCCAAACTGAACTGGTACTGGGTGCGGCTGATGCGGTCTTCGACCGTCAGGTCCTGCACCGGCTGCATGTAAAGCGTGATGCCTTCGACCCCGGCAGTTTCCTGCTGTAGTCGTTTGATAATGGCGGAAACATCGTCGGTGCGCTGGTCCTTG
The DNA here is from genome assembly GCA_963837915.1 of uncultured Acidobacteriaceae bacterium. Lineage (GTDB taxonomy): Bacteria > Acidobacteriota > Terriglobia > Terriglobales > Acidobacteriaceae > DASRAA01. The sequence goes on from CAWIPZ010000001.1 coordinate 43,748, forward strand.
GGCTTCAGGTTGATCTGTACGCGTCCGCTATTCGGCGTGGTGTTGGTGCCATCGACGCCGATGAATGACGACAGACTGGCCACGTCCGGATCTTTCAGCACCGCCGCTGCCAGCTTCTGCTGGCGTTCGGCCATCGAAGCGAACGAAACGCTCTCGGGCGCGTCCGAGATGCCCATGATGACGCCCGTGTCCTGGACCGGGAAGAAGCCCTTGGGCACAATGTCGTACATCCAGATGGTTGCGACGAGCGTGCCAATGGTGACCAGCAGGGTCGCCGTCTGGTGGCGCAACACGAACTGCAGGGTCCGGCCATAAAACGCAATCGTGCTGTTAAATATCCGCTCCGACGCCTCGTAAAGGCGTCCGTGCTGCCCCTCTTCTCGATGTCGCAAAAGAAGCGAGCACATCATGGGCGTCAGCGTTAAAGAGATCGCCGCCGAAAGCAGGATGGTCACACTCAAGGTCACCGCGAATTCGCGGAACAGCCGCCCGACAATGTCGCCCATGAACAGCAGCGGTATCAGCACGGCGATCAGCGACACGGTCAGCGAAACAATGGTGAATCCAATCTGACCCGAGCCCTGCAAAGCCGCTTCCAGCGGCGAGTGGCCCTCCTCGATGTAGCGGGAGATGTTCTCGATCATCACGATCGCGTCGTCCACCACGAAGCCGGTCGAGATGGTGAGCGCCATCAGCGAAAGGTTGTCGAGCGAGTAGCCCAACAAGTACATCACACCGAACGTACCCACCAGTGACAGAGGCACCGCAATGCTGGGGATGATGGTCGCCGCGAGGGTGCGCAGGAACAGGAAGATCACCATCACAACCAGTGCGATGGTCAACATCAGTTCGAACTGTACGTCGGCGACGCTCGCCCGGATGGTGTTGGTACGGTCGGTCAGCACCGTTACGTGCACTGACGCCGGCAGGTTTGCCTGGAGTTGCTTCAGGCGGAGCTTAATGCTGTCGGCAACCTTAATGATGTTCGCGCCCGGCTGCCGTTGGATGTTGAGAATCACTGCGGGCGTGGTGTTCATCCACGCTGCCTGGTAAGAGTTTTCCGGGCCGTCAATCGTTGTCGCTACATCAGAGAGCCGCACCGGATTGCCGTTCTTATAGGCAATGATGGTTTGCGCGTACTCCTCCGGCTTGAACAACTGATCGTTCGCGTTGATGGTGTAGGCCTGCCGCCGGTCCTGCAGTTGTCCCTTGGCCTGGTCAACATTGACTTGTCCGATCACCGTGCGCAACTGCTCAAGGCTGATACCGTATGACGCAAGCGTCGTGGGGTTCGCCTCGATGCGCACTGCCGGTTTCTGTCCGCCGCTGATGGTTACAAGTCCCACGCCCGGCAACTGAGAAATCTTCTGTGCGAATGTGGTGTCAGCCAGGTCCTCAACCTGGGTCAACGGCATGCTGTCGGAGGTCATCGCCAGCGTGAGGATGGGAGCGTCGGCCGGGTTTACTTTGCTGTAGATCGGCGGCGTCGGCAGGTCTAAAGGCAGGAACGTCTGCGCGCTGTTGATGGCCGCCTGAACTTCCTGCTCGGCGACATCGATGTTCTCTTCCAGATCAAACTGCAGCGTGATGACCGACGCCCCGAATGAACTGCTCGAGGTCATCTGGTTCAGTCCTGGCAATTGTCCGAACTGCCGCTCCAACGGCGACGTGATCGACGACGCGGTTACATCGGGACTGGCGCCCGGATAAAACGTCACGACCTGGATGGTGGGGTAATCCACCTGCGGCAACGCCGAGATCGGAAGCTGGGTGTAGGCAACCAGACCCACCAGCAACAACGCCACCATCAAAAGCGACGTAGCGATGGGCCGGAGAATGAATGGCCGCGAAATACTCATGAGTGCGATCCAATGCCTTCAGCGTTCTTCGAAGATTGGGTTCCTTGACCGGCCGGTGCCTGGGGCGTAACACGGCTGCCAGCCTGCAGCTTCTCCTGCCCGTCTGTCACGACCCGTTCGCCGGGCTGTAGTCCTGACGCAATGACCGCCGTATTGCCTTGAGTCATCGCCAACTGTATGGGCCTCAACTGTACCGTATTGTTGGAGTCGACCACGTAGGTGTAAGTGCCCTGCGGTCCACGTTGCACAGCGGCCACTGGCATGGTGATGGCATCTTTCCTGGTCTCCAGCAGCAGGTGTACGTTGACGAACTGGTTTGGCCACAGATTATTGTCGGGATTCTCGAACACCGCCTTGAACTTGGCGGTACCGGTGGTCTGGTCGATCTGGTTGTCAATTGTCAAGAGTTTGCCGGCCGAAAGCTTGGTCTGGTCATCGCGGCTGTAAACGTCCACGGTGAGCGTCCCTTCTTTCATGCGCTGCCGCACCGCCTGAAGCTGGTCTTCTGGCAAGGTGAAGTCGATGGCGATGGGATGCAGCTGCGTGATGATGACCATGGGCGTGGTAGACGCAGCCTGAACGTAGTTACCGATGTCAACCATGCGCAATCCGATGCGCCCGTTAATGGGAGACGTGATGCGGGTATAGAACAGGTTCAATTTCGCGCTATCGATCGCTGCTTTGTCGGCGGCGATGGTTCCTTGATACTGCCCGAGTGATGCCTCCTGTGTATCCAAGTCCTGCTTGGCAATTACGCCGTCCGCATAGAGCGCCTTCTGGCGTTCGAACTGTACCTGGGCGTACTTCAGTTGGGCCTCGTCACGCTGCAAGTTGGCCTGCGCCGTGGCCAAAGCCACATCGTAAGGTTTGGGATCAATCTGGATCAGCAGTTGCCCGATCTTGACATCCTGACCTTCTTGGAAGTTGACCTCAGTGATCTGGCCGTCGATGCGGGTCTTGAGCGAAACCGTATTAAACGCCAACACTGAACCGAGGCCAGTGAGATAAACCGGAAAATCTCGCTGTTTAACCGTCGCGACTCCGACCGGCACGGCAGGAGGTGGAGTGTTTGCCTTGGCGCTCTTCTGTCCGCGGCTGCAACCGGCCAGCGCGACGCAAGCGAGCACGGCAACGCCGGCTGCAATGCCCAATTTATGTAGTCCGGATACTTTCAAATTTCCTCCTCACTGGGGGACGCCGAGATGGGGGGAAGGCCGGCCGTCACCAGTGGCAAAACTCTCTTACACCTGAGTGCCAGTTACAATATTACGAACCCCACCCTATTAGAGCCAATGGACGTTTTGAGTGCCGTTAAGAGAGGGTGAAGGAAGGTTAAGTTTTGTGAAGGGTCCCAGCACATCCCGAAACAATTCTTCACCGCATCCGGCTTCAGGAACAGGCAAAATGAATCCGGTGAACCAACTGCTGATCATCGACGACGATCGCGCGCTCGTCAACTTGCTCAAACGGTTTCTTGAAGCCGAGAACTATCACGTCGATGCCGCCTATGACCACGACACTGGCCTGGCCGCGGCACTCACCAATACGCACGAACTCATTATTCTGGATGTGATGCTCCCCGGCGGTTCGGGATTCGAATTGCTCAAGGCATTGCGTCATCAATCGACGGTGCCCGTGCTGTTGCTGACCGCGCGTGGCGAAGCTGTGGACCGCATTCTCGGTCTTGAAATTGGCGCTGACGATTATCTCGCCAAACCATTCGATCCTCGTGAGCTCGTGGCGCGCATTCGCGCCGTTCTGCGCCGCACGCGTGAAGCAGCCGCCGGTGCCGCCCGGAGTGATCACGACGAAGTGTTGAAAGTCGGTGAGATTGAGCTTTCACTCGGCAGTCGCAACGTCAGTTGCGGCAGCAAACCGGTCGAACTTACCTCCGTGGAATTCAACGTGCTGGAATTGCTTCTGCGCAACGCGGGCAGTGTGGTCACGCGCGAGCAGATCGCCGAAGTCGCGCTGGGTCGTCCGCTGAATGCGTTCGATCGCAGCGTCGATGTCCACGTCAGTCGGCTACGTAAGAAGCTGGGAGGCTTTCCTGGGACGGAAGATCTGATTCGCCCCATCCGCGGAATCGGGTACTTTCTTTCCGCCGGCACTCCGGAAAAGAGCCGGGCATGAATCGGCGGCTGTTCTGGAAAATCTTCCTGCCGTTCTGGGTCGCACAGGCCCTGCTGCTCGGTCTGCTGTACATGCGCCTGCATTACCGCTTGCACGCCGAGAACCCGTGGTGGGTGCAGCCGGAGCGCCGTCTCGTTCCGACTGTGGCGGACCTTGCTGCCCATCGTTATGAAGAGGGTGGTGAACCGGCACTGCGCTCGCTGCTCGATCAGTCCTCGTTGGCTAACCGCGTCAACTACTGGCTGCTCGACGCAAATGGCCGTGAGTTAAGCGGTCGTCCGTTGCCGCCGGAGATTCCGGAATACGCCCAGCGTGCGTTACGCCACGAAGGCATGGTACGCCCCGACGAGGCGGTGATCATTGTTGCGCAAACGGTCACGACGCGCGGCAATTACCTGCTGATTGGTGAGTTCATTCCGCCGCCGCTCACGGAACGTGTTCCCGGAGACATGATCTGGGTGCTGAAACTCGGCACCATTATTTCCGCGCTGATGTGCCTGGTGATCGCACACTATCTCAGCAAGCCCATTGAGCGTCTGCGAAAAGCCACCAACGAGATGGCACGCGGCAACCTTGACATTCGCGTCGGTGCCACCATCGGCAATCGCCGCGACGAGATCGCCGACCTGGTGCGCGACTTCGACTCGATGGCCGGAGAATTGCGCAACCAGATCATAAGCGAACGCAACCTGCTCAGTGGTGTTTCCCACGAACTGCGCTCCCCCATTGCCCGTATGCGCCTGGCGCTTGCCCTGGCGCGTGGTCCAAACTCGCGCGAACGCGAGGAGATGCTCGACCGCATCGAGCAGGACACCATCCAACTTGATTCCATGTTGGAGCGCATCCTTACAGTGGCGCGTTTGGAAAGTGGGCAGTACAAGCCGAAGTTTGAGAGCCTGTCGTTGAACGATTTGATCGACGAGGTGCTCGATGACGCGCGCTTCGAGGCGGCCGCCACCGATGTCACCGTCAACTACACGGACGACGCTATCGTCACCGTCAGCGGTGATCCCGGACTGTTGCGCAGTGCGATTGAAAACGTCGTGCGCAACGCCATTTTCTATTCGGGACAAGGCGGCAAAATCGACATTCGGCTGCGGGTCGACGATGGACAAGCTGTACTCACTGTCTGCGACAATGGGAAAGGAGTGCCGGAAGAAACGCTTCCACTGCTGTTCAAGGCTTTTTATCGCGCCGACGATTCGCGGGTCACCTCGACCGGCGGCATGGGCCTGGGTCTGGCTATCGTGCGTAACGCGGTCGCCGTTCATGGAGGCACGGTTCTGGCGCGCAACGTTACTCCTCACGGACTAGAAGTGGAGCTCCGTTTGCCAGTTTCTGGCTCCGCGGCGTCCATCCGCACCTCAGCTGCGCAATTGGCCACGCCGTTGCAGGGCAACCGCTAATCCCACACTGTCAGACTTTCAGAAGTCCGGAATAAATTGCCATTCCGACGACTGCGTCTACACCCATCGCGTCGAGATCATCGATCTCCTGCTGGCTCCGGATACCTCCCGCAGCGATCAAGCGCCGCGACGTGCGCTTGCTCAAGTCTCGGACGATGTCTATGGGGATTCCTTGCAGCAATCCTTCAGTATCGATATTCGTGTAAAGAAATGCGGAACAATATGGCTCAAGGGCGTGCATCATTTCAGCGGGTGCGACGTTGGTGATGGTCTTCCACCCATGAATCGCCACCTTATCACCCAACGAATCGACGGCCATCACCAAATGTTCCGCCCCGAACTCGTCGCAAAGTGCGTCCGCAAATTGCGAATCGACGCCGCCATTCTTAATTAGGGAAGACCCAAGAATCACCCGCTTTGCGCCTGCCTTCAGCACCTGGCGTGCATCTTCGGCGGACCGAATACCGCCGCCCACCTGGCAGGGCAGCTTGCCGCAGAATTCCGCGATCAACGCCCGGTTGTCACCTGTCCCCATGGCCGCATCGAGGTCAATCAGTTGCACCAGCGGATAGCGCGTGAACCGTTCCACCCACTCTGCGAAGTTGTCAAACTCCAGCGCCTTCTTCTCGCCCTGCACCAGTTGGACGATCTTTCCGCCCATCAGATCGATCGACGGAATCAACATTCCAACCTCACCGGAATGCCCGCGGCCCGCAACGCCTGCTTGATCGTCTCGACCGACTTCAATCCAAAGTGAAACACTGATGCCGCCAGCGCCGCATCTGCAGCGCCCTCTTGAAACACTTCGACGAAGTGATGCGGCTCGCCCGCTCCGCCCGAAGCAATCACCGGAATCCGAACGCTGGTTGCAATCGTTCGCGTCAGTGGACAGTCAAATCCAGACTTGGTGCCGTCGCGGTCCATCGAGGTCAGCATAATTTCACCGGCGCCCAGGTTTTCCGCCTTGAGCGCCCATTCCTGTGCGTCGATTCCAGTTGGTTTCCTTCCACCCCATACGTACACCTCCCACGCTGTGGGAGTCAGCTGGCGGGCGTCGATTGCCACGACTACAGCCTGCGATCCATACCGCTCCGCCACTCGTGTAATTAACTCCGGATCAGCGATCGCCGCGGAATTCATCGCTACTTTGTCAGCGCCGCAATCGAGCACGCTTGCTGCGTCTTCGAGCGATCGAATGCCGCCACCGACCGTAAACGGGATGAACAGTTGCTTCGCCGTGCGACGAACCGTATCGAGCAAGGTGTTGCGCGAGTCCGACGTCGCCGTGATGTCGAGCAGCACGATCTCATCCGCGCCAGCCTGGCTGTGAGCGACCGCCAGTTCTGCCGGGTCGCCCGCATCGCGCAGTTGCTCGAACTGAATGCCTTTGACAACCCGCCCGGCAGTCACGTCTAGACAGGCAATGATGCGTTTGGCGAGCGTTTCACAGTGCACAGAAGCTCTCCAGGATATGCATTCCCACATCACCCGACTTCTCCGGGTGAAACTGCACGCCGAACAGGTTTCCTCGTTCCGCCACGGCGGTAAACGGCTCCTCGTAGGTGCAAGTCGCAACCGTGTCCCTACATACAGGTGCCCGATACGAATGCGTGAAATAAACGTATGCTCCCGAAGTGATTCCTGCCAGCAACCGCGAATGGCTTCCGATTGCGATGCTGTCCCAGCCGACATGAGGCGATTTCACCCGATCGGAGAATCGCGTGCATTTGCCGGGAAAAGCTCCCAGCCCATGCATGTCGGGAGCCTCGCTGCTGCCTTCGAACATCCACTGCAATCCGAGGCAGATGCCGAGAAGCGGCCTGTCGCCAACGCCGTCGCGCAAGATCGCTCCCAGCTTTCCGTTGGCCAACGGAGCAGTCGCTTTGAAATTACCTACACCCGGAATGATCCACTTGCTCGCATGTCCCACAATGTGAGGGTCGTTGGTGACAGCACACTCGCGACCGAGATGGCGCAGGGCTTTCACCACCGAAGTTAGGTTTCCCGCCCCGTAATCGACGATGGCAATCACAGCAACCCCTTGGTGCTGGGCAACATTCGCCCCAGTTGCTTGTCTTTCGAGCACGCTACTCGCAGCGCCCGCGCGAACGCTTTGAATAACGCCTCAATCTTGTGATGGTTCGAGCGGCCGTAAATCGTCTTCACATGCACATTGGCCTTCGCGCCCCGCGAGAAGCCATCGAAGAAGTCTGCCACCAGCTCGGTCTGCAGGTCGCCCACCAGGCGGGTGCGTACCTTGGTGTCGACAACCGCTGCGCTGCGCCCGCCAAAATCGACCGCGACCACGCCCAGAGTATCGTCCATTGGCATCACGAAATATCCGGCGCGCAGGATGCCGCGCTTCGAGCCCAGCGCCACAGTGAACGCTTCTCCTAGCGCGATGCCAACATCTTCGACCGTGTGGTGCTGGTCCACCTCAAGATCGCCGGAGGCGTGCAAGTCCAGGTCGAATGCACCGTGTCTCGCCACCAGCTCCATCATGTGGTCGAGAAAGCGAATGCCCGTGCTGACCTTCGCCCGACCCCGTCCTTCGATCGTGAGTGCCACGCGAATATCAGTCTCGTTTGTCTTGCGATGGATCTTAGCCCGCCTCACGCTTTCACCTCCGCGCCCAGCTTCAACTCAGTCACCACTTCACGCAATGTCGTCAGCAGACGCTCAGTGTGTGCGGTCGTACCCAGCGTGACGCGAACGCATCCGTCGCAGCCCGGGTCAGCCGAGCGATCACGCACCAATATCCCACGTTGTCGCATAGCTGTTACGAAGTCACGGTGCCGGTCACCGACCTTCATCAACACGAAGTTCGCTTCGCTGGGCCACCAAGCAATGCCTGCTTGGGTGAGTTCTTTCTCCAGTCTCGCGCGTCCGGCCTTCACCTGGGACACGTAGTTCGCGATAAAGTCGCGGTCATCCAATGCTTCCGGCAGAGCAAGCAGGGACACGGCATTCACGCTGTAGGGCGACGAGACGCGCCGCACCATGGGCATCTGCTCGCGCGGTCCAGCGAGTATTCCCATGCGCAGCCCCGCCAGTCCATGCGCCTTGGAAAATGTTCGCGCGACAAATAAGTTGGGCAGTGCGCCAACATCGGGCATCACCGTGTGCCCGTGGAAATCGAAGTATGCCTCGTCCACCAGCAAAGCTGCATTGGGGGCTGCGTCGGCTATCGTCAGCAACTGCTCGCGAGAAGCTATTCCTCCGGTGGGATTATTCGGACTCGCGACCGCGATCAGCTTTGTCGCCGGCGTGATCCGTGCCAGCACCTTGTTCAGCGGAAACCGCAGGTCCTCGCCGCATTGCACGCGAGTGATCTTCGCTCCTGTCATCTCGGCAAAAATCTCGTACATACCGAACGTGGGGGTCACGACAATCACTTCATCCGCGGGATCAAGATATGCCTCGCAAAGCAGGTGAATGGCTTCGTCTACGCCGTTGGTGAGCAGTACCTGGTCAGCAAGCAGGTTGAGATGCGCTCCGACGATCGCCTCAACCGGCTCACGTTCTGGATACCGCGCAAGGTCTTCTGCCGTGATCTCGCGAATGCGCGCCAGCACGCGCGGCGAGCATCCCTCGGTATTTTCGTTGAAATCGAGACGCAGTCCTTTGCGTCCCGCCAGCGGAGGGTGATACTCGTGCATGTCTCGCACTGCTTTGCGCGCGCTAAGCATTGCCGCACCTCAGCCGCACCGACTGCGCATGGGCGCGCAGGCCTTCCGTCTCGGCAAGAGTGGTCACAACAGGCGCAATCTCCCGCAACCCCTCCTTAAAGAACTTCTGTACCGTGATGACTTTCACGAAGTCCGCAGCGCTCAATCCTCCACGAAAGCGCGCCGCGCCCGCCGTGGGCAGCACGTGGTTCGGTCCCGCCGCATAGTCGCCCGCAGATTGGGGCGAGTAGGAGCCCACAAAAATCGACCCTGCGTGGATCACCGCCGGAACGGCCACGTCATCATCCACAGTCAGGTGCTCAGGCGCGATGCGGTTCACCCACACCATCGCCTGCGCGGAAGTTGCCGCCACCAGCGCACAGGCATTGCGCGAAATCGCTTTTGTGGCAATAGGGTTGTCCCTCGCTATGCGCTGCACGCTGGCCGCTACCGCTTTCGCCAGCGTCGACGAAGTGGAGATAAACACCACCACGGCGTCCGGATCATGTTCCGCCTGCGCGATCAGGTCCGAGGCAAGAAATTCCGCATTTCCGCACTCACTGTAAATCACCGCCTCAGTCGGGCCCGCCAGCATGTCAATGGCGCAATCGAAGCTCACTAGTTTCTTGGCCGCGGTGACGTAGGCATTGCCCGGGCCAACTATCTTGTCCACCTTGGCGATGCTCTCGGTCCCGAGCGCGAGCGCAGCGATCGCCTGCGCCCCGCCACAGCGGTAAACCTCGCTGATCCCCAGCAAACGCGCAGCCGCCAGCGTTGCCGGTTGTGGGTTCGGCGTGACCACGACAATTCGCTCCACACCGGCTACCTGCGCTGGAATCGCGGTCATCAGCAGCGTTGATGGCAGGGGATACCTTCCGCCCGGCACATAACATCCCACGGACCGCAGCGGGCGAACCACCTGCCCCAATTCGCCTCCGCTGATTGTCCTGCGCCACGAGCGCGGTACCTGCCAGTTGGCAAACCGCCGAATATTGGCGGCTGCGTGCTTGAGCGCCTCGCGAGTTTCCAGTGGAGTCGCTTTCCACGCCTGCTCAATTTCCTGTTGCGCGACGCGCAACGGCTGACCTTCTTGGAGGTTATCCCACAATGTCGCATAGCGCACCAGTGCTTTGTCGCCGCCCCTGCGCACGCCCTGGATGATCCGCTGCACTGCGGGTTCAACCTCTTCCAGGCGCGATGCTCGACCTTCCAGCTTCTTCACCGCGCGCTCCGCCGCTCGCCCAACGAGGATTCTCATCACATCACCACCTTATTGAGCGGATACTCGACGATGCCGGTTGCATTCGCTGCCTTTAGGCGCGGAATCACCTCCCAGCACAGGCTCTCTTCCAGGATCGTATTGACCGCCACCCAAGACTTGTCGCTAAGCGTCGAAATCGTCGGACTGTTCAGCGCGGGCAGGACGGCCAAAACGGACTGAAGGTCCTCTACGCGAACATTGAGCATCAAACCGACCCGCCCCTGCGCTTCCATGGCGCCGCGCAGCATGAGCGCCAGGTTCTCGATCTTTTGCTTCTTGCCGGGTTCGGTCCAGGCTGTCTTATTCGCAATGATTTGGGTATTCGATTCAAGAACGGTTTCGATAATGCGCAACCGGTTGGCTTTGAGCGAACTGCCTGTTTCGGTGACTTCGACGATGGCATCTGCCAGTGTGGGAGGCTTGATTTCCGTCGCACCCCACGAAAACTCGACCTTCACGTTGATGCCACGGTCGGCGAAATACCTGCTCGTTACGCTCACCAATTCCGTGGCGATAGTTGCGCCCCGCAAATCTTCCGGACGTTTCACCGGCGAATCTTCCGGCACCGCCAGCACCCATCGCACCTTGCCGCGGCTCTGCTTGGCGTAAATCAGGTCGGCCACGGTAACGACTTCGAGTCCGCTCTCCGTCACCCAATCAAAGCCCGTTATGCCGGCATCGAGAGCGCCGTGTTCGACGTATCGCGCCATCTCCTGCGCGCGAATCAGCATGCACTCGATCTCAGGATCGTTGGTACTCGCGAAATATGATCGTGGACTGACATAAACCTGCAACCCGGCCCGAGCCAGCAGCGCCAGGGTTGCGTCTTGCAAGCTGCCTTTGGGAAGTCCCAATCGCAACTTCATCGCACACCTGCCGTCAATGCAAGTTCGGTGTTGAAGCACGTCCGCGTGCCTGTGTGGCAGACGACGCCTTTGCCCTCGACTTCCACGCGGCAGAGAATGGTGTCAAGGTCGCAGTCGGCCAACGCGGTGACGACCTTCAACCGGTTGCCTGACGTTTCACCCTTGGTCCAGAGCTCGTTGCGTGTGCGGCTGTAGAACGTTACGTAGCCCGTGGCCAGAGTTTTTTCGTAGGCGGTGCGGTTCATGAAGCCCAGCATCAGCACCTCGCCCGTAGCCGCATCCTGCACGATCGCGGGTGCCAGCCCCTGCATCTTTTCGAAGTCAATCTCAACCGCCATGCTCATTCCTTTCGCCAAAAACAAAAAACCCGCTGAACTTGCGTCAGCGGGTCGGAGGTAAAAGTGCGAAAAATCTATGACATGATCTCCGCCGACACGCTCGCCACGTGAGTATGGTGATGATGGCGATGGATCAGCGAAGTCATCTTGATATCAAGCCTACCGGGATTTGCGCGCGGGTGTCAATGCAACTTTTCGGGTCTATGCGTCACAGTCCCTTTTATCGCTGCGCCACCCACGCCAGCCCGTCGGGATCCCGACCTGGAGTGATCTTTCCTACGACTTCCAGAGAGTGCAGGTCGATCACGACAACGTAGCCATCGGGAGAGCAGGCCACGAACGCCCGCGATCCGTCGGGCTGCATCTGAATCCCCGCCGCCCCGCGTCCGACCGGGATGCGCTTCACCGTCTTGCGGGTCGCGCTGTCGATGACCGTTACGTCCGGACCGCGCAGACTCGAGATCAGCACCAACTTCCCATCAGGAGTGAACTTCAGCCGGTTCGCGCCACCCACGTCGGCGGCTAGTGTCTGTGTCACCTTCTTGGTTGCGACATCGATAATCGAAACCGTCCCGTCGTGCGCGTTGGCCACCCAGATTTCCTTGCCGTCAGGCGAGACGTCGAACCCCTCGCAACCGTCGCCGACGCGGACTACGGTTTCTTCCCAATTCCCACCAGGCACGCCCATCGGACCGTGCGGCGGCGGTGCTATCTTGCTCCCAGGTTTGCCCAGTGGAGGCAGCGGCCCCGCGTTGGCGGTCTTCTCGATGATGCTCACCGTGCCGGAATTCACATTCGTAGTCGCGATGCGTTTCAGGTCCGGCCAAACGTAAATCATGTGCGTGCGGTCCTGCCCGGTACCGAGGATCCAGTCGATCTTCTGTGTCGCCGGATCGTAGCTGCCAATCGCCTTCGCGGCTTCTGCGGTGAACCACACCTTTCCGCCGGCAAACATCAGGCCATGCGGGCCGCGCAATGCTCCCAGATCGATGGTCGGCAACGGCTTCCTGGCGACCAGGTCCACCACGGTCAGAGTGTTGAACGCCCCGAATCCATAATTCGAAATGTAGGCCGTTTTGCCGTCAGCGGACGCGACAACTTCGTGCGGATCAGGTCCCGCTGGAATTCGCGCCAACACCTTCAGGCTGACCGGGTCGACGATAGCCAGCATGCTGTCGCTCTTGGCGAGCACCAGCAAGGTTGCTGTCGAGGCGTCCTGTCCGAACGCAACATTGGTACTGAGCATGCCGACCAGAAAAGCGAATAGAGCCACGACGTTTTTCATAGCTCAAAACAATACAGCAGATTCACTTCTTTTTGGGCTTCAACATCTCCCACGCGGCATCAGGTACCTTGCGGCCGAGAAGACTGAAAGCGCTAGCGCCGGCCAGCATTTCGCCGCCGTCCATGTAAACCATTTCGCCGTTGATGTAGCCGGCCTGATCGCTGACCAGAAACGCAGCCAGGTTGGAGATTTCTTCGAGGGTGCCGAGTCGATGCAAAGGGTTATGTTCGAGCAGCGCTTTCTCCATTGCGGGCACCGGCAGCAGCCGCGAGAATGCGCCCTCGGTGCGAATCGCTCCGGGTGCGATGGCAGCGAAGCGGATGCCGCGATCTCCCCACTCGACCGCAAGACTACGAGTGAGGGCGACGACTCCAGCTTTGGCGACGGCGCTGGGGACGACGTACGCAGAGCCGGTGTCGGCGTAGGTAGTCGCGATGCTCAGCACCATGCCCGGATGTTTGGCAGCGAGCCAGCGCTTGCCGCAAGTCATCGTCATGTTGATGGTGCCCTTGAGCACGATGCCGATCACAGCGTCAAAGGCATGAGAAGAAAGCGTCTCGGTTTTGGCGAGAAAGTTTCCCGCGGCGTTATTGACCAGAATATCGAGCGGCCCTGCACTCCAGACTTGCTCGATGAGCTTCTCAACGTCTTCGTCGTAACGCACATCGCAGGCGAAGCCCTCGATCACTCCGCCGGTCGAAGCTGCCAGTTCCGCCGCGGTCTTCTGCACGACTTCGGCGCGGCGTCCGCAGATGTAGCCGCTTGCGCCCAGCTGCAGAAATCGCTCGGCGAGCGCCCGGCCGATGCCGGTCCCGCCGCCGGTGACAAGAAAGCGTTTGCCTTTCAGTAGATCGCTGTTAAACATGAGGCCCCTTTTTGAAAATGTATACCAATCAGCCGGGCGGCCTTTCGACCGCCCGCGCTAAAAGCTAAGAGCTGATAGCTGACAGCTAATTCAACACGTGAATGTTTTTCTTCTCGCACATCTCCTTCAGCACCTTTGGCCACACCGTGACGCTCACTTCGCCAAGGTGGGCCTTGCGCAGGATCTGCATCATCGTCCGTGACTGCCCGATGCCTCCACCGATGCTCAGCGGAATCTCATGATTCACGATGGCCTGGTGATACGGATACTTGAGGAAGTCCATCTGGCGGGTCAGTTCCAACTGCTTTTTGAGCGACTCGGCGTTCACCCGGATGCCCATCGACGACAGCTCGTGCCGCCGCTGTGTCACCGGGTTCCACACCAGAATATCGCCATTCAGGCCGTGCAGCAGATGGCCATTTTTGCTGATGGTTGGCGTCACCCAGTCGTCGTAATCGGCAGCGCGCAGTTCGTGCGGGTAGCCGTCTTTCAGCATCCAGCCAATCCCAATAATGAAGATCGCGGGATACCTTTGCAGGATCGCTGTCTCCCGCTGCTTGCGCGGCAGATCCGGATACATATCGAGGATCTCTTCGGCATGCAGGAACGTAATCTGCTCGGGCAGGCTGGGATACTTCGGGTCGCGCAGCGCCGAGAACATTTCCTGCGCGTGGTGCTCGGCCCCGACAATCACCTTCCAGATTTTGCTGACGATGGCTTTCAGGAAATCGAGATTGCGCTGTTCGGGCGTCATCACGCGCTCCCAGTCCCACTGATCGACGTAGGCGCTGTGATCGTGGTCGAGGAAGTAGTCTTTGCGAACGGCGCGCATGTCGGTGCAAATTCCTTCGCCCGGCTGGCAGCCGAACTGCTTCAGCGCCATCCTCTTCCACTTGGTGGCGGCCTGCACCACTTGCGCATTGATGGGATGCTTGTCGCGATCGTTGGAGATGTGGAACTGGATCGGCGTGCGTGAGCCGTCGCGGTCCAGCAGGTCGTTGACGCCGCTCTCTTCGTCCACAATGAGCGGCACTTCCACCATCATCAGGTTGAGTTCTTTGCAGAGGTTGTCTTCGATGTAGCGCTTCACCTCGAAGAGAGCCTGCTGCGTCTCTTTCGGTGACAGCAGCGAGCTGTAGTTGTCCGGCAAGACTTTCTCAAGTTCCAGATAGTCACCAATGCCGGGTCCAGCGAGGTCCGCTTTCTTGTCAGCCATGCTGTGCTCCTTGTGATTGCGGTCGGCATGCGGAACACATTGCTCAGCAAGTCTGGGAGCCCCATTCTTTCCCTTCATTTGGGAAAGGGTGGGTGACAGGCTGGCCGCACACCGCCAAGCTAATGAAACACCTGTTACAAACCCGCCGCAGTAACGGGCATCACCTTGGTGTGTGCGGTGTTGGCGCGATGAAAGTTCACGCAGAAATGCCTTGCTTTCTGCAGGCCATGGCTGCAGAGTGTCGGGCGACTTTTGGGGCTCCAGTAATTCCAGTTCAACATGGAGGAAGTCCCCGTGAAAGCGCCGGTGTTTCTTGTGCTAGTTGTGGACGAACCAAAGGTGAAACAACTTGATTTACGCCGACAGTAGTAGAACAATGCGGTGTCTGCAATCGCCTAAGTCTGGTTGCAGTTCGAAAAGGAGAAGGTTCACATGGGAAACAAGATTGGCTTACTCGCTGCCCTCGTTGCTGCGTCACTCACCGCAACCGCTCAGACCGGTCCTACGAGTACCTTGTACCTGACGATTGACCAGGGAGCCTACTCGTATTTTCAAGTCGTCCAGGGCAATAGTGTAAGCGCTCCGGTTCGCACTTCGTATGGCACCGATGAGTTCCCCATTGCCGTGTGGGGCGACGTCCGGACCGATGGGAACGATCCAACGATACCCGGCGGCCAATACACATTGGGCCTTACCCCAACCGGCACGTCCTATGCGCCGTTGCCCGGTTTCATTAGTCAGCCCGATGATGGCACTTCAGACGGCACCCATAACTATGTGGTGGACACTCAGGGTGGAATTGTCTACCAGACCGCCCGCGATTTCACCAATGTCGTACCGCTCTTTAACTCGGGTCTTCCGTTCGCTGAGGGAATCACCTACGATCCGGTGAACAAATCGCTGTGGATCTGTAGTTACTTTCAGAGCACGTTTATTGACGATTTTTCGCTCAGCGGTACTTTGCTGAGCTCCTTCGATGTCGGACATAGCAATAACTTCGGATTGGCGATGGATCCGGCGGATCACACTCTCTGGCTGACAAATAACAGCACCCTCGAATTGGAACAGTATTCGACGACGGGCACGCTGCTGAGCCTGGGGCCGTTCGTTTCCGGTAGCGGCGGCGCTGAGTTCAACCTTGCGCCCACCACTACTCCCGAGCCAGGGACCTTGATCATGTTCGGCTCCGGCATCCTCAGCCTCGCCGGCATCCTACGCCGCAAGATTAAACTTTAGCTCGATTGAGTAAGATTTGATGAGCCGCGGCAATCGCCCCGTGCCCCGTTCTAGCACGCCTTTGGCTAGGGCGGGGCCTTTCTTTCTCTGACCTCACCAATTCTCTTCCGAAGCCGCACTTGCTTGTGTGGGGATTCTCCTTCCGTAGGCCCGGTAGGGCCGACATATCAAAGCCCACCGTTTCAACGGTGGGTAGCTGAAGAATGCCTCGATTCCTCTCTGCCGAAGGCCTGCGCGCAGCCGCAGGCGGAGCGCAACAGAAGAACTCCGCGCAATCCGCGGTTGCCTTTGCCTCTATCTTTTCCGCGCCCTCCGCGTCTCCGTGGTGAATTCTTCTTCCCGTTTCGGGAATTTTCTGGTTACTAAAGTTTTTTTTGGCTCTTTTTTTTCCTGACATCTCCTCCACACCCGCGCTATTTCTGAAGCTAGGCCGCCTCCACCGGGCGAGCGCCATTTTGTTCTTTGCCAACTAAGCGCTGTAACCCCTTTGTTTGTGCTACTTTGCCTGTAAGTTAATTTGTTTGCCCAAACTTACACACGGTCGTGCAATAAACCTTTTGTTTTCAATAAGGCTGAGAGGGGGGTACCACATCATCAGAAAGGAAATCTGGCCTCATGCAATACGAAACCTGTTGTCATATCAAAGAAGACGGAGTCTACTGCGGCTCTCCCGCTCTGCGCGACCGTAAATACTGCTATAACCACCTCAGGGAGCGTGGCCGACGCCTGCGTCGCGCTCGCGCCCTGCGCGAGAACGTGCCTTACCGGCTCGATATTCCTGCTCTACGGGATCTCGACTCGGTGCAGTTTGCACTCTCGGAAATTACTCAAGCTCTCGGCACTGGAGTGCTCGATTATCGCGCTGCGGGAAGAATGCTCTACGCCATCCAGCAGGCGACCTCGCTCATCAGGTACCGGGCCAAATTGGAGGCCACGCAGTCACAAACAACGGCAGAAACGACGAACGATGCGAACCAGCACTCACCCGCCGGCGAACACCCCCGCGTGCAGGAATATCCCGGCTTCGAGCAGGAATTCGGCATCAATCCCGGAACCGACATCGATGCCGAAACCGCCTGGACCCTGCGTAAGGCCGACGAGGAAATGGAGTTGCGTCACGTCAATGACCTCCCCGCGCCTCCGCCCGGCATGCGCCTCGGCTCGGCCCAATACCGGGTCTACTGCGACGAGGCCTACCAGGCTTTGAACGTGCGGCTGAACAGCATGAAGCACCAGCTTCGTGACTACAACGAGCAGAAGCGTCAGCAGTTCGAAAAAATGAAAAAGGAGATGATGTCAGCGGCCCCTTCCTCCGAGCCGCTCGCTGACAGCGCCTAGAACCGTTCTTCGCCGGCAGACCGATTCGTCGCTCGGCTCGCGGTGGTACTCTTATCTACGTTTCGCGGGCACTTGCGCGCAGGAGAACCCGACCATGGCACCATCGGCTCCCGAAGCCACCGGTTCCACCTTGCTGACCAGCATGGACCTCCACCTCTTCAATGAGGGAAGCCACAACCGTCTGTACGAGAAGCTGGGTGCGCACCTCATCACCATGGACGGCAAGCCCGGCACCTACTTCGCGGTGTGGGCGCCCGATGCCGAGCGCATCTCTGTGGTCGGCGATTTCAATGGCTGGAATCCGGATTCGCACCCTATGACTCCGCGGGAACATTCCGGCATCTGGGAGTGCTTCGTTCCCGGCCTGGGGAAGGGTTCGATCTACAAGTACCACCTGCGTTCGCGGTTTCACATGTACCGCGTCAACAAGGCCGACCCGTACGGATTTCATCATGAGACGCCACCGCGCACGGGTTCCATTATTTGGGACCTTGATTATCAGTGGGCCGATGAAGAATGGATGCGGCTGCGGCACAAGCGAAATTCGTGGGACGCGCCCATCTCGGTGTACGAAGTGCATATAGGCTCGTGGATGCGCAACGAGGCTGAGGGCAACCGCTGGTTCAGCTACCGCGAACTGGCGCCGAAGCTGGCTGCGTATATCAACGACCTGGGGTTCACGCACGTCGAGTTCATGCCGGTGATGGAACATCCTTACTATGCGTCGTGGGGATACCAGGTCACCGGATACTACGCGCCGAGCAGCCGCTTCGGCACGCCGCAGGACTTCATGTACCTGGTGGACTATCTGCACCAGCACGGCATTGGCGTGATTCTCGACTGGGTGCCCTCGCACTTTCCCAACGATCAGCACGGGCTGGCTTACTTCGACGGCACGCATCT
Organism: uncultured Acidobacteriaceae bacterium; assembly: GCA_963837915.1. Lineage (GTDB taxonomy): Bacteria > Acidobacteriota > Terriglobia > Terriglobales > Acidobacteriaceae > DASRAA01. The sequence goes on from CAWIPZ010000001.1 coordinate 62,122, forward strand.
TTATGAGCACGCCGATCCGCGCAAGGGCTTTCATCCCGACTGGAAATCGGCCATCTTTAACTACGGTCGCAATGAAGTGCGCGCGTTCCTCATCAGCAACGCGATTTTCTGGCTCGACGTGTATCACATTGACGGACTGCGCATGGACGCCATCGCCTCCATGCTCTACCTCGATTACTCGCGCAAGCAGGGTGAATGGATCCCCAACATGTACGGCGGGCGGGAGAACCTCGACGCGGTCTCGCTGTTGCAGCGTGTGAACAAGGACGCTTACCAGGAATTTCCGGACATCCAGACCATTGCCGAAGAATCGACGGCGTGGCCGATGGTGTCGCGTCCGACGTATATCGGCGGACTCGGCTTCGGCATGAAGTGGGACATGGGCTGGATGCACGACACGCTGGCTTATTTCCAGCAGGATCCGATCCACCGCAAGTATCACCACAACAAGCTGACGTTCCGTGGACTGTATGCGTTTACGGAGAATTTCACGCTGCCGTTGTCACACGACGAAGTGGTGCACGGCAAGGGTTCGCTGATTGGCAAGATGTCGGGTGACTATTGGCAGAAATTTGCCAACCTGCGGCTGCTGTTTGGTTACATGTTTACGCAACCCGGCAAGAAGCTGCTATTCATGGGCTGCGAAATCGGCCAGTGGTCGGAGTGGAACCATGACGGCACGGTGGATTGGCTGCTGCTGAATTTTCCCTCGCACCAGGGAATCAAGCGCTGGGTCAGCGACCTTAATGCCTTCTATCGCGGCGAGCCGGCGATGTATGAGTACGACTTTAATCCGTTGGGATGGCGCTGGATCGACGCCAACGACAACGACAACAGCGTGCTTACGTACCTTCGTTACGGCAAGGATGAGAAGGCGCCGCTGGTCGTGGCGTGCAATTTCACTCCTGTGCCGCGCCGCGGCTATGGGGTTGGAGTGCCATTTGCCGGCCACTGGCGGGAAGTTCTCAATAGCAACGCGGCCATCTATGGCGGAACTGACGAAGGCAATTTTGGCGGAGCCGATAGCGCGCCGGTAGCCACGCACGGCTTCGATCAGTCGTTGCTGCTGAACCTGCCTCCGCTGGGCATGGTGGTGCTCAAGCAGTAGCGCGGGCTACTTCTTCGGCGGCTGCGGCTTCTGCGGATTCACGACCAGCATGTCGTAAACCGGCATCTTATCTTGCTTCTGCAGGAAGTCGGAGATGGTATCGAGGTCGACTACCGTTGCGGACGAAATGATTCCGCTGTCGCATTGCGATGGAGTACCGGGGCTGTCGGGTTCAACGAGGTAATCGCCGACGTCTCGCTTCACCGAACAGTTACAAGCTGCCTTGGTTTTGTCGTTCTTATCGATGGTGCAATCGGAATCGAGGCACATCGCCCATGGACGCTTGTTGGTGCATCGGGCATAGGTTCGGATGGGGAAATAGCGTGATTTGATCTCGGTCCCGTCCGGCTTGTCGGCTTTGCAATCCTTCGCTCCCACCGACCAGCCGTCGGTTATCACTTTGCAGTTACAGGTACTGGTGGCTTTGTCTCCCATGATCACCACCGCTTCGCACTCCGAGAAAGTGCATAAAGCATAGGTCATGCGACAGGCATAGAACGTGTTGGCCGGTGTCAGCGGTGCCGGAGGAGTGGTCGACGGGGCTTGCGCGAGAGCGGACAGGCTGAGGCTCGCCAGTGTGAGGCAAGCGGTCGCAAGCATCTTAATTATGGTTGCCCAGATTACGGTTGCCGGAGCCAGTTTCTGCGTGAGTTGGTTCACGGGGTCATCCCTTCTTGCAGCCGGGGTGGAAACGGTAGCCCGAACTATACACCGGTTCCTGTTACCCTAGTCTTTCTCATGTCCATCAAATTCACGCATAAACCCGGGCTGGTTGTTTACATTACGTGCGGTGATCCCACGCTGGAGATTTCGCGCGATGTGGCGCTCGCCTCAATTAGCGCAGGGGCCGACGTCATTGAGTTGGGAGTGCCATTCAGTGATCCCGTGGCTGACGGGCCGGTCATTCAGCGGGCCAGCGAGCGTGCGCTCAAGCACGGCACCGATCTTGCGGGAGTGCTCGATATCGCGCGGCAAATTCGTCAGCAGTCGAAGGCGGGGTTGATTATGTTTTCGTATCTCAACCCTGTTCTACAGTTCGGATTGGAGAAGTTCTGCGCCGCCGCGAAAGATGCAGGCGTTGATGGTGCGCTGGTGACCGATCTTCCGGTGGAGGAAGCGCATGACTATTTGCGCGTGATGAAAGCGCACAAGCTCGCGCCAATTTTTCTTGCCGCACCGACCAGCACCGACGAACGGCTACGCGCCGTGGCGAAGAATTCGCGCGGGTTCGTGTACGCCATCTCGCGCACTGGCATTACGGGAACGCGACAGGAAGTTGCCGGCGATGCGCAATCGCTCGTGCGACGGCTGCGAGCATTCACGAAATTACCGATTGCGGTGGGCTTCGGAGTTTCGACGCCGGAACAGTTTGCCGAGGTCGGCCACTTCGCCGACGCCGCGGTCATCGGCAGCGCCATCGTGCAGCGCATCGAACAAAATGCGGGACGCGAAGCTGAGGCTGTGTCAGAATTTCTACAGTCGTTGAAGGCAAACGCGGAGAACGCGGCGCATTAACGCGGCGCCGTGCAGCAGAACTTGGCTCGACCATTATGGATATTGCGGAGTGGCGGCGCAAAATCGACGAACTCGACCGGCAACTGGTGGCGCTGATCAATCAGCGTGCCCGTTGTGCCGAGGAGATCGGCAAGCTCAAGCGCAATTCGAGCCTTCCGATTTATGAGCCTGACCGCGAACGCGTTATTTTCGACAATATTGCGAGCATGAACCAGGGGCCGCTCACCCAGGTGCAGTTACGACAGATTTACGAGCGCCTGGTTGACGTGATGCGCCAGATTCAGCGCGATGAAATTGCTCCAGAACCGGTTGCGGAACGCCGCGGCGATCCGACTGAACTGGAGCCGAACGATTGAAAAGAAGCTGTTAGCTCTCAGCTCTTAGCCGTTAGCTGAAAGCTAAGAGCCAGTTTTCCCAGGAGACCTGTTCCGAATGATTGTTGCGATGCTCGAGACTGCCACCGAAGACCAGATCCAGGACGTCACCGATCACTTGATACGGATGGGCTTCGCTGTGCATCGCACCACGGGCGCGCGCCAATCGGTACTGGCCGCCGTCGGACGCCGCATTGATTTCGACACGCGCGACCTCGAGGTGCTTTCCGGCGTCGAAAAAGTTCACCGCATAAGCGCGCCGTACAAACTCGTCGGGCGGCAGTTTCGTCCGCACGATACGGTCATCAAGTTTCCGAATGGGGTTGAAATCGGCGGCAGGGAAGTGGTGGTCATGGCGGGGCCGTGCTCGGTCGAATCGCACGAACAACTCTTCAAAGCGGCGGAACAGGTTGCTAAGGCCGGAGCGAAGGTGCTGCGTGGCGGAGCATTCAAGCCGCGAAGCTCTCCGTACACCTTTCAGGGACTGGGACTTGAGGGCCTCAAACTTCTGCGCGAAGCTGCCGACGCGCACGGCCTGCTGGTCATCAGCGAGGTGATGGAGATCTCGCAGATCGACGTGATGATGCCGTACGTGGACATCTTCCAGGTGGGCGCGCGCAACATGCAGAACTTCAACCTGCTACGCGAACTGGGCAAAGTGCGCAAGCCGGTGCTGATGAAGCGTGGCATCGCGGCCACCATCGAAGAGATGCTGCTGTCGGCCGAATACATCATGTCCGGTGGTAATTACGACGTGATTCTTTGCGAGCGCGGGATTCGGACGTTTGAGACCTACACACGAAACACGCTCGATATTTCGGCCATACCAATCGTGCACAAACTGTCGCACCTGCCGATCACGTCTGATCCTTCGCACGGCACGGGATTGCGCGACAAGGTTGCGCCCATGGCATGCGCGTCGTTGGCAGCGGGGGCAGATGCGCTGCTGATTGAGGTGCATCCCGATCCTGATCATGCGCTGTCGGATGGCGCGCAGTCACTGTTTCCCGAGCAGTTTGCGGAACTGATGAACCGGCTGAGGATGATTGCGCCGGCGGTCGAGCGGACGATCGGCTAGGCACGGTTTCTTATGCCGATTCAGCAAATCACGATCGTCGGCACCGGCTTGATCGGCGGTTCGCTCGCGCTCGCGCTTCGCCAGCACGGTCTTGCTGGAACGATCGTAGGTTGCGACAAGCGGGCAGTGCTCGACACGGCGCTCGAACACAAAGTCATCGACCGCGCCGAAGCCGACCTCGAACAGGCAATCGCTGGTAGCGATGTCATCGTCTTCGCCACGCCGGTCGGCGCCATCCTCTCGCAATTCGAGGCCATCGCACCCACGCTCCCTACGACCACGCTCGTCACCGATACCGGCAGCACGAAAGAGAAGCTAGCCGAACGCGCGCGCATGATCTTCGGGGCTGAGGCAGGGAAGCGCGTGCTACCCGGACATCCGATGGCGGGCAAGGAGTTTGCCGGAGTCGAGCATGCCGACGCGAACCTGTTTCAGGGTGCGGTGTGGCTCATTACGCCCATCATCGCCGACCAGCAATACACGCCATTGCAGGAAGAGTTCACCGCGTTACTGACTTCGATCGGCGCGCGCATCATCGTGCTCGATCCCGAACGGCATGACATCGTATGTGCCTGGATCAGCCACTTGCCACAGATGATCTCGACGGCGCTGACGTCGGTCCTGCATGAAGAACTGGGCGATGACGAAACGGTAACGCAGATCGGCGGCCGCGCTTTGCGCGAGATGACGCGCATCGCCCGCAGTCCGTATTCCATGTGGCGCGACATTGCACTTACCAACAGTGAGAACATTGCAGACGTGATGCTGCGCTTCGAGCAGCAGATGACCCATCTGCGCGAGAACCTGCGCGGGCCGGGATTGCGCGAGATGTTTGAGCGGGCGCACCAGTTTGACGCCACCGGCAAGACATCGGACGGCAGCGAGAAGCAGTAATTTGGCTTTTGCCACGGGCGCACTTCGATCGTTACAATCACGCCCGGTGAACTCCAGGACTTTTCCATGGCATTGAACAAAGTGTTCGCGAGCGCAGACGAGGCGGTCGCCGATATCAACGACGGCGCGACCATCATGGTCGGAGGTTTCGGACTGTGTGGGATTCCTGAGAACCTCATTCGGGCGCTGGTGAAAAAAGGCGTCAAGAACCTCGAACACCATCAGCAATAACGTTGGTGTCGACGAGTTCGGCTCGGGACTAATGCTCTATGCCGGACAGATTCGCTCGCACAAAGGCAGCTACGTTGGCGAGAACAAGCTGCTGGAAGAGATGGTGATTACCGGCAAAATCGATCTGGAGTTAATTCCGCAAGGAACGTTGGCGGAACGCATTCGCGCCGGCGGGGCTGGTATCCCAGCCTTCTTTACGCCTGCCGGATACGGAACGATGGTGGCCGAAGGCAAAGAGACGCGCGAGTTTGATGGACGTCCGTATGTGCTCGAGCACGCGCTGAAGGCCGATTTCGCGCTCATCAAGGCGTGGAAGGGCGATCGCTGGGGCAACTTGGTGTATCGCAAGACGGCGCGCAACTTCAATCCGATGATGGCGACCGCGGCGAAGGTGACGATTGCCGAGGTCGAGCATTTGGTGGAGCCGGGAGAGATTGAGCCTGACCAAGTGCATACGCCGAGTGTCTATGTGAAGCGGATTATTCAGGGTGTCGGGTACGAGAAGCGGATTGAGCGAAGGACGGTGCGGAAAGTGTGAGATCAGGATTCACCAAGGAGACACGGAGAACACGGAGGAATTCAACGAACCCCCGAATTGCTTTCTTCAAAGTTAGTTTTCCGGTGTGAGGAAAAGCAGATCCCCCGCGGGCTAAAGCCCGCGAGGGATGACAATACAAGGGAATTTGTCCGGCACGGCTGAAGCCGTGCCCTTTCAAAAACAACGACGCGCTCATTGGAGCAAGGGACATGGCAGGTCCAAAACCCGACAAGCAGAAGGACACGGAAAAGCGCGACCGCATCGTCCGCCGCGTTGCCCAGGAATTGCGCGATGGCTTCTATGTGAACCTCGGCATCGGCATGCCGACGCTGGTGGCGAACTGCGTGCCGGCAGGCATGGATGTCATTCTCCAGAGCGAAAACGGAATGCTGGGCGTCGGCCCATACCCGCTGGCAGGCGAAGAAGATCCGGACCTGATCAACGCGGGCAAGGAAACGGTGAGCGAGTTGCCGGGCACGGCGTACTTCTCCAGCGCCGAGTCGTTTGCCATGATTCGCGGCGGCCACATCGACCTCAGTGTCCTCGGAGCTATGGAAGTGGACGAGGAAGGGAACCTCGCCAACTGGATGATTCCCGGCAAGATGGTCAAAGGCATGGGCGGCGCGATGGATTTGGTCGCCAGCGCCCGCCGCGTGATCGTTGCGATGGAACACACCACACGCGACGGAGCGCCGAAGATCCTGAAGCGCTGCACTCTGCCGATTACCGGACTGCGCGTGGTGCACAACATCGCGACCGAGATGGCGTACATTCGCGTGACACAATCGGGACTCGTGTTAGACGAAATCGCTCCCGGCCTGAGCATTGAAGATGTGCAGCGTGCCACGGATGCGCCGCTGCTGATTAGTCCCGCGCTGAAGACGATGAGCGTCTAAGTCGCCAGCCCAGCCGCATCGCAGCAATTCCTAAATCGGGAAACAGTGCGACTTCGTCACCCTCGGGCTGTGATGCGGGTCGTTGACCCACCTTCCGCAGCGGCTGATATTGGAGGGTATCGACGACAAACGCACTCGAAAGAAGGTAAGTATGTCCTACCGTTCCGTCTACTGGGTGGCGGCTTTCGCCCTGGTTTGCTGGGTTGGCGTGAGGGCACAGAACGCGCCCGCTGCTACTCCGCAAGCCTCGACGCCAGAAATCAAACACGTGCCAGCAACCTATACCAGTCCGTCCTCGGGCAAGGAAATGTACAACGCGTACTGCGCTTCGTGTCATGGAGCCGACGGAAAGGGCGACGGCCCGGCTGCTCCTGCCTTGAAGGCGCCGCCGACGAACTTGACCGCGCTGGCTGCAAAAACCGGTGGTACATTTCCGGCGGCCCACGTAGCAGCCGTCATTCAGGGAGGAGCCATGACGCCGGCCCACGGTAGCAAAGAAATGCCGGTGTGGGGACCAATCTTCATGACGTTCGCCGGGCACAGCGCCGCGCAGGTGCAGCTTCGTGTTCGCAACCTGACCAACTATCTGGAGTCGATGCAGGTCAAATAACGACGGCGATGACGCGAGCAATGCGCAATAGAAAGGGCGCAGTATTTGCGCCCTCTCTTTGTCACAAAAACGGATTGCGTTCTAAACGGCGACCGGCTGCTTGACCGGAACTGGCGTCAGCCATCCGTGGCGGTCGTCTATCTTGCCGTTCACGATGGAGTAGAACTCGGAGCGGATCGCACGGGTGATAGGACCTACTCCGCCCTTGCCCACCTTGATTTTGTCGACCGAGCGAATCGGCGTGATCTCAGCCGCGGTTCCGCTGAAGAAGACTTCGTCGCCCAGATACAGCATTTCGCGCGGTATCACTTGCTCGACGGTCGGAATGCCCATGTCCTGCGCGATATGCAGCACTGAGTTTCGGGTGATGCCCGGTAGCACGCTATTGCCCAGCGGCGGGGTGTAGATGCGGTCTTTGTGCACGACGAAAACATTCTCTCCCGAGCCTTCGCTGACATATCCGTTCACGTCGAGCGCAATGCCTTCGGCGTAGCCGTTGGCCATGGCTTCCATCTTGATGAGCTGCGAGTTCATGTAGTTGGCGCCGGCCTTGGCCATTGTAGGCATGGTGTTGGGCGCCAGACGGCTCCAGGATGACACGCATACATCGACGCCCTCGTCGCCTTCGCCGCCGAGGTACTTGCCCCACTCGTAATTCACGATGTAGACGTCGGTGGGCGAGCCTGTTGGATCGACGCCGACGGTCCCGTATCCGCGCAAGATAATCGGCCGGATGTAGCAGGGAGAAACCTTGTTTTTGGCGACCACATCGACGGTCGCCTGCACCAACTCTTCGAGGGTGTAGTCCACATCGATGCGATAAACTTTGGCCGAATCGAGCAAGCGCCGGGTGTGGTCATGGAGGCGGAAAATCGCCGGGCCTTTCGGCGTGTGGTAGCAGCGGACGCCTTCGAACACTGAGGAGCCGTAGTTGATGACGTGCGCCATCACGTGCAGCTTTGCGTCATCCCACGGAATCAGGGTGCCGTTGCACCAGATATATTCACTTGCTTTGATGGCCATCGCCGAGCTCCTTGCGTTAGGGTTCGATTGTCTCGTCCGTCAGAGCCTGCCCTGCCACTTGCGGATCATGCGGCCATCCATGGTCGGCGACGCAGTACGGCTGTCGAACCGCGATACGTCGTGGACTCAGCTTGACTGCAAATTATAACCGAGCTACGACCGCCCACGCGGATTTGGTTTTCCACCGTGGTTAGGATTGGGATTGGGCAAAAAAAGATGCTTACAGCTGACTGCGAGTATCTGCAATTCACCCCGGAGCAGTAGCAGTTGGGTGCTGCTAACCCCATTCCTAGCATAAAGTTGCGCACAACCTTTGGGTTTAGTTTGCGTCTAAGTCAGTGGGTTGCTACATCGGTCTTGTATGGCCGGAACGCAAACCACCTCCGAACACGAACGACCGCCTGCGCTACTGCAATTCGTCGAAGGGAATGACAGGGCGGGAATGGCGAGGTCTGGTGCGGAGACAACTCAATGTTTCAGGAGACCAACAACCAATGAAGAAATCAGTAATTCTTATCGCAGTTTCGCTCTTGTTTACGCTGGCTGCGTTTGCTCAGGATGTACCGAAGTTCGAAGTTCCCATCGGATTCTCGTTCGTGAACGTTCACCCCGACATCACGCACCTCACCAGCTTCAACATCTTCGGTGGCGGCGGCGGGTTCGTTTACAACGTGACCCCGTGGATCGGCATCAAGGCCGATTTTGATGGCTACACTCAGGGAAGCGGACTCAAGAACCAGTTGACCAGCCTTGGTTACGCAGGTCAGGCCAACGGTAACGTCTTCACCTACATGTTTGGCCCCCAGATCAAGAAGCACTCGGGCAAATTCCAGCCCTTCGGAGAGGCCCTGTTTGGCGCAGCGCACAGCAACTTGTACACCCAGATCTACGATGCGCAGAACGGATTGACCTCGGGAAGCAGCAACAACAACGCCTTTGCCATGGAGTTCGGCGGCGGCCTTGATTATGCTCTGACCCCGCACGTTCAGCTCCGGCCCGTCGAAGTGGACTACCTCTACACCCGCTTCGGCGTCAACGGCACCAACTACACCGGCAATCAGAACAACTTCAAGTACTTTGCCGGCCTGAACTTCACCTTCGGCGGAAAGTAAGCAGTAGCCGTAAAGAATGGCGTCACCTTCGGGTGACGCCTTTTTTGTTGCTCGGCAGGAAAAAATATGGGGCCGCATCGCGACCCGTGTCCTAGAAAAGCCAGCACCGATCAATCTCCGAATTGTGCATTCATATCGCGCCAGGCATTGACGCCGCGCTGCTCGGCGTCGTTGACGAATCCCGCGCCAACCTTCTGCAGGGTCGAGAAAATCTCCATGCCTTTGTGCAGGTAGTCGGGAGCGTTCTCCAGCAGGCCCTCGAACTTTTCCGGATACTCGCTTGCCAACACGGCCAGTCCTCCCGCTGTGAGCGCCATCCCCATCGAACGGCGCCCGGTCAGAATCAGCAGGGCTCCCGCGCCGATCGATCCGAATACCACTGCTTTCTTCCAGTTCTGCATGTTCACCTCTGCGTGCGCGCCAAAACGACACCCATTGTAGCCGACGAAAGCTTGCCACGACAGGAGAAAGCCGGCGGAGGATTCGTTACGCGGAATGGAAGGGAGGATGGATGGTCTTCGGCGACCGACACTCGGTCGCCGGCGTCGTCTTATGCGTAGTCGATCGGATTCAACTCAAGCCAGCGCTCGTCGCGGGCTTTGCGCAATTCGCGCGCAGTGGAGTGGGCGACGCTGGAAGTGACACTGCGAGTCTTCCAACTGAACCCCGCGACAAAACCGAGAGCGCTTCCCAGAGTTCCCAACACCAGAGCGTTCGAAAAACGATTGCGCCGATGCCCGAGGTAAGAACGCAGCAATCCAACGCACGCGCCGACGGCCGCCAGGGCCAGGGAATTTCGCGCGGCCTGGGCAGCGAGCGTGGACAACTTTTGCTCGCCACGAGCGGAGTCCTGGCCGCTGCGAATACCGGTGATGCCCGCATTGACTAATTTCCGCCCGTAGCGGACGGTGCCGGTCACTGACTGAGGATGATTCATGGTCCTAATCCTTCGACGTCCTTACCAGTTTATATCGGCCATCTGACGCTGACGGCCAGTTTGCCTACCCGTGCGAGTGCTCTATCGAATTCAGGTTCCCACGCGACGAACATGATGTCTGTGATTCGGGGCACTCCCGCAGGTGAGCGCGCGGCCCTATGGGGGTGACTCGGCTCACTGACGCTTCCGAAATGGGAACCGATAATCACACATTATGGGCCGGAATGATTCCAGCCGGCCATCCCGGGCGCCACTTCTAACTGGACTCGACTTGCCTCAGGCGAGATTGGTGATTCAGGCAGCGCAGCTCGTTCGAGCTGACCTTGTGGGCTGTGCGCGAACACAAAACAGGCCAGCAAGCCGGAGATGCAACGCATCATGATGGCAGAAATGCAAGCTTCCGCGCAGGTGGTGTTCTGGGGGACTTCCTTACCTGTACTGATTCTTCTCATTCAGCTGTTCGGACTCACGTGTTTCGCATACATCGTGACCAAGAGAGTTGCGCCGCTGGTTCGCGGGCAGCGCGATTTTCGTTTTGACCGGCCGCTGCTGCGTCTCGAAGGCGTGCTGAAATTCTGGTTGGGGCAGTGGAAGCATCCGCGCTACCGGGTGGCTGGCACCCTTCATCTTTTCATCTTCGCGGGATTCCTCATTCTGGCCACACGCGCGTTCTATCTTCTTCTATTTGGGTTGTCAGATGATTTCGTCGCGCCGGGAGTTGTTGGCCGAACGTATGACGTCATCGCGGATTACGCGGCAACGATTGTCTTCCTTGCAGTGGCCGCGGCTGCGGTTCGCCGCGTCGCCTTTAAGCCCGCGCGCTATGTCGTGCCGGAGAGATACGGTAAAGGGCATCCGGTCGATGCCGTCTTCTTATTAGCACTGATCGCGCTCCTGATGTTTTCCGAGAGCCTGTTCGAGGCGAGCCGGGCGGCGATCCAAGCGCGACAGGGATTGACCTCTGAGTTTCTGCCGGTGTTGTCACTGGGATGGCTGTTGAAAGATGCTTTCGGTTCGGCATCTGTGGCAACACTGTGGCGACTGCACCTCGGCGCGTACGTTGTTGACGTCCTGACTTTCTATTTTCTGTTGTGCTACCGGCCGTTTGGAATCCAGTTCCACGTAGAGACTTCGCTGTTCAACGTGTTCTTCGCGAAGCTGGACCGTGGAACCGTGAAGCCGGTGCGCTGGGGCGTCAGCGATGAGCAACTCGATCAGGTGAAATCTTTCGGCGTTAAGAAGTTTGAGGACTTCACCTGGAAGCACATGCTTGACTTCTATTCGTGCGCGGATTGCGGGCGGTGTTCGGACAACTGCCCGGCGAATGCCGTGGGGCGGCCGCTATCGCCGAGATTCCTCAGCATTAAAGCGCGGGACTATGCGTTCCAGCATTACCCAATGTTCGGAAGCGCTGGGAATGGCCAGCCGCTGGTCGGGGGAATCTATTCCGAAGATGAAATCTGGTCGTGCACAACCTGCGGCGCATGCGAAGAAGAATGCCCTCTGCTGGTCGAGTACATCGACAAGATCGTTGATCTACGGCGCGGCATGGTCGACGACGGGAACGTACCGAAGTCCATCCAGAAGGCTCTGAAGGCGCTGGAGAGCCGGAGCAATCCCTACGGCAAGATGGAAAAGAAGCGGGCTGAGTGGACGAAGGACAAAGAGTTCCAGCAAACCTGCAAGGTCAACCTACTCGACGGCGACGGTACTGCTGAGACCTTGTACTTTGCCGACAGCATTACGTCCTATGACGATCGCATTCAGGCGATTGGAAGAGCAACGGCGCGGATTCTCCAGGACACGGGCGAGGACTTCGCAATTCTCGGCGCAGCGGAGAAAGACAGTGGCCATGAGGTTCGGCGCTTCGGCGAAGAGATGCTCTTCCAGGCGCTGCGCGACCACAATACGGAAGCGATCAAGGCTTCCGGCGTGAAGCGAATCGTCACTTCCGATCCCCATGCTTACAACGCGCTGAAGCACGACTACAAAGATTTGCCTCCGGTGGAGCACATCAGCCAGGTGATTGCGCGCGAGGTGAAGTCGGGGAAGCTCAAGCTGAATCAACTCGAGGATGGACAGAACGTCTACGCGTATCACGACCCGTGTTACCTGGGGCGGCACAACCAGATTTATGACGATCCGCGAGACGTGCTCGATGCGATTCCCGGCTTGAAGCGAGTGGAAATGAGCCGCTGCCGCGACCGTTCGTTCTGCTGCGGTGGCGGCGGGCTGATGCTGTTTTACGAGCCGCAGGAAAACGAACGAATGGGAGTAAAGCGCGTGCATATGGCGGCTGAGGCTGGTGCGAACGTAATCGTGACCGCCTGCCCGTTCTGCATGGTGAACATCGAGGACGCGATCAAGGTTTCGGGCATGGAAGGCAAGATGGTCGCCATCGACCTGGCGGAGCTGGTCGATCAACACATCGTACGAAAACGTCCGCAGGCTGCGGAAGACGAGAGCAACGTGCTGGCTCACGCGAATGCGTGAGGTCAGGACAACAGTCAATTGGGGAGAATCAACGTGGAGATTCTAGTTTGCGCAAGACGAGTACCCGACACGTCAGAGAACGAGATTGAGCTCAACGGCGCGGGGAATGACATTGAACGCGACGACCTGGTCTATTCGATCAACGAGGCGGACAACTACGCGGTCGAAGAAGCACTGCAGATCGTCGCCAAGGCCGGCGGCAGTGTGACCGTCGCCACTGTGGGCACGGACGAGGATGAGGAGATTCTGCGGCGCGAACTGGCCATGGGCGCGAATCACGGCGTGCTGCTCTCGGACGATGCGTTCGACGGCTCGGACGGCAAAGGCATTGCAACCGTCCTGAAGGGCTTCGTGCAGAAGGGGAAGTACGACGTGATCCTGACCGGCGTGCAGGCCGAAGACGGCGGCGCGCAGGTAGGTGGAATGCTGGCAGCAATGCTCGACTACCCGTTCGCGTCGCTGGTGAATTCCATCGAGGTAACTGGCGACAAGAAGTTGAAGGTGGGTCGCGAGATCGAAGGCGGTAACAGGGAGATGAACGAGATCGACCTGCCGTGTGTGCTGTCGATTCAGACCGGCATCAACGAGCCTCGGTACGTAGGGATGCGGGGCATTAGGCAAGCGGCGTCGCTAGAGGTTCCGACTTTCGGAGCGGGGGACCTGGGAGTTGATACGGGCGCCGTTGGTGAAGCGGCCGCGAAGGTGAAGCGCGACGATTACTTTGTGCCGATTGCCGGCAAGGGCGCGGAAATCCTGGAGGGCAGCAACGAAGAGATCGCCGACAAGCTCATTGAGCTGATGAAGGCCAAAGGAGGTCTGCAATGACGGCCCGGATATTTGCCTACGTCGCACACAAGAATGGCGTCGCTGATGATTCGGCCGCCGAACTGTTGGCTGCTGCGAAGAAGATCGATCCAGCAGCGTCTCCGACGGCGGTCGTCACCGGCGCAGGCCCCGAGCTCGATGCTGTCTGCGAAAGCCTGCGGGCTTCCTTCGGCGAGGTGTGGAAGATCGCGAATGAGGGCCTGACTTATCCCAATGCGGAGCTGGTGCGCAAAGCGCTGGTGAAGGTCGTACCGGCAGGAAGCATGGTGCTGGTTGCGCATAACCACTTTGGGATCGACTTGTCGCCCGGACTGTCCATCAAGCTGAATGCGGCTTATGTGTCGGATGCCGTGGGAATCGAGGGGATTGACGGTAGCAGTCTCAAAGTCGTTCGCCAGGAATTCGGCGGACAGGTGAGTACGCATGTTCGTTGTGACGTGTCTTCCGGTGCGGTGATCAATGTGCGTCCGGGTGCGTTTCAACCGGCAGAGACTGTCCCTGCGGCGGGGGCTGTTGTCGACAAGAGTGCGGATGTCGGCGCCCTCACCGCGGGACGCCGGTACCTGGAAACCGTGGTCGCCGAAGTGGGCGACGTGGACATCACTAAGGAAGCGGTGCTGGTGTCTGTCGGTCGCGGCATTCAGGAGCAGGACAACCTGTCCATCGCGCAGGAACTGGCGGGCGCGCTCGGCGCGGCGGTGAGTTGCTCGCGGCCGGTGGTCGATGCGAAGTGGCTGCCCAAGTCGCGGCAGGTCGGGTCGTCGGGCCAAACCGTGAAGCCGAAGATCTATCTGGCATGTGGCATCAGCGGATCGTTCCAGCATCTGGCTGGACTCAAAGGCAGCCCGTTCATCGTCGCCATCAACAAGAACCCCAAAGCGCCGATCTTTCAGGTGGCCGACATCGGGATCGTCGCCGACATTCTGGAATTTCTGCCCGAATTGACCAACAAAGTTCGCGAAGCCAGGGGCGCGCACGCGTCCCGGTAGGAGTGAGGCACAGCCAATGATCACAAAGAAGACCCTGAAACTGAGTTTGAAGTCGCTGCGGGACTTCGGCAAAAAACGCCTGCCGGACGAAGTATTGATCGAGCTCGACGAGCGCGACGAGTGCCCGGAAGACATCGTCCATACCATGTGCGACCCCGACCAGCTGGGTATTCAGCTGCTGTTTATTCCGGAGGAATATGGCGGCCTGGGCGGGAGCACCTTCGACGTCTACCTCATCTGCGAGGAGATGGCGCGGATCGATCTCGGTCTCGCGACGTCTCTGTTTGCCACGTTCCTGGGGAGCGACCCGATTACGGTGGGTGCGACACCGGAGCAGAAAAAGTTATGGCTGAGCCGCATCGCGAACGAAGGTGTGCTGTTTGCCTACGGCGCGACAGAACCGGAAGCGGGAAGTGATCTGGGCTCGTTGAAGACGACCGCGGACCGCGTCATGCAGGACGGCAAAGTCGTCGGCTACAAAATCAACGGTAGCAAGCAGTGGATCAGCAATGGCGGAATCGCCGATCTATACACGGTGTTGGCGAATACTCCGAGCGGGCCGAGCTGGTTCGTGGTGGAAAAAGGCGCGAAGGGATTTACGCACGATAAGCCGGAGAACAAGCATGGCATTCGTCTGAGCAACACGGCCGCTTTGTCGCTGGTTGATACCTATGTCGAGGCCGATCGGCTGATCGGTGGCGTGGAAGGACAAGGGTTGCTGCAAGCCCAGGCGGTGTTCGGCTACACACGCCTCATGGTTGCCGCCTTCGGGCTCGGCGCAGGATGGTCAGCGCTCGATCGTGCGATTCCTTACTCGACCAAGCGCATTCAGGGCGGATCTCCGTTATCTGAGAAGCAGGGTTACACGCACAAACTAATCGTGCCTAACGTTGTGCGGTTGGAAGCGGGCCGCGCGTTCATCGAGGAAACGGCCGAGCGCATCGACAAGGGTGAGGGCAGCCTGAACACCGAAGGCGCGATTGCCAAGTACCTGTCAACCGAGGCGGGGAACACCGCGGCCGAGGCCAGCATCCAGGCGCTGGGTGGTTACGGCTACACGCACGAGTACATGGTGGAGAAGATCAAGCGCGACGTGCGCATCACCACGATTTACGAGGGCACGTCCGAGATTATGGAGATGACCATCAGCCGTGATCGCTGGCAGCTTCACCTGAAGACCCGCGGGCAGCACTATCACGAGCGCGCGCGACAGGTTGAGGCGTTGCATGCGGCGCATCCGAATGTTGGAGCCGATGCGGCCGCGTTGGCGCTACACGCTCTTGCAGAAGTCATGGAGAAGGCGCGCGCGGGTCGGTTGACGCGCTATCAACACATTCTGTTGCGCATTGGGGAATGGATCGCTCACGCGGAAGCCGCCGCAACCCTGGCCCGTCGCGCCGCGCTGATGGCCGAAGGCAGGCTGAATGAAAAGGCCAATGATCGCTTCGATGCGGCAGCACTGGCGGCCATCAGCCGGATTTTTGCGCGCGAGGCGGCGATGAAAGTGGCGAACGACGGCTTGCGTTGCATTGCCGGCGCGGGCGGTGTGACCGACGCGGAGATTCCTGCGTTTGAGACATCTCTGGGACTGACTGCGATCCACCGCGCACAGTCGGGTCTCATCGCTGACATGGATTATGTGGCTGACGTTTTGTACGGCCGCGCGCAAAAACGTCCGGCAGAACAGCTCACGGAAGTAGCCCTTCACAGTTAGAGCCGTGGGGCGTGCGTCTGCCTCTCCTCCACTTCACAGACGCACGACCCGCGTGATGAGGAATGACATCATGGAAAACACCGCACATCGAGCAATCGCAATTGTGGGGGTGGGAGCCATCCTGCCCGACGCTCCGAACGCACCTGCTTTTTGGAGCAACGTAAAGACAGGCCGCTACAGCATCAGTGAAGTTCCAGCCGATCGCTGGGATCCCGAGCGCTACTTCGACGCAGACCCCAACGCGCCCGACAAAACCTACTCGAAGATCGGCGGCTGGGTTCGCGAATACGCGTGGGACCCGATGAAGTGGAAGCTGCCGATTCCGCCGCGCGTGGCCGCCGGAATGGACCTCGCCCAACAATGGGCAGTCGCCTGCACGCACGAAGCGCTGGAGGACTACGGCTATCCCAATCGGCCGCTGAACCTCGATCGTACCGCGGTGATTCTTGGCAATGCCATGGCTGGAGAGAAGCACTACCTCTCATCGGTGCGCATTTTCTTTCCTGAGTACGCACACGAACTGGAGGAATCGGCCAGCTTCGCAGCGTTGCCGCCGGAAGTGCAGCGCGACATCACTCGTGAATTCCACGACCGCATCGGGGAACATTTCGCCGCCATCACAGAAGACACGATGCCGGGCGAGCTGGCTAACTGCATGGCCGGGCGCATCGCCAACCTTTATAACTTTCACGGCCCCAACTACGTTTGCGATGCCGCGTGTGCGTCGGCCATGGCGGCGATCAAGTCGGCGGTGGAAGGCCTGGTCGAAAACGATTTCGACGTCGCGGTTACCGGCGGGATCGACCGCAACATGGGCGCGCCAACGTTCGTGAAGTTCTGCAAGATCGGCGCACTGTCCGCCACTGGCACACGTCCCTACGCCGAGGGCGCGGACGGCTTCGTCATGGGCGAAGGTGCAGCCATCTTCCTGATGAAGCGTTTGGCCGACGCTGAACGCGCCCAGGACAAGATTTATGCGGTGCTGCGCGGCATCGGCGGATCGAGCGACGGCAAGGGCAAGGGCATCACCGCGCCCAATCCGATTGGACAGAAGTTCTGTGTCGAGCGCGCCTGGAAGAATGCCGGCCTGTCGCCCGAACCCGGGACGCTCATCGAAGGCCACGGCACGTCGACTCGCGTGGGTGATGTGGTCGAAGCGCAGAGCATGGCCGACATCCTTGGCAGCGCAAATCTTCGTGCGCATTCGGTGGCGCTGGGCTCAGTCAAGTCGAACATTGGGCATCTGAAAGGAGCTGCGGGGGCCGCGGGAATTCTGAAAGCCACGATGGCGCTGCGCGACAAGGTGCTGCCGCCCAGTTTGCACTGCGAACATCCCAGCCCGGAGATCGACTTCGCTCACTCTCCGCTCTACGTCAACACCGAATTGAAACCGTGGGACGTTTCTGCGGGCGGCGTGCGCCGCGCCGGTGTCAGTGCATTTGGTTTCGGCGGCACCAACTTCCACGTAGTGCTGGAAGAACATATTCCCGGAAGACTCAACGGTAACGGCAAGCGATCAATCGCTGTGGCGGCAACACAGCCCACTATGGGGAAGGAAGTCACGATGCATGCCAGCAGTATCTCTCCCACAATTCTGGTTCCAACTTCTCGTAAAGCGCCACTGCGTGGTGCGCTGGTCATCGGTGCAGAGTCAGAGGCGGAGTTGGTCACGCGCCTGCGCGCCGTGCAGAAGGCGGCAGCGGAGGGGAACGCGCCGGTTCCGGCTGCTCCGGCTGAATCCGATCTGCGCGCGAGCGAGCGCCTGGTGATCGACTATGTCGACGCTGCCGACCTCGCCAGTAAATCAGGCGTTGCACTCAAAGCGTTTGAAGCAAACCAGGCAGCGTTTTGGAAAGCCATACGAGCGCAGGGCGTCTTCCGTGGACATGGTCCCGCTCCCAAGGTTGCGTTTCTGTACACCGGCCAGGGCTCGCAGTACGCCAACATGCTCTCGACCCTCCGCGCTGCCGAACCTATCGTGCGCGAGACGTTCGCCGAAGCGGACAGAGTGATGACTCCGCTACTGGGCAAGCCGCTCACTGAGTTCATCTTCGTTGATCCCAACGACGCGAAGGCAGTTACGAAGGCCGAAGAGGACCTGCGCCAGACTGAAATCACGCAGCCGACCGTGCTGGCTATCGATATCGGAATTACCCGTCTGCTGGCTGCGTATGGCATTCAGCCCGACATGACGATGGGGCACAGCCTGGGTGAGTACGGAGCATTGGTGGCGTCGGGTTCCATGACCTTCAAAGAAGCGCTGGAGGCGGTCAGCGCCCGCGGCCGCGGCATGACGCAGGTTGCGGTGGAAGACAAAGGTCGTATGGCGGCCGTGTTCGCGCCGCTCACCGAAGTCGAGCGCATTCTCAAGACGGTTACAGGCTACGTGGTCATCGCCAACGTCAACAGCACCGGCCAATCGGTAATCGGCGGGGCGAGCAAAGCGGTCGAGGAGGTCACGCAGATCTTCCTGCAGTCCGGCTACAACGTGGTGGAGTTGCCAGTCAGCCACGCGTTCCACACTTCGATTGTGGCTCCCGCCAGCGCGCCGCTGCGGCAGATGTTGCAGCGCCTGCATTTGCAATCGCCGAAGATTCCGATCGTCGCGAACGTCAATGGCGAGTTCTATCCCATGGGGCCCGGCGTCGTGCCGCAGATGCTCGACCTGCTGTCTCAGCAGGTCGCATCGCCGGTGCAATTCGTGAAGGGCTTGACCACTCTCTACGATGCGGGCGCTCGCGTGTTTGTGGAGGTCGGACCTAAGAAAGCTTTGCAAGGGTTTGCCGAAGACGTGCTTGGCAACCGCGGCGATGTGGTTTCGCTGTTCACTAACCATCCCAAGGTCGGCGACATTGCAGCCTTCAATCAGGCGCTGTGCGGGATGTATGCCGCGGGATTGGGCCGCGGAAGAACCGACGCGCTACCTGAGGTCGAGACGAGGCCGGTGACGTCGACGCCGGTTGAGCCCTCGAAACAAGATGTGCCGAAGGCAATCGCTCATGACACTGCTTTCGTTGCGCCAACCTCCGCTGCGGCTCCGTCGAATGCCGATCGCTATTCGCAGCTCGGCCATATGTTCGCCGATGTTCTGGAACGGGGATGGGAAATTTATCGCGGCGAGAAGCCTTCGCCGGTCGAGCCGGTGGTGATCACGGGAGCGGCTTTGGGGCTGCCGGGAACTGAGCGCGTCTTCGATGACGGCAACGTTGCTCGCATTCTGCATGGCGATCAATTCATCAAGCCGATTCCATCTGAGTTGCGCCGCGACATGCTCGACAGGCGGATAACCCGCCTGGTGAAGAGCGAAAGTGGTGAGGCCCGGTTCGACACGATTGAAGATGTTGCGGACGTGATCAAGCTGGCCGGACGAGGTGGCGCATTCGATCTGGAGAAGGAGTTTGGAGTGTCTGCCGAGCGTTTGGCAGCGCTCGATCAGGTGACTCGCCTGGCCATCGGAGTGGGTATCGACGCGATGCGGGATGCCGGAATTCCGCTGGTCATGCGCTACAAGACCACAAGCAAGGGCACCCAACTGCCGGACCGCTGGGGACTGCCCGATGCTCTGCGCGACGACACCGGCGTAATTATGGGATCGGCCTTCCCCGGTTATGACGCCTACGCGGATGAGATGGCCCGCTATTACGCAGACCATGCGCGCCGCAAGCAACTGGCTTCGCTGGAAAATATGGTCGCCTCGGTAGCGGGGACAAACGGACATTCACCGCTTGCGGAAGAATTAGTTCACAAGATCGAGGAACTGCGTGTGGAGATTGAGAAGAACCCGTACGTCTTCGACAGACGGTTCCTGCTCAAGACGTTGTCGATGGGACACTCGCAGTTCGCCGAATTCATCGGCGCTCGCGGCCCTAATACGCAGATCAATTCCGCGTGCGCAACCACCAGTCATGCCATCAGTCTGGCGGAAGACTGGATCCGCGCCGGACGATGCAGCCGGGTGATCATCATCACGGCCGACGATGTAACGTCTGATCACCTGATCGGCTGGTTTGGCGCCGGCTTTCTGGCCAGCGGAGCGGCTGCAACCGATGAGGTCGTCGAAGAAGCTGCGACTCCCTTCGATCGCCGCCGGCATGGCCTGATCATGGGCATGGGCGCAGCGGCGCTGGTGGTTGAGAGCGCGGGCGCTGCGCGCGAGCGCGGCATTCAGCCCATCTGCGAAGTGCTGAGCGCGGTGACGGCCAACAGCGCATTCCACGGCACTCGGCTCGATGTCCAACACATGGGCCAGATCATGGAGGGGCTGATCTCGCAAGCCGAAGCGCACAGCGGCATCGATCGTCGGCAAATCGCACCGCATACCGTCTTCGTATCCCATGAAACCTATACCCCGGCGCGTGGCGGAAGTGCCTCGGCTGAGATCTTCGCTCTGCGCAAGGTCTTTGGCGATGCGGCGGACCAGATCGTCATCGCCAATACCAAAGGTCTTACGGGCCACGCCATGGCTACCGGCATCGAGGAAGTGCTGGCGGTGAAGGCGCTGGAAACGGGAGTGGTACCGCCCGTCGCCAACTTCAAGGAAATCGATCCGGAGCTGGGTGCTCTCAATTTATCGAAGGGCGGGATCTATCCGGTCGAGTACGCACTACGCCTTGGCGCTGGATTCGGCTCACAGATCAGCATGTCTCTGTTGCGTTGGGTCCCGACGAAGGATGGTGTCCGTCGGAGTGCGGATGCATTGGGCTACGCGTATCGCATCGCGGATAAGCCAGCTTGGGATGCATGGCTGACCAAGATGGCTGGACGCCCTGCGGGGGAGTTGGAAGTTGTGAACCGTACGCTGCGCGTAAAAGACCAAGGACTGAGTGCGCGGGTCGCCGAGATCGTGAAGGAAGTCAAAGCAGTGGCGACACAGGTGTCAGCACCTGTGGCAAGCTCGACGAGTGTTGCAGCAAAGCCAGCACCAATCGCACAAATCGTTGCCGCAAGTCCCGAGCCGGTACCGGCGAAACCGGAACCGGTTGAGGTAAAGCCGCAAGTTCAAACGGCTGTGGCCACACCAAAGCCAGAATCCGCAATTGGCGACTCGGTGAAAGAGCGTGTGCTCGCTCTGGTGGCCGAGAAAACCGGCTACCCCGTCGATATGCTCGATTTGGACCTGGACCTCGAGGCCGACTTAGGAGTGGATACGGTCAAGCAGGCAGAGGTGTTTGCGAGCATCCGCGAAGCTTACGGCATCGCTCGCGATGATCAGATCAAACTGCGTGATTATCCGACGCTGGCCCACGTGCTCCGCTTCGTGAACGAGCGCCGGCCGGATGTAGCCGTCGTAGCGCCCCCTGCCGCGGTGGCGACATCGGAAAAGGAATCGACTAAACCCGCTGCCGTGGTCCCCGAGACGGCTTCTGTGCCAGTCGCCGCAGGAGATGCGGTCAAAGAGCGCATTTTGGAGTTGACGGTCGAGAAGACTGGCTATCCGAAGGACATGTTGGATCTGGATCTCGACCTCGAGGCCGACCTAGGGGTTGACACGGTCAAGCAGGCGGAGATGTTCGCCGCCATCCGCGAGATATACAGTATCCCGCGCGACGAGAACCGCAAACTGCGCGACTACCCAACGCTCGCGCATGTAATCAGGTTCGTGTATGAGAAACGCCCTGACCTCGCTACAGGGGCTTCGCCAATACCGGCAACGGTCGAATTGGCTGCCGCGGTCGCCGAGCCCGCCGTTTCCGCTGGAGTCGCAGTGCCTGCGGTTTCGCAAGCGCCAGCGCCAGACGGCGTTGCCGTGCGGGAACGCATCCTCGACCTGATGGTAGAGAAGACTGGCTATCCGAAAGACATGTTGGACCTCGATCTTGATCTCGAGGCCGATCTCGGAGTTGACACCGTGAAGCAGGCGGAAATGTTCGCCGCGATTCGCGAGATCTACAACATTCCGCGCGATGAGAACCGCAAGCTGCGTGACTATCCAACGCTCGCGCACGTAATCAGGTTCGTGTATGAGAAACGCCCCGACCTTGCTCCGGGCGCTTCGTCGGCGCCGGCGATCAGCCAGCCCTCCCCCGTGGCCGAAACGGTCGCCGCGCCGACGCTATCGACCGTCGTCACGCCAAGCGCGACGGATGTCTCCTACGATGCAATCAAAGAGAAGATTCTGCAGATCGTTGCCGAGAAGACGGGCTATCCGACCGATATGCTCGACCTGGATCTCGATCTCGAAGCTGACCTCGGCGTAGACACCGTCAAGCAGGCAGAGATGTTCGCCGCGGTGCGCGCCGCCTACAACATTCCGCGCGACGAAGGTCTCAAGCTGCGCGACTTCCCGACATTGGCGCACGTTATTCAGTTCGCGCAAACGAGGCGGCCAGGGGCAGCAACTCCGCAAGCGGAGAAGAAGAACACTGTCGCAACCGTCGTAACTCCGCGGCCAATCGTCGCGGGTTTTGAGGCGACCAACAAGATTCCCCGACGGGTGCCGGTACCGGTTCTTCGACCGCCGCTCGCCATGTGCAAGCCCACCGGTGTGACGCTGGGACCCAAGAGTCGAGTTGTCATCATGCCCGACACAGGCGGCGTCTCCGAAGTGGTGGCGCAACGACTGAAGGCACTCGGAGTCGAAGTGCTCCGCATCGATCGCACACAGGATTCGGAGGCACTGAATACGACCGTCAAGAGCTGGCTGACGACTGGTCCGGTGCAAGGTGTGTATTGGCTTCCGGCCCTCGATGACGAAGGCCCGCTGAGCGGCATGAATGAAAGCGCCTGGCATGAATCGTTGCAGGTGCGCATCAAGTCGCTATACACCACGATGCGGGCTCTCTACGCGCAGATCGCTGCGCCCGGTACGTTCCTCGTTTCGGCGACGCGGCTCGGGGGGCAGCATGGATACGACCCAGCAGGAGCCGTTGCACCGATGGGCGGCGCGGTTGTTGGCTTCACGAAAGCCTATAAGCGTGAACGTCCAGAAGCCTTAGTCAAGGCCGTTGATTTCGAGGCTGGCCGCAATTCCTCAGAGATCGCCGAACTCCTCATTGATGAGGCGCTGCGCGATCCCGGTGCGGTTGAGATCGGCTACAAGACCGGACTGCGCTGGAGTGTTGGCCTGCAGGAACAGTCTGCCGAAGATGGAAAGCCCGGCCTAACGCTCAACAAAGACAGCGTATTCGTAGTAACTGGAGCGGCGGGAAGCATAGTCTCGGCCATCACGGCAGATTTAGCCGCTGCTTCTGGTGGTACGTTCTATCTGCTCGATCTGGTTCCGGAACCAGATGCGAACAATCCCGATCTCACACGTCTTGCCACCGACAAGGACGGCCTCAAGCGTGATTTGTTTGCCAGCATTCAGGCACGCGGCGAGCGGGCCACTCCAGCCCTGGTCGAAAAAGAACTGGCTGCACTCGAGCGCGCACAGGCGGCGCTGAGCGCAATCAACGCGGTTCGAGCCGCCGGCGGGACCGCACACTATTTCAGCGTCAACCTCGCAGATGCGACTGGCGTCGCCGCAGCCATTGAACAGGTACGAAAGCAGAGCGGCCGCATCGATGTTTTGCTCCACGCTGCCGGGCTCGAACGCAGCCACTTCCTTCCCGACAAAGATCAGCACGAGTTCGACTTGGTCTTCGACGTGAAGGCCGATGGCTGGTTCAACCTGCTGCATGCGATTGGCGATATGCCTCTCGGGGCGACAGTCGCTTTCAGCTCGATCGCCGGACGCTTCGGCAACGGCGGCCAAACCGATTACAGCGCCGCCAACGATTTGCTTTGCAAATACACCTCGAGCTTCCGAACTGCTCGTCCACAGACGCGCGGCATCGTCATCGACTGGACGGCGTGGGGCGGCATCGGTATGGCGACACGCGGCTCGATCCCCAAGATGATGGAACTGGCGGGCATCGACATGTTGCCGCCAGAGGTGGGCGTTCCCCTGATTCGCCGGGAGCTGACCGCTGGAGGCACGCACGGCGAAGTTGTAATTGCCGAGCGTCTGGGCGCGATGCTGAGCGAATGGGACCCAACCGGCGGCCTTGACATCGCGGCGTTGGCAGCCGCGAATGAGAAGTTGGCCACGCAGGGCCCGATGGTCGGCAAGATAACCGGAATGGGCCTCTACAGCGGCTTGACGATGGAGACGACGCTCGATCCGGTGGCACAGCCGTTCTTGTACGACCACCGCATCGACGGCACTCCGGTGTTGCCCGGCGTCATGGGTATCGAGGCTTTCGCTGAAGCTGCGTTGTGCGTGCATCCCGGCTGGCACATTGAGGCGATCGAGGAAGTCAACTTCCTGGCTCCGTTCAAGTTCTACAAAGACGACCCGCGGACGGTAACGATCCAGGCGCTGTTCTATCCGCAAGGAGAGAAACTGATCGCTGATTGCCGCTTGATCGGCAAGCGCGTGCTGCCGAACCAGCCACAGCCACAGGAAACCACGCACTTCACGGCACGAGTGCGAGTCAGCCGGCAGGGAGCAAAGGCGATGGCAGGCGCAACTCCGCGATTGTCAGCACAAGCGATCGTCGAAGCCGCGCAAATTTATCGCATTTATTTCCACGGCCCCGCATACCAGGTTCTACAACGCGCCTGGTGGGACGGAAAACGAATGATCGGCGAAATGGCGGCCGGACTGCCCGGCAATCATGAACCGTCCAATCTGCCGACGCTCATGGCACCGCGGCTCATCGAGTTGTGTTTCCAGACCGCCGGGATTTGGGAGATGGGTACGAGCAGCCGAATGGGCCTGCCGCAACACCTCCAACGGGTGAGCTGGATGCGCGCTCCGCAATCGGCGGAGGGCCGCCTCTATGCGGTGGTGACGCCGCATCCCGAGCAGGGAAACTTCGACGCTGAAGTGGTGGACGCGACGGGCAACTGCTACGTGCGCCTGGGTGGTTACAGCACCGTGGCTCTCCCGAACGGGCCCGACGCCGAGTCGTTGCAAGCGCTGCGCTCGGTCGTGTTACCGGAAGAAGTCGCGGTTCATTGAGTCGTTGAGGCGTCAGAAGCAGGAGACTTATGAAGCACGAATTTCAGAGAGTCGCGATGGTGAATCGCGGCGAAGCCGCCATGCGTTTCATTCATGCGGCGCGTGAATTCAACCAGGAAAACAATACCTCCCTGCGAACGATTGCACTCTTCGCGGACCCCGACCGCCGCGCAATGTTTGTTCGCGAGGCCGACGAAGCGGTGTCGCTAGGCGCTGCTCAGGTCATCGATCCCAACACTCGTTCGCTTAAAAGCTGTTACCTCGATTATGACCGTCTGGCGCGCGCGTTAACGGAAACGCGAGCCGAGGCGGTGTGGGTCGGCTGGGGTTTTGTGGCCGAACACGCCCAGTTTGCCGATCTCTGCCGCGATATGGGCATCGTGTTCATTGGTCCTGAAGGCAACGTGATGCAACGACTGCGAGACAAAATTTCCTCGAAGCTGCTCGCCGAACAAGCACAAATTCGGGTCGCTCAATGGAGCGGAGGGCCAGTCGAGACCGTTGCGGATGCCTTGCATCACGGCGCCCGCCGCGTCGAAGTCCAGATCATTGCCGATTACCACGGTACGACCTGGGCTGCCGGAGTTCGTGATTGCACCATACAGCACTACCACCAGAACGTAATCGAGGAAGCACCGTCGCCGGCTCTATCGCCGGAACAGGACCAGGTGTTGCGCGAAGCGGCAGTCCGGCTGAGCCAGGCGGCGGGGTATCACAATGCCGGCACGGTTGAGTTCCTGTACGAGTCGGAGACCCGACAATTTTTCTTTGCGGGGATGAACACTCGACTGGATGCCGAGCATCCTCTTAGCGAATGCACCACTGGCATCGACCTGGTGAAGCTTCAGATTCATGTAGCCCGCGGCGGACGTCTGGAAGGCGAGCCGCCCCGGACGACCGGTCACGCCATCGAGGTGCAACTGAAGGCCGAGGACGCAGACGAGGAATTTGCACTTTCTTCCGGCGTTATCGAACGTCTTCGCATCCCGACTGGACCGGGAGTGCGTATTGATGTGGGCGTCGAAGAAGGCGATTTTCTGCCGGCAGAGTTCGACCCCGTGATCGCCAAGATCACCGCCTGGGGACAGAACCGCAGGGAAGCGCTGGCACGACTTCAGCGGGTCTTACACAACAGCGTTGTGGTCATCAAGGGCGGAGCCAGCAATCGTGCGTTCCTCCTGGATCTGCTGGGCCGTTCAGAGATACAGAACCCACAAGCTGATATCGGCTGGCTGGATCGCCTCGCGGCTCAGGGGCTGCACCTCTCTCGACAATTTGTCGAAGTGGCGTTGGTGCAGGCGGCGATCGAGGCTTACGAGAGCGAGCGAAAGGTCGAGCAGGCGCAGTTTTATGCATCGGCGCTGCGCGGACGGCCACAAGTTCGCAGCGAAGTGGGCCATACCGTTGTGCTGCGCTATGGCGATCAATCGTACTCCATCAATGTTTATCGTCTCGACCTGCAGCAGTATCGCGTGGAGGTCGATGGTTCGCGCATCGATGCACACCTCGAGCGCCTGGGACCGTTCGAGTACTGGCTGACAGCTTTCGGCCGCCGTTTCCACACCATTTCGGTCGAGCGAGGCCTGGGTTACAGGATCGAACTGGATGGCGTCTCACACCGCATCGATCGCGACGACGGCGGAGCGGTGCGCGCGCCCTCACCTGCGGTCGTGGCTTCCGTCTTAGTAAAGCCGGGCGACATGGTTTCGACGGGCGACCGCCTCGCCGTCCTCGAAGCCATGAAAATGGAAATGCAGGTGCTGGCGACGTTCCCCGGCAAAGTCAGGCAAGTACTGGCCATTCCTCACGTGCAGGTCGGTCCCGGAGATCCCCTGGTTCAGATCGAGCCAGCGACCGATCGGCAAACCTCCACGTCGACCGAGCGGGCCTCGTTCGGAATATCGTTCGGCTCCGGTGAGGAGGCTGAAGACGATCACTCTCGCTGGTTGCGCAATCTGGAAGAACTTCGACAGCTCATGTTGGGCTTTGATGTCGATCGTGGGCGCACTGCGCGTCTGCTGGCAGAGTGGAACCAATTCCCCGAGACCGTTTCGGATGGCGCCGAGATGCGCGACAGAGAAGATGAGATCCTCAACATCTTCGTCGACCTGTGTTCTCTGTTCCGCAGAAATCCCAAGGTCAACGGTCAAACCGGGGCGGAATCGCCCAGCACCGAAGCGTATCTGTTCTCGTATCTCCGCATGCTCGATACCCGCGGGGACGGGGCTCCGGCCGAGTTCGTTGCCGCGGTGCGTCGTGCGGTTGCGCACTATGGCGTGGCGGCGCTGGATCGTTCCCCCGAGTTGGAAGAGAGCCTGCTCTGGATCTACAAATCGCACCAACGGTTGGAGCAACAGGTAGCGCCAGTTACGGGCGTGCTGCAACGGCGGTTGGCGCGGATCGCAGCCCGCCCCCTGCCCGCCGACCAATCCTTCCGCACGCTGCTCGACCGCATGGTTTCGATTACCCGTGGGCTGTTCCCCGCCATCAGCGATCTGGCGCGTGAGTTGCGCTATCGGAGTTTCGAGCAGCCATTATTTGAGAAGGCACGCAAGAAAATCTACGCCGAGGTGCAGGGCCATCTGGATTATCTCGCCGCCAACCCCGACGCCGCCGACCGAAGCCAACGCCTGCGTGCGCTGATTGATTGCCCGGAACCGCTTCTCAGCCTCCTGTCGGGCCGGTTTGCTGGTTCGCCGCGCTTCGTGCAGGAGCTGATGCTGGAGGCGATAATCTCCCGCTACTATTGTGTGCGGACACTCACCAACTTTCGCACTGTATCCAGCAATGGATTCAGCTGCGTGTCGGCCCAATATGTCGAGAACGGTACGCGTTTCCATGTCTTCGCCACGCACGTTGCGTATCAGCAGCTCGCAAGCGCCGTGCAGGCACTGTTCCCGTTCCTCGCGGAGGTCCCCGCCGCCGACGAACTTGTGCTGGATTTCTACACCCGGCAGGAAGGCCCATTGGCCGCCCCTCAGAATGCTGAAAAGGAGATTCACTCCATCCTCAATGCCGCGGAATTCCCGCGCCCGATCCGGCACATTGTTGTGGTGTCGTCCGGCGCTGGAAGCGACCTCGGCATGGCAGGTATGCAGCACTTCACCTATGAGCCCTCCGGCGAGGGATACCAGGAGGTGGAACTCTTCCGAGGCGTTCATCCGATGATGGCAGAACGCCTGCATTTCTGGCGGCTGAAGAATTTCAAGATGGAACGGCAGCCGTCCGTGGAAGACGTTTACCTTCTGCATGCGGTTGCCCTCGAGAACCCCAAGGACGAACGTCTGTTTGCGGTGGCCGAAGTGCGTGACCTGACGCCGGTGCGTGACAAGGCCGGCCGCATCATCCAACTGCCTCACCTCGAGCGTATGTTCGCCGAGACGACGGCTGCCATCCGTTCATTCCAGGCCACGCGTACTCCGCGCACGCGGCTGCATTGGAACCGGATCTTTCTTTATGTGTGGCCCACGCTCAATCTCAACTCGGATGAAGTGAGCGACATCGTTCACAAGTTGGCCCCGCTGGCGGACGGCCTCGGTTTGGAGCAGGTAGTGGTCCGGGCTCGCATTCCCGATTCGAAGACCGGGGAGTCACGCGATACCGTGATGCGTATTTCCGCCCCAGTAGACGCCGGACTGCTCATGACCTTCCGGCCCGCGGCCAAGCTGCAGCCTATGAAGCCCTTGACGGCGTATGACCAGAAAGTCGTCAAAATGCGCCAGCGCGGACTGCTCTATCCCTACGAGATCGTTAAGATGCTCACCCCGAAACCCGACGATACACGGGCGGATTTCCCTCCCGGTGAGTTTGTCGAATACGATCTCGACGCCGAAGCACGGCTGCAACCGGTCGAACGTCCCTACGGCCAGAACAAGGCAAACATCATCGTTGGCCTCATTCGCAACTTCACCGACCGCTACCCCGAAGGAATGACTCGTGTCATGTTGCTGGGAGATCCTAGCAAGGACCTTGGAGCCATCGCCGAACCAGAATGCCGTCGTGTCATCGCCGCTTTGGATCTTGCGGAAGAGAAACACATTCCTGTGGAGTGGTTCACCCTTTCGGCCGGAGCGAAAATCTCCATGGACAGCGGCGTCGAGAACATGGACTGGATCGCCCAGGTTCTGCGCCGGCTGATCACTTTCACCCAGGCCGGTGGCGAGATAAACCTGGTGGTGAACGGCATCAACGTCGGTGCGCAGCCCTACTGGAACGCCGAGGCGACCATGCTGATGCACACCCGAGGGGTGCTCATCATGACTCCGACCGGTGCGATGGTGCTTACCGGGAAGCGCGCGCTCGACTACTCGGGCAGTGTGTCGGCTGAAGACAATTTTGGCATCGGTGGATATGACCGCATCATGGGCTTGAACGGTCAGGCGCAGTACTTCGCACGCGATATCAACGATGCCTGCCAAATCCTGATGCGTCACTACGAACACGCCTACATCGCGCCGGGCGAGCGGTTCCCGCGACGCGCCATCACCACCGACCCCGTTGAGCGCGACGTTCGACTACAACCACACGCGAACGGAGACAGCAGCTTCAAGCTGATCGGCGAAATCTTTTCGGATGAAACCAATCCCGGACGCAAGAAGTCGTTCGACATCCGGCAAGTCATGAAGGCGGTTGTCGATCAGGACCACGCCCATCTGGAGCGTTGGTCAGGTATGCGGTCTGCGCACACCACCGTCGTTTGGGACGCCCATCTCGGCGGCTATCCGGTTTGTCTTATCGGCATCGAATCGAAGCCGGTACCGCGCCTTGGTTTTGTCCCGGCCGACGGGCCCGACCAGTGGACCGCCGGCACGCTCTTTCCCCTGTCATCGAAAAAGGTCGCGCGGGCCATCAATTCAGCCAGCAACAATCGGCCGGTGGTCGTCCTCGCGAATCTGTCGGGTTTCGATGGCTCACCTGAGTCGATGCGGCGGCTGCAACTGGAGTATGGTGCTGAGATCGGAAGGTCGGTCGTCAATTTCAAAGGCCCGATGGTCTTCTGCGTCATCTCGCGCTACCACGGCGGCGCCTATGTGGTCTTTTCGCGCGCGTTGAACGAGCAACTCGAGGTCATCGCGCTGGAAGGCTCGTACGCATCCGTGATCGGTGGTGCGCCGGCGGCAGCAGTCGTCTTCACCACCGAGGTGGAAGCCAGGACCCGCAAGGATCCTCGTGTCCTGGCGATGAATGAGGCGATGGCGCAAGCCGACGGCGTCACCAAGATCCGGCTGCGTGCCGGATCCGACGAGCTCTTCAAGCTCGTTTACTCCGAGAAGCTCGGTGAAGTTGCCGCCGAGTTCGATGGAATTCACAGTGTGCATCGCGCGCTCGAGAAAGGCGCCTTAAACAACATCATTTCGCCGAAGAATTTGCGACCGTATCTCATCCAGTCGGTAGAAAACGGGATCGCTCGCGAAGAACAGAAACGCTCTGCAAGAATTGGAAGCGAGAAGACCGACACACCCGACCTGCACACGGTTTTGCAAGAGCTGTGATGGAAGTCTTGTGGCTGGAGCAGTCCGAAGCTGAGATGCCGGTATCCGATGACTGGCTGGGTCCTCACGAGAAACTGCGTCTCGATGCCATGCGTTTTCCCAAACGCCGAACTGATTGGCGGTTGGGCCGATGGACCGCCAAGCGGGCTGTTGCGGTGTACCTGAAAGCGCCCTCCGATCGACAATCGTTGGCCCGAATCGAAATACGCTCAGCCGAGTCAGGTGCGCCGGAGGTGTTTCTCGATAATGGTCCGTGCGAGGTATCGATTTCAATTACGCACAGCACCGGTGTTGCCGCTTGTGCCGTTACAGCCCCACAAATCTCGATCGGGTGTGACCTGGAATTTATCGAGCCGCGCAGCGACGCTTTCCTTGCCGACTACTTTAGCGAAGCTGAACAAATGCTGGTGAGCCGCGTGCCTCCCAGCGAGCGCGGCCTTTTCTCGAATCTGCTTTGGAGCGCCAAGGAAAGCGCCCTCAAACTGTTAAAGGTCGGCCTTCGACTCGACACCCGCTGCGTCGAAGTCAGCCTCGACGAGGACTCACTCGGCCCGGCCGGGAATTCTCCCAAACACACGACGTTTGCATCTCTCTTAGAAGCTTCGCACGATGGTCGAGATTGGCGCCCACTGATCATCAGCCAAGCAGGCGGTCACGCTCTCGGAGGCTGGTGGATGTCCGCCGGGGACTTTGTCCGAGCCATCGTCACCGCTCCATCGTCGATGGCGCCGAGGGTTCTGTCGCTTTCCGACCAAGAGCACGACAGTCGGCTGCAGATCCAGCGGCTCGTCGGACTCCAGTAAGGAATGGGAAGGGAGGATGGATGGCGCGCCCGGAGAGATTCGAACTCCCGACCTATTGCTCCGGAGGCAATCGCTCTATCCAGCTGAGCTACGGGCGCATCCTAACAAAGTATACATCCATCAACGCTCCCGCATCGCCGCCAGACCTGCTCATCGCCGCTATCGAGCGGGCTCCGTCCCACCTGAAGCAATACTATTTTTGCGCCTGCTCTGTTCTAATATTCGCTACACGCTGATGTCGTAGCTCGGTTGACTCGGGAAAGGACTCGCCTCTTGCTCTGGTTCCGTCGCATCGTGTTCGCGTTTTTGTTCCTCATCGCCCTTTTGTTGACCATTTGGTCCGCAGCCGCGCTCTATTTTGACTCGCCCTTTCCCGCCTTGCGCGCGCCTGCTGCCGTCGTGTATCTCGTTGTGGTACTTGGCGCGCTTCTGTTTCTTCGCTCCGGACACAAAGGCCTGCTCGTCGCCTTCGCCGGTTTTGTCCTTGTCGCCTTCTGGTGGTTCTCCATCAAGCCCACGGGCGACCGCAACTGGCAGCCGGACAATGCCGAAACCGCCTCGGCCGACATCGATGGCGATCACATCACGATTCACAACGTTCGCAACTGTAGTTACGTCACCACGCATGACTACACCTGCCAGTGGGAGACCCGGTCCTACGATCTCGCCAACCTTTCCGGCGCCGATCTCTTCATCACCTGGTGGGGGCCGACCCTGATCGCGCATCCCATCGTCAGTTTCGACTTCGGCCCTCAAGGCCACGTGCCCATCTCCATCGAAACGCGCGACGTTGTGGGTCAAAGCTACTCTGCCATTCGCGGCTTCTTTCGCCAGTACGAACTGGCCTACATTGTCAGTGATGAGCGCGATGTCGTCCGCTTGCGCACCAATTTCCGCAAAGACGAAGAGGTTTACCTCTTCCGCACCACCGTTCCGCCGCAACTCACTCGAAAGATATTTCTCGACTATCTCGAACGCGTCAACGAACTCCATCGCCAGCCCGAGTGGTACAACGCCGTCACCAACAATTGCACCACCAACATCGACGTATCCGCATCGCAGGCCCAGGACATGGGGACCGTATGGAATTGGCGCGTTCTCTTGAACGGCAAGATGGACGAGATGCTGTATGAGCACCATCGCTTTGTCACCGGCGGACTATCGCTCCCCGCGCTCAAAGCGCAGGCCCATATCAATGATGCCGCGAAAGCCGCTGACGATAGTCCCCAATGGTCGGAACTCATCCGCGTCGGACGCGTCGGCTTCACGCCGCAAACTGGCGGTACGCCAACCGCGCCATAGAGGGCGTCTATCCGCTGACTACCCGGTCCCCGTGACTGGGCGGCTGGCTGATCACCAGCATCCGCACTTCCGAACCGCTGCGGTTGAAGGCCTGGTGTTTTTGTCCGGGGGAAATCTCCAGCCCATCGCCCAGTCCCAGTAGATATTCGCGCCCTTCGACTTCGAGGGTGAGCTCTCCCGATAGAGCGTAGAAAAACTGCCGGGCATGCACGTGATGATGCCTGACTTCACTGGCCCCGGGAGCCATGCGCTCTTCAATCACGCTGAGCTGCGGCTGTTTCAGCAGGTGCCAGCCGTCGCAGTCGCCTCCCCAAACATAATGTTCCGCTGTTTGCCGATTGATCGGGCGTCGAGTACCGTCGGTCACGTCCATCGCACATCCTTGTCATCACGGAGTCGCGTGGCGAAGATTGTTTTCCAATTCTGATCGGCGCTGTCCGCGAAATCCGCGGTCGCCTTTTGTCTTTAGGACTTAAGTCTTATCCGTATGGTCCGTGTTAATCCGTGGTTGCTTTTGATTTTGCTTTTCGTAATCGTCTGCCGGCACGGTTACTTCGCCACGAAAATCAGGAAATAATCCATGCGGTCGTCTTTCACCAACTCGTCATGCTCACCGAGCAGACGATAACCCGCCGATTCGACTTCCTGGATCACGACATTCTTCTGTACTCCGTGATTCTCCCCGTTTCCATTGCGGTCGATGATGCCGACTCGCGCATTCGCTCGCAGTGCGCTGCGCAAGTTCCGCATCAACTCAACCGGCTTTGCCACTTCGTGGTACGTCTTCAACAGCAGCACCGCATCCACGCTGTCCGGAGGAAGCCGCGGATTGTCTCCGGTCCCGAGCACGGTGGTGACGTTCGTCAGCTTCTCTTTTTGCGCTCTTTCCTGCACATATCGAATGGCCTCGGGATTGATGTCCACCGCATAAACCTTGCCGGCCGGGGTCACCCGTTGCGCCGCCCGCACCGTGAACCATCCCGATCCCGCTCCGATGTCCGCTACGCTCTTGCCGGGAACGATGCCCAGCAAGTCCATCACTTGGTTAATGTGCAGCTTCTTGTCCCGGTCGGGATAATCGAAAATCGACAGATCGCCGGAATACGGCGTGCTGGTTTTCCGTTGCTGCTCTTGCGTCGTCGGCGCCGTCTGCGCCCGCGCCGTTGGTGCCGCGCCCGTCACCAGCGATGCCACGCACAGCACGCATGTCGCGATCCCGTGCCAACTCGCTCCCAATCTCTTCATGCTCTGATTCTAGTCACTAGCCACCGACCACTAGCCACTGTTATCTTTCTTGCCCATCCACTGCGCGTGCGTTACCTTAGCTTTCTCGTTGGACTCGAACCTATGCCTCTCGTCAACCGTCGCAGCTTTCTCTCTACTTCCGCACGTGCCGCGGTCGCCCTTACCGCCGGATCGTTCACGATCGTCGAAGCGGCTCAGTCGCAGACGGCCAGTTCCGTAACTGCGCGAACGCCATCCGACCAGGCCCTCGACCAATTCGTCGAGTCTTACATGAAGGCGATGAATTCTCCCGGGCTCACTCTCGGCACGGCCAACCGCGCGGGCACCGTTCGCGTCGTTACCTACGGGTTCAGCAACGCTGGCCTTAAGCAGCCAGTTTCCACGGACATGCTGTTTCACATCGGCTCCATTACCAAGTCGTTTGTCGCGCTGGTGTGCCTGCAACTGCACGAAGAAGGCAAACTCGATCTCCACAAGCCGGTACTCGATTACCTGCCTTGGCTGCCGATTGTCACTACCTATGGTCCGGTTTCCGCGCACGACCTGCTGACCCACTCCGCCGGACTCCCCGACGCGCTTTCGCTCATTCCCTCTGATCGCGCCACCCGTTTCACACAGGCCTGGAAGCCCGGCGAGCGCTTCTACTACTGCAACCTCGGCTTCGACATTTTGGGAAACCTCATCCAGGCACTCGACGGGCGCACCTGGCCGGCCGCCGTCAAGGCCCGCGTGCTCGATCCCGTCGGCATGCGTGCCACCGCGCCCGTCATCACCAACGGCATTCGTCCGCGCACTGCGCAGAGTTGGGTGCCGTACTTCGAAGACCGCCCCTATCCGCGCAATGGACGCCTCGCTCCCGCCGCCAACCTGCAATTCGACGACGCTGCCGGTAGCATCGCCTCCACTCCGGGCGACATGGCGCTCTATATGCAGATGCTGCTCAACCGCGGCCAGGCACCGAATGCCCGCATCGTCTCGACCGACAGCTTCGCTCTCATGTCGAAACCGTGTATCAAGGCACCCGACTTCGGCCCCACCGCCAGCTATGGCTACGGCATCGCGGTGGACACTCTTGACGGTCACACAATTCTGCGGCATACGGGTGGCATGGCGTCGTTCATGTCGGCCATCAACGTCGATCTCGACGCCGGCGTGGGTGCGTTCGCTTCCGTTAATGCGCAGCAAGGTTATCGCCCCGTCCCCGTTGCGAAATATGCCATGCAGTTGATGTCGGCACCCGCAGGCAAGCCCGCGCCCGCAGTTCCCGAGATCGAAGACCCGACCAAAGTGAAGAACGCTGCCGATTACGTCGGCGTGTATACCTCACCTTCCGGCAAATCGATCGAGATTTCCGACGACGGCGTGTTGTTCGCGACCGTCGAGGGCAAGCGTATTCCGCTGCAACACGGCAGTGGCGATTACTTCATGTCCGCCGATCCGCTGCTCACTGACGCGTCGTTCCTTTTCGGCCGCGCCAAAAACGAAAAATCGAAGGACGACAAAGACAAAGACAAGCCCGGCCCGGTCGTCGAACTCATGCGTGGCGGAGATTGGTATCCCAATTCCAAATATTCCGGCCCGCGCACGTTCACTGCGCCTCCCGAATACTCCGCGCTCACCGGAACCTATCTTGGCGCAGGTGCATTCGAAGGATCGATGGCGGAAATCGTAATCCTGAAGGGTGACCTCTGGGTCGAGGGTCAGTTTCCCCTTGAGCGTATCGGCGAGTACGAGTTTCGTCCCACCGAAGACGCGCCCAATCCCGAGCGGATCGAGTTCCTTTTCATCGCCAACGGCAAAGCGCGCCTGATGAAGTTCAGCGGCGCCGACTTCTTCCGTTTCGAGAGTGCATGAACCTGGAAGTGCTTATCCTTGCCCGTACTCTCGAAACTTGAAACTCGAAACGCAAAACTGCTTTACCATGGTGCTGCGACGGAAACCGCTTGCTCGCTCCGTACGCCGCGGAGTACCGTTAATTTCTTTGCCGTAACTTGGCGGTTGCGCCGCTCGTACTCGCGCTTCAAGTGCTTTGGGCCATGAGGACATAATGACCGCGTCGAAGAACGCTCTTCTTCTCCTTATATCTTTGTTTCTCAGCGGATTCGCACTCTCCTGCGCTACCGGCCATCCGCCCACGCCGGTCGGCCCGCTGGTTATTAATTCCGCCGCACTTCCGGCCGCCGTTATCAATGTCCCTTACTCCGCTACCCTCACGGCCACGGGAGGCAAACAGCCCTTCGTTTGGGCGCTGGCGTCCGGCACGCTGCCGCCCGGATTGAGCATCAGCACCAGCGGCGCTAACGGTGTCATCAGCGGAACCCCGACGACCCTGGGCGCGACTTCGTTCAAAGTCCAGGTCACCGATTCGCAGACTCCCACCGCCGCTGTCGATATCGCTTCTGAGTCCATTACCGTTAATCCGACGTTGTCGATTAGTACTACCTCGCTCACCTCTGGCTCGGTTGGCGTGCCATACAGCGGCACGCTGACAGCTGTAGGAGGCGTGCCGCCCTATACTTGGTCGCTTACCTCCGGCAGCCTGCCCGCAGGGCTGACCCTCAGCACATCAGGCTTCATCACCGGCACTCCTACCGCTCAAGGGATGCAGACCTTCACCGTGCAGGTCAGCGATTCGGCCACGCCGCCGTCCACGGCCAGCACGTCGTTGAGTCTCACTATCAACGGCCCAACCGGACGCCTTAACGGCAACTACGTCTTCTCATTTTCCGGATACCAGAATGGCAGCCGGGTGGTGCAAGCCGGCAGCTTCACCTCCGACGGACAGGGCAACATTACCGCCGGACTCATGGACTCCAACAGCCCCGCCGGCGTGCATACCAAGCTGGCTTTTACCGGCACGTATTCGCTCGACACCACCAACACCGGTCCCATGACTCTGGTGATTCCAGTTCTCGGCACCTTTACCTATCAGCTCGCCGTACCCGCTACCGGTACCATCCGTTTCATCCAGAACGGCACGGCCGGAAACCAGGGCACCGGAGTCATCGACAAGGTCACGTCCACCACCAAGGTCACCATTGCTCAGCTGGCAGGATTCTGGGCGTTCGGTGCGAATGGCGCCGACGCTTCGCTTCAGCGTTATGGAGCCGCGGGAACGTTCCAGTCCTCGAATACCGGCGCTTGGACCAACGGCCTCCAGGACACCAACGACAACGGCGTGGTTGCCGCCAGCCAGGCCTTTACCGGCTCGTTTGTCGCCATCGATCCCATCACCGGACGCGGCACCGCGACCCTGACGGCAAACTCCGTCACCACCAACTACAGCTTCTATGCCCCGTCCGCCGGCCAGCTCATCATGGTGGGTGTCGATCCGCTCTCGTCCTCCGCGCCCCTCGCGCTATTTGATCTCGACACCACAATCAACACCTGGTCCACCAGCATGCTCAGTACCACCACCGTCCTCGAGCTTCAGGGCGTAGGAACATCCAACAGCACTACCGTACCTTCCGGATTGCTCGCCTTCGTGACCTTCGACGGCAACGGCAATATTAAGGTGACCACCGACCAGAATCTCGGTGGGACGCTCAGCACCAACACCTATACCGGGACCTACAGCGTGGCCAGCAACGGACGCACCACGCTCACCGGCTTTGGCACCAACTCGGTTGTCTTCTATCTTTCCAACGCCATCGGATTCACCCTCGAAGGCGATTCGGGCGTCACCACAGGGACCCTCGTTCCCCAATTCGCTACGTCGCCCACCAACGCGTCGTTCAGCGGTTCTTACATGGGCGGGACTCTCCAAACTGTCCTTCCCAGTGTCACTGTCGAAGCCGACTCCGCCACCGCCGACGGAAACGGCAACCTCTCACTCTTCTACGACACCAGTGGCCCCGGAGGCGCGCAGCAAGGCCTCATGCAGACGCTGACCTATAGCGTCGACTCCACCGGACGCGCACCGTTGGTTCTCAACGGCACCACTGTCGGAATTGCTTATGTCGTCGACGCCGCCGGCAGCGGCGTAGGAGCGAACCCAAGGGTTTGGGTACTCTCGACCGACTCCAACGCCAAGATCAACTCGCTGGAGCAGTAGCGGAAGAGCGTCGAAAACGTACTGGGTGCCCCATCCTTTTGCGCAGCAAAAGGGTGGGACCTAAACCGCTGATAGCAGCCGACAATCATCCGATGTCATTACGACTTAAGCGGAGAGATCTGCAGTTACTGGCGACTGAGTGCTAGCGACTGGCGACTCGCCACGGGGATGCCAATCCTCCCCGCGTGTGTCATAATCTGCCGCGCTATGAAAATCCGTTCGTGTGCGTTTCTGCTCCTGAGTTCCTCACTCCTCTTCTCGCAGGTGACCATCCAAGGCACCGTCAATCCTCAAATCAAGCAGGCGCAGCAACTCAACAGCGAAGGCAAACAGGACGAAGCTCTCGCCATCCTCAACCCATTGCTCGCCAGCGATCCGAAGAACTACGAAGCCAACCTCACTGCCGGCATCGTCCTTGATCTGAAGGGTGACTACACTAAGGCGCATACCTATCTTCTTCAGGCGATCGAACTCGCGCCTCCCGACCGGCGAGTGCAAGCGCTCCGCACCACCGCAGTCTCGTATGCATTTCAATGCGACCTGCCGCAGGTCGCTCGATATGAGCAGCTCGCCTTCGACGCCCAGATGAAGGACCAGAAGTTCGCTGACGCCGCGGGAGTGGCCAATGAACTAGCGCGCATTTACCTCGAATGCGGTGACACCGCCAACGCAGCGAAGTGGTACAAGACCGGCTACGATACTGCGCTGCGTATGCCCAACTTGTCAGAGGCCGACCGTGACCTGTGGAGCTTCCGGCTGGAAAACGCCAAGGCCCGCATCGCTGCGCGCGAGGGCAAGCCCAAGCAAGCCGACGCCGATGTCGCCGCCGCCAAAACCGCTCTCGACCAGAGCAAGAACGCCGACCAGCAGCGCTTCTATCCCTATCTCACAGGGTACGTGGCCTTCTACGGAGGCAACTACAAGTCTGCTATCGAGGAGCTACAGAAGGCCGACCAGAAAGATCCCTTCATTCTCGTGTTGCTCGCTCAGGCCTACGAAAAGTCGGGCGACAAGTCTGAGGCCATGAAGTACTATCACCAGGTCTTGACCATCAACTCGCACAACCCCACCAACGCCTTCGCGCGGCCGCTGGCGAGGAAGAAGCTGGGGACGGCTGGCTAGCCAATCGGTTACGTTTTCGTGCGATTGCGCCAACCAATGTGACAGGAGAAGAAGTGGGCCGTCGAGCCGAGCCCGGAAAGCTGGTTGCTGGAAATCCGTACTCCCGCGCTAAAGACACGCTCGCCAAATGTGTCTCTTTGCTCGATGGTCTTTCTTCCCATTCTCCCGAGGCTGACAACGACTACATTGCCGCGCTACGCACCGTTGTGCGCTTTCAAATCGAAGAGCTCGCCAAGGAATTCGGATCACTAGGCGGACCGCACGTCGATCGCGTCGATCATCTCTTCACCTTGCTGCTCGGCCATCGTTCGCGAATCCTGCCGGGCGAGGTGGGTGGACTCATTGGCGAACTTGGTATGAGACTCGGCCTGAGCGGCGACTCCGTGAACACCGTTGACGACGAGCAGAACGTCACCAACTTCAGGATACTCACGGACTACATAACCAGCTTGCTGCTGACGTGGAATAGCCGCCACACCGCCGGTTAGTAAAAGAAAGAGAGGCACGGCCCTCGCCGTGCCCCTCCTACTGCATCCGCACTCAGAGTTGTTCTTACGCGGCGGTCTTGTCCCTACCGCAGCAAGGCATCGCTCCGCTCTTGCAGCAAGCCGCTCCGTTGGCGCAGCATGACTTTCCGGCGGTGGTCTTGTCCTTCTTCATCATCGGGCATTTGTCGCCAGCGCAGCACGACGAACTGCCGCAGCACATCTTCCCATCGGCCATCTTCCCGTCTTTCATCATCGGGCACTTGTCGCCGGCCTTCATGTTGGCCATGTCATGGCCGCAACATGCACAGCAATTCGCGGAATCGCCCGTCGCCGGAGCAGCCGGGGCAGCTTGTGTCGCAGTCTGCGCCATCATCGCCAGCGCAAACAACATCGTGACTACCACTAACATTACTTTCGATTTCATGATTTCCTCATCTCAATGGATGCGCGGACGTTTACCCGGGGGCCCCCGACGAGCACCGTTGTTGCGCTTGGCGGGGTGGCCTCTCTATCCGCTGGTCTCAGCTTGCGACGGCACACTTCTCCGTCGCGCAGACACAGCGATGCGCGCTCTAAACTCTGAGGTCGGTTTTAAGTTCGAGGACGGGTTTCACGAAACGGGGCGCGTCCGCGCTCCGCCAGATTCCAAACTGATGCGCCGTCTGCGGCAAGGAGCCGCTAACTCCGGTCGCCACATCCAACGGCTGCGCCATCGTTCGCTGCGAGCTGACCACAAATCCCAGTGGACGCTCCGGCGCATTGCTCACCGAGCAGCAAGGTGGCCGCTCTCCAGACAACGCAGGTGCCTGCATCTCGTCGCCAGGACAGCAAGGCATGCCGGTCATGGACTGCATTTCGTGTGCGCTCATCGAGCACTGCATGACCTGGTCGCCCTCGACCAGTGCCAGCCCGGCCTCGGCCCACAGGGCGATCGACAGCACGAGCACTGCAGTCAACAGCTTTCGAAATTTGTTCATCGCCTGCATCGTTCTAAAGGTATTGTCGGCTGACTCTCGAGTCGCAGTCTGTGATGTGGGTCACCACCGCCACCCGAGTTTTTGACGGCCCCCGCAGTGAAATGTAATCCCAGAATGAGTGCACGGCCGTCTTATCACCGCTGAGTGTGACCGTCATCACGTTCGAGTGAGCGTCATTTTCATATGATCTTTCGAATCAAGTGGCGAAATCTGCGGCTCGTGGATCGCTGAACTCAAAACCTCTGAACCGCGAATGACTGGGAGTGTCCCATGGGTACTTTGAATCTAGGCCCACAGCCTTCTGCGTTCGCTCGCCGATCCGAAAAGGAAAGCATCTGCCAGTCCTGCTTCCGGACGGTGCAAGGCGATCGATATCTTCCTCTCGCGGAAGCTGAAGATATTCATGCCGACGTTTGCCTCGTGAAGCCCCTCTCAGACCGCGACTCCTTCTGATGAATTCGCACGCGGCCGGATGCTCCGTCCTTTCTCGTGTTCTGGGAAAGAGCCTGCCCTGAGCGCGGTCGAAGCGGCAGGGTCGGGAATGTCCGCGTTCACCGCAGCCGCCTATGCTCCAACTGGCAACTGACCACCGGCTACTGGCAACTGCCTGCCTGCATTACACTGTTACCGCAAAGGACCCGGAAAAATGAAACCACTGTTATTGGCCACCGCTCTTCTAGCCTCTACGTTTTCCATCGCCCAGAACCCTAGCGCCACCATGCCTCCAGGCCCGGGTGCCGGACGCATCACTGCCGCTTCCGTCTGGCACATGCCGTCCACCTTTCTCGCTGCCGCCCACAAGGCCTGCGACAATGCGCCCCAGCCTCCCAGCTTCGCCGACTGCTTCATCAATCAGATGTCGAAAGCTGGCGCCTCACCCGCAGCGGTTGCGTTTACCCGCATGCTGCAACGGCAGAGCGGCGGAGACGTCGGCATCATCAGCGGCTTCGACGCGGTTGGCCCAGTGGTTGACGTCGCCTTCATCACCTACCCTTTGCGCGCCAACACCAATAACGGACTGCTCTTCGTCAACGGCATGCCCAAGATCATCAATGCCGAAGACCTCAAGTTGCTCGATCAGGCCGGCATGCAACAAAGTCCGCAGTTCCAGAACACCAAGAACCAGTTTCCCAATGTCGCCGTCTGGCCCGGCGATCGCGATGGCACCACTTGGCCGAACTCCAACTCCAACTCCGAGGGCGGCGTATCGTTCACTCTCGGTTATCCCCTCATCAACGGATGCCACGCCTGTGCTCGCGCCGGCTTTGCCGAGTTCAACTGGAAATTCGGTCCCACAGGCAAGTTCCTCGGCACCGTCTTCATGGGCATGACGCCTCCGCCAGTGCAGTAGCGGCAGGTTAACCAGTTTTTGCGAGTGGTTCGTATCAGGGCGCGGCTTCAGCCGGGCCGCAACGTAGGCAAGGACAATGGGCTTTAGCCCCTGACGAGCTTCGGCCGATAATCAAGCGCCAAGCATCGCTGAACGAAATCGGAAGACCGCATGACTGATGACTTCAGGACCGCGCGGCTGCTTCGAAAGAGACGGCAAAAATGGTGGCGTGGGCACATTCCACTTGCTTATGCAGTTGTGGCTAGCGTCTTCTTTGCAATCTACTTCGTCGTGGTCTTCGCAAATCGAAGTCTGCCCAAGTTTCTTGCAGCGATCGGAATGACACCCTCCGGAGTAAATTTTGTATTCGGTGTTATCTACTGCGCTCTCGGCGTTTGGGGTCTACGTG
Organism: uncultured Acidobacteriaceae bacterium; assembly: GCA_963837915.1. Lineage (GTDB taxonomy): Bacteria > Acidobacteriota > Terriglobia > Terriglobales > Acidobacteriaceae > DASRAA01. The sequence continues at coordinate 104,625 of CAWIPZ010000001.1, forward strand.
ATCGAAGTATCAGAGGCACCGTTTGGATGGTGCTCTACATCCTCTGCCTCTTCGGGGGTATTGTGATTTTGCTGAAAGCCTTCGCGCTGGTGTGACCTGTGTCACACTGCGGCCCACATCGGACAGTGGCAATTTCCTCCCCGTTTTCCTCCCAATCCACACAAATCCACAGCCTTGCACCAACAACGGGCGTTGTTTCCCGGCCTCAATCGGTCTAAATTTCTGATTGTCAGGCTGCCAACCTCGACCGGATTTAGCCCCTCCGCGAAGCCCTTTAGGGTCTTCGACTTGGCAGCCATCAACCCGTGGTGTTTACTCTGCAGGTTCCGGTTTTCAGGAGTAAAATACAAGATGTAGCGTTAGTTACTTGACATCCACAACATGGTGGGCGTACTGTCGCAATCCACGCACTTCCTAATCGAAGCGGGCGTTACAGTTCCAGATCCTTTTCAAGTTCAGGTAAGGCTTTCAGCGCGCCGGTCACGCAGCGCGCCGAGAGCTTTGGTTCCGTTCGGACGCCAGCAGCCGCTTTCCAACCAGATTGCGCACCCTGCGACGCGTGCTCACGTGTTTTGTGCGCATGCGCCAGCCATATTGCGGTGACGTCGAACGCACTAGCGAGCCCAGGGCATCCGATTTAGCAGACGGGGTCAGACCCCGCACAGATTTCCGTCAGGAGAAGGCAGAATGGCCGAAATTAGCGACAAGACCTCAGCCGCGGCAGCGACCAGCAGCGCCGTGCCCACCACCACCAAGAAGAGACCCGCCCCCGGCCTCACCTTCAAACGTTATTTCACCAAGGCCGGCGTCTCGCCTTACGACGAAATCGAGTGGGAGCTCCGTCTCGCCCAGATCACCGACGCTCAGGGCGGCGTGATCTTCGAGCAGAAGGACGTCGAGACGCCCAAAGACTGGTCGATGACCGCGACCAACATCGTGGCCAGCAAGTATCTGCACGGCACGCTCGAAACGCCCGAGCGCGAAACCGGTGTCCGCCAGCTCGTCTCGCGCGTGGCCGAGACCATTCGCGACTGGGGCATCAAGGGCGGATATTTCCACACCGCCGAAGACGCGGCCATCTTCCACGATGAACTCGCTCACCTGCTGCTGCAGCAGAAGGCCGCCTTCAACTCGCCCGTGTGGTTCAACGTCGGCTGCGACCGCATCGAGCCCAATTCCGACGCCCAGAACTGGCACTGGAACGCCGTTGAGCAAAAGGTCGAGTTCGGCCCCGTCGGCTACACCAAGCCGCAGTGCTCCGCCTGCTTCATCAACTCGGTTCACGATTCGCTCGACAGCATCCTGACGCTGGCCAAGACCGAGGGCATGCTCTTCAAGTGGGGCTCCGGAACCGGCAGCAACCTGTCGCCGCTGCGCTCCTCCACCGAGTCACTCTCCGGCGGAGGCACCGCCAGCGGCCCGCTCAGCTTTATGAAGGGCTTCGACGCCTTCGCCGGCGTCATCAAGTCCGGAGGCAAGACGCGCCGCGCCGCCAAGATGGTCATCCTCAACATCGACCATCCCGACATCGTTGACTTCATCGAGTGCAAGCAGAAAGAGGAAGCCAAGGCATGGGCGCTGGTCGAGCACGGATACGATGGCTCGGGTCCTGACTCCGAGGCCTACGCGTCCGTGTTCTTCCAGAACGCCAACAACTCCGTGCGTGTGACCGACGACTTCATGTACGCCGTGGTCCGCGACAGCGAATTCAGCACGCACGCTGTGAAGGACGGCCGTCCGGTCCAGACCTTCAAAGCCCGCGACCTGCTGCGCAAGATCTCCGACGCCACCTGGCACTGCGGCGATCCGGGCATGCAGTACGACACCACCACCAACCGCTGGCACACCTCGAAGAATACTGCGCGCATCAACGCCTCGAATCCTTGCAGCGAGTACATGTTCCTCGACGACTCCGCCTGCAACCTGGCGTCGCTGAACCTGCTGAAGTTCGCGCCCAACGGCACCTTCGACGTCGAAGCCTATCGCCATGCTTGTGCCGTCGTCATCACCGCGCAGGAAATCCTGGTGGACAACTCGGGCTACCCGACTGAAGCTATCTCGCGCAACTCGCACGACTACCGTCCGCTCGGACTCGGCTACGCCAACCTGGGTGCGCTGCTCATGGCTTCGGGCTTGCCGTACGACTCCGATGCCGGACGCGACTACGCTGCCTGCGTTACCGCCATCATGTGCGGCGAAGCGTATCTCCAGTCCTCGAAGATCGCCGAGCTATGTCCTTCGCTCGAACCGGCAACTCCGCTGACGCACACCGTAGAAATCACCGGCGGAGCGTGTCCCGGCTGGTACGTCAATCGCGAGCCGTTCCTCGACGTCATCCGCATGCATCGCGCCTCGGTGAACAACATCAACAAGAAGAACGTTCCGACGGCGCTCTACGAAGCCAGCGCCGCCACCTGGGACGAAGCTCTCCAGCACGGCGAGAAGTTCGGCTACCGCAACTCGCAGGTCACTGTGCTCGCTCCCACCGGCACCATCGGCTTCATGATGGACTGCGACACCACCGGCATCGAGCCCGACCTCGCGCTCGTCAAGTACAAGAAGCTGGTCGGCGGCGGCATGATCAAGATCGTGAACAACACCGTGCCCGCCGCTCTGTTCAAGCTCGGCTACTCCAGCGACCAGACCAACGCCATCGTCAGCTACATCGACGCCACCGGAACCATCGAAGGCGCGCCCGCCGTCAAAGACGAGCACCTCGCGGTGTTCGACTGCTCCTTCAAGCCGACCAAGGGCACGCGCACCATTCACTACACCGGACACCTGCGCATGATGGCTGCCACCCAGCCGTTCATCTCGGGCGCCATCTCCAAGACCATCAACATGCCTGAGGACGCGGCCGTTGACGACATCATGGAAGCCTACATCTCGGCCTGGAAACTGGGCCTGAAGGCAGTCGCGATTTACCGCGACGGCTCCAAGAAAGCGCAGCCGCTCAGCTCGATGGGCTCGGCGACGCATAAATCGAATGCTCAGTCCTCAGGAGTCCCACACAGTGGGACTAACGAAGCCGAGCCCGTTGACGAGTCCTCCGAGCCGCCGAAGGCCGTCCGTCATCGTCTGCCCGACGAGCGCTTTTCCATCACCCATAAATTCAACGTCGCGGGACACGAGGGCTACCTGACCGTGGGGCTCTATAAGGACGGAATGCCGGGTGAGATGTTCATCACCATGGCCAAGGAAGGCTCGACCGTCAGCGGCCTGATGGACAGCTTTGCCTGCGCTATTTCAATTGGACTGCAACACGGCGTTCCGCTCAAGCTGCTCTGCGAGAAGTTCGCGCACACCCGCTTCGAACCCAGCGGCTGGAGCACTAATCCGGAAGTCGGCTACGCCAAGTCGATCATGGATTACATCTTCCGCTGGATGCAGATGCGCTTCCTCACCGGACAGCAGCAGGCACTGTTCGATTTCTTGCGTCCGAAGTACGCGGGCGGAATGGCTCCGTCGGGTGCACCGGACGAGCCTACATTCGGCGACGTGCCCGCCGCCGACATGAAATTCCCAGGTGGACTCGCGACAGGGCACGTTCACTCTGCGGATGCGCTGAAAGACCTTATCGACATGGGCGACGCCCCCAGCTGCTCCGTCTGCGGCGCCATCATGACGCGCAACGGCAGCTGTTTCCGGTGCAATGAATGCGGCTCGACAAGCGGATGCTCGTAACAAAATATCTTCGCGTGATCAAAAGCCCACCTAATTGCGGTGGGCTTTCACCTTTCGCCTACCCATTGTGTCTCCCGCCACCAGATACAGGGCACCACACTTGACAACCCCAAGAGGATGTACGTATAATAACAATAGGCAGGTTATTTTCCAAGACGGCTTCGATTGCGCATTTCGTCCGTCCGCAGTTCTTAGCCGCAAGAGAAGCTCCTACCTTGAGCTGACAGTAAGACTCCCACCCAGCCTCACTCGCCAGCCCATTCGGGCCCTGAAGAATTCCAGAGTCAGCAGGAGGGTCAATGCCCATAGTCCACTTCTTGAATGTAGGGAACGGTGATTGCTCTGTAATCCAGCACACGTCAGGTCACGTAACCGTAATTGATGTTTGCAATGCAAAAAGCGTCGATCAGTACGGGGCCATGCGTGACGCGATTGTGAAATCAATATCGATGCTGGAAAAGGGTGTCAATGGAAACTTCAACCAGAAGGCGTATCCAATTAACCCTGTCCAGTACCTGCAAGATTTCGGCATCTCGAGTGTGTTTCGGTTCATTCTGACCCATCCGGACATGGATCATATGGGTGGGATTAAAACTTTTTTCGAGGAATTTGCCCCAATTAACTTTTGGGACACGAACAATACAGCCGAGAAGGACTTCGGCGACGCTGGATCCGGCGGATATAGCGAGGATGACTGGAAATTCTACAAACGCCTGCGAGATTCTAATCCAGACTCCAACCCAAAACGTCTGACTCTATATGCGGGAAGCGTAGGCCAATACTGGAATCAAGCAGACGGAGCAGCCTCTGGTGGAGACGGCCTTCACATTCTTGCACCGACGAGCGGGTTGGTGGCGCAAGCATGTAACACCGACGACTATAACGATTGCTCCTATGTGATCTTGTACCACACCAATGGTCACAAGATACTTTTTGCCGGCGACTCGCACGATGAAACGTGGGAACACATTCTGTCGACCTATGAATCTGCCGTTTCGGACGTCGATTTACTTATTGCTCCGCACCACGGTCGGGATTCTGGACGCAGCTGGGACTTCCTAGACGTCGTAAATCCAGGTTTAACTCTTCTCGGGAATGCGAACAGCGAACATCTCGCTTACGGCGCCTGGTACTGCCGCGATTTGCCGTTCATTACCAATAACCAAGCGGGTTGCGTCGTCGTCGATGCAGAGTCAGATCCTATGAATGTTTACGTGACCTGCGAAGCATTCGCGAGGGCATCTAATCCGTACACCTTTCATTCAGACCGATTTAGGGCTCACTACTGGGGGACGATAACAAAGAAGGTGGCGCTCCAGGCCTTAAGTGCCCGGCGAGGTTAGACAGCGGGAACTTGTGGCCCCATCGGAGTCAAGCCTCATGTTGCAGATGAATACGGAGGGTCCAACGTGAACGAGCTTCTAAACAAGGTCTCTTCGTACAACATCTTCAATTATTTGCTACCTGGTGTCGTTTTCATGGCCGCAACAGGAGCAACGATCACATACTTCCCGTTCGTCAACCGAGACATCGTGACATTGGGATTTCTGTACTACTTTGTAGGACTTGCTATAAGTAGATTCGGCTCTCTCGTCCTCGAACCACTTCTCCAACGCGTGTCCTTCTTGCAGCACGCAGACTATCGCGAGTATGTAGCGGCCGAAAAGAAAGACGATCGATTACTCGTGCTCGGGGAAGTGAACAATATGTATCGGACGTTATGCTCGTTATTCTTCATCCTGCTGCTACTGAGAGTAGGCATCGCGGTTGAGAAAAAGTTTCCTTTCATGCAGTCTCACAACTCAACGATTCTTGCACTTATATTGCTTATCACGTTCTTGTTTGCGTTTAGAAAACAAACTGCTTATGTGGTCAAGAGAATCAAGGCAAACACCTAACGGCCGGGTGGCACTCAACCCCTCCCCTCGAGGCAACAAACTCACGGTTGGCGGCGGAGGCAAGAAAATTGGGAGGGTAGATGAACAAAGCGTCCGAAGATCCTGCGAAGAACAAGTGGACTGTATGGATCCCGATCATTATCGCGATCGCCGCGGGTGGCCCATCCCGCCTTCCTTTTGCGGGGTGGGGTTTTCGTCTGTGCAGCGAGTGGCCCGGGAATGCCTATGGGGTCGAGCACTAGTCAGACTTTAAAGCAGCGACGGCCTGCGTCGTGTGCGTGCTCCTCTATTGTCCTTCTTAGCTTTCCCAATCGCGGGATGCAACTTCTTTTCGCGTGGCAATATTCCTCGCTCCCGGAAGAACTCCTTCCAAGGCTCTTCTTTCGAGTCGTAACGATTCATCACGTAATACATTGGTACGACGTAGATTACGGCGACCAGAATTGGAAGCGCCAACGGTACGTAACTGTGTGAGAGCGGAGCCCACGCCGCTGAAATCAGTGATAGGACAAACTCAGCAACCGCCGCGCCGACCGCAGCGAACCCCGCTTTGTAGCTGCGCCAGCTGGACCATCCATTGGCTAGATCAAGCCAGAATGCTGGTGACTCATAAGTCTCAGAGTCGAACTCAGACAAACATATTTGCCCG
>CAWIPZ010000002.1:0-125622 GCA_963837915.1 uncultured Acidobacteriaceae bacterium
GGGGTTTGGGAAACCTGCCGATGAACAGACCAGCCATGGCGAATCAGTTAGACAGCGGCTTTCCCAGGATTCAGCTTCCGATTGCGCCGGACCGCAGAAGGCTAGACCGTGTACTGACCGACCTGCCCATCCGTATCGTCGCTATAGACGGCGAACCCACGTACTACCCGGGTATCTGTACGAACCTGAGTCGGGGAGGCGTCGGTTTCGAAACGGCGGCACGTCTAGATGTGGGAAAAGTCGTTGAGTTCGAATTCGTGCAAGTGGTGGACGAAACCATGCGGTACTGGATCCGCATTCTTTTTCGAAGCGAGCAGCGGTACGGCGGTTATTACGTCAACGATGACGGGTCGGACATCCGAGCGCCGAACTGAGCAGCCTACCCGCGGCTACGGTTGCCAACCCCCACCCAGTGCCTGATAAAGCGCGGCATAGTTCTGCAGTTCGGCATACCAGGCCTGCGAAAGGCTCAGCGCAGAAAGAAAATACTGCTGCTCGTAATACTGCACTTCAAGGAAGCTGGTGACGCCGCCCTGGAAGCGGACGTTCGCAAGGTCCGCCATCTGCTTGTAGGTAGCGGTCTGCTCCTCGATCTTCATTCGGTATAACCGCGACTGGTTGTAGCCGACGAGACTGTTTGAAACTTCACCGAAGGCCTGGTTCACCGTCTGCTTATAGGTCAGCTCAGCCTCGTCACGCTGGGCCCAAGCCAACTTGTACTGGCTCCTAATCCGGCCTCCCTGATAAAGCGGTTGTAGCGCCTGTCCGCCTACTGCCCAAAACGTTGCCGGCCCGAGCAGGAAGCTGGTCAAGGCGGTGCTCTGAGCGCCAAAGGTGCCGGTCAGAGATATCTGCGGAAAGAACGCCGCCTTGGCAACGCCGACGTTCGCATTCGCCGCGACCAGGTTCTCCTCTGCAACCCGTACGTCGGGCCGGCGCTCGAGCAATGCCGAAGGTAGGCCGGTTGGCACATCAGGCGGGTGCGGCTGTTGCGTAATGGTGAGACCGCGCGCGATCGGTCCGGGATTTCTGCCGAGCAGGATGCTGATGTTGTTTTCCGTCTGCTCGATTAGCTGGTTGTCGCTAATCACCTGGGCTTCGGCCTGCTGCAAAAGCGTTTGGGCCTGATACACGTCGGTGATCGCGCTCTCCCCGCCTTTGAACTTGATCTGGTTGAGCTTCAGGATTTCCGTGTCCACTTGGACGGTCTTTTTTGAGAACTCCAGTTGGTCGTCGTATTGGCGCAACAGAAAATAGTCGGTAGCCACGGAATCGATCAACGTGACCCTAACGACTTCCTGGGCGTATTGTGAGGCGAGCAAGCTTGCACGGGCTGACTCGGTGGCACGGCGGTACTGTCCCCAGAAGTCGACAATGTAGCTCAGGGACAGGGCGAGGGTGTCGTAGGTCGGCGACTTATCGGTCCCGAGATTTGTGAGCTGATCGCGCTGGTTGATGACCGAGCCCGAACCATTCACCATCGGGAACTGATAGGAACGCGTGATGCCCAGGTTCGCATTGGCTTCCAAGACTCGAGTCGCCGCGATGCGAATGTCGTAGTTGTTGGTCAGCGCTTCTTTGATAAGGCCCTGCAACACCTCGTCCTGATAAACCGAGGCCCAAGGCGTATCGGCAATGGGCTGGGCGGGGGCCTGCGATGAGGCGCTTGGAGCTATGCCGCGATACTGATCGGGAACGGTTGTGGCAGGACGCTTGTAATTAGGCCCAACTTTGCACGCACTCAGCGAAAGCGCCAGGAGGATCGCGGCTGATGTCTTGAGCTTAGTCATGGGCCCCTCCTGTGGCCGGGGTTGCTGACACCCCCGGTTGGGGCTCATGTTTCTTGCCGCCTATCCAATTCCCGAAGCGCTCGACCACGTCGAAGCTGACGGGGATAAAGAAGATGGCCAGGAAGGAAGCTGCCAGCATTCCGCCGATGACGACGCTGCCCAGCACCCGGCGAGAAATGGCGCCCGCACCGGTGGCCGTCCACAACGGCACGCACCCCAAGAGAAATGCGAACGACGTCATCAGGATGGGTCGCAATCGCAGTTTGGCGCCGGTGAGAGCGGCGTCGATCAGGGTCGCACCCTTGTCGTATTCCATCTTGGCGAATTCAACAATCAGGATGGCATTTTTCGCGGACAGGCCGATCAACATGACGAGGCCGATCTGGGCATAAACATTGTTGTCGAGCTTGCGCAGATAGAGCGTCAAGAACGCGCCGAAAACCGCGATAGGCACGCCCAGAAGCACGCTAAAAGGCAACGTCCAGCTCTCATACTGGGCCGCCATGATCAGGAAGACCACAAAGAACGCCAGCCCGAAGATGGTGGCCGGCGACACACCTTGCGCGGCTTTCACTTCCTGATACGACATGCCCATGTAGTCGTAGCCCATCTGAGTCGGCATCGTCTTGCGGAAGGTGTCTTCCATCGCGGCAATGGCCTGTCCAGAGCTATATCCGGGCGCAGCCGACGCGTTGATCTGCACGCAGTTGAACAGGTTGTAACGCATCACAAACTCTGCGCCGGAGCGCGGATAAATGCTGGTCAAGGTACTCAGCGGGGTCATTTCGCCGGCGGCATTCCGCACATAAAACTTGCCGAGGTTCTCTGCCTTCGTCCGGTAATCGCCGTCGGCCTGTACGTACACCTGCCACTGCAGGCCGAAACGGTTGAAGAAATTGACCAGCGAGCCGCCCATGAACGTCTGCACAGTCTGGTAGAGATCATTGAGCGGGATTTGCTGAGTCATCGCCTTAGCGTTATCGACCTTGACTCCGACCTGAGGGACGCCAAAAAGTGCAGTGGTCATGACGCCGGCGAGTTCAGGCCGTTTGCGAGCCTCAGCCATAAACGCTTGGGTCTGCTTTCCAAGAAAATCGATGCCGCTACCAGACCGGTCCTCCAGCACGAAGGTCACGCCGCCCGATGTTCCCACGCCGGGAATTGCCGGAGGCGGAAACGAGAACGCAATGCCGGATGGTATCTTCGACAGGACCTGCTGCAGGTGCGTCTTGATCCCTACGTAACTTGTCTCCGGGGTCTTGCGTTCTTCCCAAGGCTTGAGCGAGACGAAGAAAAACGAACTGTAAGTCGCATTGACGCCGCTCAACATGCTGTAGCCCATGACGGAACTGACCTTGTCGACCCCCGGCGTCTCCAGGATGGCTTTCTCCACCACCCGGGCGGCTTCTGATGAACGTTGCAACGACGATGCGTCCGGCAACTGCAGTCCGGCGTAAAGATAGCCCTGGTCTTCGTCAGGCAAGAAACTGCCCGGCACTCTCTTGCCGAAGAAACCCGCTGCAGCTGCCACTAAGGCCAGCAGCAGGAAGGCAAACCCCGCCTTGTGAATCAGGTGTCGGCACCAGTTCACGTAACCATCGGTGGCGCTGCCGAACACTTTGTTAAACCAGCGGAAGAAGACGCCTAATGGACCGCGCGATTCCTTTTTCGGACGCAGCAGCATGGCCGACAGCGCAGGACTGAGCGTCAGCGCGTTGAAGGCCGAGAACAGCACCGAGATGGCGATGGTCACAGCAAACTGCTTATACAGCTGTCCGGTGATGCCGGGAACGAATGCCGTAGGAATGAACACTGCCGCCAAGATGAGGGCAATCGCGATCACCGGCCCCGAGACTTCCTCCATCGCTTTGACTGTCGCATCGTGAGGATTCATTCCGTGTTCGATGTGGTGCTCCACCGCCTCAACCACCACAATGGCATCGTCCACGACCAGTCCGATTGCCAGCACGAGTCCGAAGAGCGACAACGTGTTAATGGAGAAGCCGAGCAGCGGGAAGACGACAAACGTTCCAATCAGCGACACCGGGACAGCGAGCAAAGGAATGAGCGTGGCGCGCCAGCCCTGCAGGAAGATAAAGACCACAATGATGACAAGGATTATGGCCTCTCCCAGAGTCTTGTAAATCTCGTGGATGCCTTCGCTGACTGCGAGAGTGGTATCCAGTGCAACGTCGTAGTCCAATCCCTGAGGGAATCGTCCTTTTGCCTCTTCCATCATCTTGAGGATGGCTGCCCGTGACGCGAGGGCGTTACTGCCGGGTGTGTTGTAAATTGCGATCAGCGCCGCCGGCCCGGTGGGCTGGGCAGGCTTGCCTTCTTCAGGCGCTTTTCCCAATCGGGCGTTATACGAGTAATACTGCGAGCCCATTTCTACTCGCGCGACATCCTTCAGACGCAGAATGGATCCGTCAGGGTTAGCTCGAACTACGATCTGGTCGAAGTCGGCTGCTGTGGGCAGTCGTCCCGGAGCGCGCACGTTGTAGGTGAACTGTTGTCCTTGGGGAACCGGTTCGCCGCCTATCTGGCCGGCGGGGTTGACCTTGTTCTGAGCTTTGACGGCGTTCGTGATGTCGGTGACCGTCACCCCGAGGTTGGCCAGCTTGTCGGGATTCACCCAGATGCGCATGGCGTAAGGCCCGGCGCCGAATATCTGCACCTGTCCAACGCCCGGCAACCGGGTCAGCGCGTATTGCAAGTTGATGGTGGCGTAGTTCGCCAGGAAAATGTTGTCGTACGTGCCGTTTGGCGAGTACAGGTCGAGCAGCATGAACGGTGCCGTCGTGCCCGGTTGCACAATCACACCTTGCTGCGTCACCTCGGAGGGCAGTTGCGAATTGGCCTGTCCCTGCCGCATCTGGGCCAGAATCTGATCGGTATTGATGTCCGTCCCGAGCTGGAAATCCACGTACAGCGTCATTCCGCCGCCTGAGCTGGCGCTCAGCGAGTACATGTAATTCATACCGCTGACGCCTGACATCTGCTGCTCGATCGGCGTTGCCACTGACTCCGCAATGGTCTGGGCGTCGGCACCGGGATAAGTGGCTTTCACCTGAATCATGGGGTCTGCGATGTTGGGAAACTGCGCTGTAGGCAGGCTAAGAATCGAGACCACGCCGACCAGGACCATCAGGATCGCAATCACGATGGCGACGATTGGCCGGTTGATAAAGAATTTCGACATGGTCAGTTGCTCCCGGCCGCGGACGCCGCAGCGACGTACGGTTTGGGGGTAACTGGAATTCCTTCTTTCACTAACTGCGGCGCTGCCGCCGCAAACTGCTGTACTTTCAGGATGCCTTCAACTACGACCCGTTCGCCAGGTTTCAAGCCATCCGTGATGATCCAATTCGGCCCAACCCGGTCACCCACTTTCACAGGGCGAAATGTAGCTTTGTTGTCGGGCGAGACCACGATGACCTGATACAACGATTGCACTTCGATCACTGCTGCCTGCGGAACCAGCAGGGCATTCTTGTTGTCGGAAGTCTGGATGCGGACACTTCCGAAGCCACCCGGGCGCAGGATGCCGTCTGGGTTCGGAAACTCGGCGGTTAACTGAATGGTTCCCGTACCGGTGGTAACTTGCCGATTCACCTGGATGACCTGGCCCGCATGCTGGTAGTCTTCCCCGTTCGCCTGGATATACTGCACTGGCGTATCACTGGCTCTCTTTTTGCGAATTATGCTTGAAATTCTTGCCGCATTTGCCAGGTAGGCGCTCTCGCTGACGTTGAAGTTCGCCCAGATGGGATTGACCTGCGAGACCGTCGCCATCTTGGTCGTGGTTCCCACCAGGTCACCGATCTGCGAGTTGGAATTGCCAGCGATGCCGTCGATCGGCGAATAGACCTTCGTCCAGGCGAGGTTTAGCTTGGCGTTATCGAGGGCCGCCTTAGCGGCTTCCACCTGTGCTTTGCGGGCGGCTTGTTGCGAGATGTCAGTGTCGAGCTGCTTCTGCGGGATGGCGTTCTGTGCCGCCAGAGGGGTATCGCGCGCGACGTTGTTATCGGCCTCGGACAGTCCCGCCAGGGCAACATCGACATCTGCCTGCGCGTGCTCAACCGCGGCCTGATATTGCCGAGGGTCGAGCTCAAACAACAGCTGGCCTTTCTTCACGAAATAGCCGTTTTGGTAATCCTGTTTCAACAGGTAGCCCTGTACCTTGGGTGTAATGTCGGCGTTGACCGGACCGGTAAGTTGCGACACCCACTCCTGAAAAATCGGGACATTCTGCTGTGCAACTTCAGCAACCAGCACTTCGGGTGGCCCGGCCTTTGGGGCCTCTTCCTTTTTTTCGCATCCCGCCAGAAACAGAAGGACACTGAGGCACAAGGTAAACGTCACCGTCGCGGGAACCAATTTTCCTCTCCGCCAGGTGGTTGGTCGCTGCAAACTAGTGCGATTGATCTGATGGCTGGTTCCCTGCGACTCCGTTTTGGATGGCATCTGCAAACTCCCGGTAATGATCAGGCGGTCGGACAACTCAAACGGCGCTGCGATGCGCAAGAATTCGCTGCCGCTTATGGCGCTGCACAAAACCAATTGCGATTGTTTCGACTCACCAAAATACCTACAATTGAACGCTTGCGCAATGCCAACCGGGGACGGACCAGCAGTCGGCAAATCGTTTACTTTGGCTGAGTCGAAGAGGGCGGAGTCAACTTTCTGTTCGTCGCGCTTCCGGGCAACGCCGCTTCGAATTCATGCCTCGTTAAAGTTCCGGTAAATCTTATACTCACTACCTTGACATCAGTTTGCGGCGCGTTTTACTGTAAGCGCCCACTCCCGTGAGGTGCTCATGTCTTTGTCTCCCGTCACCGAACTCGATGACGAACTCGAACAAGCCGGCAAACCAGCTGGGCCGTGCGCCATGGTCGTGTTTGGAGCCACGGGCGACCTGACGATGCGTAAACTTGTACCGGCCCTTTTCAACCTGGAAAAGGCCCATCTGTTACCGCGTCAGTTCGCTGTCATTGGCGTGGCCATTGACGACATGAGCGAGGAGGAATTCCGCGCCAAGGTCACACGTTTCATCCCCATGGAAGAACACGGCAGCGAGGGCTTTGAACGATTCGAAGCTTCCCTTCATTACATGCGCGGAGATTTTGCGACGGCCGCGACCTTCTCGAAGCTTACCGATGAGTTGCAGGCGATCGACCAGAAGTTTGGTACCGACCAGAACTATTTGTTCTACATGGCCACGGCGCCAAAATTTTTTAGTGAAATTGTGCAGCAATTGGGCCAATCAGGTTTGTCGAAAGAGGAAAACGGTCATTGGCGGAGAGTGGTCATCGAGAAGCCGTTCGGACAAGACCTCGACTCGGCTTTGGCCCTGAACTACAACATCAAAGCCGTGCTCTCTGAAAAACAGATTTATCGAATTGATCACTACCTGGGCAAAGAAACCGTACAAAACATCATGGTGTTTCGTTTCGGCAACGGAATCTTCGAGCCGATTTGGAACCGCAGATACATCGACCATGTCGCCATCACGAATGCAGAAACGGTGGGTGTGGAGTTGAGAGGCGGCTACTTCGATAACGCCGGAACTCTGCGCGACATGGTCCCAAACCACATGATGCAGCTCATCAGCCTCACTGCGATGGAGCCTCCCGCGTCATTCAGTGCCGACGCGGTGCGCGATGAGCAGGCCAAAGTTCTCAATGCAATCCAGCCACTCAGTTCGGAAGATGTTCTGCACCAGGCGATCCGCGGACAATACGGCGAAGGTACGGAGCTCGGCGAGAAGGTGCAAGCCTATCGCTCTGAACCAGGTGTCGCGCCCGAGTCGAAGACCGAGACGTTTGTCGCGATGAAGTTGAACATCGACAACTGGCGATGGGCGGGTGTGCCGTTCTATCTCCGGACCGGCAAGCGCTTGGCGAAGCGGCACACGGAGATTAACATCCAATTCAAGCGCGCGCCCTTCCAACTGTTTCGGCATACCAATGTACACAAGCTGCAGAACAATCGCCTGGTCATTCAGATTCAGCCCGATGAAGGCATGCAGCTCGGGTTTGGCGCAAAGATTCCGGGCCCTCAGCTTCGACTTGGTTCAGTTGAGATGAGCTTCGAATATTCCAAGTATTTCGGGGCCGACCCCTACACTGGGTATGAAGTCCTGCTCTACGACTGTATGATCGGCGACGCGACGCTGTTTCAGCGGGCTGACATGGTTGAAGCTGGCTGGCGAATTCTTGATCCTGTCATTGACGTATGGAAGGCACTGCCCGCGCGAAACTTCCCCAACTACGCGGCAGGTACGTGGGGACCGAAAGAATCCGACGACCTTATGGAGCGCGACGGTCGGCAGTGGAGGAGAATCGAATGATCCTTGCAGGAGATATTGGCGGCACGAACTCGAGACTTGCCGCATTCGAGACCGAAGGCAATCGCCTGAATTGTGTTGTAGAGAAAATCTATCCCAGCAAGCAGCATAACGGCTTGCCCGAAATCGTTGCGGACTTCATCAAGACTGAGGGAATACCGGCGCAATCCGCTTGCTTCGGAGTCGCCGGGCCGGTCACACACGGACGCAGTAAGATCTCAAATCTCCCCTGGATCATTGATTCGCGCGAGCTTGCCTCGCAACTGCGACTGCGCTCAGTAGGCCTGATCAACGACCTCGAAGCGCTCGCGTACGGAATTGATGCGCTGGACTCAAAGGATTTCGTGACGATCAGCGAAGGATCAGCGGACGCCGAAGGAAATATGGCGGTCGTCTCCGCCGGTTCCGGCCTCGGCGAAGCTGGCCTTTACTGGGACGGATTTCGGCACCATCCATTCGCGTGCGAGGGAGGACACACTGAATTCGCACCCAAGAATGACGTCGAAATTGATTTGCTGCGATACCTTATGCACAAGTACGGTCATCAGCACGTCAGCTACGAGCGGATTCTGTCGGGCCCTGGCGTGAAGAACATCTACGAATTCTTACGAGACACCGGCAAAGAAGAAGAGCCCGCCTGGCTGAAGGAGCAATTAGACGCGGCGGCCGACGCGCCCGCGCTGATCTCGCATCTGGCCTTGAGCAAGAAGGCTCAAATCTGCGATCGGGCGATTTCGATTTTCGTCAGCGTCTTCGGATCGGAAGCGGGAAATTGCGCCCTCAAAATGATGGGGACAGGAGGAGTCTTTGTCGCTGGAATCGCAGGAAAGATTGTCGACAAAATGAAAGGTCCTGCCTTCATGCAGTCGTTTCTGGATAAAGGCCGCATGCAGTCTCTTCTGGAGTCGGTGCCAGTCAAGATCGTCCTCAACGATGATTCAGGATTGATTGGTGCGGCGCGTTTCACGCTGATCCAGAAGGCCTTCCGCGGGTGATTTGTGGCAAGGCGAAGGCGGCAAGAGAATGGCTCCTCAGGTAGGACTCGAACCTACAACCCTCCGGTTAACAGCCGGATGCTCTGCCATTGAGCTACTGAGGAGTGCGCGCTAGCGTATGCGCTGCGCTGTGATTCCATTGTAAAGGGAGCAAGTCGCTCCGTCAAAATATCGGGCGCTGCGCGCCGGTGTTGTCGCGAAACAGCAGCGGTAACGCAGGCTCGATTGCTACGCGACCCTCTTTCACTTCGTCTGCGTCGTTGGCAAGAATTGTGTACCACGTTTGGGCTGATTGAAAGCGCCACAGGCATGAGTGACGCATGTAATTGACCGGCCTTTTCTCCGCATGCTATAAAGTGTCGCTTCACACTGCATTCCTAATCTGGGGGTGTACGCCCAGAAGGGCAGTCGCAAGTAGTTCCGACGCGGCCAAACCTCAACACTTCCGTCTTGAAGTGGAAGCGCGTTTCCGGGACAAGAGCAGGTCGGCGCGTGGATTTCAAGTGCGCTCAGTGAAAAAGGCAACTCGAAGTTCGCTTTGGCCTGACCTGCGGGTTGGTCTGTGGTTTCATGCGGCGGTCCGTCGGGGACAACTGCGTGAACGGGCAATATTTATCGATCATTTCATAGGGCGGACCCGGCCATAAGCGGGCATCACCCACGGAGGATTCTTATGCAAACCTGGCTGGCCGTGTTGAGGCGGCTGTCATTTCTAACCAACTCCCTGTCGAGTTCGGCTAAAGCAGTCGGCGCTCTGACGTCACTTCTTTTCTTGAGCTGCCCGGCGGCTTTTGCTCAACCTGGCGAGGCCGGGGGCGGCGAAGCAAACTTACAACTCCCTGATCTCAGCTCGGTCAGTTTCCTGGGCATCAACGGACACAGCCTGCTGCTGATTGGGCTGCTGTTTTGTCTATTTGGACTGGCGTTCGGGCTGGCGATTTACATGCAGCTCAAGAACGCCCCCGTCCACCGCTCGATGCGTGAGATCTCCGAGCTGATTTACGAAACCTGCAAAACGTACCTGGTTACCCAGGGGAAATTCATCCTCGTCCTTTGGGCCTTCATTGCGGTCATCATTACTGCGTACTTTGGATGGCTGGCTCCCGTTCCGGGCAAGCCGATCGCGGTGACGCTGCCGGTCATTCTGCTGTTCAGCCTGGTCGGTATCGCAGGCAGCTACGGCGTGGCGTGGTTCGGCATCCGGGTCAACACGTTTGCCAATTCGCGTACAGCGTTCGCCAGCCTCCGTGGCAAGCCCTATCCAATTTATGCCATTCCGCTGAAGGCGGGTATGAGCATCGGCATGATGCTGATCAGCGTTGAGTTGCTGATCATGCTCTGCATCCTGTTATTCATTCCCGGCGACTACGCCGGCCAGTGTTTTATCGGATTCGCGATTGGCGAGTCGTTGGGCGCGGCGGCGTTGCGTATCGCCGGCGGCATCTTCACCAAGATCGCGGACATCGGTTCCGATCTGATGAAGATTGTCTTCAAGATTAAAGAAGACGACGCCCGCAACCCAGGCGTCATTGCCGACTGTACGGGCGACAATGCCGGCGACTCGGTCGGCCCCAGCGCTGACGGCTTCGAAACCTATGGCGTGACGGGCGTGGCGCTGATCACGTTCATCCTGCTCGGGGTGAAAGACCCGCATGTCCAGGTGCAATTGCTGGTGTGGATCTTCGTCATGCGCATCATGATGCTGGTCTCGAGCACTGTGGCGTACTTCCTGAACGAAGCTGTGGCCAAAGGGCGCTACGGCAACGCCGACAAGATGAACTTCGAAGCACCGCTGACATCGCTGGTGTGGCTCACGTCGATCATCTCGATCGTGCTGACCTACATCGTGTCGAAGGTCATCATTCCTGACTTGGGTGGCGATTCCACGCAATGGTGGAAGCTGGCGACGATCATCTCGTGCGGCACATTGGCGGGCGCGATCATCCCTGAGCTGGTGAAGGTGTTTACGTCGGTAGAGTCAGGCCATGTTAAGGAAGTTGTGACTTCCGCTGAAGAAGGCGGCGCGTCGCTGGATATTCTGTCGGGCCTGGTGGCGGGCAACTTCTCGTGCTACTACCTTGGCTTCACCATAGTCATTCTGATGAGCATCGGCTACATCGTGAGCACGCATGGACTTGGCATGCTGATGCTCGCCCCCGCCGTGTTCGCGTTCGGATTGGTGGCGTTTGGATTCCTCGGCATGGGACCGGTCACCATCGCGGTCGATTCCTACGGACCGGTGACGGACAACGCGCAATCGGTGTACGAGCTTTCGCTGATCGAACAGGTGCCGAACATCGAAGGCGAGCTGAAGCACGACTACAACATCGACGTGAACTTCGAGCGCGCCAAGCACATGCTGGAAGAAAACGACGGCGCAGGAAACACTTTCAAGGCGACTGCGAAGCCGGTACTGATTGGAACAGCGGTGGTGGGCGCAACTACGATGGTCTTCTCCATCATCATGGCGCTCACTCACGGGCTGACGGAAAACGTCGGCAATCTTTCGCTGCTGCATGCTCCGTTCTTGCTCGGACTGATCAGCGGCGGCGCCGTCATTTACTGGTTCACCGGAGCCAGCATGCAAGCGGTCACAACAGGTGCCTACCGTGCCGTCGAGTTCATCAAGAAGAATATCCGGCTGGAAGGAGTCGAGAAGGCGTCAGTTGAAGACAGCAAGAAGGTGGTTGAAATCTGCACGAAGTATGCGCAGAAAGGCATGTTCAACATCTTTCTCGCGGTGTTCTTCGTGACCCTGTCGTTCGCCTTCGTGGAGCCGTTCTTCTTCATCGGCTACCTGATCTCGATCGCCATCTCCGGCTTGTACCAGGCCATGTTCATGGCCAATGCGGGAGGCGCCTGGGACAACGCCAAGAAGATCGTCGAGGTCGAACTGAAACAGAAAGGAACGCCGCTGCACGATGCAACCGTGGTGGGCGATACGGTCGGCGATCCGTTCAAGGACACGTCATCGGTGGCCATGAATCCGATCATCAAATTCACCACGCTGTTCGGGTTGCTGGCGGTGGAACTCGCGGTGCAGTTGACCGCCACCAGTGGCACTGGCTTCGCGCACATTCTGGCGGCCATCTTCTTCGCGATTTCGTTCACGTTCGTATGGCGGTCGTTCTACGCGATGCGGATCGTGAAGACCCCGTAATCCTTCGACGAGTAAAGCGAAACGCCATCCTTCGGGATGGCGTTTCTTGTTCTAGGAAACGGCTGCTTTTCGATGACCGTCACGGCCCTTTCATTTTGTCCTTCACGGTCTTCGCTAGTTTCTCAATTTGCTCGGCTTTCTTGATGACATCGAGCGAGATAATGTTCTCGTTCGTCTTGTCCACGTACTGCTTCAATTCGGTTGCGAGTTCGAGCAACTGGTCAGTGTCTTTCTTGATCTCCTGCTGGCGTTGCTCGTTCTGCTTCTTAAGCATGTCGCGTTTCTGTTGCTGGGACCAAGGGTTGTCTGGCTCCCGCTGGCGCTGGCCACCGGAAACACTTGCGTCCGGCGTCTGGGAGGGTTCGAGAACCTGAGCCATCGCGCAGCATCCCTGGAGCGCCAAGATCGTCAGCGCACCGGCCAGCAGATACTCAAAGCTCTTCCGCAACCACAAAGCATTTTTCATAAGATCTCCGGGAGAAAATGCCGCGCAATCCGCACGCACAGGCAGCAAACATCAACCGAGTCCCACGCGGCACGCTCGTGATGCGTTGCTATAATCGCCCCACGATGACGGCATCCGCGCTGGCAACAATTATGGCCCCAAATCGCATGTTTGAGGTACTCAACGATTGGGGCAACGATGCGTTCGATTTTCTGCGGTATCAGGCCCCGAAGATTGTCGCAGTTCTGGTTGTTGCCTTTGTCCTCAGCCGACTGCTCAAGCTACTGGCCCAGCGTCTCTCGAAGTTAGGACATCGGCAAGGTCTGCCGTCGGCCGTCCGCTCACAGCAATTGCGAACGATTTCCAGTGTCGTTTACAGCATCGGACTCTTCATCATCCTGTTCATTGCTGCGATGCAGGTGCTCGCCTTGCTGGGCGTTAATATGGGCCCCTTGCTCGCCAGCGCCGGCGTCGCCGGCCTCGCAATAGGATTTGGCGCTCAGACCCTGGTGAAAGATTTTATCAATGGCTTTTTCATTCTGGCAGAGAACCAGTACGACATCGGAGACACGATCCGCATCGCAGGTGTGCAGGGCGTGGTCGAGAATATGACGCTGCGGCGAACGGTTTTGCGCGACGCCGACGGGACACTTCACACCGTACCCAGCAGCGATATACAGGTGGTCAGCAACCTGACTCGTGACTGGACGCAGGTGAGCCTGCAAGTTTCGGTTGCCTACGCAGTGGACAGCGACAAGGTGATCGGGCTGCTGCGACAGGTAGGTGACGACTTCGCGCACGATCCCGCCTTCGCGAATATGCTGGTCGCGACGCCTGAAGTGCCAGGCATCGATAAAGTCAGCGGCAATTCGGTGGAATACCTGATGCTGGTAAAAACCAAGCCCGGATCGCAGTTCGCCGTGCGACGCGAATTGCAGCGACGCATCAAGAGTTGCCTTGTGGCAAACCAGATCGAGCCGGGCGATCCGAATCGATTGATGGTCAGCGCCATTTCCAAGCCAAATTAAAGGGTCACTCCTACTTGCCTTTTCCGTTCAGTCCGGCCCACTTCTCCAGCAGTTGGATCGTCGCGGCAAAGTCGAGATCGTCCCAGCCCTCCTCACTCGACAACTCATAAATCTCGTCGACGGTTTCCAGTGCCGGCAACTTCACCCGCGCCTCTTTGGCGGTATCGAGGAGCAGATGGATGTCTTTGTGCATCAGGCGCAAGGGAAAATTGGGTGAATAGTCGCGACGTAATACGAACGGCGCCTTGTAATCCACGACGCCAGAGCGAATCATGGATGCCTGCACCAACTCAACCATTTTTTGCGGCTCGACACCCAGCTTGCGGGCGAGTGTCAAACCTTCAGCGAATCCTTCGTAAATCATCGCTATCTGCAAATTCATGCAGATCTTAGCTGCCTGGCCCTTTCCCGTATCACCGACGTGGATTACGGTCTTTCCCATCGCCTTGAACAGCGGTTCCATCGACTGCACGGTTTCTGCAGGACCACCGACGATAAAGATCAGCTGGCCGTTCTCGGCTCCAATCTTGGAGCCGGTGACCGGCGCGTCGATCCATTGCACACCCTTCTCCGCCACTCGCTGGGCGAAGCGCAACGTGGCCGACGGAGAGATGGTGCTGGAGTCGGCGATGACCATCCCTTCACGCAACGACTGTTCGACGCCGTCGTCCGAGAAGACCACGCGCTCGACCGCGGCCGTATCGGCCACGCACATCCACACAATGTCGGCATCTTTGGCCGCATCGGCGGGAGAGACCGCGGTTCTGGCTCCGTCAACGTGCTGGCGGGCCGTGCGATTCCAAACTGCTACTTCGTGCCCCGCTTTCACCAGGTTCATGGCCATTGGCCGTCCCATAATGCCCAACCCGAGAAATGCGATTCGCATTCAGCTCTCCTTATGACCGCAACCTGATTTAAGCTGACTAGCTCAACAAAATCAAGGAACTATCTCACAGGACGAGTGTCGTGATCGCATCGCAGGGCAGGTTACGAGCGTCTAATAGCGCAGATGACTGGGATCACAATCAAGCGAAAAGCCAGACAAATTGGGAGCCTTGTGGGGCGCTCTGCGTTTACTCCTCGCAGGGGCACGACGCGCAAGCCAGTGATGGCGGAGCGCGGACAATTAGGCGTCACCTTTATCGGGCACTCCAGTTTTTTCCTCCAGATCGGCGGAAAAAACATTGTCATTGATCCGAACTTTGCGCAATGGATTTTTGTTCTGAAGCGGCTGCGGCGGCCGGGGCTTCGCATGCGCGATCTGCCGCCGATCGATGCCGTGCTGGTGTCGCACGCGCATTTTGATCACCTGCATCGGCCGTCGTTGCGAACCATTGCGAACTTGACGCGCCGCAAATCGGGGAGGCGTCCCGTCATCATCGTTCCTCGCCATGTGCGCGACTTGGTGGCTGATCTCGGGTTTTCGCGGGTGATCGAGCTGGAGTGGTGGCAGAGCCTCCAACTGGGCAACGTCGAGATTGTGCATACACCTTCTCGACATTGGGGAGCGCGCGTGATGCGCGACATTCATCGAGGCTACGGCGGATACGTTTTGCGTGCCGGCAAACACTCGGTTTACCACGCAGGCGACACCGCATACTTCGACGGCTTCGCGGAGATTGGGGCCCGCCTGCGTCCTGACCTCGCGCTGTTGCCAATTGGCGCCTATCACCCCGCCTCGTTCCGTAATGTGCATACCAGCCCCGAGGACGCTCTGCAGGCATTCATCGATCTGGGCGCGCGTTGGATGGCGCCAATGCATTACGGCTCGTTTCGGCTGTCGTACGAGCCGATGGACGAGCCCGTTCCGCGCCTGCTCGAAGCTGCACGCGAAAGAGGCATCGAAGACAGGGTTTGCGTGCTCGAAGAGGGTGTCACCAGGCTGTTCGACTAGGCGCTCTGTAATTCCCGAAACGGGAAACTTCTGCCACTTTGTGACACCACCCCCCCTCCCGCCTGGTTCCTTAGAATCATCGACTTACAACAAGACTCCACGCAAGATCGTGCAAATAAATGGGTTATAAGTAAAGTCTCACAAATAAAGGAGTTAGGTAGGCTTCGTCTTTGGTGGGGCGGTTCAAGTTTTCAAAGAGCCGTAGCAGCCCGCAGCTTCAGCGCGGCCTGGCAAGGAGAGACACCAGTCCCTTGCCTCACCATGCTTGTCTTACAGAACAGGAGATAAGGCGCGAAAGGACGTAGGACACATCGCCCGGTGATAAGGGTTTCGCTGATTAAAGGCCGCGCAGCGCCTGCTCAAGGTCTGCGATGAGGTCATCGGCATCTTCGATTCCGACCGAAATCCTTACCATTCCATCGGTCAGGCCGATCGCTTTGCGCCCTTTCGCGCCGATAGCTGCGTGGGTCATAGTCGCGGGATGCGAAATCAACGTCTCAACCCCGCCGAGCGACTCTCCCAAAGTGCATACGTGCACCCGCTTCAGTAGCTTCTTGGCGTTGGCGAGTGACCCGGTCTCGAAGGTGATCAGCGCACCGAAACCCGACATCTGCCGGCACGCGAGTTCGTGCTGAGGGTGACTCTTGAGTCCGGGATAGAAGACCTTCTTGACCTTTGGGTGCTGCCTTAGGTATTCAGCGATCGCGCGTCCACTCTGGTCGTGCTGCCTCATGCGGACTGCCAACGTCTTAACGCCTCGCAGGACTAGCCAACACTCAAACGGCGACAGGATCGCCCCCACCGCTTTTTGCACAAAGGCCAGTTTCTCGGCCTGGTCAGCCGTAGAACAGACCAGCACACCGCCGATGCCATCACTGTGACCATTCAGAAACTTCGTCGTCGAATGCAACACCATGTCCGCGCCGAGTTTAAGCGGCTGTTGGAAATACGGCGACATGAAGGTGTTGTCCACCACGACCTCGCAGCCATGCTTGTGCACAATTTCGCTGACGGCTGCAATGTCGGTCAGCCCCATGAGCGGATTGGTGGGCGTCTCCAGATACACGAACCGGGTGCTCTTGCGGATGGCTTTCGCCACGTTGCGCGGATCGCTGGAATCAACGTAAGTGAACTCCAACCCGAGATTCGCCAGCACCTGATTGAAGAGCCGCGGCACGCCACCATAAAGGTTGTTGGAGGCGACGATGTGCTCACCAGATTTCATCAGGCTCGCCAGCGTCGACACGGCGGCCATTCCGCTGGAAAACACACGCGCTGCTACTCCGCCTTCCAGTGAGGCCAGGTTCTGTTCGAGGCGAGTTCGGGTCGGATTGCCGGCCCGAGAGTAGTCGTAGCCCTTGGTTTTTCCCAGCTCTTCCTGCGCATAAGTCGAAGTTGCGAAGATCGGAGGGGCAACGGCCCCGGTAGACGGATCGGGCTCGTTGCCAACGTGGATCGAACGCGTAGCGAATCCTGCCTGCTTTTTCTTCATAGTTTTGTAGGAATCAATATCGCGACGCGCTGCGGAGATGTCGCGCCTGGAAACTTCACTTCTATCCCTTGAAATGAAAGATGTCTTTCGACAGATACCTCTCAGCCGAATCAGGAATGATAGTTGCGACCCGTTTTCCAGGGCCAAGTCGCTTCGCGATCTCGATGGAGACGAACACATTCGCTCCGGCGCTAGAGCCCGCAAGTACGCCTTCTATGGCAGCCAGTTTCTTCACCATTGCGAAACCGTCGTGATCACTAACAGCGATAATCTCGTCGGCTAGCGTGCCGTCGAACGTCTTGGGAATGAAACTGGCGCCAATACCTTCGATCTCGTGAGGTCCTTTCGCTCCACCGCCCAATACCGACCCTTGAGTCTCCACGGCGATCGCCAAGACCTGAGGGTTCCGTTCCTTGAAATAGCGCGCCACGCCGGTAAATGTTCCTCCGGTTCCCGAGCCAATTACGACCGCGTCCACCTGTCCTTGCATTTGATCGTAGAATTCGCGGCCGGTGGTTTCATAGTGAAAGTCGGGATTTGCCTGGTTTTCGAACTGTGCTGCAACCCACGAGTTGGGAGTCCGCGCGGCGCGCGCCTTCGCCAAGTCGATGGCACCCATCATTCCCTCTGAATCGGGCGTGCGAACCACCTCGGCCCCCAGCGCTTCCATGAGCTTGACCTTCTCGATTGAAAATCCCTCCGGGACTGCGAGCACGACGTTGTAGCCGCGATTGCAGCCGATGAGCGCCAGCCCCACGCCCGTGTTGCCTGCGGTGGCCTCAAAAATCGTGGCGCCCGGCCGCAGGTGTCCGTCTTCTTCGGCGCGCCGAATCATGCCGAGCGCGGCCCGATCCTTAATGCTGCCGCCGGGGTTCAGATACTCGAGTTTGGCATAGACGTCGGCTGCGCCGGCCGGAACGATTTTCCGCAGGTGAAGGACGGGAGTCTCTCCAACCAGGTCGGCAATGTTCTCTGCCACACGAAGGGAGGTAAATTCAGCAGTTTTCATGCGCCTCAGGGGTCGTCGAGTTGACTGACAAGGGTACGTGATAGGGAATGTGCCGGTCAACGGCGACGGCCCAAATTGCTGTGCACAATGATGAACTCGCGGGTCTTACTTAGCACTCGGAGTTTCGGCTGGGGTTGCTGCCCGCTGTTGACCAGCGTAATAGCCGCTGCGGGTGCGCACTTGAAGCTTCTTGTAGCCTTTTGCGGCAGCGTCAACTTTCACAGTTCGGAATCCGCCCTCGCTCTGCGGTTTTGAGGGCTTATACCCGATCGTGTATTGGTTGCGGATGTCATGTGCGATCTGCTGCGTAATGGCATCTACTTCGGCCAGGCTCTGAGGGAAAAACGCCATCCCGCCAGTCTCTTCTGCCATCTCGCGCAAGGCGCGGCGCGCGCGCTTCGAGTGCTCTTCTTGCAGCAGCCCGATGGTGTAGATCGTTGGACCATTCTCTTCCTGCAAACGCCGTATGGCCTGCTCGAGCGACTCGCGGCTCGCATTGTCCTCACCGTCAGTCACCACCAGCAAGACCTTCTTCTCCAGCAGATTCGACTTTTTCAGGTGATCGGACGATGCGACAACAGCGTCGTAAAGCGCGGTTCCACCTCGCGCCTCAATCCGCTCCAATGCGTCTTTCAGCTTTGGAACTGACGCGGTGTAATCCTGGTCGAGAAAAAAGTCTTCGTTAAAGTTGACGATGAAGACCTTGTCCTGCGGATTGCTGGACTTCACAAAATTAATGGCCGCAGCGTTCACCGCCGGACGCTTCTCGCGCATCGAGCCGGAATTATCGATCACGATTCCCATGGCGACGGGAATGTCCTCGCGCCGAAACGCCGTAATCTTCTGCTGCTGTCCGTCTTCAAAAACCGAAAAGTCCGCACGCGTGAGGTCCGTGACCAAGCGATTCTTGTCATCGACCACGGTAGCGTGCAAGGTGACTTCGTCAACCTCTTTATGGAAAACGAAAACGCCGCCACTCTTTTCTTCCGGTGCCTGCCCTTGCTGAGCGTCTGCCGGTGCCCGCCCTTGCTGCGCCGAGGGCGGCGGGGCCGGCTGCGACTGGGGAGCTGGGCTTTGTCCGATGGTCAGCGTTCCCGAGATGAGCAAAGCGAAAAGTAAGAACTGGCTTCTATTCCGTCGGTGCATAGTATCCCGTCTTGGCGTACACATGCAGAGGAGGCAGGCCCTTCGGTGGATTCAATTTCACTTTGATTTTGCGCCACTTGCCATCGCGCGAGGGATTCGTTGGGCGGTATCCGAGCACATACTGGTTGCGCAGTTCAATGCCGATCTTGGTAGCGACATCGGCCAACTCGTTGGGGTTGCCGATGGCGAACGTCCTCCCGCCTGTA
This sequence comes from uncultured Acidobacteriaceae bacterium, assembly GCA_963837915.1. Classification (GTDB taxonomy): domain Bacteria; phylum Acidobacteriota; class Terriglobia; order Terriglobales; family Acidobacteriaceae; genus DASRAA01. Next base: position 19,515 of record CAWIPZ010000002.1, read on the forward strand.
ACATCGGAAACCTCCGTCAACAGTTGCGGACCCTCCCTTTCTTCCGGCGTCTTGAAGTCGCGGTCATACAATCCGATCGCGTATATCTGCACATCGGCTTCCCGCACCATCGACTTGATCTCGCCTTCGGTGTAGCGACTGTGGTTGTCGCCACCGTCCGAGATTATCAGCAGCGCCTTCTTCTCGTGCTTGGCTTTCCGCATGCGGTCCATGCCCAAATAAATGGCATCCAGCAACGCGGTCCGTCCCTTTGGCTCGGCATACACCAGCTTGCTCTGGATGTCTTCGACGGAGTTCGTAAAGTCGGCCAACACTTCCGGTTTTTCCGAGAAGGTTATGAGGAAGAATTCGTCTTCGGGATTGGCCGTCTTAAAGAACTCCACTACCGCATCGCGTGACTTGTCGATCTTGTTCGACATCGAGCCGCTGACGTCAAAAATCACACCCAGCGACACCGGCGCATCTTCGCTCGAAAAGTGCCGGATCTGTTGTGGCTGGCCGCTGTCAGTCAGGGAGAAATTTTCTTTTTCCAGCCCGGTTACCAGGCGGTTCATGGGATCGGTAACGGTCACCGGCACCAGCACGAGGTCAACATCTTTACGGATGGGCTTGGTGTGCGTCTTCAGCGAGGGATCGACCACGATGCCGGCAGCCTTCGCATCGGCTGCAACCGGAGGCGGCATGACCGTTGGGTCAGGATTGGCGCCCTTGGTTTGTTCGCGGGGGACAACGTGAACGTCGTTGCTACCCTCCTGCGCGAACGAAGGAGACGCCGCACAAGTCGCAATCAGCAACGCAAACGTCAGCGCGGCTACTTTGTAAAACAGGCACAACGAGGTGCGGGCGGATGGATTGGAAACGCGTTCCGCCCCAGCATCGACTAACCAGAACCGGATCGACAATCTGGCCGACCTGACTCCCCAACTGCAACCGCGGGCCATAGTTTCCTCTACTCAGGTGGGCAGAATGGTATCACAGCTGCATGTGGCGCATGTCAAAGATGTGACGCAACTCCGAGCTTCCTCGAGCGCTGTTGCGTTCGTTCCCACGCGCCATTCCTCACATCCGTCTCCATTCACCCGACTGCTACAATCAAGCTTACTCCCGATTTTGCAGTGTCATTCGAACTACGATCCGGAATCCTATTCAGATGGCAAAAATCTTCCCTTTTCGAGCCCTGCGGTACGACCCAAACAAAGTCTCAATTTCCGACGTTGTGACCCAGCCGTACGACAAGATCTCGCCCTCAATGCAGGATCGCTACTACAGTGCGAGTCCCTACAACTTGGTGCGGATCATCCTCGGCAAGCCGGAAGCCGGCGACAGTAACGGAACGAACGTCTACTCGCGTGCCGCAGCCTGTCTCCAGAATTGGCGTGACGAGCGCGTGTTAGTGCAGGACACTGAGCCCGGCATCTATCTATACACCCAGACGTTCCGTCTTCCTGGCGACTCCTCGGGCGCCACATACGAGCGCAGGGGCTTCATCGCCGCCGGCCAATTGGAAGCGTACGACCAGAAAGTCGTTTTTCGCCATGAACAGACGCTCAGCAAGCCGAAGGCGGACCGCCTCAACCTGCTGCGTGCCACGCAGTCTCATTTCGGCCAGATTTTTATGCTGTACAGCGATCCCTCCGGCGGGGTTGACTCAGCGCTAGCCCAATCCCGCCCACCGGATGTCGAAGTGTGCGATGAATATGACGTCATCCACCGCATGTGGAGAATCTCCGACCCGGCCGTCATTTCGAAGATCCAGGCTGCGATGGATGATAGGAAGTTGATCATCGCCGACGGGCACCACCGCTACGAGACTGCACTGAACTACCGTAACGAGATGCGAGAGCGATTCTGCAATCATGCCGATGCGCCGTACGAGCGCGTTATGATGACCCTCGTCAATATGGATTCGCCGGGCTTGGCAATCTTGCCCACTCACCGCGTTGTATTCGGACTGGACCGATTCGACGTGAACGCGATGAATGGCAAGCTCAAAAAATACTTCGACGTCGAAAACCTCGGCCCCGTTAGCAGCGCAACAGCGGCGATCAACCGGTTGCGCGAGGCGGGTCGCACAGAGACTGCATTGTTGGCCGTAACTGCGGATTCGGTTTACCTCTTGCGGGCTCGTCCCAACCAGCAATCGGACGCATTGGCTGGGCAGTCAGCGCAGCAGCGAGCGCTGGATGTCGTCCAACTCCACAAGTTGATTCTTGAAGAGACCCTGGGAATGTCGGAAGAGGACATTCGCAACCAGAAGCACCTCAAATACGTGCGCGAGGCACAAGACGCGGTTGACGAAATTCACAGCGGGGCCAACGTTGCGTTCCTGATGAATCCGGTGCGCATGCAGCAAGTCCGCGACATCGCGTTCTGCGGCGAGGTGCTGCCGCAAAAGTCCACCGACTTCTTTCCTAAGCTGCTAAGCGGCCTCACCATCTACTCGCTGGAGGACGCTGCGCAGCCAACTGTCAGCGGAGGCAACTAGGTTGTCGTTGTCGCATTGCCGGACGGCTACCACTGCGGCAGGATTACTCGCTATCGCGATGTGTGCAGCGGCGGTCCACTGGCTACCCCGCGCTACGGTACTCGCTCAAGCTCCGGAGGGGCACCAGCTCGCCGTTTACTCCGCTCATTCCGCATACTCGGTTCCATTGGTCAATCTGAACGGACAGGCCTACATCGGCCTGGTTGAGTTGCTCGAACCGCTGGGCACAGTGGACGCACGTCCAGACGGCAAGAAGTACAAGCTGCGCTTTACCGCGCCGGGCACTCGCGAGTTGGAGCTGCAGTTCCATGACGGCAAAGACAAGGGCAAGGTGAAGGGCGACAACGTTAAGCTACCGGCAAACTTCAGCATTCAGAATGACCGGGGCTACATTCCACTGTCTGCCGTCAGCGAAGTTCTGACGCGAACGCTTGCCACCCCGATTCGGTACAATCCGGCGGCGCGGCGGCTGTTCATCGGCGACATCGGCCAACGTTACACGCTCGACTTTCGTCCTGGCACACCCTCGAAGCTGTTCATCAGTTTCGATTCGCCGGTGAATCCCACAATCGCCACCGAGCCGGGGCACATCCGCTTCACCTTCCACCGCGAACCCGTGCTTCCAGTCACGGAGCACACCTCCTACACGGATCCGCAAATCACGGGAACAAATTTTTCTGAGCACGACGGAATTGCTGAACTCGACGTCACCGGCACGTCGGCCTTAATGGCCAACTTCGCTGACGGCGGAAAGACCATCATCGTCACGGCTGCGCCGCCACCACCGCCGCCCGTGGCCCAGGAAGCGCCTCTTCCTAACCTGCCACCGCCAACTGTGGCTATTCCAGCTCCGCCGAAACCTACCGGGCCGCGATTCTTTGTCCTGATCGATCCCGCGCACGGCGGCAGCGAGATCGGAGCGGCGATCAGCCCGACGCTGCCAGAAAAAGACGTCGTGTTGGCACTCGCCCGCCGGGTTCAGCGAGAATTGGCAAATCGTGGCATCTCTGCCGGTCTGTTGCGTAATTCGGACATTGCCATCACGCTCGACCAGCGCGCGATTTCGGCCAACGCCGCCCGCCCCGCCCTGTACATCGCGCTTCATGCCGCTAATAGTGGACGAGGCGTGCATGTGTTCACATATCTGGCCGGTGCAGAAAACGCATCGTCAGGAAACTTCCTTCCCTGGAACCAGGCACAAGCTGCGTTTCTCGATGCCAGCGCAATCGTTGCGGGATCAGTGGCGGCCGAACTCGACGCCCGTAAGTTGCCCAACACAACGCTCGCCGCGCCGCTGCGTCCCATCAACAATATCGCAGCGCCGGCCGTCGCGGTCGAAATCGCGTCGCCCAGTGACGATGTCACCGACATAGCCAGCCCCGCATATCAGGAACAGGTTGCCCAATCGATCGCCGCGGGTATTGCGGCCATTCGGGGCAAGATCCCGGAGGTGCGCCCGTGACCCGGCCGATCCTCATCATGTTTGCGGTGCTGCTGTTGGTCGCTGCCGGACTGGGCTTCTACGCGTATCACCTGAAAAAAAAGGTCACTCTCGAGGAACAGCATCTCGCCCAACAGGCTAAGGTGGTCGTTCCTCCGCCCGCCGGACCAACCACGTTGGTCACTTTTTACGTTGCTTCGGACGCTGACGGGACTCTGCATCGCACTCAGGACAACGTTGCGTTACCGCAAGAACGAAGCGAGCGGGCGCGGGCGGTTTTGCGTGCACTGTTTGTCAAATATTCGAATGATTCCACTTCACACGTGATCGGTTCCGGCTCTGATGTGCGCGATGTCTTTCTCATGGGCAGCGACACCGCCATCGTCGATACCACGGCTGGATTTGCCGACTCCCATCCATCCGGCGTGCTGGCCGAAGAACTCACGATTGCCTCGATTGTGAATACCCTCAATGCGAACGATCCGCAAATTACCCGAGTCAAGATCCTGGTGGATGGCAAAGAGCGCGAAACCCTGGCTGGCCATGCCGACCTGCGTCGCTTCTATCTGGCGAGTGGCATTGGCCAGGTCATGAAAGACGCCCAATGACTCTTCCGCGCATTGGAGTATTTGATTCTGGCGTCGGCGGGCTGACGGTGCTCCGCGCTATGTCAGCTCAGTTGGCCGCGCACTATCTCTATTTCGGAGACACCGCTCGCCTGCCCTACGGCACCAAGTCAGCCGATACTGTGGCGCGCTACGCGATTGGCGCGACTCGATTTCTTGAATCCCAGAACATCGACTTGCTCGTCATTGCCTGCAACACTGCTACCGCCTTGGCGCTACCTCAAATTAAAGAGACCGCTCGCGTTCCTGTGATCGGCGTCGTCGATCCCGGGGCAGCCATGGCCGCCGAGGTCAGCCGCACCCGCTCCGCCATCGTCATCGCCACCGATGCCACCGTTAGCAGCCATGCCTATCGCGATGCTTTGCAGAAATACGGCATGCGAGTCTACGAAAAAGCCTGCCCGTTGTTTGTCCCCTTGGTGGAAGAAGGCTGGATCGACCATCCCGTCACCGAGCAGGTCGCGCGCATTTACCTCGGGGAGGCTTTGGCCGAGTCCACTGCTGAAGCCGACGTGCTGGTGCTAGGCTGCACCCACTATCCCCTGCTGGCTCCGTTGCTGCGGCGAATCGCCCCGGCGTCGATGCAAGTTGTGGACTCGGCCGAGTCGACCGCGCGCGCTGTCAAGGCGATGCTGGAACCGTCTTCGAAACCAACCGCCGCTCCCGGCCCAGACATTCGCGAACACCGAACGTTTCGTTTCTTCGTGACCGACTCAACCGATAAGTTCAAGCGCCTGGCCACGCGGTTCCTGGGCCGGCAAGTGGATCATGTGGACCGCGTCGATCTCGGCGGATAGTCCCAGCCACCTCTGAATACGCTGAACTCCGAGAAAGATACAATCGCTCCTTATGGTTTATCGCTCCGATAATCGAACTCCAGACCAGATGCGTCCGGTCAACATCATTCCCAATTACATCTCGACGGCTGAGGGCTCCTGCCTGATCGAACTCGGCAACACCCGAGTCATTTGCACCGCCACCATTGAAGACACCGTGCCCCAGTTCCTGCGCAATAGCGGCAAAGGCTGGGTGACTGCCGAATACGGCATGCTGCCTCGCTCCACCCTGACCCGTTCGCCACGCGAGGTTACCAAGGGCCGGCCGAGCGGTCGCACCCATGAAATCCAGCGCCTGATCGGCCGCTCGTTGCGCGCCGTGACCGACATGACGAAGCTGGGAGAACGCACTCTCTTCATCGATTGCGACGTAATCCAGGCCGACGGCGGGACGCGTACGGCCTCAATTACCGGCGCGTTCGTCGCCATGGGACTCGCCATGACTGCGATGGTCGCCACCGGCGCGCTGGCCGAGACCCCGATCCGCGACTACGTGGCCGCCACCAGCATCGGCATCGTGGATGGCATCGCCATGCTCGACCTTTGCTACGAAGAAGACTCCCGCGCCGACGTGGACATGAATATGGTCATCACCGGAAGCGGAAAGATGGTAGAGGTGCAGGCGACGGCGGAACACCAACCATTCGATGACGATCAACTGGCGCAGATGATGACGCTGGCACGCAAAGGGATAGAGTCCTTGATCGAACGCCAGCGGGCGCTTCTGACGGGTCTCAAAATGCGCTCGTAAGTCGTTCAACCCCTCCTCAGCGTAGCTGCGGGGATTAATTTAGAATAATAGGTTCCGCCAATCTTCGTCGCGGGACCAGCCATCATCACTAGGCCGGATCACAAATTCATAAAAGGCGACGTACGCCTGAGGAGATTGCTATGAAACTCACTCCTGGAAAACTTCAGGGAATGAAAAACGTGTCGAACGAAAATGGCGTGATCGCCGCTGCCGCCATGGACCAGCGCGGTTCGCTCAAGAAAGCCCTGGGTACCCGGGCGACCGACGAAGGTTTGACCGAGTTCAAGACCTACGTCACCGAAGTGCTGACTCAGTATGCCAGCGCGATTCTGCTCGATCCCGAGTGGGGACTTGAGCCCTCCAAGCACCGCGCCAAGGGTTCCGGCCTGTTGCTCGCCTATGAGAAGACGGGCTACGACACGAAAGTGTCAGGCCGCCTGCCGGACTTGCTCGACCTCTGGTCCGTGCGTCGCTTGAAAGAAGCGGGCGCCGACTGCGTCAAGATCCTTCTCTATTACTCGCCGTTCGATGACGCCAAAATCAACAACCACAAGCACGCGTGGACCGAACGTATCGGCGACGAGTGCCGCGCTAACGACATTCCGTTCTTCCTGGAGTTGATTGGCTACAAAGACGGTCTGGAAGACAAAGGCCCCGAGTTCGCGGCGTTGAAACCCAAGGTCGTGGCCGACTCCATGCGCGAATTCTCCAAGGACCGCTACGGCGTTGACGTACTGAAGGTCGAAATCCCCGTGAACCTGCAGTACGTGGAGGGCGCAAAGTCGTTCAAGGGCCCCAAGGTCTTCTCCAAGGCGGAAGCGCTCGACCACTACCGCGCTGCCGCGACCGCGACCAGCAAGCCCTTCATTTACCTGTCGGCCGGCGTCAGCAATGCGGAATTCATCGAGGACCTGGAGTTCGCCAAAGAGGCGGGTGTGAAGTTCAACGGGGTTCTCTGTGGCCGTGCTACCTGGAAGGACGGTATCCCGATCTTTGCCGAAAAGGGTGGCGCTGCATTCGACGCATGGCTGAAGGATGAGGGTGTGAAGAACATTCAGAACGTGAACAATGCCCTGAAGGCCGCGACCTCGTGGTTCAGCATTTACGAAGTGCCCGAGCCGGCACTGGCTGCGAAGTAGTCGTCACCTCAGGCAAGTTGACACTGAGCGCGCGGACCATGTTCGCGCGCTTTCTCTTTGTCCACCCAGACTTTCACTTTCTGCACTTCACGCAGTAGCCGCCGATCTCGAAGCGGGCCACGAGTATGTGGAACTGGCAGTCGCGTTCGACCTGTCCTTTGACGCGGTCAAACAAGTCACTCTCAAATTCCTGCACGCTCCCGCATCGCAGACAAGTCATGTGCATGTGATCGCGTTGCGGACGACGTTCGTAGAAGTGGCCTTCGCCCTTTACGTGCAGCAGGTCCAGTTCGTCCACCAGTCCGTGTCGCTTCAGCAGTGAAAGCGTCCGGTAGACCGTCACCCGATTGATATCGGGATCGACCTTGGCCGCCTTGCGCAGGATCTGCGCGGCATCCAGGTGCTGTTTTGCCGTCTCGATGATTTCCAGGATGATCTTGCGCTGACGTGTAAGCCTGATTCCTCGGCTCAAGAGTGCGTTCTGGAGTGCCCCGGGTGTGGCAGTTTGCGGAAGCGGCATCGCCCTAATCCCTCTCTAATTGTTGCATTAAGTTGCAACGCTGTTGCAACTATATTCGGGCCGACTACTTGAACTGGCGTACTCAATGAGTTCTAATGGTTACAACACAGTTGCAACCCTGTTGCAACTGCAATTATAGCACTTCAGTCGCCCGGGGTTCCATATTTTATCGAGGTTTTCTTATATGTCTGACGCCAAATTTCTCCGCACACTGGCTTTGCTTTGCCTGGTCTGGCTCACCGTCTCCGATGCTCTTGCCGGCGACCGGCCCTACTTCATTACCTACGACCAGACCATGGAGGAGCCGGGCAACCTGGAAATCGAGATGATGGGTCTCACCGCCTCCCCCAAGGACGGCAACCAGTTTCTATCGGGTATCACGGAGTTCGAATATGGTGCGAAGGGCTGGTGGACCACCGAGTTCTACCTCGACGGCCAGACGACTGCCAACGAGAGCACCATTTTCACCGGCTTCCGCTGGGAAAACCGCTTTCGGCTGCTGATGCACGAGCACCTCATCAATCCGGTCTTCTACGTTGAGTACGAAGACACCAACGGAGCAGACAAGAGTCTCATTGAGGTCGTGGGTTTTGACTCGCAGTACGACGGACTGGTCCCAAACAAGGTGGCCAGCCGCGACCGCCAGCGTGAGCTCGAGACCAAGTTGATCTTGTCGAGCAACCTCAACGGCTGGAACCTCGCGGAGAACATTATTGCCGAGAAAAACCTGTCTGGCGAACCATGGGAATTTGGCTATTCGGCTGCGGTGAGCCGTCCGCTGTCACTGCTCGCCTCTCCTGACGAGTGCACTTTCTGCCGCGAGAACTTCCAGGCGGGGGTCGAATTCTACGGCGGACTCGGCACGGCCAACAACTTCACGGTGCACGGCACGTCGCAATACATCGCCCCGGTAATTTCATGGCAGGTTGGGAACGCGTTGATCAAGCTCTCGCCGACGTTCGGTCTTACGGATGCCAGCTACCGGGCCATGCTGCGATTCGGTGTGCAGTACGAAATTAGTGGATTTCGCCGCAAGCTCGAGAAGCTGTTTCACTGATCCTTCCCTGTAAAATGAAAATCGGGGAGGAATCCTTGACTCGACGCTTACGCCTGACCGTTCCGTATGCCATTTATGTATTGGCCGCAGCCGTTTTCTTCATGACGCTCAATGGCTTCGCTCAAAGCTTCCGCAACGCTCCCGCATCAGCGGCGGAAGCAAAAAATCCCTATTCCGGCGAAGCCTCTGCCGCGGCGGGGGGCAAGAAGCTCTACGCGCAGAATTGCGCGCAGTGCCACGGCAATAATTTGCAAGGAATGGGCCCGGCGCCCACATTGTTGAGTCCGTCCGTCAAGACTGCAAAGCCTGGCGAGCTGTTTTGGTTCGTTACCAACGGCGACCTCAATAAAGGCATGCCGAGTTGGTCGCAACTTCCCAAGCCACAACGCTGGCAGATTGTTACATTCCTTGAGTCGAAGAACGAGTCCAAGTAGTTGTCCGCGAAATCGTCGCGGTGCGTGACTCGGTCACTGCACTCGTCGCCGGAAATCCGCTATAACTAATGCGTGAGTACCAGCAATCCATTCTATTCACCCAAGACCGCGCTGATTACTGGCGCGTCTAGCGGCATTGGCCTCGAACTAGCGCATCTTTTTGCCCGTGACGGTTACCGCCTCGTGTTGCTGGCGCGGAACCGTAATACCCTCCGGCAGATCGGCGACGACCTTCAGTCACGCTACAGCGTGACGGTGCGAATCGCTCCCAAAGACCTTGCCCATCCTGCGACTCCGGCAGAACTCTATCAGGAATTGCAGGAGTCTGGCATCGTCCTCGACGTTCTGGTAAATAACGCGGGCTTCGGTCTGGCAGGCCCGTTTCAAAACACCGATTGGAACCAGGAAGCGGAGATGATGCAGGTCAACATGGTGGCGGCTACGCACCTGGTCAAGCTATTCCTGCCGCAGATTCGCGCCCGCGAAGGCAAAATCATGAATGTCGCCAGCACCGCGGCATTTCAGCCCGGGCCGTTCATGTCGGTTTACTACGCCAGCAAAGCATACCTGTTGAGCTTCAGCGAGGCTCTTGCCGAGGAACTGGACGGCACAGGCGTCACGGTTACGTGCCTCTGCCCTGGCCCGGTGAAGACTAACTTTCAGCGCCGCGCGTATCTGGAAGGCACCGCGATGGTCAGTAGCCCTTTACTGGTTGACGTGCGCGAGGTCGCCCGCATCGGCTACGAAGGCATGAAGCACGGTAAGCGGATCGTGATTCCCGGCTGGAAGAATCGGGTCGGCGTTGAGATGTTGCGCATCTCGCCGCGTTCGATGGTCACCAAAGTCGTACGCAAATTACAGGAAAAGAAGAACGGCTGAGGTTCGGTTCCAGCTACAGGTTGAATAGTTCGCGCAGCCGTTTGGTCTGCGCGCGGCTGACCGGAATCTCGGCCTGTTTTTTATCGTCCATGCGAACCTGGTAGGAACTCTTGAACCACGGCACGACTTCCTTGATGCGATGGATATTCACCAGGTACGAACGGTGCGCCCGCCAGAACATGTTGGGATCAAGCGTATCGAGCAACTCCTCCAGCGTGCGGCAGTTGGACTGCCCTTCCATGTTGGACGCCACGACCGTGATGATGCCGTCTTCAATCGACGCATAGCAGATGTCCTTCTGATCGACCAGGAAGAGTCGGCCCGCGGATTTGAGCAGCACTTTCGCGGCTTGCGGCTTCTGCTGTTGCTCAAGCATTTTCACCAGCGTGCCGATCTGATCGTTCGATGACCCCACCGATCCCAGCTTCTTTTTCGCCTTTTCGACGGCTTGTGCGACTCTCTTCTTGTCGAAGGGCTTCAGAAGATAGTCAACCGCGTTAACTTCGAACGCCTTCACGGCATATTGATCGAATGCAGTGGCGAAAACGATTTGCGGCATCGACACCTTGCGATCCAGCAACTTCTTAATGACGCCGAATCCATCGAGTCCCGGCATCTGGACATCCAAGAATACAAGGTCCGGCGACAATTCTTTAATCAGGTTCACGGCCTCGACGCCGTTCTTCCCTTGTGCCACCACGTCAACGTCAACCTCCTTCAGCAGGTAGGCGAGTTCGTCACGTGCCAGCTGTTCGTCATCGACAATTACCGCTGAAATCGACATTCTTGCTCCAGAGCGTAGCGTGCCGGGACGAGTATAAATCGCTCGGCTGCGCCAGTGTAACAGGAAGAATTTGCTACGTCCGATAGAGTGACCCGCAGAAATCCACTGGTGCCACAGCTCATGCCACGCCCGAATGCCTGTCGTACACTGGTATCTCATGGTCGTTATTTTCGGGATACATCCGGTCAGCGAGGCGCTGAAATCCGGCTCTCGCAGCTTTGATTACGTCGGCATATCGCGCGAACGCCACGATCAACGCATGCAGCGCATCATCGATACCTGTCGCGCCAGCGGGGTGCAAGTCAAGTTCCTTCCTCGTGAGGAACTCGACCGCGCAGCCAATACCAACACTCATCAGGGAGTGATTGCTGTCACCAGCAGCAAGCAATATGCCGACGTTGACATGCTGATCGATCGTCGCAAGGGCGAGTACAGTTTTATTGTCGTTCTCGACGGAATCGAAGACCCGCATAATCTAGGCGCTTTGATCCGCACGGCCGATGGCGCGGGCGCCGACGGCGTCGTCATCCCGGAGCGTCGTGCCGTCGGACTGACCGGAACGGTGGTAAAAGCCTCGGCGGGTGCGTCAGAGCACCTTCCGATCGCGCGGGTTACCAATATCTCCCGCACCTTGGAAGAGCTGAAAGAGCGGAACGTTTGGACCGTCGGCCTCGACGAGCGTGGCACTCAGAGTTACGACGAACTCGATTACAACATGCACTGTGCCCTTGTTCTGGGTGCCGAGGGCAAAGGTCTGCACGACCTGGTCCGCAAGCGCTGTGATTTCCTGGTTTCCATCCCCATGCTCGGGCACGTGCCGTCGCTGAATGTCTCAGTTGCTGGAGCGGTCGTAATGTATGAGGTCGCTCGCCAGCGCCGCGCAGTTCAGGTCAAAGGAAAAGCTACCCGCTCGTGACCAGGCGCTTCCTCACCGTCTTGATTTTCTGCCTCGGAATCTCCTCTTCCTCGGTCGCTGTCGACCGCGAAGCGTTCACGGTCACTCGCTATCAATTGGAAGTCCAGATCGATCGCACGTCTCACGTCATGGCTGTGACCGGACAGTTGACGCTACGCAACGACTCCAAATCGCCGCAGAAGAACGTGGTCCTGCAAGTCTCTTCCTCGCTGAGCTGGAACGGTATCGCTTTCAAAGGCACTCCGGTGGAGTGGATCGGCGACGATTACACCTCTGATATCGACCATACCGGCCACCTGTCGGAAGCTATCGCTACCCTGCCCCAAGCCGCGCCGCCGGGTTCTTCGATCACGCTCGACATGCAATATGGCGGCACGATTACCGCCGACGTGACACGCCTGACTCGCATGGGCGCTCCCGCGGAGATCGCCCGACGTAACGACTGGGACGGAATCAGCGAGCCGTTCACCGCGATTCGCGGATTGGGCTACGTCGTCTGGTATCCGGTATCGATCCCGGCCGTCAGCATGAGCGATGGCAACGCGGTCTTCGAAGCCATCGATGCCTGGAAGCTGCGGCACCGGCTTTCGGAACTCTCGGCGAAAATCAGCGTCATCGGCGCCGATTCCAAGCTCTGCATCGCCGGAAACGCGATGACCTCTCCTTGCGGCGAGCTTGGCGAGACCACCGATCCTCGCACCGGAGGAGTCACCCACCAGATCACGAATAGTGTTCATCTCGCCGGACTCGCTGAGGCGGTGCCGGCATTTGCCGTGGCCGATTATGTCCAGCTCGACCGGCCCAACATCGTGGTGCTCCACACCGGCGACGATGCGTCGCTTGGCCGCGACTACGCCGCCGCCGCCGAAGCCAACGACCCGTTGCTTGATGAATGGCTGGGTCCTACATCGAATCACAAGACGACTGTCATCGAACTCACCGATCTAAACGCGAACCCCTATCAAAGCGACTCCGTGCTGTTTACGCCATTGCGCGAGTCGCAGTCGCCGACCCTCGAACTCTTGCTCATGCCGGCGCAAGTGGCTGCACGCTTTTCGTCGCCGCGTCGCTGGATCGAAGAGGGGCTGCAACGCTTTCTTCAGGCGGTACGTGTCGATGGCCGCTCTGGCCGAAAGACGGCATTGCAGTTTCTCGGCGACTACCTGCCTCCTCTCGTAAGCGCCGAAGAACCAGCTGACGCCAAGCTCCCAGCGTCTGGCCAGCGCCCGGCGGACGATACCCTGCTGAATACCTCCGATGAAATCCTTTTGCGCGGCAAGGGCAGTTATGTCTTCTGGATGCTGCGCGACATGCTGAGTGATGAGGTCCTTAAGAAAGCGCTCGCTGCCTATCGTCCGGGCGCTGACGTCAACTCGGCGTACCTGCAGAGTCTGCTCGAAGAAGGCAGAAAACGCGATCTGGAGTGGTTCTTCGATGACTGGGTTTATCGCAACCGCGGCTTGCCGGAGTTTCGCGTTGACTCCGTTTATACCCGTCCGATGCTCGAGGAAACGAACCAGGTTTACCTCGTCACTGTGACCGTCGAGAACCTCGGAGGCGCCGGTGCTGAAGTTCCCGTCACGATTCAGACTCCCTCTGGCGAGCGAGTGGTGAGGGTATTGGTCAAGGCGCACCAGAAGGGCTCAGGCAGGTCACAGGTGCCCACTACGCCTACGCGGGTCGTGGTTAACGACGGTAGCGTTCCCGAAATTAACGCTGACAACAACACCTACGATGTGCCTGCCAATCCCGCTCCGTAAAGTCGCGGCACTTGCCAAGCGGCCGGACCGACGGCTACAAACATCTCGTACTCTCAGTCGCGCGACCTGCGCACGAAAGAGGTCTGCTTGAGTTACATCCAGTTTCTGGGTGCTGCCGGAGTTGTCACCGGTTCCAAACATCTGATCAACACCGGCGACGACAGCGGCAAACGCGGCATTCAAGTTTTGGTGGACTGCGGACTTTTTCAGGGCCAGAAAGAATGGCGCGAACGCAACTGGCAGGACCTGCCAGTTCCCGCCCGCGAAATTGACGCCGTCATTCTCACCCACGCCCACCTCGACCATTCCGGATGGATACCAAGATTGGTCAAGCAGGGCTTTCACGGCCCCATTTACGCAACTCCACCAACAATCGATTTGTGCGGCATTCTGCTCCCTGACTCCGGACACCTCCAGGAAGAAGATGCGGCGTTCCACAATCGCTTCAAAACGTCGAAGCACGATCCGGCGTTGCCGCTGTACACCATGCAAGAGGCACTACAATGCCTCACACTTTTCAAGCCGGTGAATTTCAACGAGCACAAACGTCTCTCCGACGAGTTATCGTTCCAGTTCGTCCATGCCGCGCACATACTGGGTTCTTCCATGGCGGAGGTCACCCTGACTTCGGGCGGAAAGACGACGCGACTGCTGTTCACCGGTGACATTGGCCGCGTGCACGACAACGAGGTGTCTCCCGGACGTGTGGTTCGGTCCGGGCCAACCGAGAATGAACGTTGTGATTACCTCGTGATGGAAAGTACCTACGGGAATCGCGAGCACCCGCACAACGATCCCAGGCCTGAGCTCGCCGCGCTGATTCGCGCCACCATCCAGCGCGGCGGAAGCGTCGTCATTCCCGCATTCGCCGTGGAACGGACGCAGAAGCTGCTTTTCATGCTGAAGCAGTTGATGGAGTCCGGGCAGATTCCCCGCGTGCCGGTTCACGCCGACAGCCCGATGGCCATCAAGGCGGTTCAAGTCTTTCTTAAGTACGCGAATGAATTCAGCCCCGAGACCGATGCCCTCATCAAGCAGTACGGGTCTCCGCTTGACTGGCCTAACTTCTACTTCGACCTCACTCAGGACGATTCCAAGAAGATCAGCCAATCGAACTATCCAGCGATCATCGTTTCGTCGAGCGGCATGGCGACCGGCGGACGTATTCTCCATCATCTGACTCAGCGCTTGCCTGACCCACGAAACCTCGTGCTGTTCATCGGCTTCCAAGCCCCCGGAACCCGCGGCTACGACATCCAGAACGGCGCCAGCGAGATCAAGATGTTCGGCCAGATGGTTCCGGTGCGAGCTCAAGTGGCGTCGCTCGAGCAGTTCAGCGATCACGCCGACACCCCCGAATTGCTGGAATGGCTGCACACTTTCCAAGCTGCACCGAAGCAGACGTATCTGGTCCACGGTGAGCCTGCGGCTTCGGCCGCATTGCGCGACACCATGGTCAAAGATCTCGGCTGGAATGTTCATGTCGCCACTTACAAAGAAAAAGTCACGATAGCTTGAAACGAGGAGAACGCAATGGCCACCTATGGCTTCATCGAATATGCCGACGCCAACCCGGAAGTTCGCGCGGTCTACGACGACATCATGGCGACCCGCAAGGTCGATTGGATCAATAACTTCTGGAAGTCCATCGCACACGATCCGGTCCTGTTAAAGCGAACCTGGGAAAGCGTCAAGCAAATCATGGCTCCGGGCGCCCTTGATCCTCTTGTCAAAGAGATGCTCTATGTCGCCGTCAGCGTCACCAACGGTTGCGGATACTGCATCGCCTCGCACAGCGCGGCGGCGCGTAAGCAAGGCATGACGCCCGCCATGTTTCACGAGCTGATGGCCGTCGTCGGCATGGCGAATGAAACCAATCGGCTGGTCAACGGCTACCAGGTTGAGATCGACGACGCCTTCAAGACGCCCGTGAAGTAAGACCAATCGTCGCGCATCCGTCGGCGTTAGGGCCGTGGGTATAATGAATTTATCCTTATGAAAGCCTACGTTTACGTTTCGCTCAAAAAGACTGTGCTCGATCCTCAGGGCAAGACGATTCATAGCGCCCTAAAGAAAATGGGATATCGCGGCGTCAATGACCTTCGTCAGGGCAAATACTTCGAGATCGCACTCGACGACGGTATCGACCGCGAAGCAGCACAAGCTGAGGTTGAGCGAATTGCGCGTGAAGTGCTGACCAATCCGGTGATCGAGGAATATCGCTTTACCCTGGAAGGCTAGCGGGTCCCCAATCGCAAACCCCCGGGGCTACTTCTTCTGCGCGCAAGCTTCGCCGGCAACCGCCTTCCCGCCGCTGGGCGTCGAAATCAGATAAGATTTAGATACGGATCGCGATTCCGAAGGGGATCGTGCGCCGTGATTTTAGCTGATGTCGGTCGAGTTTTTCGCATTCTTTCGGGAGCAAATACGATGTGCGGTATCGTCGGTTACGTTGGAAAAAAACGGGTCGTTCCAGTCATCATCGACGGGCTTCGTCGCTTGGAATATCGCGGGTATGACTCGGCAGGCATAGCCGTCGCAGGCAACGGCGAAGGTCTTCAGGTGCGTCGTGCCGAAGGCAAGCTGCGCAACCTGGAAGAGGTTATCCAGCTGAAGCCGCTCGACGGGACCTACGGCATCGGACACACTCGCTGGGCTACACACGGACGTCCTACCGAAGAGAACGCGCATCCCCATCGCGATTGCACCGGCAAGATTGTCGTTGTACACAACGGCATCGTCGAAAACTACATGATCCTTAAGAAAAGGCTCATCGAAGAAGGCCACAAGTTCCGGACCGAGACAGATACCGAAGTCATCGCCCATCTCATCGAAAAGACTCTGAATGACGCCGATCACAAGATTCCGCTGGAAGAGGCAGTGCGACGCACCGTCAAGCAGCTCACCGGTGTCTTCGCCATCGCCGTGATCTCCTCCGACGAGCCGAACAAGATCGTCGCCGGACGTAACGGCCCGCCGGCGGTCATCGGACTGGGCGACAACGAATATTTCGTTGCCAGCGATGTGCCCGCAATCCTGTATCACACTCGCGATCTATTCTTCCTCGGTGACGGCGATCTCGCCATTATTACGCCCAACGGTGTGCAGCTAACCGACTTCGACGGCCATCCCATCACGCGGCAAGTCCAGCACATCACCTGGGACCCGATCATGGCCGAAAAGGGCGGCTTTAAGCACTTCATGTTGAAGGAGATCTTCGAGCAGCCCCGCGCCGTCCGCGACACCACGCTGGGCCGCGTCTCGCTCGACACTGGCAAAGTCTTCCTCGACGAGATGGACATTACCGAGGACGAGTTCCGCAACCTTCAGCGGGTCTACATCGCCGCTTGTGGCACCAGTTGGCACGCCGGTCTCGCCGCCAAGTTCATGATCGAGCGCTTGGCCAAAATCACCGTCGAAGTGGACTACGCCAGCGAGTTCCGTTATCGCGATCCCCTGACCGGTCCTGAAGACCTCACTATCCTCATCACCCAGTCCGGCGAAACGGCCGATACCATCGCGGCCATGCGCGAGTCGCGCGCCAAGGGATCGAAGACGCTCGGCATCTGCAACGTTGTCGGCTCCATGATCGCGCGCGAATCCAACGGCACCATCTACACGCACGCCGGCCCCGAGATTGGCGTCGCATCGACCAAGGCCTTTACCGCGCAGCTGACGGCATTGTTTCTGTTCGCCGTCTATCTCGGCGAAGTGCGCGGCACGATCAGCTGCGACGAGGCAAAGAAGCTGCTCACCGAACTTACGCTCATTCCCGGCAAACTTGAGTCTCTCCTGGGTGGCGAAGACTCTACGGAAGAGTTGGCTAAGCTCTACCACAAGGCCCAAGACTTCCTGTACCTCGGACGCGGCATTCACTATCCCATCGCTCTCGAAGGCGCGCTGAAGATGAAGGAGATTTCCTACATCCACGCCGAGGGTTATCCCGCAGGCGAAATGAAGCACGGACCCAACGCCCTGATCGATGAAGAACTGCCTGTCGTCATCATGGCGACCCGCGACCTCAACGATCCCGGCTCGGTGCTGCGCTACGAGAAGACGATTTCCAATCTCAAAGAAGTAAAGGCGCGCTCTGGAACTGTCATCGCGATTGCCACCGAGGGCGACGAGGAAATCAAGGAGTCGGCGGATCATGTGGTCTACGTTCCGCACGCGCCTGAACTGCTTTCTCCGATTCTCGAAGTCGTCCCCCTTCAGCTTCTGGCCTATCACATCGCGGTTCGCCGCGGTTGCGATGTCGACCAGCCCAGGAACCTGGCGAAATCGGTTACGGTCGAGTAGATCGATGGGAAGTGAATTCCCAGACCCGGTAAGCTGTTGCGGAGAAAACTCGTTTGCGCGACGGTTTTTGCGTCAGGGCACGACTTTATAGGCTGTTAAAAAACTCCCTTTGGCGACAGATTCGTATCAGGGCACGGCTTCACAGGCTGCTGAGAGAGTCGCCTCGCAGATGGTTTTGTATCAGGGCATGACTTCAGTCGTGCCGTAAAACATTGAAAATACGATAGGGCTTTAGCCCCTGAGGTTTTTTCCCAGCAGCGAAAATGACTTTTTTCAGCAGCTCGAACGAACGCAAGCGCCGGAGGCGCGGAATAGTCTAGCCCACTACGCAGCCGAAGGCGGAGTGGTGGGTCGAGTGGGAAATTCAGCTTGAGTCCCGTAGGGACGCCAGAGTTTCATAACAGCATCTTTAGTCCGCGCCGCACTTACTTCTCGGCTGCCGCGCCGATTGCTCTGCTTGCGCATCTAATAGGCTGTGAGCGATCCGAGCACAACTTTGGAACCTGAAACCACATCTCCTGCGCCCAGCGCGACCAGTCCGCGGCAAGCCGAGCGGAAGCTGCTGTCTGCCCGCTTGACGCGGTCGGTCTTCCTGTCGGACCAGACGAAGCACCTGGAGTTTGCTGTCGAAGGCGCGAACGGCTTCGCCTTTACTCCGGGGCAGTTCATCTCGGTTCAGCAGCCGAAGCCGGATGGCAAAACCCATACACGGGCTTACTCGCTGGCCTCGCATCCGAGGGCTTCAGCGTCGTTCGACCTCTGCCTCAACCGTGTAGAAGAGGGATTCTTGTCCAACTGGCTCTGCAATCTTGAAGAAGGCGCAACCGTTCAGTTCCACGGGCCCCACGGCATGTTCACGCTGCGCGAGCCACACCAGGATTCAGTTTTCATCGCGACCGGCACTGGCATCGCCCCTTTTCGCGGCATGGTGCATTGGCTTTTCGACGACGCCACTCGACATCAAGACCGCGAATTCTGGCTGGTGTATGGGACGCGACACGAGAACGGCCTCTACTACAGCGACGAGTTTCGCGCGATCGAGCAGGCACATCCCAACTTCCACTATTTGCCGACTCTCAGCCGCGGGCGCGAGGATTGGCCGGGACTTCGAGGATACGTTCAGGACCACGTTCGCGAGATTGTCGGTGACCGCCGTGATATGCAGGCCTACATTTGCGGGCTGCACCAGATGGTCGATGCCAACCGCACACTGCTCAAAGATGAACTCGGTTGGGACCGCAAGCAAATCGTCTTCGAGCGCTACGACTGATTCAATTTCGATTGAGGGTGCCGCATCCTTCTCGCCGTCGTTTGGCGATAGGTTGGGAGCCTCGGGGCGCCCACAATTGCCGGCCGTTGGGCCATTATGGTGATTTTCTTATCACGTTGCGCCGTGACCTGTGTCCTTTCGCACCTCATCATCCAGCCTGTAAGAAAGACATCGTGAGGCAAGGGAGAGTTGTCCCCTCCGGCCGCGCCCACGCTGCGGCCTTAGCTGGCTCTCTGAAAACTCGATTGGAAGCTGCTCCGCCCATCCGCGCAGCGAAGAACCAGCGAAACGAACCGTTATAGCCCGTCTGCTCACCCATCGCGCTGAAAGGCCATCTCATCCCTGCCTGGCGAATATTTGGCGGAAATATGTGCCGCTAACTCCCACGCCGAGATATGGATACATATAACCAGCTGTAGATTCAGTTGTTTGCGAACAATTTTCCGCTAAGCCTATGATTTCAAAGGATGGCGAAAATAGTAATTTTGTAGTGTTGTAGTCAACTACAGCACAATGAATTCAGATTCAACGCCGACCCAAGCGGTTCAGTCCAACTCCCGGACCCAGATATTGCGATAACTGATGGGCTCGCTCTTGTCTCCGTGCGCCTGGAGCTTGATGGGAGCGCTGTTAAACGCCTTATAGAAAGGCCTTCCGATGTAGAGCGTCTCACCCTTTAACTCGAAGTGGTTTTGCACGAGCACTCCGTTGAAGAAGACGGTCACGTAGGCGGGAGTCTTGAGCGAGCCGTCCACGTTAAAGGTGGGTGCCGTCCACACCACGTCGTAGGTCTGCCATTCGCCGGGTTTGCGGTTCGCGTTCACCAGCGGCGCGGATTGCTTGTAGAGGCTGGCAGCCTGTCCATTGACGTAGGTCTTGTTGTTGTAGGAGTCGAGTACCTGCAACTCGTATCCGGCGTCTCCGGGTCCGGTGGAGGCAAGGAAGACGCCACTGTTGCCGCGAGCCTGGCCGGAACCGGTGATGTTCGCGGGAATGCGCCACTCGACGTGGAGTTGATAGTTCTTGAACGTGCGCTTGGTTTCGATGTTGCCGGCAGACTTGGCGACGGTCATCACTCCGTCAGCGACGATCCATTGCGCGGGCGACTTGTCTTTCGCGGATACCCACTCTTCCAGGTTCTTTCCGTCGAACAGGACGATGGCGTCCGAGGGAGGAGTACCGCAAGTTGCGCCGGGGGTTACGACTTTGGGCTCAGGCTCCCAAACTTCGGTGTCGGCGGGCTTGGCCGCGGGAGGTGTTGCAGCTTGGGATAGTGCCCCGGCGGCCTGCCCCTCGCCCGGCGAAGCCGACGCTTGGGGCAGAGCGGAAAACAAGCAGGCGAGCAAGGCCAAGAGCGTTAGCGAGTGGGAGAGTGGAGTGCGGTTCATTCAACAAAAATACACCCGCGGCGAACGGAGAGAACGAGCCATCTGCGCCCGGTTCAGCCGTGACGCGGGAAAAGGAACTTCAGCATGGGGCCGACGCGGTCGGCCCAGGCGTATTCGCTGTGCTTGCCGCCTTCGATTTCGCGATACTCAAGGTCTTTGCCTTGGCGCCAGCCCTTCTTCAGCAACAGTCGCTTCAAGGAGCGAGCATCCGTCAGGGCGCGGCGTCCTTCACTGGTACCGATGTCGAGCCAGATGCACTGTCCGGTCCTCCCGCGAAGCTGCTCAACGAACCGGAGAATGACCCGATCCCGCCACCAGACCGAGGGCGACAGCACTGCCAGCTTGCCGAAGACGTCGGGATAGCGCATGCCGAGATAAAGCGTTACCAGGCCGCCGAGCGAAGAGCCGCCCATGCCGCAGTTCGCTGCTCCGGACAGGGTGCGGTAGTGATGGGCTACGAACGCACGCAGTTCATCGACCACCATCTGCCCATAGGCATCCGCCTTGCCGCCTCCAAGCCGCTTGTCTTCCAGCGGCGTGTATTCGTCGATGCGTTTGGCTCCGGCGTTGTAGATACCCACAATCACCAGGGGTTCGACCTCTCCGGACGCGATCAAGGCGTCCGCCGTCTCTCCAACGCGCCAGTAGTTACCCTTGATGAACGAGGTCTCAGGATCGAAGAGGTTCTGGCCGTCATGCAGGTAGAGCACGGGGAAGAAACGGTTGGGGTCGTCGTTAAAGGCCTGCGGAACGTACACGATAAAGTCGTGCTTGTCGTCGATGAGGCGCGAGGCGAACTGGGTGTGCTTATGCAGGCGGGACCGCAGGCTGCTGGGGCCAGAAGGCTTGCTCATGGCTGAGGACGGGAGTTGGGCATCGGGCGTAATAACCGGTTCAGTGGACATTCTTGTAATATTGAGTGACCACCCGCAACCTGGAAACAGTCGCAGCTTCGTTCCTGCCGGTAATGCGAAGTGGTTCCTTAGAGTAGCAAGTCGGTTTTCGTTCCAGCAAATTCTTTTCGTCGAGAGGCGCAATATCGTGCAGCGCGAATATCACAGATGGTGGTCGAAAGACCTGCAACGGGACATGTCACTGCTGGTCTTCGGATGGGGCGGCCGCAAGATCCTGGTTTTTCCGACGTCGCGCGGGCGCTTCTTCGAGTACGAAGACAACAAGATGATTGCCGCCGTGGAGGACAAGCTGGATAGCGGCGAGATCCAGATCTACTGCGTGGACAGCGTAGACGAGGAGAGCTGGTACAACACGCGGGCGCATCCGTATTGGCGGCTGCAACGGCAATTGCAATATGAGCAGTACATCATCAACGACGTGTTTCCGCTGATGTGGAACAAGAACTGGACGCCTTATACGGCGGTCACGGGATGCAGCTTCGGCGCCTATCACTCGGTGAATTTCGCGTTCCGGCATCCGGAACTCGTAAACGCGTGCGTTTGCATGGGCGGGTCGTTCGACATCAGGGGTTTTATGGATGGGTGGTCGAGCGAGGATGTTTATTTCAACAACCCGCCGGAATACCTGGCGAATTGCACGGACGGATGGAAGTACAACCACATTCGCACCGTGCTGGCAACCGGCGAGCACGATATGTGCTGGGACCGGAACGAGAAGTTTGCGGGGATCTTGAGGGCGAGGGGAATCCGGCATGAGCTATATGTTTGGGGTGACCAGAGTTACCACGACTGGCCGTGGTGGAGGCCGATGGCGAGGACGTATTTGTAGGGGTAGGCCCTTCTGCGCCTGTTAAAATAATGCCTACTGTTGGGCGCGCCCAGCGCTGGTCCTCCTAGGTTGATTCCACAGCTATTTGCGACGGAGACGGCGGATCGATTGTGTCGTAGCCAAAGGAGCGGTTGTGAAGAAAATCGGCATCATATTCGGGATGGAGACCACATTTCCGCCCGCCCTGGTGGATAAGATCAACTACATGAACGAGCCAGGCATCGAGGCGGAACTGGCCTCGGTGGGCGAAGTTCGCATGGCGGAGCCCTCTCCTTACCACGTCATTATCGATCGCATCTCGCATGACATTCCTTTTTATCGCGCTTACCTCAAAAATGCTGCCCTGTCGGGGGCGACGGTGATTAACAACCCGTTCTGGTGGAGCGCGGACGACAAGTTTTTCAACTTCGCCCTGGGCGACAAGCTTGGAGTGGCGATTCCGAAGACAGTGCTGCTGCCGCACAAGCAGCATCCGGTGGGAACGACTGACCGGTCGATGCGGAACCTGCAGTTTCCGCTTCCGTGGGAAAGCATTTTTGACTACGTGGGATTTCCAGCGTTTCTCAAGCCTTTCGACGGCGGCGGATGGAAAGACGTTTACAAGGTCAATAACCCGGAAGAGTTTTTCCACGCCTATGACCAGAGCCGCGACCTCTGCATGACCTTGCAGCGGGGAGTGAAGTTCAAGGAATATTTCCGGTGCTACGTGGTGGGGCAGGAGAAGGTCCACATCATGCAGTACGACCCGTCGGCGCCGTTTCATGAGCGGTATGTGAAAAACCCTCCGCCAGTCGATCCCAAGCTGTTGGCGCGGGTGGAGCGCGATGCGCTGAAGTTGTGCCGCGCGCTGGGCTACGATTTGAACACTGTGGAGTTTGCGTGCGAAGACGGCGTTCCATACGCGATCGACTTCATGAATCCCGCGCCGGACGCGGACATTCATTCGGTGGGCGAGGACAACTTCCACTGGATTGTGGATGCGGTGGCGGAACTCGCCGTGCGGAAGGCTAAGGAACATACCGGCAAAGTGTCGGAATATCGCTGGAGCGCGTTCCTGGGCGGAACACCCGCACAAGGCGAAACGCCAACCGCGACAAAACCGGCCAAGGCTGTCAAGGCTCCGAAGAGCGCTACCAAGGGGTAAAGGATATGAAGCGGCCTAGCCTGAGCATCGGGATTGAAGAGGAATACCAGACGATTGATCCGGAGACGCGTGATCTGCGCTCGCACATTCAGATGGAGATCCTCGACAAGGCCAAGCTGAAAGTGGCCGAGCGGGTGAAACCCGAGATGCACCAGGCGGTGGTCGAGGTCGGCACCAAAGTCTGCCGCGACATTAAGGAAGCGCGCGAAGACATGCGCAACCTGCGGCGCGAGATGATCACGTTGGCCGAGCAAAATGGCTTGTTGCTGGGGGCCGCGAGCACGCATCCGTTTGCCGATTGGAAAGTGCAGGAGATTTATCCCGACGAACGGTATCGGCAGGTGGTTGAAGACATGCAGCTGGTTGCGAGAGCGAACCTGGTGTTCGGGCTGCACGTACACGTCGGAATCGAGGACCGCGATACTGCAATCCACATCATGAATTCTTTGCGGTATTTTCTGCCGCACATTCTGGCGCTGTCGACCAATTCGCCGTTCTGGATGGGCATGGAAACGGGATTCAAGTCGTACCGCTGCAAAGTTTTTGAGCGCTTTCCGCGCACGGGCATTCCTGACGTGTTCGCCAACTGGGCAGATTATGAAACGTTTATCAATCTGCTGGTGAAGACCCATTGCATCGATAACGGTAAGAAGATCTGGTGGGACATTCGGCCGCATCCATTCTTTGAGACCATCGAGGTGCGGGTTTGCGATCTGCCGATGCGCCTGGACGAGACGATAGCCATCGCCGCGCTGATTCAGGCGACGGCAGCGATGCTGTGGAAACTGCATGCCTCAAACAAGAGCTATCGCATCTATGGACGGGCGTTAATTAGCGAGAACAAGTTTCGTGCGTGCCGTTACGGGCTGGAGGGCAAGCTCATCGACTTCGGCAAAGAGGAAGAAGTACCCATCAATAAGCTTATGCATGAGTATCTCCACCTGATCGACGATGTTGTAGATGAACTGGGATCGCGCGACGAAATCGACTACATTCACGAGATGCTCAGAATGGGCAGCGGCGCCGATCGCCAGCTCAAGGTCTACCGCGAGACTGGGGACCTGAAGAAGGTTGTGGATTACATTGTGGAAGAAACGCGGGTGGGGGTGTTCGATACGGTGCCCGCGCGCAAGTAGAGATTTCGCCCGTTCACGGGAATAAGCAGAGAGGGAGTTACTTGACACCACCATTGCTGACCGACCTAACCACTACGGCCTTCGACCCCGAACTTTCGCCGGGCGCTTACAACGCAGTGAACACCTGCCTGCGTATCCAGCCACAAGAAAAAGTTACCGTCATCACCGATGTGGCGTGCAGGGAGATTGCCGCCAGCATCGCCAAAGAACTGACCCAGGTGGGATCTCCGTTCAGGGCGTTTGTGCTGGAGGAAGTGGCCGAGCGGCCGCTGACCGGGCTGCCGCAGGAAATCGCCGACGACATGGAGACCAGCCACGTCAGCATTTTTGCGGTGCGGGTGCAGCGCAATGAGCTGAAGTCGCGGATGGAGATGACCGACATCGTGAATCGGCGGCGCATGCGTCACGCGCACATGGTGAACATCAGCCACGAAATCATGCTCGAAGGCATGCGGGCGGACTTTAACCGGGTCGATGCGCTCAGCAAAAAGATGATCGACATCGTGACTAAGGCGAAGCAGGTACACGCGAAGAACCCTGCGGGAAGCGACCTGTCGGCCGACCTGAGCCCGGACTACAAATGGATCAAAACCAGCGGGATCATCAGCCCGGACAAGTGGGGGAACCTTCCGGGAGGCGAGATCTTTACGACGCCCGGCGAAGTGAATGGCACGTATGTTGTCGATGGCGTCGTGGGCGATTACTTGTGCGAGAAATATCCCGACTTGCAGAGCCAGCCGCTGACCATCCACATAAAGGGCAACCGCATCACCGAGGTGTTCAGCGAGAACAAGGCGCTGGAGAAAGAGTTCTGGGATTACACGCACACGGATGAATACAGCGATGTGGTCGGCGAGTTCGCCATTGGCACGAACCTGGAGCTGAAGCGGGTCATCGGGAACATTCTGCAGGACGAGAAATTTCCTGGCCTGCACATCGCGTTCGGCAATCCCTACGGACACCACACCGGCGCGAAATGGTACTCGAGCACGCATATTGACGTGGTGGGCACGCGGTTCGACATCTGGGTTGACGATCAGCAGATCATGGAACAAGGCCGCTTTCTGATCGAGGCATAAACATGGTCCCCGCATTGCGCGAGGAATTCAACCGCAACTTCGCGCCGCAAGAGTACCAGGACCTTCTGGACTCGCTGGCGAGAGTCAGCGGTACGCCAATTACGTTCCGGGTCTCGGAAACGCCGTGTTTCCTGCCCAAAGCGCTGCTCGACCGCATGGCGCAGTATGGTAGCGAGCTGACCATGCAGCTGCTGACCAGTCCCAAGTACCTGCGCGTCTCAGATAAAACAGTCCCGCTGGAGTACAACGTCGCCAACGAATCGAAGAAGCCGATGTTCGTGTCGGTTGATTTCGGTCTGGTGCGCAACGCCAAGGGCGGCCTGGATCCGAAGCTGGTGGAGCTGCAAGCCTTCCCTTCCCTGTACGGCTACCAATCTGTGTTGGCACAGCAATACATCGATAGCTACGGGCTGAAAAAGGACCTCGGCATTTATCTCGGCGGATTCGAGCATGACTCCTATACGAAGCTGATGCGTGAGGTGATCGTTGGCGGGCACAATCCAGAGAACGTGATCCTGATGGAGATCGATCCCGAGCACCAGAAGACACTGCCGGATTTCCTCATCACGCAAAAGGAGTTGGGCATTGCGATTGTCGATGTCTTGTCGCTCAAGAAGCGCGGCAAAAAGCTGTACTACACCAGGGATGGCCGCGAGATCGAGGTGAAGCGGATTTACAACCGCTGCATCGTGGAAGAACTGGTGCTTAAGGGTGTAACCCTGCCGTTTGACGTGCGCGAAGAACTCGACGTGGAGTGGGCCGGACACCCCAACTGGTATTTCCGTATCAGCAAGTTTTCGATACCGTATCTCAACCATCCATGTGTTCCGCGAACGTGGTTTCTGGACGAGAACTTCACCATCCCCGACGATAACCACAATTACATCCTGAAGCCGCTCTACTCATTTGCAGGAGCCGGTATCAAGTTCGCGCCAACCGAGGCTGACATCGAAGCTATTCCGGCAGGCGAACGCCACAACTACATCGTTCAGGAACGCATGCGCTTCGAGCCAGTGATCGCCACGCCACACGGCATGACCCAGATGGAAGTCCGCATCATGTATGTCTGGCCGGAGGCCGGCGAGCTGACTCCGGTGCTGCCGCTGGTACGAATGGGACGCGGCATGATGATGGGCGTCGATCACAACCGCGATCTTGAATGGGTCGGCGGTTCGTCGGCACTGTGGGTCTGAAGCGGCGCTCCTATCTGATAATTCTTATTGCCTCCCTCGCGGATTGTGCATCTTAAGATCTAGCCATGGAAGACAGAAGCGACAAAACCGCTTGCTGCATTGTGGGCGGAGGCCCGGCGGGAATCATGCTGGGCTACCTGCTGGCTCGATCAGGGGTACAAGTCACGGTGCTGGAAAAGCACGCCGACTTCTTTCGCGACTTCCGCGGCGACACGGTGCACCCGTCGACGTTGGAGGTCATGTACGAGCTAGGTCTTTTAGACGGACTCCTGGCGTTACCGCACCAAAAGGTAACTCACGTCGGTGGAGTCTTTGGGGATTTCGCTTTCACAGCGGCTGATCTCCGCCATTTGCCGACACACTGCAAGTTCGTTGCACTGATGCCGCAGTGGGATTTTCTGAGTTTCCTCTCTGAGCAAGCGAAGAAGTTTCCAGCATTTCAACTGCGCATGCAACACGAAGCGGTTGACTTGATATTCGATGGCAACCAGGTCGAAGGCGTACGGGTCCGCACCCCCGACGGGGAAGGCGAAATTCGTGCCGACCTGATTGTGGGTTGCGATGGCCGTCATGCCATCACACGGCTGGCCGCACATTTCGAGGTGATTGAACAAGGAGTTCCAATCGATGTGCTTTGGTTCCGCTTAAGCCGACGAGGTGACGACCCGGAGCAGGTGCTGGGGAACATCAACTACGGAAAGTTACTCATTCTGATCAACCGGGGCGACTACTTCCAGGGCGGGTTGCTAGTCCGCAAAGGGTCTTTCGACGAAGTGAAGAGCCGAGGAATCGAGGCATTTCGTACGTCGGTGCTGCAGATTGCTCCTTACCTGGGCGAGCGCGTTGATGAGTTGAAAGACTGGGACCAGATCAAGCTGCTATCGGTGCAGATCAACCGGTTGCGAAAGTGGTATCGGCCGGGCTTGCTTTGTGTTGGCGATGCGGCGCATGCCATGTCGCCGGCAGGCGGCGTAGGCATCAATCTGGCGATACAGGATGCCGTCGCAACTGCAAGGCTGCTGACTGATCCGCTGCGGGACGGCCTCGTCACGGAAGCGAATCTCGCGTCGGTGCAGGAGCGACGCGAGTTTCCCACCAGGGTGACGCAACAGGTACAGGTATTTGCCCACAAGGGATTCGAGAAAATCTTTCAGAATCCCGGTCCCGCGAAGGCTCCGTGGCAGCTAAAGCTGATTGTTCAGATACCTGGAATCCAGCGAGTTGTTGGGCGAGCCGTCGGCCTCGGAGTTCGGCCTGAATACATCAAGAAAACGACAGAGCCAAGGTGCGGGACGCGCCTCGTCCGTAGCATTGCGGTGGGTCTCGGCGTCGCAGCTGCGGTGTTCGTGATGAGCCTGCTGGAGCGGCCACAACGGAGGGTCGTGGGTGCGTAAATCCGGCATTTGCCCCCAACGAGAATGTGCGGCCGGGATTTTGGCTCGCGGCCGTATAACATCGCATAGGATGCGGGTTGTTAGTTGCCTACGGCCGGTGTTGTCTCGGCTGCAGCTCCGCTCAAACTCTTCAGATACTCATTAATGGACTTCGCCGCCTTACGTCCTGCGCCCATGGCCAGAATGACTGTTGCGCCACCGGTGACGATGTCGCCGCCGGCAAACACGCCCGGCTTCGAGGTCGCCAAGGTATCGTCGTTCGCCAAAATGTAGCCGCGCTTGGTGGTTTGCAGACCCGGCGTCGAGGCCTGAATCAGCGGGTTGGCTGTAGTTCCGGCAGCGATAATGGCCACCGAGCAGGGCGTATCGAACTCCGAGCCCTTGATGGTGACCGGACTGCGGCGTCCGGAGTCGTCAGGCTCACCCAGCTCCATGCGGGTGCAGCGAACGGCGGTGAGATTGCCTTTCTCGTCGCCCAGGAACTCTACGGGGTTCACCAGCATCTCGAAGCGAATGCCTTCGTCCTTGGCGTGATGGACTTCTTCGACGCGGGCCGGCATCTCGGCCTCGGTGCGACGGTACAGGATGCTCGCCGAACGGGCACCTAAGCGAAGCGCGCTGCGTACGGCGTCCATAGCAGTGTTGCCGCCCCCGATGACGACGACGTCGCGATCTTTGCAGGGGTACAGAGGCTCGTCGAATTCGGGGAAGCGATACGCCCGCATCAAGTTCACACGCGTGAGAAATTCGTTGGCCGAATAAATTCCGTTCAGGTGCTCGCCAGGAACGTTCAGGAAGCGCGGCAAACCTGCGCCCGTAGCGACAAACGCGGCATCGTACCCTTCTTCGCCGAACAGTTCATCGATGGTCACTGTCTTGCCGACCACTACATTGGTTTCGAATTCGACACCGCGCCTGCGCAGCGCATTCACTTCGTGCGCAACGATATCTTTGGGCAAGCGAAATTCAGGGATGCCGTAGACCAACACTCCGCCCAGCTCATGCAGGGCTTCGAAGACGTGGACCTTGTGGCCCATCTGGATGAGGTCGCCCGCGCAGGCGAGGCCGGCGGGACCGCTTCCGACGATTGCGACCTTGCGGCCGGTGTAAGGATTGTTCTTCGGAATGCCAAACTGTCCGCTGTCGCGCTCCCAGTCAGCGACAAAGCGCTCCAGATAAGCGATGCCGACGGATTCGCCTTTCTTGCCCAAAACGCAACCTGACTCACACTGATCTTCCACGGGGCACACGCGGCCGGTGATGGCGGGCAGCGCATTGTCCTCGCGCACCTTGGCGGCAGCGCCCATGTAGTCTCCAGCAACGATGAGGTCCATGATCGCGCGCACGTCAACCGACACGGGGCACTTGTCCATGCAGCCGGGCTTACCGCACTCGATGCACCGCAGGG
Source organism: uncultured Acidobacteriaceae bacterium (assembly GCA_963837915.1). Lineage (GTDB taxonomy): Bacteria > Acidobacteriota > Terriglobia > Terriglobales > Acidobacteriaceae > DASRAA01. The sequence goes on from CAWIPZ010000002.1 coordinate 49,197, forward strand.
ACTCCTGGCGCGCCTGCTCGGGATCAAAACCCGTATTCACTTCCTGAAAGTTGTGGGCGCGAATCTGGGCCAACTGCTCAGGCATTTTTTGACGAGGCAGCTTGATGCGCTCTTTGTTAGGCAGCGGGTTATTACTCTTGCTCATGGTTCGCCTCCGCCACCATCGCGGCACACTGGTGCAAATGAATGTTCTCGCGCAATTTTCTGACCTCGCCTTCCGGGTCGGCTTGCAAACGCTCGATGCTCTGCTTTTCCTGCTCGCGATACATATTGTTGCGCTGCATCAAGACCTCAAAGTTCACCTGGCTGGCATCGAACTCGGGGCCATCGACGCAGGCAAACTGGCTGCTGTTGTTCACCAGCACGCGGCAACCGCCGCACATTCCGGTGCCGTCCACCATGATCGAGTTCAGACTCACCATGGTCTTGATGTGCTGCGGGCTGGTCAGCTTAGCGACCGCGCGCATCATCGGAACGGGGCCAACGGCCAGCACGTAATCGACCAGGCCGGCATCCACCAGCTCTTTCAGCTTTTCGGTGACCAGGCCTTTCTGGCCAGCAGTGCCGTCGTCGGTCATGACATAGGTTTCGTCGCTGACCTCGCGCACTGCGTCTTCGAGAACGAGCAAGTCCTTGCTGCGCGCACCGACGATCGAAATTACCTTGTTACCGGCGCGTTTCAGTTCGCGAGCCGTGGGGTAAGCCATTGCGGTTCCGACGCTGCCGCTTACGATGACGGTGGTGCCGAACTTCTCGATCTCAGAAGGCTTGCCGAGCGGTCCAACGATGTCAAGGATGGTATCTCCGGCCTCGAGCATGTTCAGCAACATGGTGGTTTTGCCGATGCCTTGAACTACGATGGTGACGGTTCCGGCGTCGGGATCGGCGTCAGCGATGGTAAGGGGCACGCGTTCGCCGGAGTCGTCGAGCCGGATGATGACGAACTGGCCAGGGCGCTGCTTTTTCGCGATTCGCGGCGCTTTAATCTCGAAGAGTTTGATGCCTCGCGCCAAGGGACGAGCTGCGACAATCGGGAACACAGGATTCCTCCACCTTTGATTCTGCTGAGCTTCGACCCAGCAGTCTGTGGCGTACGTCACAGGGTCCGGGTCACAGCGCACAAAGCGTAAAATCCTGGTAAAAATGGGCGGTGCGGGGGTGATTTCGGCTGCCGTGGGGTAGATTGTGGGAGGAAGAACTAGACCACGAAATATTTAGCTGCGGGATGATGCACGACGATGGCCGAGGTGCTCTGCTCGGGGTCGAGCAGGAAGCCGGTCGTGAGATGCACGCCAATATTCTCATCCGGATGCAGCAGTGCAAAGAGCTTTGTTTGGTCTTCAAGGTTCGGGCATGCCGGATAGCCAAACGAATAGCGCGAGCCGCGATATTTCTGGTGGAAGAGATCGCGAATGTGCGGCGAGTCGTCTGCAGCGAATCCGAGTTCCTCTCGCATGCGCTTGTGGTTGAGTTCCGCCAGCGCTTCTGCGGTCTCGACGCTCAGCCCGTGCAGGTAGAGGTATTTCGTATACTCGCCGCCTTCAAACAGCTTTTGCGTCTCGTGCGAGGCTTGCGCGCCCACGGTGACACAGGTCATGCCGAGGACGTCCATCTGCCCGCTCGCCTTTTTCAGGAAAAAGTCGGAGATACAGAGATGTCTACTGTCGGGCTGCGTCTGGCGCGGGAAGTTGAAGCGCAAGGTTTCTTCGGGAATCGTGTCACCCTGCTTCCAGCCTTCGGGTAGGTTGTAAACAATGACGTCGTTGCCCTCCCCTTGCGCGCCGAAGTAGCCGTAGACAACCTTGGGCTCCAGCCATCCGCCGGCGATGGCCTCCTCTTCCAGCTCTTTCAGGATGGGCCGGTACTTGGTCTCGACCAGCCGTGCGTAATCTTCCGCAGACGCAGTCTTGAGCTGCCACTGGTTCTTGAATAGCGCCGTCTCATTGATATATTGGAAAACTTCGCGCAAGTCGAAGTCGGCGGGCATCAACACACGTGTGCCCCAGAAGGGCGGCTGCGGGATGTTCGGCGCAGGCGGAATCTCGATGCTGGGCGAAGCCGCATTCGCACCATCGCCTGGCTCGACTAGAGGCTTCTTGAACTCCTTGATGACTTGCGCTTCCTTGATGCAAGCTTCGCGCTCGCCATTCGGAGAGGCCAGCCGTTCCATGTAGTGAAGGCCGGAGAAGGCATCGTCGGCATACATGACGCCGCCGCCGTATTCGCGCCGCAAGTCGTCCTCGACGTATTTGCGCGTGAGAGCCGCACCGCCGCAAATCACCGGGAACTCCAACTTTTGGTGATGGAGGTCCTGCACCACGTACTTCATTTCGAGCGTTGACTTGACGAGCAGCCCGCTGAGTCCGATGGCGTCGGCTTTGTGCTCGATGGCCGCGTTGATGATGGCGTCCGAGGGTTGTTTGATGCCGAGGTTCACTACGCGGTAGCCGTTATTGGTGAGGATGATGTCCACCAGGTTCTTGCCGATGTCGTGAACGTCGCCCTTCACCGTCGCGAGAACGATGGTGGCCTTCTGGCTGCCCTCTTTTTTCTCCATCTTGGGCTCGAGGTACGCCACTGCCGACTTCATGACGCCCGCGGAGTCGAGCACCGAAGGCAGCTGCATCTTGCGCGCGCCGAAGAGTTCGCCCACCGTTCTCATACCGTCGAGCAACACGTTGTTGATGATGTCGAGCGGCGAATAGTTGACCAGGGCCTCGTCCAGCACTTCGTCGAGCGATTTCTTGTTGGCGATGCCGATGTTCTTTTCGCCGTTGATGATCGCCCACTTCAACTTGTCTTCTACCGACAGGGTGTCGACGTGCGCGGTGGTCGACTCCTCCTGCCCCTTGGAGCCCTCAAAGCTCTTCATATAGATCTGAAGCGGATCACCGTTCGACCGGTCCTGGAAGATGAGCTTGCGCGCCAGATCGACTTCAGACTCAGGAATCTTGTACAGCGGATAAATCTTGCTGTAGTTGACGATGGCCATGTCGAGGCCGTTGTCCACGGCTTCGTGCAGGAACACGCTGTTAAGCACGCGTCGTGCGTAGGTATTCAGGCCGAACGATATATTGCTGACACCCAGCACGGTCTTCGCCAGCGGCAATTCCGTCTTGATCGCCTTGACCGCTTTCAGCGTCTCCATGCCGGCGGTGCGATAGTCTTCCTGGCCGGTCGAAATCGGCAGGGTCAGCGCGTCGAAAATGAGATCGACCGGGCGGATACCGTACTTATTCACGGCTAGGTCGTAGATGCGCTTGGCGATCGCGAGCTTCTTCTCGGCCGTGAGCGCCATGCCATCTTCGTCGATGGTGAGTGCGATGACCGCCGCTCCGTAACGCTTGGCCATTGGCAGCACTTTCGAAGTGCGCTTTTCGCCATCTTCCAGGTTGATGGAATTGATAATCGCCTTGCCGGGGATGCGCTTAAGCGCCTCTTCCACGACGTCGGCCTCGGTGGAATCGACGAGGATCGGCGCCGGCACCCGGGTCGCGATCTTTTCCAGGATAGCGGAGATGTAACCCTTCTCGTCCTCGCCCACGATGGCGCAACACAGGTCGAGCATGTGCGAGCCTTCGTTCACCAGCTTCTTGGCCAGCGTCAGGATGCCGTCATAGTCCTGCGCGCGCACCATGTTCTTGAAGTGCTCGACGCGCGTGGTAGTGTTCATCTCCTCGGCAATCACCAGCGGTTTGGGATCAAGGTCGAGGGGAACCATCGAATACGCGCTGGCCGCTGCGCCGATCATCTTGATGTCTGGCCTGGCAGGCTCGAGATTTGCACACGTGTCGACGACAGCTTTCAGATGCTCGGGCCTCGTACCGCAGCAGCCTCCGACAATGCGCACGCCGTATTCGGTAATGAACTGCTTGTGAAAATCGGCGAGCTCCTGCGGCTGCAGCTTGTACACCGCGTGTCCGCCCTCGTTCTGCGGCAGCCCGGCATTAGGCAGCACCGACACCGGCTTCGGCGAATTCATTCCGAGATAACGGACGCCATCGTTCATCTCTTTGGGACCAGTGGCGCAGTTCATGCCAATGACAGCGACATCGAACATCTCGAGTGTGGTCAGTGCCGCGCCAATCTCCGTGCCCAGCAGCATCGTGCCGGTCGCTTCCAGCGTGACCTGCACCTGAACGGGAATGTTCTTCCCTGATTGCTTGAGCGCATCGAATATGCCAACCAGTCCCGCCTTGGCTTGTAGGATGTCCTGGCTGGTTTCCAACAGCAGCACGTCGACGCCGCCCTCGATAAGTCCAAGCGCCTGCTCGGTATAGGCCGCGGCCATGGCGTCGAAACCGATATGGCCGAGCGAGGGCAGCTTGGTGGTGGGCCCCATGGAGCCAGCAACGAAGCGCTTCCGTCCCTTCGACGAATAGTCATCAGCAACCGAGCGCGCGAGCTTGGCAGCAGCCAGATTGATCTCGTGGACCTTGTCCTGCATGTCATACTCGGCCATGACGATGCGGGTCGAGTTAAAGGTATCGGTTTCAACCACATCGCAGCCGACATCGAAGAATGCCGCGTGAATGTCGCGGATGATGTCGGGCCGGCTTTGCACCAAAATGTCGTTATAACCGTCCTTGCCCCAGAAATCGTCTGCACTGGGGTTGCGGAGCTGGATGTTTGTGCCCATGGCGCCGTCGAAGATGACAACGCGCTCTTGAACGGCCTTGAGGTATTCGTTCATGTAGTTTTTGTACGATTCTGCTGTAAGTATCTCAGTTTCTTAGGGATTAAGGTAGCTGCGTACAGTCAACGGCGACCTATGGAGGTGGTCTGCGAAATGTGGGCTGTGAACCGTAAGATGCAAAAGCCGCGATCCTGGTCGCGGCCTTGGGTTGCGAAAAATAGCCTAGTTATAACAAATGTTATAACTAGGTTCCGGGGGGGACATCCGCCCCTGAACTGTACTGCGCCGGCTTGGGCATTAGCCTGCCGGTCCCTTCGATGTTGTAAATGGCGTTCGATCCTTCGTGGGCGGGAGTCCCTGCCAGCAACTGCTCCTTGCGATAGACCAGAGTGCTGGCGTTGAAACTGGCCAACTCGAAGCCGTGTCCGTGGGTGATGGCGTCGGTCGGGCAAGCCTCCACGCAGTAACCGCAGAAGATACAGCGGTTATAGTCGATGTTGTAGACCTTGGCGTAACGCTCGGCGCCGCTGATCCGGTTGGTTTCGGTGTTCTCGGCTGCCTCGATGTAGATGCAGTTCGAGGGACACGCAGCCGCGCACAGGAAGCAGGCAACGCATTTTTCGAGGCCGTTCTCGTCGCGCTGCAGCACATGCATGCCGCGGAAGCGCTCCTGGAACATGGCTCCGCGGTTTGGGCCGGGGCCGTCGGGATAGTTCTCCACCTCGGTCGGCTTGAACATCTCGCCGAAGGTGATGCTCATGCCCTTGGCAATGGCAGCGATATTTTTGACGATTCCCATACGCGAAATCAGTATATCAATCCGGGCCAGGGTCAGGCTTTTCCGGCGAATTGTTTGCGTAGCAGTTCCAAGTGGTGCTGCGCGTGACCGGCGATGACGTAGGCCATTGCCCGGACGGAGATTGATTTGCCGTTGGCAACGCCGGTGCGCTCTGTGTCGGCAGTTGTCAGGCTTTGGAGCAATGACAGCGTCGCCCGGCGGACTGACTTCAATTCCGCCAGCAATTCAGACGTGCTGCGGCTGTTGGAATTAGCTGCCGCGACGTAGTCGTCTTGCTCGAACCCCTGCAGCTCCTTCTTGTCTCCACGGGCGAAGCGCAGCACGCGGTAACTGTGAACGCGTTCGGTATCACAGAGGTGTCCGAGGACCTGTTTGACGCTCCACTTGCCGGGCGCAGGGGGCTGGATCGCCTGGTCGTCGGTCAGGTCGTTCACCAGTCCATCGAACTGGGCAGGCTGCAGGTCCATGAAGTTGAGCAGGTCGCCATCGGGGACCTTACTGATGTAGTTGGCGTAAAAGTCGGCGTATTCGGTACGGTTGGGACGGGAAATCATAAGACTAGTTTCCAGTTTCGAGTTTCGAGTTTCAAGTGGTGGAGCAGAATTTCTTATTCCAGCCCAAATTCTTTCCAGCGTTTCGTCACCCGCTCCTTGGTCTCCGCATCCATGGTGATTTCCTCCGGCCAAGGACGCGTGAAGCCTTCGCTCGGCCACTTGCGCGTGGCATCCACACCCATCTTAGAGCCGTAATCGGGCAAGCGCGATGCATGATCGAGCGAATCCACCGGCCCCAGCGTGAATTGGATGTCGCGCTCGGGGTCGATGTTGTTCAGCACCTTCAGCGTAACTTCTCCGAGGTCCTGCACGTTCACGTCTTCATCGACCACGAGGATGCACTTGGTAGACATGGCCTGCCCCAGCGCCCAGATGCCGTTCATCACCTTACGAGCCTGGCCGGGATACGACTTCTTGATGGAGACAATCATCAAGTTGTGGAACACGCCTTCGATGGGCAGGTTCACATCGACGATCTCGGGAATGCTGAGCCGCATCGCCGGCAGAAAGATACGCTCGACGGCTTTGCCCATCCATGCGTCTTCCATCGGCGGCTTGCCCACGATGGTGGTTGAGTAGATCGGGTCTTTGCGATGCGTGATACAGGTGACGTGGAAGACCGGGTAAAGGTCTTCCATGGTGTAGAAACCCGTGTGGTCGCCGAAGGGGCCTTCCATCTTCAACTCGTCGAGTTCGACGTAGCCTTCGAGGACGATCTCTGACGTCGCGGGAACTTCGAGGTCAACCGTCTCGCACTTTACCAGCTCGACCGGCTTCTGCCGTAGGAAGCCCGCGATGATGAACTCTTCGATGTCCGGCGGAGCGGGCACAATGGACGAGAACATCATTGCCGGGTCGGTGCCGATGGCGACTGCTACGTCCATACGTCCGGAAACTTGCTTGCCGTCGGCGACGCGAGAACCTCCGCCGGAACGCGCCATCATGTCGAGCGCGGCGGTCAACGGATGCTCGGCTCCGTCTGCCGCTTTGCGACGCATCTGCTCGCGATAGTGCTCGGCTCCCTGCTTTTGGCGCTGCCAATGCATGCCGGTGGTTCGTTCGTCGTACACATGCAGGCGGTATGTGCCGACGTTGCGCTTGCCCGTATGAGGATTTCGGGTGATGACCGACGGCAGGGTGATGAACCGTCCGCCGTCTTTCGGCCAGCATTGCAGAATGGGAAAATCGAGCAGCGAGAAGTCGCCCTTCTTGATGACTTCCTTGCACGGTCCCGTGGGAACTGTCTTTGGAAAGAAGTTGCCCACCTCGGTCAACAGGGGAAGCATCTTGAGCTTGTCCATGAATCCCTGCGGTGACTTCAGGTCCATGAACATCTTGATGCGGGCTGGAATCTCGTCCAGAGAATCCACTTCAAGCGCCAGCTTCATACGCTGCGCCGAGCCGAACTGGTTGATCAGGACCTTGGCGCCGGGATGTCCCTTGACGCTTTCGAACAGCAACGCCGGACCGCCTGGACCATGCTTGCCACGCGGCCCCCATTTCGAGACACGATCAGTGATCTCGGCAATTTCGAGGATGGGATCGACTTCTACTTTGACCCGCTTCAATTCCCCCGCTTTATCGAGCGCGGAGATCCATTCCCTCAGGTCGCTATATGCCACCGGCCAGCCTTTCCTCAGCGTCGCAAGCCGCTATGCGTTCGCCTGCGTTAGCAGTGTCGATACGTATTGTATAAGCATTGCATAATCAGCCAGTTGCAGGCCGAGAAAAAGTCGGCTGCGATTCGCCGCTGGCGCAAAGTGGCGATTTCGTAATACCTTGCTTCGGGAAAGAAAATGACTGCCGCCAACCTCTACGAGAAATTCAACTACTCGACTCATTGTTAGGTCTGGGCCGCTGCATTTTCGCGGCCGCGATCATCGCCCTGGGGATCGAAACCATCATCTGCGCGCACCACGTGAGCTTAGCGCTGGGGGCGCGGTATTCGGTGATCCCGGTCATTCCGTGGCTGCCGGCAGTTCCGTGGATCGCATACCTATGGGGCGCAGTCTGGGTGCTCTGCGGCTTGGGATTTTTGTTCAGTCGGACGCGGCGACCGGCTGCGCTGCTCTTCGGCGGACTGTTTTTCGTGCTGACGGTGGTTCTGGACGTGCCGAAGAACGCTCGGGATATTGGAAACATTTCCCTACGCACGGGCGTGTTCGAGCCTCTTTCGCTCGCCTGTCTCGCGTGGCTATTGCCCGGCCCCACGGCGATCCCCGTCTGGCTGGAGCGCACTAGCCGATACTTGCTGGCACTGAGCCTCATCATCTTTGGAGTGGACCATTTCCTGGCGCTCGGGTTTATCGCGACTCTGCTACCAAGTTGGATTCCGTGGCACGTGTTCTGGGTCTCGTTCTTCGGCATTGCGTTCATTGCTTCGGGCGTGAGTATCGGACTGAACATGTTGCAGCGGTGGGGAGCGGCCGGCCTCGGCCTGATGTTCGCGATCTGGGTGTTCACGCTTCACCTCCCGAGAGTGCTGGGCCTCTATGGGATTCCGGGAGCGCCACACAATCCGAACGAGTGGTCGAGCCTGTTTATTGCGATCGCTATGTGGGGAGGACTGTGGGCGTTGGCGGATAACTCCGCGCAATAGGCACCGGCCAACCCGGAAAGAGTCGGAAAAGCAGATTCCCCGCGGACTTGAAGTCCGCAGGAATGACAAGACACGAGGACTCGTACGGCACGGCTGAACAGGCTGCTGAAAAAGTCGGAAAAAGCGGTATCCCTCGGCGACTAAAGTCGCCTCGGGATGACAAAAATAAAAGGGCTTAGACGCGGCGCTGAAGCGCCGCTCTACCCGAACTGAGCCTTCGTGCGACTTTTTCAGCAGCCTGTGAAGCCGTGTGCCCCTTCAAACCGCGCTAGCGCTTTTTCTTGGCGGCCTTCTTGGCTGGTTTCTTCGCAGCCGCCTTTTTCGGTGCTGCTTTCTTTGGCGGTATTCTCTTCTTGGCTGGAGCCGATTTCTTGGCGGCCGCAGGCTTTTGTTTCGCCGGAGCCGCTTTCTTAGCTGCTTTGACCGGAGCCTTGGCAGCTTTTACTGGCGCAGGCTTCTTAGCTTCGGGCGCAGTTTTCGCTGTCGCTTTTGAATTGGCGCCTGCGACAACTCTTGCAGCGGGTGGCGTGGTCGCAGGCACCGCAGCAGGAGCCGCAGCCGCGGCTATCGCACCCTTTGGCTTGCGTCCGCGCTTGCCTGAGGCCGTAGCTACAGCTGCAGGTGTCGCCGCAGCAGCTTCTACAGCTGCCGCCTTGCCACGTCCGCGCTTCGGAGCAGGCGGTGGTGGTGGTGGCGGAGGTTCGTACGGCTTCAGGAAATTCATGATCTCGGTATGCGAGCGCAGCTTGCCGTCCAGTAAGAGCAAGAAGGCTTCATCGAGAATCTTGGGATATTCGGGAAGCTGGGCGGTAATGCGCAATTCCGCCATCTCCGGGAACGGCAGCTTCTCACGAACCTGACGCCACTTGGTGAGGAAGTTCTTGATCTTCTGGTCAACAGCGGACTGGCGGGTGGTGAGGCCAAGGAACAGGATTCGTTCCGGCGCAGCTGCACTCAGTATCTTCCAGGAGCCGGAATTGGTGTTTGCTTCTCGGCCCGTTAACTTCTTCGCTAAATCCTGGGCATCGTGCTCGAGATGCTTCCACTTGTCCACAAAATCGCGGCGCGGAATCATTTTCTGAATTTCCGAGACATCCTTGTCGCTCATTTTGCGGGTGAGGAAATACATCGCAATCGGCCCGCTCTCAACCACGTACCCTAGATCACTCAATGTCTGCCGCAGTTTGATCGCATGGCCAAGGTCGCTGGCTTCGGCTTTCGCCACGCTCCAGTGCGGATGCAGCACTTTGAGCCAGCCTTCTTTCTCCAGGGCACGCATGATGGTGATGGGGTCGTCCTCGTGCGCCAGTTGCTCGAGCTCAGCGCCGATTGACCGCTTATTGACGAACTCGACGTAGTTGTTCTCTTTCGCGGAGTCGTAGCGGGCCTGCGTCCGCTCCTCGAGCGGCCAGTGGAATCGGGCGCTAAGCCGGGTCGCACGAATCAAACGGATTGGATCCTCGAGAAAGGCGTAGTTGTGCAGAAGGCGCAGAACCTTGTTCTCGATGTCGGCGACGCCGTTGAAGGGATCAAGAAGCAGTCCGCGCGAGCCCGGATTGAGTGACAATGCCATGGCATTGACGGTGAAGTCGCGACGCCGAAGGTCCTCATTGATGGTTGCCGGCGCGAATACGGGAGGCTTTCCAGGCTTATCGTAAGTCTCTGATCTGGTTTGATTTAGCTCCGCCCGAATGTTCCCCGGCAATAACAGGTGTAATGCCCTGAGATCCTCCTCGACGCCCTGGACGGAAATCCCCACTTTCTCCAATTCTTTCTGTAACTTAAGGGGATTGCCCTGGATGCTGAGGTCAATGTCGCGGATAGGAAAGCCGGTGACCAAATCGCGAATGGTTCCACCGGTGAGATAGAGGTTTAGCCCGGCGTGGCGGGCGATGTCCTGGATCAGGTTCACACCACGCTGCTGGTCCGGTGTGAGCCGGGTTTCCATGCTATAGATGTAATCTGGCATCTAAATGTATGACTCTAAAAGTGATAGCCGAAGATGGTCCGGTATGGCACGAGAGTGAATACCGGGTGCACGGCTTATCCTCAGCCCGCACTGCCTACCAAAGACTTCGTTCTACGACCTCAAGAGATCGGTGCAACCCGCTCAATTGCCGTAACTTACGACGTTATGCACCGGGCTTGCTGCATAGCGACAATAACATAACGTTGATGATTTGGCTAGAAACTATGTTAAGCAGGGCACTTTTTCGTCAAAAGTGCGACAATCGAAGCGAGCGAAAGGACTTTTCCGCCCTCCAGAACTGTATGGGTACAACCCACAAGAAGGTAATCGTCCGGAAGATGGACCGCGACACCATTAGCGGCTATGTGTCGACGGCCTTCCTTGCGGACGGCAAGATCGAGATACTCAACACCGCAGGGAATGTGGTGTCGGTAGAGCTACACGAAGTAAAGGGTGTGTATTTTGTGCGCGACTTCGGGGACTCGGAATCGCTGACGCGCAAGACATTTACCTCACGGCCGCGGACGGAAGGCCTGTGGGTGCGGCTTCGCTTCCGGGACAACGAGATCATTGAAGGCATGATGCCGAACGATCTGGTGCAGGATGGGAATGAGGGTTTCTCGGTCATTCCGCCAGACACGCGCTCGAATACTCAGCGCATCTTTGTACCGCGCTCGGCGCTGGCAGAGATGACCGTGCTGGCAGTAATCGGGGAGAAGAAGTCGCAGCGGCGGGGGAGGCATCCCGACGATACCCGTCAGGTTTCGATGTTCAACTAAGCGCGACAGTACACCTGCAAGCCAATGAATCGGCTACGTTTGAAACCGCAGAAATAAAATCATGAAACTTGGCGAAATCGCGACCGCGCTGGGCGCAGTGCTGGAAAATGGCGACCCCGAAGCGGACATTACCGGTGTGGCGGGAATCGAAGAAGCCACCGCGGAAGAGATTACTTTCATTGCGAATCCAAAATATATGGCGGCTGCCGGAAAAACGGCCGCGGGCGCAATCATTGTGTCCGAGGACTTCGCGGCGGGCTCATGTGCGGTGCTGCGCAGCAAGAATCCGTATCTGTGTTTTGCCAAGGCTGTGGATTTGTTTTACCAGCCACCGCGTTACGTGCCCGGAGTGCATCCGACTGCAGTGCTTGCGCCCACGGCCAAAATTGGTGCTAACGCGCATATTGGCGCTTATGTCGTGATTGACGAAGATGTCACCATCGGAAGCGATGCGGTGTTGCTGCCCCATGTTGTCATTTACCGAGGGGCACATATCGGAAACAACTTTTTCGCCCACGCACATGCCGTCGTGAGGGAAAACTGCCGGTTGGGCGATAACGTGGTGCTGCAAAATGGGGCGGTCGTCGGCTCCGACGGGTTTGGATTCGCTCGCGACGACGATCACTGGGAGAAGATCTCGCAGTCGGGACCAGCAGTGCTCGAGAACGACGTAGAAGTGCAGGCCAACGCCTGCATCGATCGAGCCAGTGTGGGCGAGACTCGCATAGCGCGCGGCGTAAAAATCGACAATCTGGCACAGGTCGGACATGGATCCGCGGTGGGAGAGCATACTCTGCTGTGCGCCCAGGTCGGATTGGCGGGATCAACGGTCGTCGGGAAGAACGTCATCATCGCCGGACAGGCCGGCGTGGCCGGGCACTGCAATGTGGGAGACGGCGTCGTCATCACGGCCCAGAGCGGCACACACGGGGATATTCCCGCGGGAAGCATGGTGAGTGGCTCGCCGGCGTTTGAACACAAGCAATGGCTCCGTGCAGTGAACGCATTCAGCAAGCTGCCGGAGCTGGCGAGGGCCGTGCGCAATCTCACCGCCAAACAGAAAGAAGCCGACAAGAAAGAGCGGTAACGGCCAAGAATTTTCCGGCGAGATTGGATCTCTCATGCCGCTGCTGCTAGACTGAACGCCTGTCATACACTGACATCTTGGACCCTCAAGCCGCACAATCGAAACCCGCCGAGCGAGACGAGCTAAAGAACCGCTACGAAACCCAGCGCCGGGAGGCCGTGCTGACGCTTGTGTTGGGCTTTATTTCGATCGCTGCCCTGCTCTGGTACTACGCGCATCAGCAGATTCTGCTCTACGGCGATGCCGTCGCGCACATCAACATCGCACGCCGGGTGTTCGACTCTCGTTCGTGGCTGTCATCGTTCTTCCAGCTGGGAACGGTGTGGCTACCCCTGCCACACATCCTGATGCTGCCGTTCGTGTGGAACAAGACCCTGTGGATGAGCGGCATTGCCGGCTCGATCGCCAGCATGGGGGCTTATGTTCTCGGCGCGCTGGGGATATTCCGGCTGGTGAGTGCGCGCGCTTCCCAGACAGCCGCATACATAGCGGCCGCCATTTACGCGCTAAATCCAAACCTGCTGTACATGCAGACAACGGCCATGAACGAGCCAATTTATCTGGCATTCTTCATCTGGGCGATCGTCTATTTCGACGAGTGGCTGAGTGGGCTGTCTGCGAATTCCATTGGCCCGCCTCCAGAGCGTGCGCTGGAGGGCTGTGGCATCGCACTGGCTGGCGGAGCGGCCACGCGCTACGACGGATGGTTTTTCGGCGCACTCATGGGCGTGCTTGTCCTGTGGACGTTTGCGCGCTGGTCGCGTGCCACGCCGGACGCGAAGCGGCGGCGTCGGATGACCAAATCGTTGGTTGAGTTTTTGTTATTGAATGCACTGGTGCCAGTGTTCTGGCTGGCTTATAACCATCGCGTTTCGGGACACGCGATGGACTGGGCCAACGGCCCGTATTCGGCCAAGGCAATCGCTGAGCGAACAACGCAGCGTGGGGCCGCACCGTATCCCGGTAGAGACCACATCATCACTGCCGGACTGTATTTCCTCAAAGCCGCCAAACTCAATGTCGGTGCTGGGCGCTGGGGCGACGCGCTGTTTGTGGTGGCGCTTTTGGGCGCGGGAGTCGCATTGTGGCGCTTCCAGACGTACAAAACGTGGCTGCTGCTGTGGGTTCCACTCGTGTTTTATGCCCTGTCGATCGCTTACGGGAGTGTGCCGATTTTCATTCCGACGTGGTGGCCATATTCGTATTACAACGTGCGCTACGGACTGGAGTTGTTACCCGTATTTGCGGTCTTCTCTGCGCTGTTGGGCGTGTTTCTGACCGAACTCGCACGTCGTCCTCGGAAGCAAATCATCATCTGGAGCACTCTTGGATTGCTTGTCGCGGCCAGCTACTTGTCGGTGTACGCCGAAGTCCCGATTACTCTCAAAGAGGCGCAGGTCAATGCGCGCACGCGAGTGATACTTGAAGACGCTCTGGCTAGATTCCTGGCCAGCCTGCCACCGTCGGCGACGTTGCTGATGTACCAAGGCGAGCATGTCGGCGCTCTACAGGAAGCCGGCATCCCGCTGCGCCACGTAATCAGCGAAGTGAATCATCCGGATTGGGAGTGGGCGCTGCTGGACCCGGCGCGCCACGCCGATTTCATCGTCGCGTTCAAGGGCGATCCAGTGTGGATGGCGGCGCAGGAGCATCGTCAGGAGTTGACGGAGTTATTTACGATTACCGTACCTGGACAAGCGAAGTGCGCGATTTATCGACCAAACCAGCCAAGAACCGGATCGCCTGAACCCGCCAGCAAGTAGGGTGGACGTCTCTCCCGCGATCGCTGCCGCGGGATCCGTATGAACGCAAAGCCGCTTTGCTACAATCCGCGCAGCGATCCGCGCTATTCGATGCACGTACAACTCATATGACTTCGGTTCCCTTTGTTAAAGCCAGCGCTTGTGGCAACGATTTCTTGATCATCGGTAACGAGCATGCTCCTACAGACATTGCCGATTTCACACGGCGCATTTGCGACCGACATAACGGCGTTGGAGCGGACGGAGTCGAGTGGGTCTTGCCCGCGTCCGATGCGGACTTAGCTATTCGTCTCATTAATGCAGACGGCTCCGAAGCCGAAATTTCTGGCAACGGCACTCGCTGCGTGGCGGCATGGTACTGTGCCGAACGCGGCCGCGAGTCCGCTGTTATCCGAACCGGAGCCGGCCTCAAGACTTGCGAGCTGACCGGCCGTGACGGAATGCGATTCGAATTCCGTACATCGATGGGTGTACCGGAAGTCGGCGGCGAACTGGCCGTTGCGCTTCGCGATCTCGCCGTTCGTGGGATTACGGTGTCGATGGGTAATCCTCACTTCGTGATTTTCGTGCCGGATTTCGAAACCGACTGGCAGGAATGGGCAGCTCAGATCTCGACTCACTCCGATTTCCCGCAAGGAACAAACGTCGAATTGGTCCACGTATTGAATGAGCACGAGATCGATGTCCGCTTTTGCGAACGCGGCGTGGGCGAGACGATGTCGTCCGGCACGGGGTCATCGGCTTCGGCGGCCGCATCGATAGCTACCGGCAGGACGAAATCTCCGGTCCGCGTGCACGCGCCGGGAGGCACGCAAACCGTCGAGTGGGAAAGCGAGTTAGCACTCTATGGGCCTGCGACGATACTCTGTCGCGGCGATTTTTTCATTTAAGATAGTGCTTCCCGATGACGGCTTTCGCCCAACCCGAGCGCCTGCGACCTGCTGCCTTGCGGCCCGGCGATACGGTCGGAATCATCGCTCCCGCGGGCGCGTTCGAGCGCGACGCCCTGGAAGCGGGGTGCGCGTGGCTGCTGGCGAAAGGCTACCAGCCGTTTTACCTTCCCTCGATTTTCGATCGTGAATTGTACTTCGCCGGCAGCGCGCAACGCCGACTCGATGAGTTCCACCAGATGTTTTCTCGCCCCGAAGTGAAGGCGATCATTTGCGCCCGAGGCGGATACGGATGCAACTACCTTTTGCCCAAGATCGACCTCGACCTGGTCCGCGCTAATCCCAAGATTTTTTGCGGATGCAGCGATGTCACTACGCTAATCACTTACCTGTGTGATCGCGCAGAGTTGGTCACGTTTCACGGACCCATGCTCAACGTGGACGTGCGCCCCGACGGGGTTGACGAGCCGTCGTGGGTGGCGGCCCTGGTTTCAGGCGAGGCGTACCAACGCGAATTCAGAAGCGACGAAGTGCAGACGTTAGTGCCCGGCAAAGCCGAAGGCATGCTGTACGGCGGTTGCCTGTCACTGCTTTGCGCTTCTCTGGGCACGCCGTACGAAATCGAAACTCGCGGCGCGATCTTATTTATCGAAGACCTGGCCGAGCCGGCATTTCGCATTGACCGCATGTTAATGCATCTGAAATTGGCGGGAAAGTTCGAGGGCGTACGCGGACTGATCTTCGGAGAGATGCTGCAGTGCGGACCGCGCAATGGTCAGGATTACACGCTACAACAGGTCGTCGGGCGGGTGGTGGGGGACCTCGGGATTCCCGTCGCGTACGGGCTGAAGTCGGGCCATGTAACTCGTGGCAACATCACCTTGCCTTTTGGCGTGAACGCACACTTTACTGCCAGCTCGACCGTATCTCTCGAACTCGCCGCCGCCGTGCAACGCGAGGCTGCGCCGGTCGCAGTTGCCAAGCGATGAACCAGAGACGCATTCACCTGATCGGGATTTGCGGCACGGCTATGGCTTCGTTGGCTGGCATGCTGAAGCAGTGCGGCCACAAAGTCACGGGGTCCGACACGGCCGCATATCCCCCAATGTCAGACTTCCTGGCGTCGCTTGGTATATCGGTTGCTCAACCATTCAGCGAGAGGAACCTTGAGCCGCCGCCGGACTTGGTGATCGTTGGTAATGCAATTTCGCGCGGCAATGTCGAACTGGAGTATGTGCTCGACCAGCGGCTGGCTTACCAGTCGATGGCACAGGTGGTGCACGACAAGTTTTTGGCCGACCACGAGCGGCTGGTGGTGGCGGGCACGCATGGAAAAACTACCACGTCCTCCCTGTTAGCGTGGTTGTTTGCGGAAGCCCAGCGTGCCCCCAGTTTTCTCATCGGCGGAATCCCGGAAAACTTTGGCAGTTCGTTCGCGCTAGGGACTGGTCGCGAGTTCATCATTGAAGGCGATGAGTACGATACGGCGTTTTTCGACAAAGGCCCGAAGTTCCTGCACTACTTCCCAGACGCCGTGATTCTGACCTCGGTCGAATTCGATCACGCGGATATTTACAAAGATTTGGATGAGGTGAAGACGGCATTCAAGCGACTGGTGAACCTGGTGCCGCGCCGAGGCCTGCTGATCGCGTGGGATGGCCATCCAAGTGTGGGCGAATGTGTCGCTCGGGCCTTTTGCAAAGTCGAGCGTTACGGCTTCGCGGACAATTCGGAATGGCGCATCCGCGATGTTGACTACGGCAATGGAATCACGCGGTGGAACGTCTGGCGTAGCGGTGACTTCTGGGCCAAATTCGAGATGCCATTAGCAGGCGAATATAACGTTTTGAACGCGACCGCCGCAGCCGCGATGGCCGCCAACTACGATATCGCACCCGAGATCATTGCCCGCGCCCTTCGTAGCTTCCGGAGTGTGAAGCGCCGCCTCGAAGTCCGCGCGGAAGTTCATGGGGTAACCATCATCGACGATTTCGCGCACCATCCAACGGCGATCCGGGAGACACTCAACGCGTTGCGAACTCGCTACCGCGGACGCCGGCTGTGGGCCATTCTTGAGCCTCGTTCCAACACTCTGCGGCGCAAGGTGTTTGAGGCTGAGTTATCTGAAAGCCTCGCACAAGCGGACGAAATCGTGTTGGCGGGTGTGTTCAAGTCGGACGCGATACCCGAGACGGAACGACTACATGGCGAGAACGTGATCGCCAGGTTAACCGCCATCGGCAAGCCGGCGCGGCTACTGCCCTCCGCCGACGATATCGTCGACGCCGTCGCACCTGAGTTGCGCGAGGGCGATGTCGTTGCGATCCTCTCGAACGGCGGATTCGGCGGCATCTACGAGAAGCTCCCGGCCAAGCTCAACTCGTTGCGCGAGGTCTCTACTCCGGCGTGAGATATCCGCACAAACCCAACCTTGGCGTACTGTTGCTGGCAATTACGCTTGCCGTGGCGGGCACCCAGCGAGCATGGGGCATCACGCCAGTCACGTGCTCTTCTCCGCAGAGTGCGCAAACGCAACCTACCGAATATTTCATTTCTCTCGCCGACAACGCGAGCAATCTGGCGCACGTAAGTATTCGGTTCACCCAAACGAGCGGCACTCTGATCCTCGATATGCCGGTCTGGAACGCGCTTTATCAGGTGCGCGACTTTGCGGCCAACATAGAGAATGTTCGCGCAATCGACGGTGCCGGTCGGCCGGTTCCGTTAGTCAAGAGCAAGACCAGCGAATGGACGATGTCGCCTCCAAACGGTTGCGTAGTCGTCGATTATGATATCCATCTCGACGCAGGCGGGCCGTTCGGAGCGCAGCTCAGCGCAGAGCACGCATTCTTCAATTGGGCCATGGTGCTCATGTACTCACCGGCCACACGAGCGCAGAACATGAGCGTGCAACTGCTTGACGTCCCCGCCGCGTGGGAACTGCAGGGTGTTCACGTGCTCGGATATGCCCCCCCAGGCGCCGTCGACAAAACCGTCGGCGTTGCTCACGGTTATGACGACCTGGCTGACAGTCCTGCCGAAGTCGGGGTGTTTCAGCACTTTGATTTCCAGCAAGACGGGGCCACCTACCACGTTGTGGTACATGCCGATCCCAAAGACGATAACAACGCGAAGCTGGAGGACATTCTCCGCCGGATCACCCATGCAGAAGTGGATTGGATGGCCGACCGGCCGTTCACTGAGTACACCTTCCTCTATCACTTTCCGCGCGGTCACGGCGCTGGCGGAATGGAGCATGCTTACGGCACGGCGATCGACTTGAACGCTGAGCGACTCGGCAATAACATGCTGCCTGTCGCCAGTGTCAGCGCGCACGAATTCTTTCACTTGTGGAACGTCAAGCGCATCCGACCGCAATCGCTGGAGCCAATCGATTACCAGCACGCCATGGATACACGCGCACTGTGGTTCAGCGAAGGCCTCACCAGCACCGTCGGCGACATGACGCTGGCGCGTGCGGGTGTACTTGACGACCGTCAATACATCGATCGGGTGGCCAGTGAGATCAATGAATTGCAGACGCGCCCGGCCCGCGCGTGGCAATCGGTAGAAGAGTCGAGCCTGGATGCGTGGTTCGAAGGCGATGCGTTCTATCGCTCACCGCAGCGCAGCATCAGCTACTACAACAAGGGCGAGATACTGGGCGTGCTGCTCGACCTGCGAATGCGTCAGCTCACGCAAGGCCAAAAGTCGCTGCGCGACCTGTTTCAGTGGATGAATGACAATTACGCGAAGAAAGGTCTCTTCTTCCCCGACTCCGACGGCGTGCAGCAGGCGGCCGAAACCGTCACCGGCCGGAGCTTCGCTGAGTTTTTTCACGAATACGTGGCTGGAGTGCAGGAGCTGCCGTACAGTGAGTACTTCAATTTCGTCGGACTACAGGTGGCGGAAACTACAGTCCATTCTGTGAACTGGGGTTTTACCACCACAACGAACTTGGGTGGACAGCCGGAAGTGAGTTCCGTCGACAAAGGCAGTGGAGCTGAGCGGGCCGGCGTAGCCGTCGGGGATCGAGTGCTCGCAGTCAACGGAAAACCGGCCACAGCTCCTGTTGAGGTGCAGTTTGGGCAATTGCACGAAGGGGCCACCGTCAAGGTCCGTCTCGCCAACCGCCGCGGCCAGCACGACATCAAGTTCAAGCTCACTTCGCGGAACGAGCAACTCTACATTCTGCAGGATGTACCCGCGGTCACGCCGGAACAGCGTGCGCATCGCGAGGCTTGGATCCACGGAAACGACGAGACTGGCGGCCAACCGTGATTCGCACGATTTTCCTGCTGCTGTTTTGGGGACTCTCGATCTTCATCGTCGGACCTTTTCTTCTTCTCGTCACGCTCATCACACGAAGCGCCAACTTTATGTATCGGGTCGCCACTTGGCTTGGCATCAGTGGCGTTCGGCTGGCCGGGGTCAAGATCGACGTATGCGGTCTGGAGCACTTGCAGCCTGGTCACAGCTACATCTACATGTCGAACCACGTTTCGAACCTCGACCCGCCGATTCTTATTCCTTCGATTCCCGGTCGCTGCTCAGTACTGGTGAAGAAAGAAGTTTTCAGAATTCCGATTCTCGGGTTCGCAATGAAGGTTGCCAGACTGGTGCCAGTCGATCGCAGCAACCGCGAGGCTGCAATCGAAAGCGTGCGGGCCGCGGCGGAAGTCCTGTGCCATGGTTTGAGCATGGTCATCTTTCCCGAAGGCACCCGTTCGCTGGACGGCCGATTACTACCCTTTAAGAAGGGGCCATTTCATCTGGCGAAGGAAGCTGGAGTTCAGGTCGTCCCGGTAACGATCCTGGGGACAGCCGACCTCTGGCCGAAAGGCACGTTGGCGATGAAGTCGGGCACGGCGACACTGGTCTTCCATCCGCCAATCGATCCCGCCGGCTTCGCCGACCGCGAGCAATTGATGGTCGCGGTTCGCGAACAAATTGCCAGCTCGTTGCCCGAATACCGCCGAGGCGCGGCGCCGGATCCAGGCCCGATCGCCGATTCTCTCTAAAGCAAATCAATCCAAGTGAGTCAGTTCGCGGAACACGCTGAAGCGCTGGTCGATCTCATCGCGCGTCAGTGACTGCAGCCGCTCGGTGCCGAAACGCTCCACGGAAAACGAACCCATCACGCTGCCGTAAAACATGGCGTGCTTGAGAACGTTGCGCGTGACTTCCCCCTGTGAAGCGATATAGCCCATGAATCCACCAGCGAAACTGTCGCCCGCACCCGTGGGATCACGCACTTCTTCCAGCGGTAACGCTGGGGCACGGAAGGGGTGGTGTCCGCCCGCAAATTGGCCATCGCGGAAGAAAATGGTCGCGCCGTACTCGCCGTGCTTAATGACCAGCGCCTTCGGACCGAGTTCAAGCACTTTGCGCGCTGCGCGCGGCAGGCTATTGTCGCCGGCCAGCATCTTGGCTTCACCGTCATTGATCAGCAGCACGTCAACACGCTTGAGCATCTCGCCCAGATTTTGCCGATGATCATTGATCCAGTAGTTCATGGTGTCGCCGCCCACCAGCTTGGCGTTCGGCATGGCGTCGCGCACTTTGCTTTGTAAGACCGGATCGATGTTAGCGAGGAAGAGGAACTCGGAAGTCAGATACTCGGTCGGCAACTGCGGCTGGAACGTCGCGAATACGTTGAGGTCCGTCTGTAGCGTCTTCGCTTCGTTGATATTTTCTCCGTACTCGCCCTTCCAGAAAAACGTCTTGCCCTTCGAGCGCTGAATACCACGCGTGTCGACGCCGCGTTTGTTCATCACCGCTTCATCTTCGGCGGTGAAATCCTCGCCGACTACGCCGACCACGCGGACATCGGTGAAATAACTCGCGGACAGCGAGAAATAGGTAGCGGCGCCGCCGAGCACTTTTTCGCGCACACCGTATGGGGTCTTCAGACTATCGAAAGCAACAGATCCAACGACGACGATCGACAATTGCGAACTCCTATTTATTCTCGTTTTCGAAATACTTCCCGACCAGCAATTTCAGGCGCTCCAGCGTTGCCGGCGGCACTTTGGCTTTATCCGTGATGATGGCGTGGCTCAGCGCTGAACCGCACTTGCAGCCGCGTTCTTTGGGCAGCGCAGCCACGGCTTCGCGTACCACGTTGCTGGCATTCTCGGCATTCTTCACCAGCACTCCAATAATCTGGTCCACGGTCACGTGGTCGTGATCGGGACGCCAGCAGTCGTAATCGGTCACCATGGCAACGGTCACGTAGCAGAACTCCGCTTCACGCGCCAACCGTGCTTCCGTGAGATTGGTCATACCGATGACGTCCATGCCCCAACTGCGATACAGCTCCGACTCGGCCTTGGTGGAAAACTGCGGCCCTTCCATATTGAGATAGGTCCCGCCGTGCTTCACATTGACCTTAGCGCTCCGGCACGCTTGCTCGACATACTTGGCTGTCTCTTCGCAGATCGGCTCTGCGAGTGCAACGTGCGCCACCAGTCCATCGCCAAAGAATGTGTCCACACGATGCCGCGTGCGATCGACGAACTGATCGGGAATCACAAAATCCAGCGGCTTATGCTCTTCCTTAAGCGAGCCGACGGCAGAGAGCGAGACGATCCGCTCAACGCCAAGCTGCTTGAACCCATGAATGTTCGCTCGGTAGGGCAACTCGGTCGGCATCAGCAGGTGTCCGCGTCCGTGGCGCGACAAGAATGCAACTTTGCGCCCTGCCAACGTGCCCAGCACGTAGGCATCGGACGGCGCGCCGAACGGCGTCTCCAGCACGAACTCGCGCACATCGGTCAGGCCCGGCATGGAGTACAGACCACTCCCGCCGATTATTCCGATCTCTGCCTGCAAAGGATTCACCTCAAGGATGGTGTGCAAAGTATCGATTATACAAAACGCCGATGCGACATTTCTCTGCTCGCCGCAGTTTCCAGGATTGTCTCCCAAGACGGATAATAGTCGCAATTATGAACGCAGCAGTACTGCACACCTTCGGCCAACCACCACGCTTCGAGTCCTTCGCCGAACCCACCCCGGGCGACGGAGAAGTGCTCGTCCATGTGAGCGCCGCAGCGCTGAACCCGTCCACTCGACTGCTCGCGAGTGGTCGGCACTATGCAAGTCAGCAACAGTTGCCGAGCGTGTGCGGCGTCGAAGGCGTAGGCCATCTCGATGACGGCACCCGCGTGTTCTTCGGCGTATGGCGAGCGCCAAACGGTTCGATGTGCCAGCGGACGGTGGCACCGCGATCGTTCTGTTGGCCAGTACCCGACGGTGTCAGTGACGTCATCGCCGCCGCTCTCCCCAATCCCAGCCTTTCCTCTTGGCTGCCCTTGATTACCGTCGCCCGCCTGTCGCGCGGCGAGAACGTTTTGATCCTGGGGGCTACTGGAGTCGCAGGCAGACTGGCAATCCAAGTCGCGAAACATCTCGGCGCTCGGAGAGTCGTCGCTGCAGGAAGAAACCAAGACATCCTGTCGGTGTTGAACAAACTAGCTGCGGACGCGGTCATTGGGCTGAATCAGGCTGACGACGCACTGGCCGAGGCATTCTCGCAAGAAGCAGATGTAGCCAGTTTCGATGTGGTGCTCGACTTCCTGTGGGGCCATCCCGTTGAGGTACTGCTTACAGCCATGACCCGCAAAGGCTTTCCTTCAGCGAGAGCAGGAACTCGTTTGATTCAGATTGGCGACAGCGCCGGGCCGGTCATTTCCCTTCCGGCGATGGCGTTGCGCAGCTCGGCAATAACGATTACCGGATCCGGGACGATGCCTCCTCTTAGTGTCTTGTCCGAGACGTTCGCCCAGCTCTTTGTCCTCGCAGCTTACGATCAATTGCATATTGATGTCGAAGCGGTTCCGCTGGCGGACATTGAAAGGGTGTGGACTCGCGGCGACCTGGACGGCCGCAGAGTTGTTATTGTTCCGTAGATGCTCTTAGGTGCTCCCGATACAAAACCGCCGCAAGAGTGGCCACCTACCGCATCAGCATCGCGGTATGCGAACCCTGCACCAATCCCAGTGACCAATTCACGGCATTGATAAAGAAGTTGGGGAAGATACCGATTCCGATAGTACCTGCCGCCGTTGCGGCCAACGCCAGGGTCATGGCAGGACCCACTCTCACCGGCGTGCCGTCGGTCGCGGGTTTGATGATCATGGCGCTCGCGATGCGCATGTAGTAATAAAGTCCAATCACCGAATACAACACAGCCAGCGAAGCCAAGGCATAGTGACCGGTCTGGATCAGGCTCAAGAAGATGAAGTACTTGCCCCAGAATCCCGCCAGCGGAGGAATGCCTGATAGCGACAGCAGGAACGCTAGCATCAGCATGGTCTCAACCGGCGCCTTGGAGTACAGGCCGGCGATATCGTCGATGTCGTCGCCGATGATGTTGCGCCGCCGCAGCGACGTGATCACCGCAAACGCCCCCAAGTTCATGAACGTGTACACCAGCAGGTAGATCATGATGGCCATGATGCCCGTGGAGTTGTTCACGCCATCGCTAGCGACCAGGCCGAGCAGCATGTATCCGACGTGGGCGATCGACGAGTAGGCCAGCAGCCGCTTCAGGTTGTTCTGCGTAATCGCCGCCAGGTTGCCGACGGTCATGGTGAAGATGGAGACAATGATCAACAGCGGCACGTACATCGGACGCAGCGGGCCCAAGCCGAACAGGAAGATCCTCAGCAGCAGCGCCCATCCCGCGGACTTCACGGCCACCGACATGAAACCAGTCACGCTGGTCGGCGCGCCTTCGTACGCGTCCGGCGCCCACTGGTGGAACGGCACCGCAGCAATCTTGAACAACAGGCCCACCGTTGTCGTGAGCAAGGCAAACGCGACTATCGGATCGTGCGGTCGCGTCGCCATCACTTCTTGCAGCTTGCGTGCGATCATGCCCAGGTTGGTGCTGCCGGCGACGCCGTAAAAGAGCGATAAGCCGTAGGCGAATAGTCCCGACGAAAACGCACCCAGCAGCAGGTATTTCAGCGCAGCTTCATTCGAGCGCTTGTCGCGTCGCAGGAATCCAACGAGAACATAGGTCGAAATGGCCATCAGTTCCAGGCCGATGAACAGCAGGACGATGTCATAGCCCGCGGCCATGCACATCATTCCGACAACTGAGAAGAGAATCAGCGCATAAAACTCGCCATGATTTTCGCGCTCAATCTCCAGGTACTGAATCGACATCAAGATGGCAATCGCAGCCCCGATTAAGAAGAGGTAGAAGAAGTAAATCGCGAAGCGGTCAACGACGAGCGCGCCCATGAACCCGCTGAAGGTCGCGACTTCGATCCCGCGTTGCTCGGCCACACGATACGCCATGTGCAGCTTGCCCACCGCTGCCGCCGAAAATGCCACTCCGGCGAGCGCGACGAACGCGTTCACGGGCTTCCATTGCTCGGGCAGGATCAGATCGATCAGCAGGATGCCCATGGCGAACAGCGCCAGCAACAGCATGGGCAGCGCCAGCAGATAATCGGTGCTCGAAAAATATAGGCCGAGCGAAGTGCTCACAGTTTCACCCTATTTCCCGCCGGCGGTCGTCGCCGCCACGGCATTCACTTGCGCTATCTTCACCGGGGCCCGTGACTGTTTCTTTGTCACACCGGTCCCAGTCGCGTTTCCGGTCGTCGACGGCGACTTTACTTCTGGCGCTTTCGATGGCTCAGGCAGCGGAACCGCGGCATCCGGTTGCGCGGTCTTGGCCGCTTCACTTGCGACGACTGGTTTTGTCAATCCAGGATAATCCGGCCGCACCGTAGCGACCAGGTTGTTGACCGGCGTCGCCAGAATCTGGAACAGCGGCTTGGGATACAGGCCGATTACGAACGAAAGCACCACTAGCGGAACAAACGTCGCGATTTCGCGAGCCGACAGGTCTTTCAGGTTCGCGTTCTTGGGATTTTCGTTCTTCCCGAAGAACACTCGCTGATAAAGCCATAGCAGGTACGCCGCCGCGAGAATCACTCCCGGCGCCGCCCAGGCAGCCCACCACTTGTTCTCCATGAACGTACCTTGGAGGATGGTGAACTCGCCGACGAACCCGTTCAGCAGCGGCAGTCCCATCGAAGACATGAACATGATGAGCGCGATGGTGGCGTACATCGGCATGATGGTCGAGATCCCACCGTATTCTGAGATCTCGCGCGTGTGTCGCCGCTCATACAGAATGCCGACAATCAAGAACAGTGCGCCAGTGGAGATGCCGTGGTTAATCTGCTGAATCACCGACCCGCTGATTCCCAGCGGACTACATGCAAAGATGCCCAGCGTGCAGAAGCCCAGGTGGCTCACCGATGAATACGCCACCAGCTTCTTCATGTCCTTCTGCACTAGCGAGACCAGCGCGCCGTAAATGATGCCGATGATCGACAGCGTGACCAGTAAATTTCGCACCCACGGCGTCATGGCAATAGCCGGGAAGAACGGTAGCGAGAAGCGCAGGAATCCGTACGTCCCCATCTTCAGCAGGACGCCCGCCAGAATCACCGAGCCCGCCGTCGGTGCTTCTACGTGCGCATCCGGCAGCCAGGTGTGAAACGGAAACATCGGGACTTTAATCGCGAATCCCAGGAAGAACGCAAAGAACAGCCAGATCGCGGCTGGCCCGGCAATCTTTGGAGCCGTCGCATACAACTCAGTCAGCGAGAACGTGTACACCCCGGTGAGAGTGTGGTGATGGAAGTACAGGAAGATGATGCCCAGCAGCATCAGCACGGAACCGAATAACGTGTACAGAAAGAACTTGATCGCCGCGTACAATTTGCGCGGACCGCCCCAGATGCCGATCAGCAGATACATCGGCACCAGCATGGCTTCCCAGAACACAAAGAACAGGAAGAAGTCGTTGGCCATGAACACGCCGAGCATGCCGGTCTGCAGCACCAGGAACCACGCGTAGTATTCCTTGGCGCGGTCTTGGATCGCTTCCCACGACGACAGGATCGAAATCGCTCCCAGCAGCGTGGTCAGCATGATCAGCAGGAACGAGATGCCGTCGATGCCCAGCACGTAGCCCGCGCCGATGGAGGGAATCCAGTTGTTGGGCGAGCCTTCCACGAATTGAAAGCCGCTGCGCTCTTTCAGCGCCCAGAACCACGGCACGAGAGGCAGCGAAACCGCGAACCCCAGCATGCCGAAGATGTTCGCTACCCAGCGGATCGCGTCCTTGTTCTCCTTCGGCAAGAACAGAAGGATGATCGCGCCCACCAGCGGCGTGAACAGAATGATCGAAAGTATGTGGTTATACATAGAAATTACTCTTGGCTTTCAGCAACGCCGTCCGCCCGCACTGAGCGGCCGATCTGACCACTGGCAACTGACAACTGATCTTCACCACTTCACCACGAAATAAAAGACGAAACACACCAGCCCCGCGACCATCACCAGCGCATACCATTGCACCAGTCCCCATTCCAGCAATCGCATGGGATACGACGCCAATCGCGCCAGGATTGCCGGACCATTCACACCCACGCCGTCGATGATCCACTTGTCCCACCAGGCGGAAAGTCGGCCGGTGAATTTCGTGATCCAACCTGCGCCGTTCACGGTGCCGTCGATAACGTCGGCATCGAACTTCCACAGTCCTTCGCCCAGACCAAGCATGCCCAGACGCACTCCGGCAATCTTCGTCCGTCCGGTTACGAACCAGTCGTAAACTTCATCCACGTAGTACTTGCGGAATAGCGTCTTGTAGAACCGCGGCGAGATTTCTTGAATGGGTTCCTTGTAGCCTTTGTCGGCGTTCTTGTACGCGCGCTGCGCCAGCCACCAACCCACAATCGCCGCACCGACCGACGCAAACATCAGCACGTACTCCAGAGGATCGGTGTGCTCCACCTGCGCTTCACCCGCAATTACCTGCTTGTTGTGGCCTTCTTCTTGCAGCACCACCGCTTCCTTGGCGAACACCGGCTCCAAAAATTTCTCGAAGCGGTTCGTTCCTCCCAGGCTGTGCGGCATGCCCAGGTATCCCGCACCCACCGCGCAAAGCGCCAGAATGACCAGCGGCACCGTCATGGTCTTCGGTGACTCGTGAATGTGGTGCTCGACCTCGTGGCTCATGCGCGGCTTGCCAAAAAACGTCAGGTAAATCAGCCGGAACATGTAGAACGAGGTCATCAACGCGGTCAGAAAGGCGATGTACCACAGGTAGCGATACGCACCCGCTTCACGCGACCACGTCTCCCACAGAATGGCGTCCTTGGAAAAGAAGCCCGCGAACCCTGGTATTCCCGCAATCGCCAGCGTTCCGATCAGCATCGTCCCAAACGTGGTCTTGATCTTCCCGTGCAAGCCGCCCATGTGTTGCATATCCTGCTCGCCACTCATGGCGTGAATCACCGAGCCGGAGCCAAGGAACAGCAGCGCCTTGAAGAATGCATGCGTGAACACGTGGAACACACCAGCCGCGAATGCACCGACGCCGAGCGCCAGAAACATGTAGCCCAACTGTGACACTGTCGAATAGGCGAGCACGCGCTTGATGTCGTTCTGCACAAGTCCGATGGTCGCCGCGAAAATCGCGGTCAGTGCGCCAATGATCGCGACGGTCTTCATCGCGTTCGGCGCCAGCACGAACAGCGCATTCGATCGCGCCACCATGTAGACACCCGCCGTCACCATGGTCGCCGCGTGGATGAGCGCCGACACCGGCGTCGGGCCTTCCATCGCATCCGGCAGCCAGACATACAACGGGAACTGCGCCGACTTGCCGCAAGCTCCGACGAACAGGAACAGGCACGCCGCCGTGATCCACGGATCGCCGATCAGGAACTTCCCGCTGCGCGCAATCGCGTTCACCTGCGTGTACTGCACCGAGCCGAAATACCACGCGATACTGAACAGCCCTAGCAGGAACCCAGCATCACCAATGCGGTTGGTGATGAACGCCTTATTCGCCGCGGTCGAGGCGGAATGTCGCTGAAAGTAGAAACCGATCAGCAGGTACGAGCACAGCCCCACCCCCTCCCATCCGACAAACATCAGCGCATAGTTGTTCGCCAGGATGAGCGTCAACATCGAGAACATGAACAGGTTGAGGTAGCCGAAAAAGCGGTAATAGCCGCCTTCGTGCGCCATGTAGCCCACCGAGTAGATATGGATGAGCATGCCCACGCCGGTCACAAATAGCAGCCAGATGGCCGACAGCGGATCGAGCAGGAAGCCGGCATCAGCGCGGAACGCAGCCGTCTGGCCGCCATGCATCACGTAGCTCAGGCTGCTATCGCCCGTGCCCAGCCAGGTGAACATCACCTTCTCGAACGGCTTGCCCGGATTCGCCGCCGAATATCCGGTGTACTGCCACACTGCGAGGCACGCCCAGGCGAAGGCCAGCACCACCATGCCGACGCAAATGCCGTTCACCACCGATTTCTGCAGCTTGCGTCCAAAGAAGAACATGCAAGCCGCACCAATCGCGGGAAACAGCGGAATCAACCAGATGTGGTCAAGAAAATACATTGTCAGCTCTTAGCTTTCAGCTCTTAGCTCTCAGTCTTCGGCCTTTAGCTAACAGCTAAGGGCTAAGAGCTAAAAGCCATGCGGCGCTAAGCGCCGCTCACCACTTCAACAAATCCGCCTCATCCACATTCACCGTCTCTTTATTGCGGAAAAAGGCGATGATGATGCCCAACCCGACCGCAGCCTCAGCCGCAGCGTCGGTAATGACAAAAATCGAGAACACCTGCCCCTGCAAACCATAGAGCCGCGAGAACGCCACCAGGTTCAGGTTCACGGCGTTCAAGATCAGTTCAATCGACATCAGGATGATGACCACATTCCGCCGCGTCAGTACACCGATCGTGCCGATAATCAAGAGCGCCGCCGCCACCACGAGGTAATGCAATGTCGTGATCTCAGCCATAAATTACTTTCCTGTTGCCGCCGCGACGACTTTCGCTTTCACAGCCTTCGGAAGTCGCTTGCTGAGACGGGGTGCGAGGCTTTTCGTCGGAATTCTCACTGTCACTTCGACCCATTTACCCGTCGCTGTAGTGGAAACAACTTTACTTCCCTTGATAATCGCCGCTTTCAGTCCCATGGGTTCCCTCCTCGTGAATTCGATCCTTCAAATCCTTTTTTTCGCCATGACCACGGCGCCCACAATCGCCACCAGCAGCAGCAGCGACGCAATTTCAAACGGCAGCATGTACTGCCCGTACAGCGCCAGGCCGACCATCTGTGTGTTCGAGCCCTCCGGCAATGTTGCGCTAAGCTCCACCGGGAAAATCGCCCGCCCCTGGCGAATCACGAACAGCAGCAATCCGCCCAGTGCCAGCGCGGCAATCAAGCCCACCAGCCACTGCTTGTTGAACTGAATCTCGCGAATGTTCTGGTCCAGATTCACCAGCATGATGACGAAGAGGAACAGCACCATGATTCCGCCGGCATAAAGCACGATCTGCACGCCAGCGACAAAAGGCGCATAAAGCATCAGGTACAGCCCGGCGAGGCAGACCAGCGTCCCAATCAGCGACAACGCCGCGTGAACGGCGTTCTTGCGTGTGATCACAGCGATGGCGAACACAATCGCCGCAATCGACAATCCATAAAAGAAAAATGGAGTAGCGACAGGGTTCATCTCGCGACTCTTTCAACTGACAACCGGCAACCGACAACTGACAACTGCTTCATTTCGCGTACCTCACCGGTTCCTGGCCGTGCTCCAGTGCCGCCTGGTCCAGCACCATGCCTTCGCGGCTGTACAGCGCCATCTCGTAGTCTTGCGTCAGCTCCAGCGCATCGGTCGAGCAAGCTTCTTCGCACAGTCCGCAAAACATGCAGCGGCTCACGTCGTAGGTCCACGAAACCACTTCCTTGCGCTTGGTCACGGGATTGCGCTCGCCCTTCACCACGATGAGCTGTTCAGGACACGCCAGCGCACACAGGTTGCACACAATGCACAGCGACTCGCCCGTCTCCGGATTCACGTTCAGCCGCGGCTGGCCGCGATAACGCTCAAAAATGACCGGTCGCTCCAGCGGATATTGCTCCGTGATCCGTTCTTTCTCCGACTGGTTGTGGAACGTGACCGACAGGCCCTTCAGCAGATCGACCAGAAAAACCTTACGCAGCAACGGACTCACACTCACCGCACCACCCCCACGATGGCCGCCCACAGCTCTTGGCGCATGCCGAAGACCGCAGTCGCAATCAGCACGCCCAGCCCAGTGGGTAGCAGCACCTTCCAGCCCACTTTCATGAGCTGGTCAAAGCGGTAACGCGGAAACGTGCCGCGATACCAGATGTACAAGTACATAAAGCATGCAACTTTGGCGACGAACCAGAAGATGTCCTGCACCCGTTCGCGCACTCCGGGCAGAAGCAGGAACAATCCCACGAACCCAAGCAGTCCCCCGAACACAGCCAGGCCAATCGACTGTGCTCTCATCTGCACAATCTTCGGCATGCGGATGGTTCCCAGGAAGCATCCCGCGCCCATGGCCAGGAATGACAGCCCCGGTAGCAACGAAAACGCCAGGTCCCACGTCGGTCCGCTCAGGGTGTTGGCGAAGGGACGCAGCCATCCACCCAGCCACAGCGTCACCGCGATGGACGATACCCCCAACATCGCCGAGTACTCCGCCAGGAAGAACAGCGACCAGCGGAATCCGCTGTACTCGGTGTGGAATCCGGCGACCAGCTCCGACTCCGCTTCCGGCAAATCAAACGGCGCGCGGTTCGTCTCCGCAATCATTGCAATCGCGAAAACACCAAATGCGAGGAACCCTAGCGGGAAGAACTTGAAGATGAACCACATCCCTTGCGCGTTCTGCGCTTCGACTATACCGATCATGCTCAGAGTGCCGGTGCCCGTTTGCAAGCTGGTCATCAGCACCGCGCACACAATCGCAAGTCCCATTGCAATCTCGTACGACACCATTTGCGCGCTCGAGCGCAGCGAGCCCATCAGCGGATAGTTTGAATTCGACGACCATCCCGCCATGATGATGCCCAGTACGCCGAGAGACGAAATTCCCAGCATGAACAGTACGCCGATGTTCATGTCGGTCACGGCGTGCGTGCGTCCGAACGGCACGACCAGGAACGTTGTAAACGCTGTCATGGTCACCACCACCGGCGCGCTCCAGAACACGACCTTGTCGGCATTCGTCGGAATGATGTCTTCTTTGATCAGCAGCTTCAGGGCGTCCGCGAAGGGCTGCAGCAGGCCGTGCGGGCCCACGCGCATCGGGCCCAGGCGGATCTGCATGTGCGCCAGAATCTTGCGCTCCAGCCAGTTCATCGCGATCACCGATAGCGACACGCCCAGCACGATTGCGATGATGTACACCGTGGCCCACAACTGACTGCCCGCCTCGCCCGGCGTGACACTCGAATTAAGGTAGCTTTTGATTGCGTCCAACATTTCAACGCTCTGGTAGAGCCGGCCTTTAGGCCGGCGTCCACGTCATGCCTTTCCTGTCTTCCCGAACCTTGGTAGAGCCGGCCTTCAGGCCGGCGTCCACGCCGCACAATTTTTATTCCCTCGCGGGCTTCAGCCCGCGAGCACTCCGTCTTACCGATCCACTTCCCCCAGCACGATGTCGAGTGTGCCGATCACCGCGACCACATCGGCGACCAACATCCCGCGCACCATCTTGTCGAGGGCTTGCAAATTGACGAACGACGGCGGCCGTACCCGCACCCGATACGGCTGAGTCGAGCCATCGCTCACCATGAAATATCCCAGCTCGCCCTTCGGCGCTTCGATGGAGTGATAGACCTCGCCCACCGGCGGCTTGATCACCTTCGGCACCTTCGCCATGATCGGCCCGGACGGAATCGCCTCCACCGCCTGTTGCAGGATGCGCACCGACTGCCGCATTTCTGCGATCCGCACCAGGTAACGGTCATAGGTGTCGCCGTTGATCCCGGTCGGAATCTCGAAGTCCATGTTCTTGTAGCACTCGTAGGGCTGCGCCTTGCGTAGGTCCCACTTCACGCCGCTGGCGCGCAGCACCGGGCCGGTCACTCCCAGCGCAATGCAATCTTCCGGGTTGAGAATTCCCACGCCCTTGGTGCGCGTCACCCAGATGCGGTTGGTGGTCAGCAGCGTTTCGTATTCGTCCAGCTTGGGCAGGAAGAACGTGCAGTATTTCCTGACGTCTTCTTCAAAACCCTCGTACGTTTCGTAGATGCAGCCGCCGATGCGAAACGCATGCGTCGTCAAGCGCGCGCCGCAGTACTTCTCGAAAATCCTGAGTATCTCTTCGCGATCGCGGAAGGCGTAGAACAACGGCGTTATCGCACCAATGTCGAGCGCATGCGTGCCCAGCCAAACCTGGTGGCTGGCGATGCGGCACAGCTCCGTCATGATGACCCGGATATACTGCGCCCGCGGCGGCGCTTCCACGTTGAGCAGCTTCTCGACGGTCTCGCAGTAACCCAGCCCGTTCGACACCGCAGCCACGTAATCCATGCGGTCCACGTACGGATTGAACATGGTGTAGGTGCGGTTCTCGCCGATCTTCTCTACGCCGCGGTGCAAGTACCCGATAACGCACTCGGTACCCAAAACCTTCTCACCGTCGAGCTTCAGGATGACGCGCAACACTCCGTGCGTCGACGGGTGCTGCGGCCCCATGTTGAGCACCAGTTCGGTGGAATCGAGAAAGGTTTCGTCCTTGGTATCGAGATCGAGATAGGAGGTGTCGACTCGCTGGCTCATTGTCCGCTCTCGATTCCCAGGTTGATTTGCACCCATTCTTTGTCCTGTTGCAGAATGTCGTAATCCTTGCGCAGCGGGTGCCCGTGCCAATCGTCCGGCAGCAAGATGCGCTTCAATCCCGGATGCCCGTCGAAGACAATGCCAAACATGTCATAGGCTTCGCGCTCCAGCCAGTTCGCCGTCTCCCAGATCGATACCGCTGACGCTACATGCTCGCCGTCTTTGATTCGCGTCTTCACGCGGATGCGTTCGTTGTGCGGAAACGAATACAGCACATACAGCACATCGAACTGCTGCTCGCGCTTGGGATAATGCACTGCGGTAATGTCCACGCAGTAATCGAACCCCTCGGCGTCGCGCATGCGCAGCAGAATATCCGCCAGTATCGAGCTGTCCACGATCACGTATTTTTGCCCGAGATAGCGGCTCGCCTCGACGATCCCCGACCCATACTGCTGGCGCAGCAACGTAATCAGCTCCGACTCCCAAGGCTCAGGAACCGGCCCTGCCGGTTTCGCAGGAGCAGCGGGTGGTTTGGCGGCGGGAGCAGCAGGCTTCGCGGCAGCCGCGAGCAGCTGGCTTCGAATCTCCCGCAGGAGCGGCTACAGCAGCGGCCGGAGCGGCAGCTTTCGCCTCCTCGGCCACGACTTTCGGCGTAGCGGGTACGTTGTCTGGCTTAATGGGAGCAGCAGTTTCCGCGGGCGCCTTGGCGCCCTCCGATTGGGGTGAGACGGTATCTGGAACCTTGCTGTCTTCGGGCATTCAATGCCTCTCTCGATCGGCCCACCAGCCTCACCGGTGGACCCATTTAAGTTGTAGCAGCTTCAACCACTAACTATGACGTGCGCGAGTCACGGCAAACTGTGACTCCGGTCACAACGCATGAATTTTCGCTCGCACGGTAATCAAAAGGCCCGCCGAGGCGAGCCGTGGAAACGCTAAAAACGTGTCATTCGATCCGCGTCACGCGTCCTTGCGGCCTTCGATGTCGCTGACACGTTCTTCCAGTGAAACCAGCCGTTCATTGAAACCGCCAATGAGCACTTCATTGGAGCGAAATCGGCTTTCAAACGATACCGCCCACTTCCTGAACTCACGAAGCAGCGTGGTCTCGACTTTCTCGATTCGCTCCAGGAGTTCGGTGCCCTTCGCATCGAGAGCGGCCTGCAGATCGGCTTTTGTGACTGGGTTCTCTGGCATTTCCTTATTCTAACCCTGCGCGGCGCACTGAAAAATAGCGGCTACACCCATTCCAAGGCTCCCTTTTTCCAGATCCAGATGTATCCCACGATCAGGATGCCCAGGAAAATCCCCATCTCCAGCAGCCCAAACAGGCCCAGCAGCTTAAACTGCACCGCCCACGGAAACAGGAAAATCGTCTCCACGTCGAACACCACGAACAGGATGGCGACAATGTAAAACCGCACGGTATAGCGCCCGCGCGAGTCGGCGAATGGCGTTATGCCGCACTCATACGGCATCAGCTTGATAGCGTTGGGCTTCTTCGGCCGGATCAGGGTGAAAATCGCCAGTGTTCCCGCGGCAACCAGAAACGCGACGAAAGCAAACGTAAAGATCGGTACGTAATTCTGCGGCATGGTCGAACTGCCCTTATTATCACTCCACAGCGGGAGCGGCGTTAAGAAGAAGCGCAACTATACCGCCTCGCTCAACTCCTATTCAATGACATGCGTCACAAATTCCGAAGGCACCCACACTTGAGTCGGGACCCAAGTCTGAGAAATCATTTTGTCGTTATTTTGAAGGGGCTCATCTTTAGCTGAGCGTTGAACCCTTTATTCTTACTCGTCTGTCGTTGTTTTTGAAGGGCGCAGCTTACCTGGGCCGCTGAACCCCTTATTCTTCCTCGTCTGTCGTTGTTTTGAAGGGGAGCAGCTTTAGCTGCGCCGTTGGACCCCTATTGTCATCCCTTGCGGACTTTAGTCCGCGCAAAGCAGTGTTCCGGAAAGCGGCGGAGCCGCGGCGTGCTATTAGACGTGGCCGTGAGGCCGCGTTGACGAGCCGAGTACGAACCCTCAGCCGCGGAGCGGCGTATTTGCCCCATCGACCACTTCGCATCACGGCACGACTTCGGGTTAGGGTTCGATAAGGCCTGATATCAACAGCTCTTCTTCCGTCTTGCGAGAGGCTCACGTAGAATTTCTTCGTGGACTCAAACGTGATCGATGTCATCGTGGTTCTTTTCCTCGCGGCGGTGCTCGTCGTTACTGCGGTCTTCCTGTTCTTTCCTAAGTCCTACGAGAAAGTCCATCGTCACCTCCGGCCAGATGCGCTCGAATTCGACAATACCCGTCCGAACAGGGAGCGGCAATTGGCGATGATAATCATTGCCCTCGTTGCATTGGCAAGTCTCGTCGAGAGTTCAAAATGCAGTCGATAACACTAACGACGCTATTGCTGATCTGAAACCGCCATGTCGAAGGAAAACCAGACTTACGACGGGGACACTTCTCGGGCGGTTCTTTCCGCATTGTTTTCCCATTTCGGGAAAATTTATGGTTACCTTTGTAACCTCGCCCCGCTCTTTTTTCTTCGAATTCCCTCCCACTCGAACCTACCCTGAACATAGGACCCCCGGAGGTCTCTATGAACTCGTGTGCCCCGATCATCCGGATTTGCCGCCACATCCTCCCCGACGGACGCCGCTGTCAGCAGCCCGCTGTCCTCCACCGCGCCTGCTGTCGCCATCACCTCGACGCCCAGGCGCGCCTCCACAACATGGCCCGCGCCCGTCGCCGGTCCATCATCCTTCGCCTCCGCGTCCCTGAGACCTCTCGCGACCTTGATTGGAATAAGTCCGAGATCAACCGCGTTCTAGCTACCGAGCGCATCGACCCTGACGCCGCCTTGATGATGCTCCGGATCATGGATATGGCTACCGCTGCTTTGTGCGGCCAGGCCGCTCGCCGCCCCCATCGCGCCCAAAACCTGCGCTTCTAACCCTAATGAAATCTATGACGTAGCACTAAACCCTTTGCTTCCGCAAAGCTTGAGCGAAACCCTCTCACAAATGATTGAAAACACAAGGAGGCAGCGGGAGGGGGTACACCAATACGGCGATGGTAGAGCGGCGCTTCAGCGCCGCGTTGAGCACGGACTTTTGAAAGGAGACGGGTTTTAACCCGGCGGCACTCCGCCATCTATAATTAAGAATTCACTCGCACTTCAGGATTGATACTTGGCCCTCGACCAGAAAATCTACGAACTCCGCAAAGAAAAGCTGAAGCAGATTGAAGCGCTGGGGCAGCTCGCCTATCCCTACCGCTACGAATCCACTCACACCGTCCCGCAGATTCTCGACGAGTACCTGCCCAAGACCGCCGAGGAACTGGCCGAGCCGAAGGTCAATGTCAGCGTCGCCGGACGCATCATGTCGATCCGCCTCATGGGCAAGGCCGGATTCGCCCACCTCCAGCAAGGCGGCAAGCGCCTCCAGATTTACGTAAAGCTCGATAACGTTGGCGAAAAAGGCTTCGCGCTCTATAAGTTGCTCGACCTGGGCGACTACATCGGCGTGAAGGGCTATCTCTTCCGCACCCGCGCCGGCGAACTGTCCGTTCACGTCGAAGAAATCACCTTCCTGGTGAAGGATCTGCTCCCGCTGCCCGAAAAATGGCACGGCTTGCAAGACGTCGAGATGCGCTACCGCCGTCGCTACGTCGACCTAACAATGAATCCCGACGTGCGCGAGGTCTTCATCAAGCGCGCCAAGGTCGTGCAGTCCCTGCGCCGCTTCCTCGACGCCAACGCCTTCGTCGAAGTCGAAACTCCAATGATGCATTCCATCGCCGGGGGCGCCGTCGCCAAGCCGTTCACCACCCACCACAACACACTCGACATGGATCTCTTCCTGCGCATCGCGCCCGAACTTTACCTCAAGCGCCTGGTAGTCGGCGGCATGGACCGCGTCTACGAGATCAACCGCAACTTCCGCAACGAAGGCATCTCGACCCAGCACAATCCTGAGTTCACTATGCTCGAGTTCTACATGGCCTATGCCGACTACATGGACATGATGGACTTTACCGAGAAAATGTTGGCCCAGGTCGCGCAGGACGTGAACGGCACGACCATCTCGCACTTCAATGGGCACGAAATTGACTGGTCGAAGTTCCAGCGCCTTTCCATGCGCCACGCCATCATCCAATACTGGCCAGAGAATGCCGGCGCGAAGCCGACGATGGCCGACTTCGCCACCGCCGAGGGACTGAGCGCAATGGTGCGCCGTTACAACGCGGCCAACCCCCACATCCCGTACGATCCCGCCGCGCCGCTCGGCAAGACCATCGCCGAAATCTTCGAGTTCGTCGCCGAGCCTCACCTCGTCCAGCCAACTTTCATTTTCGACTTCCCTCTCGCCATCTCGCCGCTCTCGAAAAACAAGCGCGAACCCGAGGAGAACGCCGACTGGGTCGAGCGCTTCGAAATCTTTGTCGGCGGACTGGAGATCGGCAACGCCTTCAGTGAGCTCAACGATCCCGAAGAACAGCGCCGCCGCTTCGAAGGCCAACTCGCTGAACGGGCTCGCGGCGACGAGGAAGCGCATCAAATGGACGAGGACTACATTCGCGCACTCTCCTACGGACTGCCACCGACCGCGGGCGAAGGCGTTGGCATCGACCGTCTGACCATGCTCCTGACCGATTCGCGTTCGATTCGCGACGTGATTCTCTTTCCGCTGCTACGTCCGCTTAAGCGGGAGGAAGAAGAGGCCTTGGAAGCCGCGGACGAGAACGCCGCATCTAATTGATACGCTGTACCGAGGAATCAAAGTGAAACGAATTTTTCTTATCGTCTTGGCACTAACAACTCTCACGCTGTGCGGTCCTACCTTCGCCCAGGGCCCGGTCTTGTTCGACGGAACCAATCCTGTCGTCTACAGCTTTCAGTCCGCGCCCTCCGATGCCTCTATTCCGGACTCGCAGTTACTCACACCGGAGCAACTCGCCAACTCTTTGCAATCCGCCAAACAAAAGCCGTTAATTTTGCAGGTCGGTCCGCACTCTCTCTACGCCCAGGCGCACATCCCCGGCTCTGAGTACATCGGCGCCGGCTCAACCGACGAAGGAAAGCAGAAGCTTCGCGAGCGCGTGAAGTCGTTGCCCAAAAATACCCCCATCGTCATTTATTGCGGATGCTGCCCTTGGGGCCATTGCCCCAACATGCACCCGGCGTATCAGTTGCTGCACTCTCTCGGATTCACCAACGTGAAGGCCCTCTACATCGCTGACAACTTCGGCACCGACTGGGTCAACAAAGGCTATCCTGTCGCGAAGGGTGACTAGAACTCGATCATGTCCTCAAAGCGCATCGCCATCTACGGAGTTGTTGCCCTTTGTCTGGTCGGCCTCTATCTCGCCAGTCGCCACTCCGCGCCCAAACCCAAGGTCGCTGCTTCCGGCAACGCTGCGCCGGACTTCACGGTCACCGACATCGACGGCCACAAGCTCGCTCTGTCCGATTTCAAGGGCAAGGTTGTACTTCTCGACTTCTGGGCGACCTGGTGTGCCCCTTGCCGCGCCGAGATCCCGCATTTTGTCGAAATGCAGAACAAGTATGGATCGCAAGGCTTTCAAGTGATCGGCATCTCCATGGACGACGACGCCAAGCCGGTGCGCGAGTTCTACCAGCAGTACAAGATGAACTATCCCCTCGCTGTGGGCGATGACAAACTGGCAGATCGCTTCGGCGGCGTCATGGGGCTGCCCGTGAACTTCCTCATCGACCGCGAAGGCCGCATCCACTCGAAACACCTGGGCGCGACCGATGTGTCCGTATTCGACGAAGAAGTCACTGCATTGCTAAAGGAGCACTAACAAGCTGCCGACGTGAGTCGTACGCCGCGAGGCTGAATTCGCATCGTGCGAACACAAATAGGTACACTGTGAAGTGCTCTGTTGCAGCACGGTGCGGTATTTACTGAGGAGCAACTTTGTCAGACTGGATCTGGATCCTTCTAGCTATCGCCGGTTACTTGGTCCTCACGCAATGGCTACTGCCCAAGTTGGGAGTGCCCACCTGACGCAGCGTTTCCTGTTCCGTCGAGTCTCGACGGAGTGAACCGCCGACCGCCATCACCTCTCCTTCGACCAAGCGAACCGACTGACGGCCTATCCCCAGCTAGTTGCTAGATCCGGCTCCTTTTGTTCACGGAAAGCGGCAGAACTACGCAACCGTGAGTACAATTGTCGCAAGCTGGTGGCTTTTCCCCCGGTCCAATGAATTCAAGCCACGCCATGTTTGAGGAACGCATCCTCGTCGTTGACGATGACGGATCCATCCGTGACGTCGTTTCCTCGATGCTGACCAGCGTCGGCTACGAATGTCGAGCCGTTACGTCGGGGCACGAGGCCGTCGCCGCATTGCAAGCGGCTGACAACTTCGCACTGTTGTTGTCTGATCTCACGATGAAAGGGATGGATGGATTCGCCCTCCTGGAGCGCGTCCACCGTAGCCATCCGCAGATGCCGGTGGTGATGGTCACCGAGGTGCACGACATTTCCGTGGCGTTGGCGGCCATCCGTAGCGGGGCCTACGACTACCTCCTGAAGCCGTTTGAACGCGACCAGCTCCTGGCCACGGTGCGTCGCGCCCTTGAGAACCGGCGCCTGAAGATTGAAAACCTGACCTACCAGAACAACCTTGAGGCGCTGGTGGCCGCTCGCACCGAAATACTCAAGAAAACCAATGCCGATCTGGAAGTCGCCATGCACCGGCTCGAGCGTTCCTACAACCTCACGCTAGAGGCCCTGGGCGACGCGCTCGATTTGAAAGATGCCGAAACCGAAGGACACTCCAAGCGCGTGACCGCCTTCACTATGGCCATCGCACACGCTATGGACCTGCCGCGTGAGCACCGCGATGTCATCGCGCGCGGCGCCTATTTGCACGACATCGGAAAAATGGCGATTCCCGACGCTATCCTGCGCAAGCCCGGCCGCCTTACCCCTGAGGAGCAGATGCTCATGCGCGAGCACGCCCTTCTGGGCTACCAAATGCTGCGTAAGATCCCTTTTCTGCAAGAGGCTGCCCAGATCGTTTATTGCCACCAGGAACGATACGACGGCAGCGGTTATCCGCGCGGATTGAAGGGCGACCAGATTCCCATTGGCGCGCGCATATTTGCCGTGGCCGATACTTTCGACGCCATTACCTCCGACCGGCCCTACCGCGCAGCGCAGTCTATTTCCGCTGCACGCCGTGAAATTCAGAAATACTCTGGCCGCCAGTTTGATCCCGAAGTCGTCACTACTTTCATGTCAATTTCCGACGAACTGTGGCAAGAACTGCGCACCGAAATTGACGCTCCGGACGTTTCTCGAAAAGCCCGATAGCACATGCAGTAGTAAACAGGAGAGCCAGTATGAGCGCAGTACTTTCCCCATCCGAAATTGACCAAGCCCTAAAAAACTTGCCCGGCTGGACGAGCAATGGCCAAGCTGTCGTTCGAGTTTTTCAGTTCGGCAATTTCCCTGAGGCGATGCGGTTCGTCAACCAGATCGCGGTTGCTGCCGAAACAGCGGACCACCATCCCGACATTCTGATCAACTACAACAAGGTGACTCTGACACTGGTGTCGCATGACTCGGGCGGAGTCACCCAGCGCGACATCCGCATGGCAGGAAAAATCAACGAAGTTGCCGGCAGTTGAGTTGTGAGTATTTTCGGAATGGCGAGATCGCTGACACTATTAGCGGCAGTATT
Source organism: uncultured Acidobacteriaceae bacterium (assembly GCA_963837915.1). Taxonomy (GTDB): domain Bacteria; phylum Acidobacteriota; class Terriglobia; order Terriglobales; family Acidobacteriaceae; genus DASRAA01. Next base: position 89,663 of record CAWIPZ010000002.1, read on the forward strand.
GATTAACGTCCGGTTTCGCCGTGCGGCTCGATCGACTGGGCGATCTGATTCAACGCAGACTGAATGCGCTCTAATTCCACCTGTGCTGCCTGGTTCCAGTCGCACCACGGTTCCCGGTTTTCCTCGAACCGTGCCAACAGCCGCCGCAATGCCTGCTGTCCCCGTTCCGAGAACAGAAATGCACCAACGCCACCGACTCCGAGCACACCTAAGGCGACCAACCACTTACGCATGGCTCGCTCCTCTGGCGCCTTTGCGGGCGCGACCATCTCGTCTTCGGCTCCAGCTTTCATGATCGTCTGTTCCCTAGTCAATATAGATGCAGCGCCGCTGGAATTTGTCGTATCGATCTAGATTCGTGGACTGTTTCCCAAAATGAAACATATTGCCAAACCACGACAGTTCAAGCTACTCGCGCCTTGCGTACAATCTTCGAAGTTGACGAAAACCCTTTTGTCTCGTCTGAAAGGCAGAATGAAGCCACTTTATTGGATCTCGCGCGCCGCCTCTCTCTTGGCCATCTCGTTCCTCCTTTTCGCGCCTGGCAGCATCATCGCCCAGGATCGCACTGGAGGCCCCTTACCCAACACAGTCTGGGTCAGTGCCGACGGCAAGTTCGAATCGGAGCCCGACACGGCTGAGCTGCAATTCAACATCTCCGCCCAGGATGACAACCTGCAAGCCGCTTACGCTCGCGCCACCAAATCGGCCGAGCAGGTTCGCCAGCTCCTGCGCAACAACGGACTCGACCCCAAGCAGGCGCAGGTCGGCATGTTTTCCGTCCAGCCGGTTTACGACTACAAGAATCCCAAGCGCAAACTCGTTGCCTATCGGGTGGAGTCGAGCATTACGATCAAAGTGAAGGATTTTTCAAAAGTCGGTCCGCTCACCCAGGGTCTTGCCGACATCGACGTCACTGGCAACCAGTCACTCAGTTACCTGCTTGAAGACATGGACGCGGCCAAGATCAAGGCTGTCGAAGATGCCTTGCGTCGCGCGCATGACGAAGCCAATGCCGTCGCCCACAGCAGTGGCCGCGTACTTGGCGAACTCTCTTATGCGTCGGTCGACACGTACGAACAGCCCCGTCCGCGACCCATGCCGATGGCCGCAAAGGCGATGGCGATGAATGCCGAAGCTCCGGCGCCTACCGAGGACTTCGGCGCACAGAAAATCACCGTGACGGCGCACGTCAACGCGATGTACAACCTGAAGTAGCAGGAAGGTTGTCGGCGACTTGCTCCCTCGCGCTCGATACTTCTCCGCGACTTTGTGTTGATTTTCGCGTTTCAGGGAGTGCACTGCTGTATTCTCGCTTTCACGGAGAGCCATGCGGTACGTCGTGTTGTTGCCCGTAGCCGTAATCGCTGCTGTTGCGACTTCGCCTGCGCAGGACCAGGCACATGTTGCGCCCAGAACTCCCATCGTCCAACAGCAGGCGAACGTGGACCCTTCCGTTGATTACAACGTTCCTTCGGGCACCAAGATTCCGCTCACCCTTATGCAAGGCATCACCTCCAAGACCGCTAAAGAAGGCGATCCGGTGTATGCACAAACCGCATTTCCGGTAACGCAGAATAATCACATCCTGATTCCCGCCGGCACCTATGTTCAGGGCGTCATTCGGCGTGTTGTGCGGCCCGGTCGCGTCAAAGGCCGCGCCGAATTGCAGATGAGCTTCACCTCGATGATTTTCCCTAACGGCTACACCGTGCTGCTGCCCGCGACCGTCGAAGGCGTTCCTGGCTCGCAGACTATGAGCACGACCGGCACTGAAGGCACCATCCGAGGCGACTCGAGCAAGGGCAAAGACGCCGCCACCATCGCGAAAACTACCGCCGCAGGCGCGGGCATTGGCGGAATCGCTGGCAGTGGCAAGGGAGCAGGAATCGGCGCGGCTTCCGGAGGCGCGCTGGGACTGGCGACCGTTTTGTTTACTCGCGGCCCCGAAATTCAGCTCGATCCCGGCTCATCGGTCGAGATGATCCTCGAGCGCGAACTGAACCTCGAAGGCACGAAGCTCCGGCAACAGTAGTCTTAATACAGCAGATACTTCGCTCTTACCTGGATAAATTTTTCCAGCCCATCGCGCCAGTCTTCGGCGATGCGCCGCGGGTCTTCGCCCGCCTGTAACCCTTGCAACGCCGCCTGGTTTGCCAGCAGCACACTCATCTTTGCTAACTCAAACTCTTGCGGATAGATCTTGTGCAGCGCCGAAGCCAGTTCGATGCCCAACTCCGGCGCATCCAGCGTCTCGCGATTGGTAACCACAATCTGCACCCCGCCGCAGCGCTGACCCGCGTTGGTGGCTGACGCGGGCGTGAAATCGCTCGGTACGAAACGCACTCCTGAGATCAGCCGCGCATTGAGATACGCAGCGAGCTGCTTCGACTTGACCCACGGCGCTCCGACCAGTTGGAAAGGCGTGTCCGTTCCGCGCCCGACCGATACGTTCGTCCCTTCAATCAGCGCAACCCCCGGATATAGCGTCGCCTGTTCAAGGCTCCGAAGATTCGGCGACGGATTGATCCACACCAGTCCGGTCGAATCGAACCAGTCTCCCTTATCCAGCCTTTCATCGGCACGACCGTCAGGTTCACATTGATGTGTCGCTCGGAGTTGTACAGCTTGGCCAGTTCCCCGATTGTCATGCCGTGCCGTACTGCCACATTGTGGTAGTCTACGAAACTGCTCTGCCCCGGATCGGAAACTGGCCCCTGCACATACGCTCCGTTCACCGGATTCGGACGATCAAGCACCACGATTGGCTTCCCTGCCTTGGCTGCTGCTTCCAGAAAGTAGCCCAGCGTCGCCTCGTAAGTGTAAGTTCGCGACCCTGCGTCCTGAATGTCGTACACCAGCACATCGAGGTTGTGAACAATCTCCGGACTCGGCCGCCGCTTCGCGTCCGTATCGCCATAAACGCTATAGACCGTCAGCCCGGTCGCGGCGTCCTTTGAATTGGCAACGTCCGTGGTATCTGCCGTTCCTGTAGCGCCGTGCTCCGGACTGAAAATTGCCGTGAGTTGAATCTGTGGAGCGTGCGCCAGTACATCAATCGTGCGTCGTCCCTGACTATCGATGCCCGTCTGATTCGTCACAACACCGACGCGCGGTTTGGCGACGCCGCGCACCTTCAGCGCCTCGAAGTTGTTCGCCTCAAGCTGGTCAATGCCAGTCAGCACTTCACCGTTACGCATGGTGATTCGCCTTCCCGCAGCGCCCAACTCGTTGTAGCCCGTGATGCGCGCCAACCGCGTTCTCTCGGCCTCGCTGACATTCAACTCCAGCGCTGCCGCCACCGCCGTCGCCACCTCTGACCGCAGCGAGATCGCGCTTCCGTGCTTAATGTGTACCGCGTTAGTTAGCAGGATGATGTAAGTATCAGTGACCGGATCGATCCAAATCGATGTGCCGGTGAATCCCGTATGACCAAACGACCCGACGGGCAACAACTCGCCGCGGTTCGACGAAAACGGAGAGTCGATGTCCCAACCAAAGCCGCGCACCACCGTGAGATTCGGCGGCTGCTGGGGCGTAGTCATCTTCTCCACGGTCAGGCGCGACCAAACTGGAGCGCCGCCATTTAACAGCGCCTGTGCAAACCGAGCCGCATCGTCGGCAGTGGAGAACACGCCAGCATGTCCAGCCACTCCGCCCATCTGCCGCGCCGTCGGATCGTGCACCAGACCGCGCAGCATCATGCCCGAGCGCTCATCTTTCTCAGTCGGTGCAATGCGGAGGAACCACGATTGCGGCGGCAGAAACCGCGTGTTGGTCATTCCCAGCGGAGCAAAGATAAACGTCTCGGCGTACCGATTCAGCGTGAGACCGCTCACCCGCTGCACCAGCTCGCCCAACACGACGAAGTTGATATCGCTGTAAACGAATGTTGACCCCGGCGGGTAAATCGGCTTCTCCGCGTTGGCCAGACGGAACGCCTCGGCCTGGCCCATCCATTCCGGCTTCAGGTCGAGGTCCGGGCGCAATCCCGAATAGTGTGTCAGCAACTCGCGAATGGTGATGTCCTGCTTACCGTTCTGCCCGAACTCCGGGATGTATCGCGCCACCGGATCGTTCAGCTTAATCTCCCCGATCTGCACCATGCGCATGATGCTTCCGGTCGTGGCAATGACTTTCGTCAGCGAAGCCATGTCGAAAACGGTGTCCAGAGTCATCGGCTCCAGCGTGGGTTCGAGCGAGCGATTGCCGAACGCCTTGCGATAAATCACCTTTCCGCTGTGTCCAATGATGACTACCGCGCCTGGGATATGTCCCTTGGAAATCGCATTCTTGACCGCGGCATCGACCGGAGCAAGGCGCTCCTGGTAGGTGGTCAGGTCCATCGCGAGCGCATTTTCGGGCTGCGCTGTTGTTGGTACTTGCGCGGGAGCCGTGGAGACTAATAGACCGATGAAAACAAGTGTTATGGCGGTTGGCCAGAAATGGCGATTCAACGGATCAGGACCTTTCGGCTTCTCAGCGATTGCACACGCTCGCACCAGCGCTCGCATGGGCAAGCTATTATAAGTTGCCGCAGCCAGCGGACGAACCAGAGGAGCACGCTGAACTACGAATCGCCGTCGGAGATGCCTTTTGAACCGGCCTTTCGCGAGCAGGAGTCGCGATTCGCTCGCGCCTTCATGCTCACTCGAGCGGCCATTCACCGCAGGGCATTTCCCGGGGCGGTACTCGCTGTCGTCCATCGCGGATCGCTGATCGTGTGGCGCGGCTTCGGCTGCTTCACCTACGAGCGGAACTCTCCCACTGTCGAATCCGACACCGTTTTCGACTTAGCGTCGGTCACCAAAGTCGTCGCAACGACCGCAATGGCGATGCTCCTGTACGAGCACGGTGCTCTCGATCTGGATTCGCCGGTAGCCGACATCTTGCCGGAATTCGCGTCAATGGCGCCCATCAGCCAACAGGCCGAACGCCGTACCGTAACCCTGCAAATGCTGCTTTCCCACTCCGGCGGATTGCCCGCTTATGTCAAACTCTTCGAGTCAGCCCGCACCCGCGACGAACTCATTCACGCGGCATGCGCGGCACCGTTAGCCGCGCCACCCGGCACAACAGCGGTTTACAGCGACATCGGATTCATCCTGCTGGGCGAAATTCTTGCCCGTCTCGCGAAAACCTCACTCGATGCCTTCGTGCGACGAGAGATCTTCGCGCCCCTCGGCGTAGTGCGTACCCGCTTCAATCCGCCGTCTGAATGGAAGCGAGCCATTCCGCCGACCGAGGACGACCGTACCTTTCGCCACCGGATCATTCAGGGCGAAGTCAACGACGAGAACGCTTCCGTCATGGGGGGAGTCGCGGGACACGCCGGGCTATTCGCTCCCGCCCTCGACATCGCCCGCTTCGCCGAATGTATGTTGCGCGGCGGAGCGCCTATCCTGAAATCCGCGGCCGTCGCACTTTTCACTCGCCGCGAATCATCCCCAGTCGGCACCTCTCGTGCTCTTGGCTGGGATACCCCTTCGCAACCGTCTTCCTCAGGCAAACACTTTTCGTCACAGTCATTCGGTCATCTCGGCTTCACCGGAACGTCACTGTGGATCGATCCCGACCGCCAACTCAGCGTGACGCTGCTGGCCAATCGCACCTGGCCCGATCGCGCTTCGCAGCTCATCAAGCCATTCCGGCCACTCCTGCACGACGCCGTCATCGAGGCGTTGTAGTGGTAACTCTTATTTTGGGATTAAAAAAAAAAATTGTTCTTCGCGCGCCATGCCTCCAAGTGAGAAATCCTGCGGCGTCACCGCGCGACTTTTTTTTTTTTTTTTTTTTTTTTTTTTTTTTTTTTTTTTTTTTTTTTTTTTTTTTTTTTTTTTTTTTTTTTTTTTTTTTTTTTTTTTTTTTTTTTTTTTTTTTTTTTTTTTTTTTTTTTTTTTTTTTTTTTTTTTTTTTTTTTTTTTTTTTTTTTTTTTTTTTTTTTTTTTTTTTTTTTTTTTTTTTTTTTTTTTTTTTTTTTTTTTTTTTTTTTTTTTTTTTTTTTTTTTTTTTTTTTTTTTTTTTTTTTTTTTTTTTTTTTTTTTTTTTTTTTTTTTTTTTTTTTTTTTTTTTTTTTTTTTTTTTTTTTTTTTTTTTTTTTTTTTTTTTCTGTTATCGATTGGCGCTCCTCAAGACTGGAGATTTACGGTATCTCGCTGCCCAGCGCCGAGGTCGGCGGCGATCTGGTGGATGTTGTAACTCTTCTCGATGTCTCGGTTTTCGCTTATGTCGCCGATGTCTCCAGTGAGGAAATCCGGCGGGAATCATGATGGGCATGATCAATACGGCATTCCACACCCAGTTGTTCGATCTGCCGAGTCCGACAGCATTTTTGAGCGCCTGAACGAGGTCTTGCCTGCCGTGAAGGAGCCGCATATGTATTCAACCTGTACGGCTCTGCGCATCTACCCAAGTGACAATGGCGTTGCCTGCGGCGCGACTACGCAATCGCAGGACAGCCTGACATGTTGCATGCCTCGTCCACGACCGACTCCGTCACGCGCTTGGGCGACCAGCAGTTGCCCCTCGGGCTTCTCGCTGGACCGCCCTACCAAGGCCACTCCCTCGAGTTGCAGCGGACGATGTCTCTTGATTGCACGGAGGATTCTGGAGTACAAACAAAACGTGAGAATTGAGAAATGAAGGTAGAAGGATGGAAGAAAAAAATAGATAAATAAAAGCGCGACTTCGTAGAATGTTTCAGGACCTTCATTCATGGACAAACTCGTAATCCGCGGCGGCAATCCCTTGGTCGGTACCGTCCGCGTCAGCGGCGCGAAGAACGCCGCGCTTCCCGCCATGGCCGCTGCCCTGCTCACGGAAGAAACGGTGATTCTGGAGAATATCCCCCAGGTTCGCGACATCGTCACCGAGCGCAATCTGCTGACAGCGATGGGCGCCGAAGTCGAGCTGGGCTACGGGCGCGCGCAGCATCGCACCACCATCTCATGCCGCAACCTCGTCAACGCAGAAGCTTCGTACGACTTGGTGAAGACAATGCGTGCCTCGACGCTGGTGCTTGGCCCGCTGGTTGCACGCATCGGCCACGCGCGCGTTTCCCTTCCCGGCGGATGCGCCATCGGCGCACGTCCTATCGACCTTCATCTCAAGGGCCTTGAAAAGCTGGGTGCGAAGATCACACAGGAACACGGCTACATTGAGGCCCGCGCCGAGCGCCTAAAGGGCGCAAACATCGTCTTCGAAAAAATCACCGTCACTGGAACCGAAGACCTGCTGATGGCAGCGACACTCGCCGAAGGTGAGACCGTCCTCGAGAACTGCGCGTGCGAGCCTGAAGTGGTCGATCTCGCCGCGCTTCTGATCAAGATGGGAGCGCACATCGAAGGCGCTGGCACCCGAACGATTCGCGTGCATGGTGTCGAGAAACTGGGCGGCGCGCGTCATCGCATCATCCCTGACAGGATTGAAGCGGGAACCTTCATCGTCGCGGCCGCACTCACCGGAGGCGACCTCACGGTCACCAATTGCGATCCTCAACATGTGGCCGCTCTCCTCAGCAAGCTGAACGAATGTGGCGTCAAGTTCTCTACGACTGACGACTCTGTGCGTGTACTGACTGGCGGGCCACTCAAGGCTGCCGACGTCGTCACCGAAGAATATCCCGGCTTCCCCACTGACATGCAGGCCCAGTACATGGCGCTGGCGACGCAGACCGAAGGCGCGAGCCTTATCACCGAAAACATTTTCGAGAACCGTTACATGCATGCACAGGAACTCGTCCGCATGGGAGCGAACGTCAAAATTGATGGACGCCGGGCGGTAGTTCGTGGCAAAACTCCACTGAGCGGAGCTGCCGTATTGGCGAGCGACTTGCGGGCATCGGCCTCGCTGGTTCTGGCGGCCCTGGTTGCGGAAGGCGAGACCATCATCGATCGCGTTTATCACATCGATCGCGGTTACGAGCGGATCGAAGAAAAGCTGCGCTCTGTCGGGGCGCAAATCCGTCGCATCGGCTCGCTCATTCCAAAGCGAACCTCGGCTTCAGTCGCAGCTGAATAATTCACAACGAAGTAACGATTCAAGTTGTGGCAACAAACGAACACTCGTGCGTTGGTCTGCGGCTGCCGGCATTGGCACTTTTGTACATTTCCAGCCACCGCCGAAGCTAGTATGATGCGCAAGAGCGGCTGCCCCCCGGCTGCGGGAAATCTACTCCCTTTCACAACTAGGAGCCTTAATGGACACCTCAAGAATTGACTCCCTCATGAATCAGGGTTGGACCATGGCCGTGGCGCTCGGCATTCGCGTGCTGGAGGCCATTGCGCTATGGATCATCGGCCGTTGGCTGATCGGCTTTGCGCTGCGTTTGATCGGCCGTGGCATGACCCGCCAGAAGATCGACCCCACCCTGATCCGATACATGCAAAACGCGGTCGGAGCCATCCTCAATATCGTCCTGGTCATCGCCATCCTCGGATTCTTCGGCGTTGAGACCACGAGTCTCGCAGCCCTGATTGCCGCTGGCGGCGTTGCTATCGGCCTCGCCTGGAGCGGCCTGTTGGCCAACTTCGCAGCCGGGGTGTTCCTCGTCATCCTGCAACCGTTCAAAGTCGGCGACTTCGTCGTGGCTGGTGGCGTCATGGGAACCGTCGAAGAGGTTGGACTGTTCGTCACCTCGATCAACACGCTCGACAACATCCGCAACATCGTCGGCAATGGCAAGATCTTTGCCGAGATCATCCAGAATTTCAGTCACAACCCATTCCGAAGAGTTGACCTTCAGGCGCAACTCGATCACACGGTAGACGTGCACGCGACCATCGCTGCGCTAAAGGCGAACCTGGCGAAGATTCCCAACGTGCTGACCACTCCAGCGCCTGATGTGGAGATCCTGACCTTCACGCTGGCCGGTCCTGTGCTTGCCGTTCGTCCCTACTGCAATAACAAGGACTACTGGCAGGTGTATTTCGATACCAACCGCGTCATTCGCGACACCGGCGCCAATGCTGGCCTGCCCGCTCCCGAACAGCACTTGCAGTTCGGACATCGGCGGCTGCGAACTAGTCAAGTCCTCGTTATTGTTAACATGAGCGGCCTTCGTGCCGATCGTTGGAACGAGCGGGGTTTTTATATTGGGCTCATATGAAAATGTTTTCACATCGTTGCCATGCTCATTGCGCAGTGAAAGAATGAGCCTCAGTTTGCAGGTTCGCGCTAAACAACATAAGCTTCACAACGCCTTCACATATTCATGCTCCGGTAATTGCTGATAACTCACACCACCTACGTTGCGGAGGACAACATGCCAATTGGAAAACGTGCAGCAGCAGAATTCCTGGGGACTTTTTGGCTGGTACTTGGCGGTTGCGGAAGTGCCGTGCTGGCTGCGGCTTTCCCTACAGGCGAACCTGGTGCAGGTCACCTTGGCATTGGCTTTCTTGGAGTCGCTTTCGCTTTTGGTCTCACCTTGCTGACCATGGCGTTTACCATCGGACCGATATCGGGCTGTCACATCAATCCCGCAGTTTCCATCGGACTTTGGGCGGGCAAACGCTTTCCCGCCTCAGATCTGCTGCCATACATCATCGCGCAAGTCGCCGGGGCGATCGCAGCATCGGGCGTGCTGTACGTCGTCGCCAGCGGAAGAGACGGCTTCTCGACGGCGGCCGGATTCGCCTCCAACGGATACGGCGCACACTCGCCAGGCGGATACAGTCTCCTGGCTTGCGTGATTACCGAAGTCGTCCTCACCATGTTCTTCCTGCTCATTATTCTCGGGGCGACCGATGAGCGCGCCCCAAAAGGCTTCGCGGCGATCCCGATCGGATTGGGTTTAACGCTGATCCACCTAATCTCAATTCCGGTCACCAATACTTCGGTCAATCCAGCACGCAGCACCGGTCCTGCGCTATTCGTTGGTGGATGGGCTCTGTCTCAGTTGTGGCTGTTCTGGGTGGCTCCGATTGTCGGTGCGCTTCTTGCCGGAGGAATTTATACGGCACTGTTTGCCGAAGAAGCTCGCAAGTAGCTCTCGACCGCTCGCGCTTTATTTCGCAGCGCAGCCTGCGCCGCGGAACTCGAGTTCCAACCCAGAGACGATGGGATTGAGTTCGAGCAACGGTATAAGATTCGACGGAATCGGCTTCTCGCCGTGTAGCTCTTTCACAAGGGTCGCCTCTTCTTTCGAGGGAGACCTGCCATCCAGCTCAAACGCCGGCGTCAAGCGCACCAGCAGGTGCGCGCATGCAGATGGGTCCCGTTCCAATAAGCCATTCCGCCACGATACGACGGTGCCTCGCTGGTCAGATCCAAAACTGGCCACCTGAAATGCCTTGCCATTGATTTTTTCCAGTTCGCGAATCGGCAGGCCGATGCGAATACCGCTGGCCGTCTTCCACTTGCATGGTCCCGACGGATTGCTGAAACAAATCCGTACAGTCGAGGGGTGTTCGCGGTCCCAGGTGACGGCCAGCGCCGCGCTCGGATCGTCGGCGAGCACGATGGTCGCAGCCTCGGGTACATCGCCGCCCTCAAAGTTGCCGTCGTGAACGTTCTCCTTGCCGAACAGCGTGTCCAACTCGGCGCGCGTGGTCGTCGCCGTAATCGGTCCGACTCGCAGACTGGGAACGATCAGCCAATCGTTCTTTTGCGCCGACGCTGCGGCCGCCAAAAACAGCACCGGCAAAATGATCCAATGCCGCCTCACGCTCGATTTCTTTCCCATCGGTCCCTGGCTCACCCGCTGAGGTTAGCACGGAGTCTCGCCGCGCCTGAATCCCGGATTTGCATTCGCGCCGACAACGGGACAAAATGGCTGGCACCGAAAGCCAGACCGGCACGTGGCCAGTGATCGAGTCCGGCAAGCGAGGCGCCGCTTTCGATCCTGACGCAATTTCGGAGAGTGCACATGACGATTCAGGCAAGCACACGCGTAGTGAATGGAGTCGCGATTGTTGACATCAGCGGCCAGCTCCGGCTGGGCGAAGGCACGGGCAAGCTGCGCGACGTGGTGCAGCAACTGTTGCGCGACGGCTACAAAAAGATTCTGCTCAACCTCAACGGCGTAATTCACATCGACAGCTCGGGCATCGGCGAGTTGATGATGAACTACACCACGCTGCGCAATCAGGGCGGCGAGCTGAAGCTGATGAACCTGAACAAAAACGTCCGCAACCTGTTGCAGGTGACGCGGCTCTACACGATTTTCGATGTGCACGACGACCAAGCCTCGGCGCTGAACGCGTTCCAGTAGTTCTGCCGTTCGGATGTCCCGAACTGGGAATTGCCCGGGGTGCAAAGTACCCCCTCCCCCCTCCCCCCTCCCCCAAATCTTTGTTTTGTTGAGGATACACACGATTTCCGACGCAATATACCGGAAACAAAGGAGTTAAATGTAAAATATGATGGAATAAGGACTTAGGCGGAATTCTTGGAGGACGGACAGAGGCCTCGGCAGGGAGATGGGCAAAAAATCGAGAACGAACAGGCCCCATCACAGGTCGAACCACCTTCAGTTACATACTGAGAGCGAATGCAGCTCCTTCGACTCGCTGCGCTCGCTCAGGATTTCGGCTGCGGGCTCGGACGCCCGCAAAGCGCCTAAAGATGAGGTGAATACCCGGCTGCGTCTCTTCTCTCCGAGGACACAGCTCTCCCTCATCGTTCCACCCGCAGTGTAGGGCCAAGAGGGGGAAGAAACCGAGCTAGGATAAAGTGAAAGAAAAAGGAAAAAGTAGGATAAAAGATAGATAGGTATAGTAAGAGAGGATAGAAGTAGATGTTGATAGGTAGAGAAAGTATAGTGTGATTTTTATTGACCGAGATAATATAATAAATAGAAAGTGTGAGAAGTGAATGAGGAGATTATGTATTTATATTATTTATAGTATATGAGGAGAAAAAAAAAATTTGGAATGTTATGTTAGTGGTAATATATATAGAGATAGTGGTTATAGGAAGAAGTAAGTAAGAAGAAGGTGATAGAGAAAAAAGAAGAAATAATTAAGAGAGAGATTTCTGTGATGAGATGTTTTTTGGTGTAATAGTAGGAAAAATAGTATAATTGGTAATAGGGGATGATAAAGAAGTATAGGTAAGAGAAGAGTAAGATAAATTTATAGTTGGTGTCACTGAAGAAGAGGTTGGAGTAGGTTGTTTAATAAGAGATAGATAATTTTATTAGGAGAAAATAGGATTATTATGAGAGGTTGAGATAGAGTAAAGTAATAATAAAAAGAGAGATAGTAAAGCTTATTATATTGGTTAGTTTATATTAGATAGGAAAGGAAGTAGAAGGAAAGGATTACTGCACAAGATAAGAGGAGGATTGAAGCAGGAGAAGAGATTGAGATAGACAGCAACGAGCAATTGCGTTGTGCTATAGGGTATAAGAAATAGGAGAAGCACAGGTATTATGGTGCTCAGAAGTAGGAGAGAGGTTGGCTAAGGAGTTGAGGTAGACATAGACGTAATGGTTGCTGAGAGGTGGTGTCTGAAGTAAGATGACAGGATAGGCGGAAAAGATCACAGTTTAAAGGTAGTAAAGATAAGGCGGTGCTGAATGGGATAATTTGCTTTCGGCGGTGACAGTGGAATTGAAACAACAGAGATATTTAAGACGACTAGGACAAGAACTATAATACGGTATTGGTAGATAAGAAAACTGCTAGCTAGGGAATAGGTACGGTTGGCAGGGGCTGTGAAGATGAGATAGGAATACTGCGACATAATTACTGAGAAGAGGACGAGGTTAGAAGGGACGTTCAGATAGAGTAAAGAAGGGAAGGCGTTGTTGTAGCTCAAAGAGGGAGATGCGATAATGTCAAAAAAGATGACGACTAGTACTGCATGTTGGAGAGTGTATAGGCTCTGCGCAGTTTGATGTAGAGAGTAATGGAGCCCGAAAGCGAGACGAATAGCGTAAGACCATGCTACATTAGGGTTGGTTGTAGAGAGATATACTGACTCAAACGAAGAGGCGGCGTCGTAGGTGCTGGCCGACCCACTTATGTTTGTGATTACTACGAAGGTCAATATAAGCAGATACAGTGAAACAGGCTAGAGAATCATTAGCTTATTCCTCTTTAGCTTCGGCTAGCTTTTCAGCGTTGCGGGATGCGGTTGAGTGTCCGATCCCGCTTGATTCGCAGAGACTAGCGCGTGTCAAGCGGTTTCATCCCCTGTCCGGTGCAGTTGATATGAAATGAGCTATGAACGAGGACTATCGGCAGTAGCGAGCAACCTATGAGTACGGATAAGTGGTGTCTTGCGAGACCAGGCAGGGCACTAAAGAGACCAGTTCCAGGTTCTCCGCCAGAAGTAATAGAAGCAGCGCGGTCAACGGCAGATTCAATAAGCTATACCATCGTGCCAATGTCAACTTAACTAATCAGGCGTCAGTGAATTTCTATGGGCACGAATTCCGTCTTACAGCCAACCAGGCATCGGACTTTCTGGAATTCGCTTTCTTACTGCTCGGTGAAAGGATGGTTGGCTTTGTCGTTGCGGTAGAACTCAGCATGAGCGTAAAGAAAGGTGTCGCCCGCCCTGGCCCAAAGCAGGTGAAAATTGCTGTCGAATTGGTACCAGATGAAACAAGCCGGGTGTGATTCGCATTCCGCCACCGGATAGCTGATCATGCTATGTTCGACGGTGGGCTCTTGGCCCCAGTTGTACTTCGCCACGGCCTTGTTCAAATCGCTGCGAGGAAATAACAGGCGAATCCTCTCCTGGGCAGCGCCCATGCCATGGATTTGAATCTCAGGCCGCACGGTCTCGGTGGAAGCTCCAAAGACGCGGTCGGTATCGAGTACCACCAGCGTCGCCAGATGATACCCGTTATTTACTCCGGAGGCCAAGATCTCCTGGCGCCCGTCGCCGTCAAGGTCGGCCAGAGTCATGAAGTAGAACTGACCGGAATGCCAGTATTCGGAGACGGTCTTGCCGTCGGCACTGACGATGGCGATCTGGTTGGGATACCAGGGAGTGTGATGGCTCGAAACGACGATTCGAGCGGGTGTCCAGGGGCCGCTTTCAGCACTCCGAAAGCAACCGTCTCGAATATCGCAGGAATCCCTTCGAGATCGGGCAACGCCCGGCCGGGATTCCAACGCCATTTCTCCTTGCCCCCGTTTGAGTAGCAGATCAGCGTTGAGGAGTGGGACAGGAGACTGCGGTGGGCTGGTACAGGAAGAGGACATCGGTGCCGCGTCGCCGTCGAGGTCTCCGAACCACGTGCGGGGCGCCAAGCCCTTGCTGTAGTACTCGGTCGAAAATCCGTCGGTGAAGGCCTTGCGCCAGAGGTCCTGTCCTTTGGCGTTCACGACGATAAGAGTTGAGCCATCCAAGCGCGCCGACACGGGCCGGTCAGCGACAATGAGCGTTCGGACGAGCAGATAAACCGCGATGGCTAAGATGACTACAGCTGCCATTGCGGCAATTATCTTCAGCCGTCTGCGAGAAAGCGCTCTCGGAGTTGGCAAGGGCGATGTTTGCTGGTCGGTGACGCGCGCCTCGGCCACGATCCAGCGCTTTTCTCTCACTCCACTGTCAGCAGATGGCGAGCGATTGGGAAGGCAAATGATTACAGGGTCAATGGCGCCTTCGCCGACGTAGTAGGCTTCGAGCGCTTTCCGCAACCTGTTCATCTCTGTCGCCACGTCGGCGGAGCGCTTCGTCTTGATCTCGTCGGGCCACAATTCCCTGATCACACAATCCGGTTTCAATGTGGATTGGGAATCCATGCGGTCGAATAGGACCTGCAGCAGCTTCGCCAGCTGGCTTTTGCCAGCGAAGGCGGTGCTGTGCAGAATTCGATCGACTTGCTCTTGCACGGAGGCGCGATCCATAGGCTACGGCGAGCTTGCAAAAAACGCCCGAAGCCGCATGGCGGCAAGACGACAGGTTGATGATCGGCGCCAATTATGGCACAGGGGCGGGTTTTGTCAATAAGGCGTTGCACGCGGATCTGGGCGAGGCGATGAGTCACACATCAGCGTGACCGGCACCAGGTCCAGCGCCTCGGCAAGCCACAGGTCGCTGATCTATGACACACTTTGCACTGAGGCGTAGACTCTTTGTTGAAAGCTGCACAATAAGGATGACCGCTGTGCTTTAGCGGAGTAGCACGCGCCGCATCCCGATGTGTCAACCCAGGAATTGTCTATGAAAACAAAACAAACTTTTGCCAATGCTCTGCTGCAACTTGTTCGAGAACTTACGACGGTCGTGTGCATCGCCACGTTGCTGTCCGGAGGCGCGCCCTCGGCGGCGGCCCAGACGCAATTGCCCGATGCCCCGTCCTCCCAGCCGGCGGCCAAGATTCCTGCCGACCAGCTCGATTCGCTGGTAGCGCCGATCGCGCTATACCCCGATCCGATGCTGACTCAGGTGCTGGTGGCCTCCACCTACCCACTCGAGATCGTTCAGTTGCAGCAGTGGCTGGCGCAGAACAAGGGCCTGGATGAGAAGAAGCTGGCGGAAGCAGTGAAGAAGCAGGACTGGGACCCGAGCATCCAGGGACTAGCTGCCTTACCCGACGTGGTCAAGCAACTCGCTGACAATATCAAGTGGACTACCGATCTTGGCAACGCGTTTCTCGCACAGCAGAACGACGTGATGGATGCGGTGCAGCGCATGCGCAAGAAAGCCCAGGCCAATGGGAACTTGAAGTCGTCGGAGCAGCAGAAGGTAGAGACTAAGACTGTCGAGAGCAAGCAGGTCATCGTCATCGAGCAGGCCAACCCACAGGTTGTTTATGTGCCCAGCTACAATCCGACCGTGGTCTACGGCGCGCCGATTTATCCTTACCCGCCCATCTACTATCCGCCGCCGGGATATTACGCGGCAGGTATGGCCATCTCGTTCGGTGTCGGCGTCGCCATGGGAGCGATGTGGGGCGGCGGTTGGGGTTACGGTTGCGGATGGGGCGGCAACAACAACGTCTACATCAACCACAACAACAACTTCGTCAATAACGGCAACCGCAACAACATTAACGGCGGAAATCGCGTCAATGGCGGCAACCGTCCCTCCAATCAGCCGGCCGGGGGAAGAAGCGACTGGCAGCACAATCCGCAGCACCGCGGCGGAGCTCCGTACGGTGACAGGGGCACGGCCAACAAATTCGGCGGCACCACGCGCGGTGACTCAGCTGCCAACCGGCAAGCAAACGCACGCCAAAACGTAGCCCGGCAGCAGCCGGCTGGAGGTCGCGACGCCTCGAATCGCGGTGGAGCCGGCCCCAGCGCGGGAACTCGCGATACGAATAACCGCGGTGGAGCAAACGCAGGCAACATGAACTCGAACCGCGGTACGGGAGCGGACCGCGTCGGCAACCAGCAGGTACGCAACACCCCCAGCTCTACTAACAGAAGCGGTTTCAGCGGCAGCGGCATGAGCGGAAGCTCGGCTCGCGCCAGCCAGTCGCGCGGCTCGTCCAGCATGGGCGGATCTCGTGGTGGCGGCTCCCGCGGCGGTGGCGGCGGAAGGCGCAGGTAGGCACATCATGACGAGCGAGGGAATTATGAAATCACCCATGTTGAATACGAAAGCGCGACTGACGATGATCGCCTTTGCCCTGGTCGTTATGTGCTGCCTGTCGCCGATGATGAGCATGGCTCAAGCGCAGCCTGCGGCCAAGATCCCGGCGGTCACCCAGAAGGGCTTCAATACTCCGCAGCAGGCTGCCGACGCGCTGATCAAGGCGGCGGCCGACTTCGACGTACCGGAATTGCTGGCGATTTTGGGCCCGGACGGTCAGGATGTCGTCGCCTCCGACGATCCGGTACAGGACAAGAACAACGCCCAGGCATTTGCGAAAGAAGCTGCGGCCAAGAACAGCGTCGAGATCTCCAAGTCTAATCCGAACCGCGCCACCATCATCGTGGGCGACGAAGGTTGGCCATTGCCGATACCTCTGGTGGCGAAGAGTGGTAAGTGGTATTTCAACACCAAGGAAGGCAAGCAGGAAATTCTCTTCCGCCGCATTGGTGAGAACGAACTGAACGCCATCACCGTGTGCCGCGGCTACGTGTCAGCGCAAATGGAATACGCCTCCGAGGTTCGCGACAACTCTGGCATAAACCAGTACGCGCAGAAGATCTTCAGCACGCCCGGCAAGCAGGATGGCCTGTTCTGGAAGAACGCTGACGGAACGCCCGAAGGCCCGATTGGCGATGAAGTCGCCAAGGCATTAGAGCAGGGCTATACCGCAGGCAAGGGCGGCTTCCACGGCTACTACTTCAAGATTCTGAAGGGCCAGGGCGCGTCGGCACCGAACGGCGCCATCAACTATGTCATTGAAGGCGTCATGATCGGGGGCTTTGCGCTGGTCGCCGTGCCCGCGGAATACCGCGTGACCGGCGTCAAGACCTTCATCGTGAGCTATGAAGGCGTCGTTTACCAGAAAGACTTGGGACCGGATTCGCTCAACATCGTCAAGAGCATGGAACTGTATAACCCGGACAAGACCTGGCAAGCGACGGATGACGAGTGGCCGCCCAGCGTGGCGTCAACTAAGCCCTAAGAATCCAGTGGAAGTCAAAAGACCCACCCCGCCAAAAGAAGGCGGGATAGGTGCCCGCGCGATTTACATCCGGTTAGCTGCCAAACCGTCTGCCATCGCAGACGCAGCCCCTAGTTCGGAAGATTGCGGATGTAGGTGCAATCCTGCGAGGGAACACACATGGGTGGACTGTATTTCATGCAATAGGTCTCTCCCTGGCCGCAGCGTGGCGGCGGCAATGTCGGACCACCCGACTGAGGTGGACAGGCGGGCAGATTTCCGGAGTTGAAAACCTTGCAGGTCTGTTCGCCCGTATTGTTCGTCGTGCAGACCGTCGGACTGCCCTGTGCGCCCGCTGACAGCCACGTCGGCGGCCCGATGGCACCGCCCCAGGAGGCCTGGGCGGTGGATGACCCGTTGAAGCCGGCGTAACAACTCCTGGGCTCGCCGGAGGTATCCGAGCAGCCGCCGTTATACACAATGCCCACGCCGTCGCCGGTGCACGTGAGTGAATAGCTCCAACTAATGTCGCCGATGCATCCTGTCATCTTGCACTGCGCTGCAGGCGGGCACAGCGGACAGGATCCCTGCAATTCAAAAACGCTCCTGCCGAAAGTAGAGGCCCGTAAGACGAAAGGCTTCGCCGCATAGTCGAGGGCAAGACCGGTCACCTGTACTGGGGGAAATCCGGTTCCAAGAAGTTGCCACGTCTTACCTGTATCAGTCGTCTGGAAGACGCCGCCATCGCTGCCCACGATGATGGTGTGGGGCTTCGTAGTGGGAAGAATTACGACGGCAAAAGCAGGGAGATCAGGGATATTGTTATCGCCGCCGCCTGGTTTGCCTCCGATATTGTCCCATTTCCTCCCGCTGTCAGTCGTCTGAAATACGTGTTGCGGAGGGTCGGCAGAACCGGAGAATCCCGGATAGACGGCGACCACGGTGGACGAATCTTTGGGATCGATCGCAATTCCAGTCACACCCTGACCGGACGGAGCGCCGTTCACCACGACCTTGGTCCATGACGCGGCCGGCCCCTGCAATGCGCCGTTGGTCCACTGGATGGTGCCATCGGATTGGCCGATCCAGAGAAGGTTCGGCTTGCCTTTGATCTGGCTGATTGCACTGACGGACTGCGGGAAGGTATGAATCGGCACGAATGTTTGAGCGTTGTTCTGGCTTTGGAAGAGCTGCGAGCCGGTTGCCGCATACGCCACGCCACCACTTGGGTCAAAGCTGACGAGGCCAAATCCGGGTGTATTAGGCGGCAGATTTCCGCAAGGGGACCAGTTTTGAGCATTCGTAGTGCAAGTAAGGCCACCGTCGTTGAGGGTAATGGCATGAAGCGGATTTGCTGGATCAACCGCAACACTGCCGCTGTCGCCGCAACACTGAAATTGCCAACGTATTCCTCCCCCCGGTAGCCCGGGCGTCCTCACGAATGTGCCATTGTCCTGCGCTGCTCCGTAGCTGTACACATTGTTGCCATTGCTGCCGCGACCCATGTCCATGCCATACAAGAGGGCCGTGGACAGACCCTCGTTAAGGAAATACCACTCAGACCCAGGGGCGGAGCCTCCGACCGCAGTGCCGGCGACGCCGCCATCAGTTCCGAGAAAGAACTGCGTCGGCGGCGGCCCGGTAAAGTGGCTGGCTGGACTAAACGTGATCACATGGTCGTCGGTATGGGCGCCGTTCTGGTCAATTTGGTTTGCCGAACTGAAGCCGCCGGCACCGCCGTCCGAGGCGTAATAAAGCTGCCGCAACCCGATATAGACCCGGTTGGCGTCCTGAGGATCGACACCGACAATTTGATCGTAGTCTTGCTGGTTGATCTTGATACCGGTCAGCGAAAGCTGGTTCCAAGAGCTGCCACCGGTGACCGATTTGAGAAGGGCGCATGGCTCACCACTGACGGTGGTGCCCGCACAGAGAAAGGCATACATCGTCTTGTTGTTGGGCCGGGTGGATTGCGCAATCTTGATGAATACATCACCTGTGCCCTTGATGAGCGGAGGAAAGCTGGCTTGACTGAAAAGCTTACCCGACGTGGGAAAGCTGGTACCCGAATCGGTCGACTTGTACACACCCGAGTTGTCGATAGCCGCGTACACGGTGGTCCGTGTTGCCGTATCCAACATGAGGTCAGAGATGTTGCCATTCGTAACGCTACCTTGAGGAGTCGCGACCGCTATCGGGCTTCCATTATTGAACTTGGGAGAGTTGTTACCAAAGCTATCTCCGCTGTCCACTGATTTATAAAGTCCACTGTTGGTGGCGACGAGCAATGTTCCCGACTCGGGCAGGACGATGGCAGCGATGTTCAGGTTCGTAAAAATCCCGTTCGGATTGAGCAATTTCCAATGGTCCGCACCGTCGGTGGAGCGGTAGATTCCGCCTCCGGAGAAGCAGCACCAGGGTCCGCCGATACCGGCATACAGAGTGCTTGAATGGGAGGGATCAAGCGCGATTGCTCCCATGAAGAGAATCGGCATTCCATTGGACTTGGAGGCCCAGCTAGGCGATTCATTCGCCAGTTTCCACACTCCTCCGGCGGAGGTAGCAATGTAGATGGTGGAGTCGCGCTTACCACTGGGGTCGATGACGATGCCCGTCACCGAGCCCGAAGCGCTCGCATATGGCACGTTTGAAAAGCCTTGGCCTTGGATGGGTGCAGGTCCGATCTGCTTCCAGTCCTGTCCATGGCCAACGGCGACGAAGGGAAGAGCAAACAGCACAATCATCATGCAGATCCGGCGCTTCATTTACAGGTCCTCAGATGTTCAAAACAAGAAGGTGGCAAAGATAGAGCGCTACTTAGGGCTTGTCGGCAGGCTGCGCCTTTGGGGCAGCGCCGGGCTCAGCAACGACCTTCATGCGCTGCGTCTGGGCGATGCCCTTGGCGAACAGATCAGGCCGGAGCTGCCCTTTGTCATCAGAATGTTCGCGCTTCATCTTGGCGAGCTGTTGCTGCCGGAAATCCTGTTCGACATCCGGCTCCTGGCTGACCTTTCTGGAAGGAGGAGCTGTGGGCTTGGCTTGTGCGGGCGCGGGCACAGGTTGCGTCTGGGCCACGCTATTCGACAGTGCACAAAACATCGCCAGGATACAGAAGGCTGACAGCGAAGACTTCATAGCGCTCTCCTCTGGCTGCTCCGACAAGACGGAGAAAGCCGGCAGAGTCAACTGAGGCTCGCACTCTATTCTTTTTCCGGATAGTTTACAAGGCTGATTTCGTCGTCGGATTCACTAAGTACCGGAGACTTCAGAATGAGGGATTGGCCATCGGGCCGAAGACTCTAGTAGGTATTCTGCGGGTCTTCGCTAGGGTTTCCACCTGATATTCCTCGCTACGCGCTCCGACCTAGACTGAAGTGGCAGAGAGGAGACCAACGATGCCGCTGATTCAGGTATTGATTGTGCTGATTGTGGTCGGTGTCTTGCTGTGGCTGGTGAACACCTACATTCCCATGCAGGGTGCCATCAAGTCGATTCTGAATGGCGTGGTGGTGATTGTCGTAGTGATTTGGTTGTTGAATGTCTTCGGGCTACTTAGTTCGCTAACCAACCTTCGCGTGGGCCGCTGACAATTCCGCGTCAATTTCCCTTACGATATCTTCCGCTGCCTTTGCGGGATTGCTTGCCTCTAAGATCGGCCTGCCCACCACCAGGTAAGTCGCCCCAGCGGCGATGGCCTCGGCTGGCGTCAGCACCCGCGCCTGGTCTCCCACTGCCGCGCCGGCCCGGCGGATGCCCGGGGTCACGATGGCGAAGCCGTCGCCCAGCTCACGGCGGAGCTCGCTGGCTTCCTTGGCGGAGGCGACCAGTCCACCACATCCCGCGTTGAGCGCTAGAGAGCCAAGTCGCAGCACCTGGGTCTGGACGTCGCTGGGTACTCCGAGTTCCGCCAGATCGGCGTCGGACAAGCTGGTGAGGACCGTTACCGCCAGTACCATCGGTTTAGCGGGTGATTGCGCTGCCGCCTCGGCTGCGGCTCTGAGCATTTTGCTGCCGCCGGAGGCATGGACCGTCAGCATGCTGATATTAAGCTTGGCGGCCTCGCGGACTGCCGAGGCTACTGTATTGGGGATGTCGTGGAACTTCAAGTCCAGAAAGACTTTACGGCCGGAGGCGACGAGATCACGGACGATCTGCGGCCCCTCGGCCGTAAAGAGCTGTTTGCCGATTTTGTAGGTATTGGCGGCTTCGCCAATCGATTGAACGATTTGGCGGGCTTCGGCGGCGCTGGACACGTCCAGCGCCACGATGAGCCGATCGCGGTTCAGCATCGGCCCATCTTACCGTAAAAAGACCGCTTGTTTACAGGACTATTGTGGACCTACAGCCACTAGCGGGCTGATATTGGTGGCCACGGTCGGAGTCTCGATGACATCCAGGCGAACTTTGGCAATACCTTCATTGCCTACGCCCAGAATCATGGCAGCGCCGTAGGACAGGTCCAGAATCCGACTCTTGGTCACCGGGCCGCGGTCATTAATGCGGACCATGACGGATTTGTCGTTTTTCAGATTCGTAACCTTGACCCAGGATCCGAGTGGAAGAGTACGGTGTGCAGCCGTAAAGTCATGCATATCATACGGTTCGCCGCTCGCAGTCTTATGATACTGGAAGAGGTGACCGTACCATGAGGCCTTGCCAACCTGATACTTCTTAGTCGGAATCGGCTTGATGGTTTCCTGGGTCTGCCCTGGGGTACCTTGGTTCGAGTCCGGTGTCTGGTTGTTATCGGGTGCCGCACCCAGCGCCGTGACCAAAAGCAGGATCAAGGCTGCCTGGTTGAGTACTCGTAGCATTAAACACCTCGCTTCAAAATATGGGGCCCTCCTAGTGCAGGTTCCAAAAGTCTACCGACCGGAAGCAGGCGAAGTCAATGGAGGATTAAAATCTCCCAATTTTTATCTTGCCTTCTTGAAGAAAATGTGCTTTCGGCGCTGAACTGGCGGTTTCCTGGCCGGTCTGGGTAAGAACCTTGCGGTGATAGATCTGCCCTATTCGTACTGGCAGCGAGGAGCAGTTCTGGACGGAGGTGGCTGCGAATAATTCGCCAGCGGATGCGGGGCGGCTCTTAGGGACAGCTTGTAAGCTATTGTAAATCAATATAGTTGCAAGTAACTTAGAAGGCTAGTCTGGTTCACGGGCGTTGGCGGATTGATGCCATGATGGGGCCTCTCCAACCCATGAGAGCTTCGACGAGCGCCTTGAGGTACATTCTTGGCATGGGCAGTCTGCCGGTCATCCTGAGTATCGCGGGTTACGATCCGTCGTCGGGGGCAGGAATTACGGCCGACATAAAAACGGCGGCCGCGTTGGACTGCTACGCCGTCACCTGCATCTCCGCCCTGACCGTGCAGTCGACGAAGGGAGTGTTCGGCGTCGAGTTGGTGCGGCCGGAATTGGTACGGGAGACGCTTTTCCGGCTGGCGGAGGACGTCAAAATCAGAGCAGTACGGATAGGAATGCTCGGATCGGGCGAGATCGCCGCGGTAGTAGCGGATTTCCTACAGCAATTCGAGCCTCCGAATATCGTGCTGGATCCGGTTTTGCGGTCGACGTCAGAGGCGGCGCTGATCGACGGCCCCGGTGTCGAAGTGATCCGCAGCCGACTGCTCGGGCTTTGCGATGTGGCTACGCCGAATGTCGAGGAAGCAGCGGAGCTTGCTGGCGTAACTCCTGAACTTTCATGGGGTTCGGAGAGCTGGGAGGCTATGCTCCCGACGGTTCGCGAATTTGCTCGGCGGCTCCATGTGATGGGCAGCAAGGCGGTCGTGATCACCGGAGGACATCTGCCGGAGGCCAACGACTATCTGAGTAGTAAAGCCGGGGGGGATGTGTTTGAACAGGTATTCACCGGATCCCGGCTGGAATCGACATCCACTCACGGGACAGGATGCGCCTTTGCGACGGCGATGGCCTGTGGATTGGCTCACGGGCGGGGCCTGCCGGAGTCGGTGGGTCTGGCTAAGGAGTTCGTGCGGAAGGCGGTAGCGGCGGCCTATCCGGTCGGCCAGGGGCGAGGGCCGATGAACCACCTGTATCGGCTTTCCACAAAAGACTGACACCACGATTTCCGGGCTGCACACAGGTTGTGCCAGTTTGGGAATGTACGACGCCTACGAACCCGCTGAAACCTCCCGGTCATCCAATTCGTTTAGACTTTTGTAGAAGCGAACCCGATGAAATCGTCACGCAGGCCGTGTCCCAGGATCGCATCGGGCGCCATTTGGTTGGTTAGCGTCGTGCTGGTCGTATTGCTTGCCTCCCTGGCGGGCTGGACGGACACCGGGACATGGGTCCCGACGCGTTCGACCAACGATGCCACCACCCGCAAGGGCTTCGACAACTTCTACAACTTCGACTACGACAAGTCCATCCGCGACTTTGAGGTGGCGTTGCAGGCGCATCCGGACGATCCGTTTGCCGTGAACCACCTGCTGTCGGCGGTAATTTTCAAAGAACTGTACCGCATTGGCGCGCTGGACACCGAGGCGTATGCCACCGACAACTTTCTGACCAAGAAGTACCTTCAGCCGCTTGATCCCAAAGTGCATGACCGGGTGTACCAGTTGAGCGAGCAGTCGATTCGGCTGTCCGACGAGCACCTGGCCAAGAACCCGAATGACGCAAATGCGCTGTATGCGCGGAGCGTGGCGCGCGGACTGCGCTCCACGTATATGGGGATGGCGGAACATGCGTGGTTTGCGGCGTTGCGCAATGCGCTCGGCGCCCGTCATGATGACGAACGGGTGCTGGAGCTGGATCCGAACTTTGTGGACGCCAAAAATCTGCTGGGCATCCATCTGTATGTGATTGGGAGCTTGAGCTGGCCGGCGAAGGTTGCGGCGTCGATGGTAGGCGTGAGTGGCAACAAGCAAAAAGGCCTAGACTACCTGCGGGAAGTGTCAGCGCATGGAAGCCCGGAAGTCTCCTGGGACGCCAAGATCGCACTGGCGCTGTTTTTGCGGCGTGAGCAACAGTACAACGAGGCCTTACAGATCGTCGGCGGGATGTATCAGGCTTTTCCACGGAACTTCCTGATCGCCACGGAATACGCTCACCTGTTGAATGCCGCGGGGCACGGCCCTCAGGCGGTGACTGCGTACCAGAAGGTGGTTGCCGGGTGCCGCGGCAATGCGTTCAGCGTGTGTCGAATGGAGATTCCGGCTTACGGGCTGGGCGAGGCCATGAAAGGCCAGCGCGACTTTCAAGGCGCAGCAGACGCTTATGAACTGGCGGCCAGTTCGGCGGTGGATCCCGCGTTCGGACAGAGAGCTCTGTTGAAAGCGGGTGAAATGTACGACGCCATGCACAAGCGCGACACCGCGCTCCAGAAGTACAACGCCGTTATCGCCGAAAACTCGAACAGCGAGTCGGCAGAGCTGGCGCGGCGGTATCTCAAGCAGCCTTACGTAATCGAGTGAAGGTCCGGCGCGAGAGGCGTGGAATTCACCACGGAGGCACGGAGAGCACGGAGTTGGTTCTATATTCTAAATTCTCCAGGTCCTTCGATAGTTTGTCTCGGGGCATGACTTTAGCCCCCCCGCGAGCAAAGGCGACCAGTGCCGTTAGATTCCTTGGGGTTGCTCTCCTCTCCGCATCCTCCGTGCCTCCGTGGTGAAACTAAGAAGGACTTGCGACGGCGGGAACCTTTTTCTATCCTGTGCGTATCTGCTAGTGGGGAGGCACCATGTACTGCAACTACTGCGGTAAACAAATTCAGGATGATGCCAACGTTTGCGCCTATTGCGGACGCCGGGTGGGCTTTGTGGCCGGACGCCAGAAGCTGATGCGTCCTCCCAAAAACAGCCCCGATAGGAAGATTGCGGGCGTATGCGCGGGATTTGCGGAGTACTTCGACCTGGATGTGACGATTGTGCGGGTGGTGTGGCTGATCGTTGCCCTGTTCGGCGGTGGTGGCGTTCTCGCATATATCATTGCGTGGATCGTGATGCCGGAAGCTCCGGAGTGCGTGGTGGTGCAAGCGCCCGTTCCGATGGCGCAGCCTTATCATCAGTGATTTCAATCGGCTAGGGTCAGCGAGAGCGCTCAAGGGTGCTCTCGTTTTGCCTTAAAGACGATTTTGGCCGCCTGACGATCAGTGGTTACTCTCCCGCTACCCGCCGCGAAAGTCCCTTCCCCTGACGTGCCAATCAGGCTACGGTTAGGGCAGCGAGGGATTGATGGCCGCCGTTTCCAAACCCGAACCGATCCTCAGCACGATTCAACTGATGAGTGCGGTGCTGTGCGCCGATTGCGAGGTCATCAGCGATAGTCCGGGAGATGTGTGCTCGGTATGTGGCAGCCGGTCGTTGCTGAACCTGGGACGCGCACTCGGAGGCTGCATTGAAGCGGAAGAGCGCGCGGTGCTTCTGCCGGAACATGACGGCGAGGCGCGGAGAATGTTTACGGTGTTGGTGAACCGTGAGGCGTCAACCACGTTGCGCCCCTCGCGGCGATGGATCCGGGCCGAACGGATGGAAAAGTCGGGCAGCTAGAACTGTTTCATCCCTGGTGCGCCTACAGCATTTGATTTCCCTCCGGGGCTAAAGCCCAACTCTTACAATGCGCCAAGCGGCACGGCTGAAGCCGTGCCCTGATACGAACCTGTCGCCAAAGCGCCCCCGACTCGCCAAGCTCCTCTCTCCAAGTTTAGGATGGCAGTTGAATTCCTGAATGGAGAGTCTCATGACATCCGCACTTTTGGATTTGGAACCGAAAGAAGTATGGAAGCATTTTGACGTGCTGGCCGCGACCCCGCGGGCATCGACCAAAGAAGCAGTGGCGCGAAACTATGTACTGTCGCGCGCCAAGGAATTGGGCCTTGAGTCCACGCAAGACGCGGCCGGAAATGTGGTGGTGCGCAAACCGGCGCGGCCCGGACGCGAAAACGCTACACCCACATTGCTGCAAGGCCACCTCGACATGGTGTGCGAGAAGAATGAAGGTACGGCACACAATTTCGACACCGATCCCATCAAGTTGGTGCGCGACGGCGACTGGCTGAAAGCTGACGGCACGACGCTGGGTTCGGACAACGGCGTAGGAGTTGCCGCGGCGCTGGCCGTAATGGAAAGCACTGACATCGCTCACGGCCCGCTGGAGTTCGTCTTCACGATTGATGAGGAAACGGGCCTCACCGGAGCGGCGGAGTTTAAAGGCGGCGTGCTGAAGTCGAAGTACTTCCTCAATCTCGACAACGAGGAGACCGGAACGATTTGTATCGGCTGTGCCGGCGGTGTGAAGACCATCGGGCGGCGCAAGCTTGCCTTCGAGAACGCTACGGGCGATTCCGCTTGGCGCGTCAAGGTCTCGGGGCTGAAGGGCGGCCATTCGGGGGTGGACATTCACCAGGGACGCGGCAACGCGCTCCGCATTCTAGGCACGACGCTGCAAAGGATCACGGACAAACTGAAGGCCGGCGTTGCCAGTATCACCGGTGGCAGTGCTCAGAATGCGATTCCGCGCGAAGCAGCCGCGATCGTGACGGTGGGCGCGAAACAGGAAAGCGAACTGCGCTCGCTGTTGTCGGCGTGCGAGGCGGAGTGGAAGGCGGACCTGGGCGAATTCGATACGGGACTGCAGATCACCGCAGAGAAAGCCGCCGTCCCCGACAAGGTGATCGCCTCGGATGACGTAAAGCGAACTGTTGACTTGCTGGTGATCACGCCACATGGTGTCGTCGCGATGAGTCCTGATGTGCCGGGACTGGTGCAGAACTCGACCAACCTGGCGGTAGTTTCGACGAAAGACGGCACCGCCGAGATCATCACCAGCCAGCGCAGCGCCATCGCGAGCAGCAGGAATGCAGTCGCGCGGATGGTCGCCACGGTATTCGACATGGCTGGGTTCGAGGTCGAGCAGAGCGGCAACTATCCCGGGTGGAAACCCGAGCCGGGCAGCGAGATCGTGCAGAAGCTGCAATCGACGCACGAAAAGGTGTTTGGCCAGCCCGCCAAGCTCATCGCGATGCACGCCGGGCTGGAGTGCGGAGTGATTGGGGAGAAGTATCCGGGTATGCAGATGGCTTCATTCGGGCCAACCATCGTGGATCCGCATAGTCCAAATGAACGGGTGCAGATTTCGACCGTGCAGAGCTTCTGGAAATATCTGAAGGCGGTGCTGGAGAAGATCTAACTCGCGACTTGGGCGAGCTCGGACTTCTGGCGCCGCTTCTCCGCCAAGGCGGCATGGATAAAGCTGACTTCCCGACTGAGCATGTCGGTGGTTTCACGGCATAGATCGGGCTGCTGCGCCATGAGTTCGAGAAACGCCTGCCGTTCGACATGCAGGACTTCTGCGTCGGTCAGCGCGACGGCCGCAAGGCTGTAATTGTGCCCAGTATAGGTTGCAGGAACTCCGAGGAGAGATCCGGCCGGAAAGACACGATCGAACTGATGAAGGTCTTGAACGGTCAGGCAGACCTTGCCCTTGAGAACGAGATAGACACCTTGGTTCTCCTGATCCAGATCGAACACGTGTTGGTCTTTGGGATAACGCTCGATCGTGCCCGTCTTCATCAGCGACTTTTTCAGTTGGGCGGAAACTTTAAGAATATTCGGCTTGGAACCCACATTTGCCATGCTGTAGTTATGCCAAATCGCCGGGCGAGTTTCTGTGATTCGAGTCACAGGTACTTGTGAAGTAGCGACCGGGTGATCGCAAGCCACTGATTTATAGGCACCTTGCGCGAAACGTCGAGGGTGCGCGTTCCATTTTGGAAGAGTCCTGAATCGGTACTTGGACCGAACTTCTGCTCGCTGTTTCCGTCTTCTTCCACAGCCTTTTCCAGATGAGAGTGACGTTAAGAAGGAAGACAAAGGGCTGCCATGCGTATCCTCGTGGTCGAAGACGATGCCCCTGTGGCCAGCTTCCTGAAGAAGGGACTGGAGGCCGAGCACTATGCCGTCGATATCGC
This sequence comes from uncultured Acidobacteriaceae bacterium, assembly GCA_963837915.1. Taxonomy (GTDB): domain Bacteria; phylum Acidobacteriota; class Terriglobia; order Terriglobales; family Acidobacteriaceae; genus DASRAA01. The sequence continues at coordinate 118,060 of CAWIPZ010000002.1, forward strand.
GCCCGATGGCGAAGAGGCGCGGTATGCGGTGTGCGAGTCTGATTACGACCTGATGATTCTCGACCTCAACCTGCCTAAGGTTGACGGGTTGTCGGTGCTGCGGATTATCCGTCCTAAGAAATTGTCCCTGCCGGTGCTGGTGCTGACCGGACGGAGTCGGGTGGAAGACCGGGTGCAATCGCTGGATGCGGGTGCCGACGACTACCTGATGAAGCCGTTCTCGTACACGGAATTGTCGGCGCGAGTGCGAGCGCTGCTGCGACGGAAGGCCGAGGGATCAGAAATTCTGTTGAAGATTGCCGACCTGGAGCTCAATCGGGTCGAGCGGACCGTGCGGCGGAATGGCAAACGGATTGAGTTGACGTCGAAAGAGTTTGGACTGCTGGAGTACCTGCTGCGGAATGCCGGCCATCGGCTGACGCGCAACATGATCGTTGAGCACGTGTGGAACCTGTCATTCGACACGGGGACGAACGTGGTCGATGTGTACATCAACTATCTGCGAAAAAAAGTTGACGCGGGATTCACGCCGAGACTGATTCACACGGTACGGGGCGTGGGATACGAGTTGCGCTGTCCGACCGAGGCCGCGGTATGAGCCGTTCGGTTGCTGGTGACCAGCGCGTAGCGCACGCAGACAGTGACCTGATATCGGAACTGTTTCATGGCATCGCTCAGCCATTGACGGCTTTGGAATGTGGATTGGAGTTATCGCTGCACCATGACAAGAGCAGCTCACAATTTCGCGCGCGAGTCAGGGCGGCGCTCGAATCGACACAGCTTCTGCATCAGAAGGTGGTTGAGTTGCGAAGCCTGCTGGATGCTGGCAATCCGGACGATCATTCGACGCGCGATTGACGTCGTGGCCTGATCCGACACATGCGGACAAGGTTTTCAGCACCTTGTAACAGCCGTGCCCCCTCACATTGCATTCATGAGCGCCATTCGAATCAAACTTCCTGTTCGATTATTTCTTCCCTAGTGTTTTCTAACCTCAAACTAATTGTGATCTAAGGTACGGGTACTACAACGTGGGACATGAGCCCACATACGGTCGCCTTCCCCGTTGCTTCTGTGCCGCAAACTGAGCCTCCGGCCCGGCGCACAGAAGAAGAGTTTCAACAAATTGTCCTCGAACAGATGCCGCAGGTGAAATACATCGCGCGACGCATTCATGAGCATCTTCCACAACACGTTCCCTTTGAGGATCTGGTTCACGCAGGCATCGTCGGATTAATCGATGCGCTGAACAAGTTCGATTGCGAGAAGAATGTGAAGTTCGCTTCGTATGCCAAGTTTCGCATTCGGGGTGCAATTCTCGACAGCTTGCGCGAGATGGACTGGAGCCCGCGCGATCTGCGCAGAAAGTCACGGCAAATCGATACCGTGATGCAGAAACTGCAAACCGAACTTGGCCGAACTGCGTCGGAGCCAGAGTTGGCGAAGGCGATGGGGCTTTCGCTACGGGAGCTGCATCACCTGGTCAACGAGATTCGCGGGTTGGAAATCAGCAGCCTGCAAGTGGAGTCGAACGCCGATGGGCAGGAAACCGATCTGGCGCAGAACATCGCCGGGCCTCCGGATCAGGATCCGCTGACGATATGCATGGAAGGTGAGAGCCGCGAACGGCTGGAACGGGCGATTGCCAAACTTCCGGAACGCGAGCAACAGGTCCTCATGCTGTATTACCGGCAGGAACTCACCATGCGCGAGGTAGGGGAGTTGATGGGAGTGGGCGAATCGAGAGTATCGCAAATCCACACGCTCGCGGTGAAACACCTGCGGGCAGCGATGTAAGGCTTGGGCGTCGCTCTATCCGCCAAGCAGTTGAGGTGTTAGCATGACGGACTTGTGAACAGTCGACGATCGTTTCTCGTTACACTAGGTCGGGCCGCGGTGGTGGCGTCGCTGGCACCGCAAATGCTGGTCGGCGCAGAGGAACAGTTCTCTCCCGAAATTACCGATCTGTACCGCAAGAGTGTCGTGATTGACACGCTGTGCGCGCCGTTCACAGGCTCCGACACGATGCCGGATGCGGCGTTGATCGAGGTCGTGAGGCGGTCGGGCATCACGGCGATTAACTTCACAATCTCTGCACCGACGTTCGATGGAACGGTGGAGAACCTCGCCTATGTGGACGCGCTGGTGGAACAGTCGCCCGAGGTGTTCATGGTGGTCCGCCAGCATTCGGACATTGCGCGGTCGAAGCGCGAGGGGAAGATCGGGATCATGCCTGGTTTCCAGTACACGCAGTTCCTCGAGGCTGATCCATCGCGCATCGAGACGTTTCGGCGGCTGGGCGTGCGCATCATGCAGCTCACCTACAACAACCGCAGCGACTTCGGCGATGGCTGTCTCGAGCCGGGCAACGCGGGACTGAGCAAGGCCGGGCTGGCGGCAGTAAAGAAGATGAATGAAATCGGCGTAGCGGTTGACCTGAGCCACAGTGGATATCGCACGACGTCGGAGGCGATTGCGGCGTCACAGAAGCCGGTACTGATTTCGCATTCGGGATGCGCGTCGATTTATGCTCATCCGCGGAACAAGCCTGATGAAATCATGAAGGCGCTGGCGGATAAAGGCGGATACTTTGGCGTGTATCTGATGCCGTACCTGGTGGCATCCCCGACGGTGCCAACGCGGGATCATGTCATCAATCACGTGTTGCGCGCGATCAACGTTTGCGGCGCGGATCACGTGGGAATCGGGTCGGACGGGTCGATACAGGCAGTGAAGCTGACGCCGGAACAACAGAAAGCGTTCGACGAAGATATCGCGCGGCGCAAGCAACTTGGCATCGGGGCTCCGGGCGAAGACCGCTATCCTTATGTACCGGACCTGAATGGGCCGGACCACATGGAAGTAATTGCCGCGGAGTTGCAGAAGCGAGGACAGTCGTCGGCGGTGATTGAGAAGGTGTTGGGTGCGAATTTTCAGCGGGTGATCGGGGAGATTTGGGGTGCGGCGTAGGTAGATCGGAACGAAATCCAGAAGCAACCGCGGATTTACACGGATGACACGGATGAAAAAAGCAGTTGCCAGTTGTCAGTGGCCAGTTGTCAGTAAAGGCGCGTCCCTCCTCGCATTACAATGCGCGCTTACCTTGGGCGCATTGCTAACGCAGGCACAAACGGTCCCGCAGACGCCCGCGCTTTTGCTGGGAACGGCATGGTATCCCGAGCAGTGGCCGGAGTCGCGGTGGGACGCCGACCTGGCGTTGATGCAGCAGGCGGGCATTCACATGGTGCGCGTGGGCGAATTTGCCTGGAGCCGCATGGAGCCGAGCGAAGGTCAGTACGACCTGGACTGGCTGGATCACGCAGTCGCCGCGGCGGCGAAACACGGCATCGTGACGGTCATTGGAACGCCTTCGGCTGCGCCGCCGGCTTGGCTGACGCAGAAGTATCCTGAGACGTTGCGGACGAAGGAAGACGGCCAGAAAGACCAGCACGGCAACCGGCAGCAATTCAATTTCGCGAATCCCAAGTATCGCCAGTTGTCGCGCGCGATGGCGGAGCTGTTGGCCAAGCGCTTCGGCCATAATCCGAATGTCGTGGGCTGGCAAATCGACAACGAGTATGCAGAAGTTTCTTACGACGCCGAGACCAAGCAGCAATTTCAAGGGTGGTTGAAGCAACACTACGGAACGCTCGATAACCTCAACGCGCGCTGGACGACGTCGTATTGGAGCGAGACGTATTTCGACTGGAACCAGGTGCCGATCCAGGTGGGTTACGGCAACCCTGGACTGCTGCTGAGTTGGATGCGCTTCGTCAGCGACACCTGGCGCAGCTACCAGAAGAACCAGCTCGACGTGATTCGCGCTAACGCAGACCCGCGGCAGTTCATCACGACCAACATGATGGGATGGTTCGACGGATACGACCACTACACCGTCGCGCAGGACCTCGACCTCGCTGCATGGGATGACTACGTTGGACAGGGACATCTTGATCCTGTCAGAAACGGCGCGACGCACGACTTGACCCGCGGCCTGAAGGGTAAGAATTTCTGGGTGATGGAAACGCAGCCAGGCGGCGTGAACTGGGCCGATATCAACAACTGGCTCGATAAAGGCGAAGTGCGGGCCATGGCGTGGCACGACATTGGGCACGGCGCAGACACCGTGAGTTACTGGCAGTGGCGCAGCGCGCTGAATGGGCAGGAACAGTATCACGGGACGCTCGTCGGCCCGGACGGAACGCCCGATCCTTTGTATCCGGAGATTTCGCAAGTTGGCCGCGAGTTCGAAAAAGCCAGTCCTGCGCTAGCCGGCACGTCGGTGAAATCCGAGGTCGCGATTCTGCATTCGTACGACAGCCGTTGGGCCATCAACTGGCAGAAGCACAACAAGAAATATGATCCCATCGAAGAGATTCTCAGCTACTACGGTCCGGTGAGGGCGATCGCACAATCGATCGACATTGTTCCTCCGAGCGCATCGCTCAGCCAATATAAGTTGGTGGTAGCGCCGGGCCTGAATGTGCTGACAGATGCCGATGCCAAGAACCTGATCCAATACGTCAGCAACGGGGGCCACCTTGTATTAGGGCAGCGCTCAGGCATGAAGGACGTTGACAATGGCCTGTGGCCGCAGCGCCAACCTGGGCCATTGACGGACCTGCTCGGCGGGCGCGTGGAGCAGTATTACGCGCTGGTCGATCCTGTACCGATCGACGGCAAGTGGGGCGCGGGGCAGAGTCCGTTGTGGGCCGAGTTGCTAAGCGCAAAGGACCCCAGTGACGAGGTCCTGATGCGCTATGGCAAGAGCAATGGATGGCTCGACGGGCAGCCAGCGGCAATCACTCGAAAGGTTGGCAAAGGGCGCATCACGTACATCGGGGCATGGCTCGATCCCAAGACGATGTCACACGCTGCAGCGTGGATGACCAACGTCAGTGGCGTGAAGCAGGCGCTGGGGCCGGTTCCCGACGGCGTCGAGGTAAGCCCACGTTACAGCGATAAAGGCGCAGTCTATGTCCTCGTCAACTTCACGAAGACGCAGCAGACCGTTCCCTTGCCTGCGAAGATGCAGGATGTACTGAATGGCGGGTCCGTGCAGTCAGTAACGCTGCCGCATTATGGCGTAGCAGTGCTGGCCGGCGCGAAGTCGACAGCCGCATCCCGGTAACAATAAAGAGGGCCGACCCAGAGTGGATCGGCCCTCAACATTTGCAACTTGCAACGACTACTTGAGGCTCTTCACGTAGGCGGCGACAGCAGCCGCCTGATCAGCAGTCACGCCGGCCATAGCTTTTCCGTGCGGCGCCTTCTTGCCGGGTGCGCCCTTCAGCAGCGCATCAGCAATCTCAGCCGCGCTGAGCGAGGTCCCCTTCAATGCGGGGCCCACTTTGCCTTCACCAGCAGCGCCGTGGCACATGGCGCACTTCGCCTTGTAAATCGCCGCGCCGTCTTCCGCGGCCAAGGCCATTCCAGACATCATCGCAACAACAGCCAATCCCGTAATGAAACGTTTCATGGAAGCTCAGTCTCCTTATTAAATTTAGCTATCGCAATTTCCTGACATCATAAGACGCGTCAGGACTTTCAACAATTGCCGAACTCTCGGCGCTCCGCCGGCCGGTGGCCCTCACGCTTGCCGCTCGGCGTACCACGCCGATTTCCACTGTATCGGTCTCTTGCCCCAACCGACAGTGACCGCCGTCACCGAGGCTTGGGAATTTGACCATTCGGTTTCGGGGGCAGTAAGACCGGTCTTGCCACACCGAAAAACGGTGATCATTCGGTCGTTTACTCGATCCGATAAATGGCGAGCGTCTGCGGAACCAGTTGCAAATGCAAGCTCGTACCTTCCAAACTCGGCGCGGGCGAGGCATTCAGCGAGGTGAATCCCTTGGCGTTAGCAATGGATGTATCGGTGAGATCGACGGTGATGGATTTGCCGGCCTCGCCTTTATAAAAGACGATGAGCAATCGTTCGCCCGTCGTTTCGCGGGTGAAGACGTAGTAGTCGTCGGTGACCACGACGTGCTTCTGCTCACCTACGCGCAAAGCCGGATGTTCGCGACGTAACTTCAACAGTTCTTGCAGGTGCGCATACACGTCCTGCTCTTCAGGAGTGCGTCCTGCCTGCGTGAAGGCGTCATGCCGGTCGCCCGGAAATCCGCCGGGAAAATCGCGACGATTGTCGGGATCGTCGCCGCCCGGCATGGCGATTTCATCCCCCGAATAAATCTGCGGGATCCCGCGCAATGTTGCCAGCAGCGAGAAGCCGAGCTTCAGCTTCGCAGTCGAACCACCGGCATCGGTCAGGAACCGCGTCATGTCGTGATTGCCGATGAAGGTGACCAGCAGTTCCGGATGCGGATACAAGCGGTCTTGCCGCAGAACATCGACAATTTTCTTCGCCGACGCTCCGTGATTCACCACCTCGCGAATGGCAGAGTTCATGGGGAAATCGAACGGGGTATTCAGGTGGGTGTCGACGCCGTCGAAGCCCTTCTGGCCTCCGGCAAAATAAGAAACCACGGGCGGCTCGAAGTTATAAACTTCGCCGACCGCGAAGAAATTCGGATAGGTGGCTTGGAGCCGCTGTAAATAAGTCGTCCAGAAGGTGCGCGGCACGTAGGGGAACGTATCGATGCGGAAACCGTCGACGCCACCGATTTCCATCCACCAATATGCGTTCTGAAGCAGATATTCGGCGACGAGAGGATTCTCCTGCGCGAGATCAGGCAGGACGTTGGCGAACCAGCCATCCAGAGCGCTGCGGTAATTCTTCTTGACAGCATGCGGATCGGTGACCGGAGGATAGTCGTAGTCGGTGTTGATGTGGTTCGCGGTCGTGCCATGCAACCATCCCGGAGCAGGCTGCGAGGTAGCCCACGGATGATTGGGCCCGACATGATTCGGCACCATGTCGAGCAGAATCTTAATTCCCTGCTGGTGCGCGGCGTTGACGAGTTGCTGGAATTCCGGCAGCGTGCCGAAGTGGTCTTCAACTGCGTAGAGATCGATCGCGCCATACCCGTGGTAAGTCTCACTTACGTTGTCGTTGTCCACGATGGGATTGAGCCACACAGTAGTGACGCCCAGATCCTTCAGGTACGGGAGGTGGTCCTGAATGCCTTTGAGATCGCCGCCGTGGTAGGCCTTGGCAACCTTGCGATCGTAAGTGCCCGAAGCCGCGCCTGTGGGCATGTTGTTGCTGGGATCGCCGTCGGCGAAGCGATCAGGCATGATGAGGTAGATCACGTCGTCGCGGGCGACGCCCTGAAAGCGACCTTGTGCGGGAAGTCTCGCCAGCAGCGGTAACGCCGCCGGGGTGGTTCCGATCGCAGTTCTCAACGTGAGGTTCACCGTGCCAGGCTTCGTGTTCTTCGCAATGCCGAGCCAGACGAAGAGATGCTTGCCGTCGGGCTGCATCTGCGTCTTCTCAATCTTGACTCCGGGATAGGAAACGGCAACCTTCGCGTCGCTTAAATTCTCTCCGTAGAGCAGAACCATCACAGGCGATACAAAACCCGTCCACCAATTGGGCGGTTCAATTTTGGCGACCTCGGGCTGTCCAGTTGCGGCCGCCAACGTCGGAAGCAGCAAAGC
>CAWIPZ010000003.1:0-56735 GCA_963837915.1 uncultured Acidobacteriaceae bacterium
ATCCCCCCCTCTCCGCCATAGCTCTCATTCCAACGCCAATTGATACTTTTTACTCCATGTGCTACAATGTGACTACCTTCGAGCGATTTGAAGGAGGTTACGTTGGTGAGCATTTACGTCCGGGAAAAGATCGACGGGAAATGGAAACACGTCAGGGTCGAAGAAGGCCGCGGACGGAAGACTGGAGAGATCGCTCCGCCGTTCTATGTACGGCCGGTTGTCAATGGGAAACAAACATGGCGCACGCTCGACGCGCAGACGTTCAAAGCCGCGAAGGATGAGGCGGCCAAGGTTGACGCGCCGGCGATCGCGGACGCGGATCGCATTCCTATACAGCGTGCCATCGAACACTTCCTCTCGGCGAGTTCGCGATCAAAGAAGACCGGCACGGTGCAAGATTACACACTGCATCTGAACCAATTCGTGGAATCCCTGCCTGAAGGTATCCGCTTTGTGGATCAAATCGATGAGCGCGCGATAGCAGCGTTCCGCGATTGGATGCAGGACAAAGGCTACAGCGCGAAAACACAGCACAACCGCATCGTGACCATCCTTTCGCTGCTGAAAAAGAATAATGTAAAGACTACTTTTTCCCTGGCGAATGATCTGCCTGTCGTCGAGGAAGAGCCTGCCGTTCCATTCGAACCGGAGACGTTGAAGAGTCTCTTCGCAGCGATGGACGACGAAGAAAAGATCCGTTACAAATTTTTCCTGGGAACGGCCGCGCGGGATAAAGAAGTGACATACGCTGCGTGGAGTGACATAGACTTCGCCAAGAAGATTTATCACATTCGCCGAAAGCCGGACGTAGGTTTCACACCGAAGAACCACGAGAGCCGCGAAGTCAAAATGCCTACGGACCTTGTGAACCTCTTGCGAGTGCGCCGGAAAGCGAATCCGAACGCGCGCTGGATCTTTGTCAACGAAGAGGGGCGCCCGGATAACCACTTTCTGAGGAAATTAAAACGGATTGCGCTTCGCGCGGGAGTGAACTGCGGGCACTGCAAAACATCTGTGACGAAGGGGAAATACGACACGAAGAAAACCGTTGAAGTTACGTGCAAAACCGATCCTGTGTGCGAGCACATCTTTCTTCACAGGCTGCGGAAGACGTGTGCGTCGAATTGGGAGCGCGCAGGCGTGCCGATCCGTACAATTCAGTATATGTTGGGTCACAAAAGCCTTGAGACGACGATGAAATATCTCGGCATCACGGGCATGGATCAAATCGGCGATAAAATCGACGTGGCGGCGACGGCCGCCGTCAGCGATTGATTCTTACGCCGCCGTCTTAGATCCCGAGTTCTCGACGAAGTCGCTCAACAAGGCGGCCGCTTCAGCGTGGCGCCGAGCGACGTAGCGATCCAGTTCAAACCTGTCAACCGTCCATCGTTTCCCCTGCTTATAGGCGACGATCTGCCCAGAGCGACACAGCTCCTCGACGTTCCAAGGAGTTGCATCAATATACCGGGCGGCAGTCTCGACTGACATAGACCTGGGCCATAACAATGAGAGAGGATCTGCTTCAGGAAGGCCAACAGGAACAGTTTTTCTCGAAGCCATGAACACACTCCTAGAGTGAATTCACGGCTACGTCTATTCCCGTTCGCTGCTTGTTCCGGGGACGCTCGACTGGGTTCATGCCATGGTGAATCCCGTGTAGGACCCTCACCCGGCTGTAGGATTACAGGATATCAAAATCGAGGAATTTGTCAAACAGCCCAAGCGGACGGTAGTGGGCTGCTGAAAAGCGTGTTGTGCACCCAGGTGTCGGCGAATTGCCCGGAGCCGAAAATCGTGCGTCAACGCCGATCTTCGATGATCCGTCTGACAATCCATCGCGCCTGCCAAATCGCTGATCTTATCGGTCTCAGTAAATTGTGTAGGCGCCGCGATTCGGCAGCCCTGCGTAGGATTGGTGATCCGTGGGGATCTCGTTGGTATTCGTAGAGGAAGTCGTCGTCGTGCCCGTGAAACGCCGTCATTGGAGCGGCCTCTGGGCGCAGCGTACGCCGGCTGTGTTGGGAATGCAACGGGATTGCTGTCATCTACAATGGCTGTTTTGTAGAATTCATCGGCCGTCATGCTGCGCCCCGGCGCGGATGATAGCACGATGGGTGGCATCACAACGGAGAACGGGGCGGCCGTCGGGCGCGGACTCGGCGCAGAGTTTGCCAGGTATCGAATTACTCCGGCTGAATCAGATTTCCTGCCAAAACCCGGAAGTATCCATGCTCGGGGCAGTAGAGTTCGATTTCCCAATCGGAAGGCCGAATGACCGGCTCGTTGGCAATAGCATTCGTGTCGCCACCATACGTGCACTTCTGGCCGCAAACAGGACACGTCTCGTAAGAGCTTCCGTAGATGTGAACCACGTCAGACATTTCCCGGATTATACCGCCGACGCGGGCGATCGGGTATTATGCCTGCCGGAGAAATTGAATGGTCATAGGCGAAAAATTGAAGCCCTTGAGGGAGCAGAAAGATATGTCTCAGGGCGACATCGAAAAACGAACCGGCCTGCTTCGTTGCTATATTTCAGGGGTTGAGACCGGGCACACCGTGCCTTCGATTGATACGTCGATTAGGCTGCGCTGTCCTTCCTGCGATTAGGTGGCTCTTGCAGTTTCGACAATGGCTTCACAAATCGATCAGGAACCAATCGCAGATATAACTCGGTCGATTCCAATACCGCGTGACCCATGTAGCCCGAGAGCACCGGCAGCTTTTGTCGCAGGTCTTTACCCTCGCGAACCCAAGTCTCCAAGACGTGCACCGCGAATGTGTGCCTTAGATCATGCATTCCGGGCGTCGGGCTGTAGCCGTGCTCCTGACGAATACGCGCTCGCGCGCAGACGCGCACGAAGTTGTATCGCAACGTATTGTGTCTTATCCGCCTGCCGTTGCGAGTCACAAAAACCAGGTCCGCGTGTCTTCTTTGCGCGGCGCTCGATTGAACGTATAGATCGAGCGTGTTAAGGAGAGTCCGACCGATCGGAAGCATCCTCCTTTGCCCTCCGTCTGGCCGCCGCAGACTGACCGACTTGTTTTGGAAGTTGATGTCCGATACGCGGAGATTGATGGCTTCATAAACCCGAGCCCCCGTTCCGTAGATGAAGAGCAGAAAGGTTCGCATGGTCAGGGGGTCAAGAAGAGGGGTGCGTTCAATAGCCATCAAGAGTCGAAATAGCTCCGTTTTCGAAAAGATGTAGGGTCGAAACAGCGGAGGCAGAGCCGCCTGAGGGCGCGGCATGGGCAAACGTGCAAGCTTGTTGCGCGACTGCCAAAACTGCAAAAACGATCGAATAATCTGATATTCGCGCCACCACGTATATGCGGACATGCGTGATCCGTCGAGATAGGCGGATATCTGTTTGGACGTAACCTGATGGAGCGGACCGTCTTCGGCGGAGCGCAGCAAAGATCTCAGGGCACTCTCGCCTCTCGCGAAGCGAACGCCTCGTGCACGCTTCCAAGCCGCGTACTTTGCAATCGCTGTCGAAAATCTCAAAGAGCACCGACCAAGTCAATCGCTGCAACCTCTTTCAGCACATGGACGCTTATTCGGGCGTAGACGTTGACACTTTGGGTGCCCCGGTGTCCCAGAAAGTCGGCGATATCGACAAAGGACAAGCCGTTGTGGAGAAGGCGGGTTGCGCAAGCGTGGCGGAGCGATTGCGGGCCGGTGTGCTTGGAAGAAATGCCCAGTTTTCGCATGCGGCTCCTTACGACGTCGGATATGGAGTGAGCTACCAGCGGTCCAAGGGGCGCCTTCAGTGTCATGAAAACTTGGGGACAGGACGAGCGCAGTCGCGCGTTCTCAATGTAGTCACGGAGGGCTGTTGCGAGGACTTTGCTCAAGGGGAATTGCTGAAAACCTCCTCGCTTAGCTCGGCGAACCGTGAAGCGATTCGCTACCCAGTCGACGTCGGTGAGCAAAAGATTCGCCGCTTCGCTTCTTCGCAATCCATACATGGCGAAGAGTAACAAGAGCGGTTTGGCACGGAGGTCGCTGGGGCCGGAGCCTTGCGTCGTTTCGAGGAGTCTGTGAACGTCCTTCCAAACCGGCCCTTGACGTTCAAACAACTCACGTCGCAAGCGCGGTAATTGAATGGCGCTCGCGATCCCTGCCTGGCACCAACCATGGCCTTCCGCGTGACGAAAGAAGGCCCTTAAGCTGCTCGACTCGCTGTGTCGAGTGACAGGGTTGCGGCCATCCAAGGGCTTCCGGCTCGTATAGGCGTCGATGTCAGGCAGTCGAATCCCGCGAATGCTTCGGTGTCGCCTCGCATACCATTTGAGGAAGTCGGCGGCACGGTAGCGTCGGCCACGAATGGTCGCTTCCGAGAGCCCGCATTCGGAGGACATCGCCTCGACGAAGCCTCGCAGGTATTCTGAAAAGGGCTGAGGCAGTCGCGGAGACCTAAGTCTTCCTTCGAAGCGCAGGAATCGCCGGGCCGTGTGGGCAAAGCACCTAACTCCGGATTGTCCGGCTGGAAACTGTTTGCCTTGATTGCGAAGTGTGTTCCAGCGGTCAGCCGCTCGGTCGACTTCTTCTAGCGCCACATCGCGGAGCCTACGGAGCCCGAGGACGCTAATTACCTGGAGCAGATAGGTGGCGGCGATGCGGATCGCTGACCGCCCGGTTCCGGTGGCTTCAAGATGAGTCAAGAACCGTTCGCGTTCCTTGGCCAGGGGTGCGGATTGGTGACGCGCGAGCGCAGCCGGGAGCGAAAAATACTTGTTGAACACCATAGGGAGTAGTGCGATTCAGCGACCGGAACGTTTCATCTGGCGGGCAGATTTTTTGCAAGGCACTCCACGGTATTTAAGAAATCAGGTGCGGAACCTAGCAGGCGGGCAGGGCGCTCAATGCGAACACGCTCGACCTAAACGGGATAGCTGTTTCCAGAATCGTTCCGGGGTCGATGAGAGGTATTGCTCAGTCCAGGTCCACTTTACGTGTCCCATGTACGCGGCCAATGCGGGCAGCATTTGCCGCAGATCCTTCCCTTCGTTGAGCCATCTGTTCAGGCAATGAACAGCGAACGTGTGTCTGAAATCCTTCAAAGACGCCAAATGCTTCCCGTTCGTCAGATGAATGGCCGCAATTCGGCGAACTCTCTTGAAAGCGTAGCTCAGCGTTAAGGCCGTGAGACTTCGTCCCTCTTTGTCGATAAATAGCCCGGCCCCCGGACGCCGTCGATCTCGGCTGGACGCTAGGTACAGGCTGATGGAGTCATGAAGGCTCGGTCCAATCGGGATCGTTCTTATGCCGAGAGCGCCTTCGCGATGAAGCGTGACGAGATCATTTTGGAGGTCCACGTCACTTTCAGTTAGAGAAAGTGTCTCGTTGATGAGCGCTCCGGTCCCGTAAAGAAACAGCAAGACAGTCCGCAATGTAATCGGCTCAAGTCGCCAGGACCTTGTCTTCTGGTTTGAAGCAATAACTTCCAGCAGTCGTTGCAAATCCGGCTTCGAGTAGACGAGCGGCTTGAATGGTGGCGGATACGCCGGTCGCGGACGAGGCATAGAGAGCGAAGGCAGTTCACCGCGCATCATCCAGTACGAGAAGAATGTCTTAAGCACCCGGTATTTTGCCCACCAGGTCGCCGAAGAGGTCCTCGGTTCTTGCAAGAAAGACGTCACCTGCAAACCGCTCACGCTCCGCACTGGGCAATCGCCTGTTCTCCGAAGTAGATTCGCCAGAACTCGTTCTCCGTTGCTGAAGCGGACTCCGTCTAGATGTCTCCGAGCAACGTACCGCTCGATGGCATAGGAGAGCTTCATAGGCTGCCGGGCAAGTCCAGGTTCGCAACTTCGCGCATCGATTGAATGTTGAACTTCGCGTAAATCCCAACGGATTGACAATCACGGTGCCCTAAGAAATCTGCGATTTCTCTGAGCGCGACGCCGCTCTGAAGCAAGTGTGTCGCGCAGGCGTGACGCATCGCGTGGGGACCTCGATGCCTGGACCTGATGCCCAAACATTTCATCCGATCATTCACAATTTTAAAAGCTGAGCTGTGGGTCATAGGCCGGTAGGGTTGATGGAGCGTCAGAAATAGGTTAGGAGACGAACTTTGCGGTCGGGCCTCATCGATGTATTGTCGAATGGCTTCGCCAACATCTCTTTGAAGTGGAAATTGCTGGATGCAGTCACGCTTAGCGCGCTTGACGGAAAAAGTACCGTTTTGCCAGTCGAAATCCTCTAAACGCAGCCCTACCGCCTCGCTACTTCGCAACCCATAGAACGCAAACAACGAGAGGAGGGCTTTTGCACGCCTGTTAGGTCGTGAAGTTCCGTTTGTCGATTGCAGCATTTGCAGGATTTCGTTCCATTTCGGCCCTCCCGACACTGAATTGACCCGCTGGATCGCCGGACTCTTCAGACCTGCCGGAATGCCCGGAGCACACAACCCGCGATTCTCGGCGTAGCGAAAGAAGGCCCTAAGACGTGCATGCACGCCTGCGCGCGTCACTAAAGTCCAATTTCTAGGTCTGGTCGCGAGATATCTGTCCAGATCGTGAATGGTGACCTCGGAGAACTTACGATGCCGTTTCGAGAACCACGCAAGAAAGTGCGCCGCCCGGAAACAGCAGCCCTTTATTGTGATTGGCGCAAGCCCCAACTCCGACCGCATATAACCCGCGAAGTCGTCGAGAATGTTGGAAAAAGGCTGTGGATCTGGCGGGCGAGGCAGAAGTCTGCCCTGGAAACGAAGCCAACGGCGTGCGATCCGTGCAAAGAGAACTTCCGAATAAAAGCCGGGTGGGTGCCGTCTGTTTTGCCCCGTGTACGTTGCCCAGGATTTTGCAGCCCGCTCTACTTCATCCTGCGCAACGTCCCGGGGTGCTTTCAGTCTGAGAAATCGGACGATCTGAAGCAGATAACCGGCAGTAATTCTAAGATTCCCTAATCCATTTCCTCCGCGATGGAGGTAGCCCAAGAATAGTTCTCGCTCGCGGGACAGCGGGGCTGCGCGATGTCGGGACAAAAAGAAGGGCTTGATTACGATTATTTCAAACATTGAAGTCCCTGCCGAGCCAAGTTCAGCGGGATAGCGGGCCGAATGATGCAATCAGCTGAACACGAAGAGAAAACTATTCTGTCCTTAGCGTACTTCCGACTGGGTGATTTTCAAGTAGCGGAGAATCAGCTGGTTAGGGGACTAAGGCGTATGGGGCTAGGTCGGTTGGGACTCCTGGCGTGGTCGGAATTGTGACCAACGGATGCGAAATCGGTTCGGGCCTCGCTTTCGTGCCGACCACGCGACATGCCTGTTCCCGGCTGTCCCGGATTTCCCGAGCCCGAGGGTCAATGCGCGTGTCATGATTTCTTTTTGCCTTTCCGACCCTTCGGTACGAGGACTTTCTTGGCGCGCGGAACCGCAATCCGCTGTGCTGTTTCGTCGGGCGATTGTGGCGGGAGGCTAAGGACTGGCGCGGGCTTAGGTTCAACTCGCGGTTGTTGCTCTGAGGTAGGTGGAGGGTTGTAGACCTTTGTTTCAAAGTTGTTGATTACTGTCAGTGTGATGCCCGCGTCCAAGATCTTCGATTGAACTTCTGCTTCGGTTTTCAGCTGCACAAGACTTCTAAAAAGAACTATGAATTCACTCGGCGAAATCTCGGAAGTCTCCAATTCCAGATCGCCTAGTTTGGCTTTGATCTTCTTTCCGTTCAGCCAACTCTTCAGTGCATCGTAGATAAAACAGCCAACAATACTTAGACCAACGTCGCCGGCTCTGGTGGCCACCTCGCGAACTATCGGGTTTTGCAAAATCTCGTGTGCGATTCGAAGAAGTTCAGCGGGGCTTGCTGGCGGGCTTACTGGGTATGAAAAAGTCTTTAACGGTGTCGCTCTACGCTGCCAGATTGGCGCGGCGACCAATGGAGCCCATCGCTCACCGCTTGCTTGAATGCTCAGTCCGATCGGTCGAGCGATTTTCTCGATGACTTTTAGATTCTGCGGCGCCGCGTCCGGGAAAGGGATCCAGATTCGTAACGGTAAGCCTCGACTTGGCGATATTTCCTGCAATCTTTGAAGTAATTTTCCGCCCTGGCCGGATCTTCGATATTGGGGACGGACGAATAATTCGTCGCTTTCCAGGTTTGTCCCAGTTTCCAGCGCCGAGGCCCAACCAACGCGATTGTCGTCTCCGTCTAAGATCTCCAGCCAATGTAGAATCGAGCCATCTGTATCCTCGAATATCGATTCTCTTGGTGGCCTGGGGAAAGCCCCTTTTAATGTTGGATCTATCTCGAACTCGGTGATGTATTTCCAGCCCTCCCACCACGTCGCCGCCAAGGTCTCAGCCGCAATGTATCCGTAACCATTGCGTCCCCAATTCGGCCACGAATTGTGAAACGTGAATTCATCTCGATCCAAATCGTAGCCTTCAAGGGAAATGATGTGGGTCGAAAAAGTTAGATCCGTCGGAGAAGGCGCAGGAATTCGACCCTCGGGCGGATTTGCCCATTTCTCACTGATGTCAAGACTGACCATCGCACCTGGTTCGTCTGAGAGCAGAATGCGTTTGCAGTCGTCGATAGTGCGAACCCGCTTGTACGGAACGAAGCGATAGCCTTTTGCAACAGCGTCAACACCAACGGGTTCAATAGAAGGCCAAACGGCACCGGGTCGAGCGTAGGGCCAACTTTCTTCCGGCGGCTGCCCCCAGCCATAGCTAATACGGCGTCCCGTGATCGGCCATATTCTGGTTTGCTTATCGCCTGGAAGCGTACCCTCTAACTGACGCCCCCTAACGAAACCATGCTGAATACTCGGCCAATAACCGTTCATGGCGTAATCGTACCAGCAAAGGTTCCCGATAACACTTTAGACTTTCGCTTTTTGTTCGCCTCAGCTAGAATCCGTGAATGACGTTCGGATCATTCGACGCGGATCAGTTTCGGCGCCAGCTGGCGAACTACACCGAGGGGGAACTGATTAAGTTGGGCAGATCCGTATCTTCGGCCGCGTGCCGGTGGCTGGATACCATGACACAACAGCTGAATGCTTCGAAGTATGAATTGTGCCGGCAGGAATGGAGACGAAGGCATCCTAGAATATCCAAGACGTGACTGCGACCTACTCAGGCGATCCCGCAGCCGGAGGTTTGCTCTCGGCTAAATGCTTCTGGGCCGTCTCAACCTTCTCGGCCAATAGCTCGGCAATCTGTTGGGGTGTCATCGTGGTCAAGTTCAAGTGACCCACGGTGTCCTTGAGACCCACCACTACGACATCGTCAACGATCACGGGTAGCAAGTATTCTTGCGTTCTCTTGTGGGCCGCACGCTTGCCAATCTCAAGTTCGAATGCGGGCCAATCCTTTTCAGGGTAATCATTGGAGAGGAACACCAACATGAACAGGGCCTCATCGGTGTAAATGTCAGTGAGAATCTTGCGCAGGTCCTTACCCCAAAGAAGCCCCTGCTGGTCAAAGTCGTAAAAGACCTGAAGGCCCCACTCCTCCGCAGCTCTTACAACTTGCAGGACTCTGTCGCGCACTTCGCCCGCGAACGAAAAGGCGGCATCATAGCTAAAATCGCTGCGTCGGATGTGAACCTTCCTTCGTACTTCTTCAATATCGAACAAGTTGAGATAGAAGCGGAACGAAGGATCTTCGATCGAAATGTACGTAGCACCCGCGCGAAAGAACAGCACGTCGTTAAGTCCCTTTGAACTGATAACTTCGTCCAAATTGTTCAAGCAATTGTAGAAAGACGTGGATTTTCGGTTGCGCTGTTTGGGATCAGCAATCGGACCCACTATGGCTTGATACAAATACTCGATGGGGATTTCAGATCTCCGATCAGCAGCTATCGTTGCGATGATGTCGAAGTAGGTGTTGTGGACCGATCGGGATTGCTGCTTGCCCTTTGCGAGTCCAACGACCTTGTCGAAGTACTTGGCTTTAAAAATACGGAGCACGGAGTCTGCTTGATCGCGCAAACGGAAGTCCACGACCATTTCCTGGTTAACCGTTTGAGTGACGCCGGCCTGAACGCATAGAATTCTACAGATTACATGGACAATGGATGGAACCCCGTTGCAGGCCGAGACGATTTCATTCTCAAGAGGATCGCTGAACGATATGTTAAGCGCCTTTTCCCCGCTTTGGATCAGAGCTCGTACAAACGCTTCGTCCTGCGTCTTAAGCTCGAAGGGATCATTACGGATCCCTAACTCCGTGTCTGCGCCGAACAGTTCGGCGGCGGAACTCGCGATTCCGATTATGACAAATCGAACATTTCGTTCGTGCCATAGCTTCAGATGTTGTCCGATCTCCAGCCGCGCCCCTTTACTTAGGTGATGGAAATCATCGATCACGACAAACTTAACCATCTGAAGCAAGGCGGTCACATCCTCAAGCGTCGGCCGCACTTTGAGTTTTTCGGCCAGTACAACTAAACCTGAATCAAGGTGGCTGAACTCGCGGCCCGACAATTCCAATAGGTCAAGGGATGTCACTCCCTCTTCTTCGATGAGACGTTTGATGAGCGTGGTCTTTCCGGATCCTGAAGCCCCACTTAGCGTGATGTGTTTGCCTTTAGCCCGAAACGCGGATTTGATCTGGGGATATTCTTTGGGAGGGACAAACGTGACGTCGGGGTATCGCGCTTCGTTGAAGACTTCTTCCAACGGGTAGGATCTTGAGGCAGCACGCAGCTCACTCATAGCGACTGGCGCGATTCTAACATGCTGTAGGTCACATCGGAACTTGTTCGATGGTACACTCTCGCGACGAAAGTAGCCGTCACGCAATGGACCCGAGAATCAAGAAAAACCTTTCCGATCGCATTCGCGGCTGAGCCGGCGCTGCCGTCGTGATCGCCGTGCTGGCGGCGGGCGGTTACTGGTAGGAGAATGTTTGATCTCTATAACAACGCGTACGGAAATTATGCGTCGGACGCTTACCGACTCGTGCGAATTGAGACCTACGGAGAGGATTTTGGCCAGACCAGCTGGGTCACAACCGAAGAATCCAATGAGATTCCGCGACTGCTCGGTTTGAAGCGCGATTCCTTTGTATTGGAGATCGGTTGCGGTTCGGGGGGATTTGCTTTGCATCTTGCGGAAAAACTCGGCTGCCAGATCGTGGGAGTGGATATTAACGAACCCGGGATTCGTAGCGCGAAAGAGCTTGCACAGACCAGTGCCCTTGGTTCACGAGCGCGCTTCGAACAATGCGACGTTTCGAAGAATCTCCCTTTCGACGGCGAGACGTTTGACGCGGTATTTTCGAACGACGTTTTGTGCCATGTTCCTGGGAGACTCGCTGTACTGGTCGAGATGTTTCGTGTACTGAAACCAGGGGGCCGGATGTTGTTCAGTGACGCTCTCGTGATGGGCGGTATGATCTCCGCCGAAGAAATCGCGACACGCAGCTCGATCGGCTTTTACTGCTACAGTCCACCTGGAGCGAATGAACGGTTCATGCAGCTAGCAAGATTTTCCCGGATCCGTACGACAGACACAACGGAGAACGCGACGCGGATCGCGAAGAAATGGCACGATGCACGTGAGAAACGAAAAGAAGAACTGGTTGCGGCGGAAGGCCATGCCAACTTCGACGGGCTCCAACGGTTTCTGTCCTGTGTGCACACTTTGACGAGCGAAAGGCGCCTGTTGAGATACTTGTATTTTGCAAATAAGGCATCGTGAATTGGTCTCGCTGGCCGCACTTATCCAAATGACGGATTGGAAACGCTCGAGAGGCTCGAATCAATCCTGCGAGGACCATCGCATAAGATAGTGTGGTAGGAGAAGAAATGGAAAACGATACCGCCCAGTATTCCCGAAACGTAGACCGGTTGCAAAAAATCGTAGTACTTCTACGAAACACCGGCATAGCGGCTGATATAAGGTTTCCGAGCTACATCCAAATTGGGCCACGGCTATATGGCGCGATAACCGGGGCGCATTGGGCATTTGAAGATGGGACAGAGTGGGGCGATTTGGCTGTACCCAGTTCGGAAACAGATCTCGCAAAGATCGCTGACGCGATTCAAGAGACTGAAAAGCACATAAGTTCTCGCGCATCACATTAATTATTGATGGAGCCCTCGGATTTCCGGAGCCCTAGGCGCTGCGGTCTAGCGAAAGCTGGCCACAGCCTGGGCCTCGTCTTCATAGTGTGGGATTGCGTCCAGCAAATGGAAGGTCTCGAATACCAGCTTTACGTTACCACACGGCTTCAGCAATTTCAGGTTCCCGCCTTGCCTCCGGAGACTAACTAATGCTCGCACGATCGTGGCTAGGCTCGAACTATCGATCTGTGTCAAACCCGCCATGTCGAGCAGGACATTGCGCGTGCCATCGCCAATCAGTTTTCGTAAATAGCTATTCAGCAAATCACTGTCGGGGCCAATCGTGGCTCTCCCTTGTAAGCCCAGAATGACGATTTGAGCGGATTGTCGGTTTGATATTTGAAGGGTCACAATCGCGCTCCTTTGCTTTGCCATGGGCACGATACGGCCAACTATATCACCCCGCGTGCCCCGACGAACGCGCGACGCTTCGAGATGCTACCAGTGAGCCGATAGTTGGTGATGATCTCCAGTTATCACCGGCGAGTTGCTGGCCCGACCTTCCGCAACTGCTGGGAAGTCGCGTTACCGCACATGTTCCGGGCTAGTACTCTACTTGTCCGGTTTGAGCGTTAATCAGGAGCTAGCATTGAGACGATTCCGAAGCCTAGAATCGTTTGGTTGTTGCAAACTGAGTTGGCGTGACAATCGCCTCGCCCCCGCGTCTAACGGTCGCATACGGGGCGTCCGAGGAGGTGCAGTATGAAAAAGCTGTCAGCATCGGTTTTCTTCTTGGTGATGTGTGGGATGTGCGCCGCTCAGCAGCCCAGCGGCGTGGAAGCGATTCACGCAAAGTGCCCGGTGATGCATCCCGAATCCGATGCGCCACCCTCGCCGCCTGCGCCCGACCCCAGCATGATGCATCGCGGCGAGCAGGGCATGGGATTCTCGCAAACTGCCGCCGTCCACCACTTCCTGTTAACGCAAGAGGGCGGCGTGATTCAGGTCGAAACCCGCGACGTCTCCGACCTCGCCAGCGTCCGCATGCATCTTCACCACATCGCACACGCCTTCCAGCAGGGCGATTTCGATATCCCCATGTTCGTGCACGACACCATTCCACCCGGTGAGCCCGAAATGAAGCAGCTGCAGAACGAGATTCACTACTCGTTCGAGGAGACGGCGAATGGGGGTCGCGTCATCATCCACAGCGAAAACAAGGACGCAGTGGCAGCGGTGCACAAGTTTTTGATTTTCCAAATCGAAGAACACAAAACCGACGACCCGACCGGCCTCCGTTAATCCCTCAACTCCTGTAAGTTGCGTAATCGGACATGTGGAATTTACGGATCGGCACTTGTCCGGTTTGAGCGTTAATCAGGACCTACCCAACTCATCGTCTCGACGCTTCCGAAATTGAGTATAATTCGTGCAATCAGTTGGTGGTCGCGCGCTAGGAATCCGACGACGATCTTAATCACTAGACGACAATCACTGTTCGGCAGACAATGCGGAAAGCCCGGGGAGAACGCCATTGAAATATTCGAAGAGCCTGTCGGCCGTAATCACGGCTGTTTTGTTTGCGACTACGTTTTTCGCTCATGCGGGGCAGACTGGGAATAGTACGAGCCTCGACGGCCTGAAGACGTTGGTTGGCGATTGGACAGCCACCGATGCCGACGGCAAGCCCTTCAGCACTTCATTCCGGCTCATATCGAACAACACTGCTCTCGAAGAAACCGTCAACAGCGCGCACGACACGCAGATGGTTTCGATTTACAACGCCGACGGACCACGCGTGGCTATGACTCATTTCTGCTCAATCGGAAACCAGCCGCGACTTGAAACGCCGTCCGAACGCCCGAATCCTAATGAATTCGTCTTTTCCTTCACCGGCGCGACCAACCTGGCGAGCCCCAACGATCAGCATATGCACGGTATGGTAATCACGATGGAGGGCCCAGACCACTTCACTGAGGCGTGGACGATTCGCGTTAACGGCAAAGACAGCGTTCGGGAGTTCCACTACACGCGGAAGAAGTGACGGCGGGAACCTAGGAAGCGCAGTCTGACGCAAAAAAGTTTACAGAATTTCTTCGCAACTCCTGGTAAGTCGCGTAACCGGACATCTTCCGGGCTAGTACTCCACATCTCCGGTAAGAGCGTTTACCAGGACTTATCGCCACTCACTGTATTGCTTGGTTTACACCGTTGTTGAATTGTGGCCACCTGTACCGAAGTAACATGGACTGTGAGTGTTTGCGGGTTTAGAATTTCGTACAATCGCCATGACATCACCGCAAGGCCTTCCTCAAAGAGAGAAACTAGCCACGATGAATATCGCTCTGTCGGCCATTGTCCCACTTATTTTGGGGCTGGGCGCTACCCGAGTCACGATGGTCATTGGCGAACAATACGGGATGGACACGATACCCTTCGTCTTGGTGGGATGGTGCGCGACACTGGCCATTTCTGCCACGTGGCTTAATCGGGCGGTATTCAATCAAACAAAAACGCTGCTCCCATTTCTCGCTGCCATTGTAGCCATTCTTTTCGTGTGGGTGTGGCAACGACACGCTTTCACGATGTTCGTTCCACGTTCGGGGCTCACGTATGGATATTTCCTGAAGCCTGACGGAGCGGAAGCTAGATTCTGGACCCTTACCTGTCCCTTTAGAGTGGGGCTGGCCTGCCTGTTCGCTTGCCTTATTGCAACAGTGGTCACAGGCTGGCGCGCTGGCTTCCGTGGTTTGCTGGCCTGCGTAATTCCGTGGTGGCTTACGGCGTTCCTAATCTTCTCGTTGCCTTCGATGTACCTCGATGCGCAGGGAAACGCCTCCGTGTTTATCTAGCGCGAGTCAACTCCTGGTTAGTCGCGTTACCGGACAAGTCCGTACTAGAACTTCACTTATACGGTAAGAGCGTTAATCAGGCAAGTACATGATACGAATAATGAATCGACCTTCAGAATTTCGGGTTCTACACTTGAATTCTGATTATGCTAAAAACAACGATTCTGTTGTTTCTTATAGGCGGGCTGGGACTCGCGCAACAGCCGAAGCCCCAAACGGACGATGCACTTCCTAGAACGACTGAGAAGCTACTTACTGCGCATGTGGAGGTGCTGAATCAAAGCTATTGCCATGTGGACGATGAATCGTTCGTGGCCTCGCTGAACCTCAGATTGCAGCTCGTAAACTCGTCCCGACACTCGGTCATACTTTCTCGTAATATCGAACCCCCTGGCGTCGTACGTGCCGCTCGCGACCTCCAATCAGGAGAAAAGGGAGACTTCCTGTTCGAACCCGACGCCCATCCGACGGTTGCTGAACTGCCTAACGGCCCCGTATTCGGAGATGCGCCAGACACGAAGCTGTTCGTCGTGTTAGCTCCGGGAGAGAAATTTGAAACTATGGTTGGAGCTGACGTGTTCGGGGCGGATGACGCGGCCAAGAACAAAAGCGGAAATGGTATGTTGGCGAACGGAAGTTATGTACTTCAAGTTGGTATTTCCACGTGGCCGTATGAATGGCCGTATTTTGCAGTTAAGACCAGTGCTCCGGAGTTAAAACAACGTTGGATGAAATACGGTGAGCTTGCAACTGGACTAGTCTATTCCGACTTCGCGCCTTTTACGCTCCCCGAGCATTTTGAAAATCCGCCTTGTCGTACCGAGCCTTGAATCACCAACTCCTGATTAGTCGCGTAACCGGACAAGCCCCGCACTAGAACCTCAGATGTCCTGTTCACGCGATACTGTGACCTTTAGGCTCTTTCGGATTTAACGCGCGCCCTTTTCAGTTGTTTCAAGAAAGCCATGGCCACCGAATTGATCGTTTCGCCGCTCAAGACTTCCGATTTCTGCCCCGCCCGCACAACTTCGACGCGCGCCTTCGACAGCTTTACGGCCGGCTTGGATTGAAATGAGTCTGCCATGGTTTTTCTCCTTAGAAAAGATCGTTCATCGCACCCGCGTTCAACAACTTTTCTTCACAGGCCTGAAATGCCGCCCCGTGTTCCGAATCAAAATTCCCTGTCTTTTCCCAAGCTTCGAAGTGACATTCCTCGTGAAGCAGTGTTGCGTGCGCGGTTTGTCCGGCTGGATTGAGCCGGGGATCCACGCGGATTTCAAAAGCGCCGAAGAGTCCGCGGCCGGAAGTACCCAAAAAATAATTACCCTTGTCGTCCGGTGGAATTTCAGCCATACGAACAACGGCTGGCGGAAGTTCGCCACCGAAATACTTTGCGTTGTCCTGATCGTATTCGATTTGCAGCTGGCCTCGGAATTCTGCGAGAGCCGCCTGCTTCGCGAAAGGAACGTATGTGCGCGCACCAAGAAAATATGCGGAGATGATGAGGAAGACGATGCAGAACTTGCCGAGGGATTTCGACGATGATATTTTCTGCACAGCCATGGCGCCTCCTAGTTAGGTGCTTTGGTCAGGAGGCGTTAGCCCTTGCCGGGGCTGGCGTCTCCGCTTGAATCTACTGCTATTTTCCTTTCAAATATTCTCGAATCGCTCTCCGGATCAAATCCGCTGCCTTCAGGCCTTCGGCTTTCGCCAGCCGATCGAACTTTTTCAAGTCAGCTTCTTCAATCCGAATCGACGTTCCTTTAAGCATACCGCATTGTACCACATTGTGGTTCTTTGTCAAGCCCTACTTTTTGATTTCAGCAAAGAACTTTTCTAAGGCTGCCGAGACTCCTGCCGGCGAATAATCGTAGATCGAGCCGGGTTGTTTCGGGCCTCGTCTCTGGATCACGATGTATTCGTCATCCATCACCATGACGACGCCATTGTGTTCACGGGTGATCGCGGTGTGCAGGCGGCCGCGTTGCGCTTGCGGGATTCGATGCTGCATATGCTCGATCAGTTCGTCCCGGTCGCGCGGTATTGGTGTTTGAAAGAGTTCGACCGCGGCGCCGGGACCAAGGGGACGATCGATCTGGATATAGCGGATCTCACTGCTTGGCAGAAGCAATTGGGCTTCGCCGGGTTCGCCATATTCCGGGGTCTCTTCGTGGACAACGATCGCTGTGACGCGTTGCGGTTTCATCGGGCTCCTGCTGGTCACTTCGCCTCGGCCGCTCCCGATTCAAAACCCATGACAAAACCTAGCAGAAATACCTTCGCTTCTGACTCTGTTTCAAAGCCCCCGTCCAGGACTGGTCTGTCATCAACGGTGACCTGATACTTGCCATCCATCGGTGATTTTCCAATCTCCGCTTTGTACCTGTTACGCTTCGAAGCGAAGGCTTGTTGGAACAGGGTCTCGGGGAATCTTCCGTACGGGTTCCTTCCGATTGCCCGGGCCATCAGGAGCGGAAGCTTGCCTTCCTCTTTCATGACTGACTCGACCACAAACAGGTTGTCGGGCACAGCATTAATCTCGGACACAACCACATGTCCATCCGGCTGATGACCTGTTAATTCGGCGACAACTTCGGAAGCTTTCATGATTTTTCCCTCTCGTGCGGTGGCGACTGTTGCGGCTCCCTGGGACTTAATGCAAGGGCTTCCCGTGTTGTAACGCCTGAAGCAATTCATCCTTGATTCCTTGGAAGCATTTGAGGATCGTGCGATGCGCTTGGAACGCGGCGCGCTGATCCGGTGTTCTATAGGGAGTAAAACTGAGGCCGCGCTGAAAGCTTTGTAGGTCTTTTTGCAAATGTACGACGATGCGTCCAAGCCAAGCTTTACCTTCTTGCATCCGCCTGAAGTGTCGTCGTGTAATCCTCATCAGTTTTCTCCTGCGGACGCGGTGCCGGCTGCAGCGGCTCTCTTAGTCCTGTTTCGATCGTGCCTGTCGGAGCTCTTTCAAGAATTTCCTGGCCTCGGCGTTCACTTCGGCTCGCGAAACAAATTCGTCTTCGGTTGCTCGCGGCTTCACAACTTCGACGGAGCGAGCCGTTTTCAACGCTTTCGAAATCGGTTTCTCGTTCATCATCGGGCTCCCGCTGAATCTTCCTGTTCGAACTGCTCCATCAAATGGTGACGACTGATAAAGTTAATGGCGCGATCCGCATAGATCCCGTAATACAGGTCTCCAGCACTGTGGTACAAATCGATTTGCTCGGGATCCACATGCATGCAGGCATTCATCTCATCCATCCGTGCAATCACGGTATGGAGAGACATCTTTGCAAGGGCGGTTCGATTCCGCACGTGATCTGTCACCCACGCGGCCTCGGCGTTAAGGTACTCGGTTGACATTTCAGTGCTATACCAGACCGAGACATCCGCTTGGCATACGTCTTTTGTCGGCGCGTGTTTCACTTCTTGGGCGAAAGCCGGCGAAGCGAATAACGAAACCGAACCCAAGAGCCCCGCGAAAATTTGCAAAATGATTTTTGACCGATTCGTCTGCATCATTTTTCTCCCGGTTCTCTTTTGATCCAAGCATCAATCACACTGCGGACAACTTCGCCCAGTGACGAATCGGTTTTCGTCGCCTCACTCCGCAAGGCTTCCATCTGTGCCGCAGTAATAAGGACCACCAGCCGCTGATCTTTCCTAGGCATGTGCGGATTCGTGCACATGTGCGTAAACATGTCAAGCTTTTTGTGCGTCCGGCGGGCTCCCGGTCACGCGAAAAGGTGAGGACACCGCGTCCTTACCTTAACTGTGTCTCCATAGACACAGACAGCTAATACGGTACCAGCATGGCGATCGACGGCTCTGAATCTAGCTAAGTGCCATGGATCCAGCGCGCGTCGTTCCTGGCCAGCGGGATCGCGACGGCTGGGGCATCTAGGCTTCGTCTAAGTTCCCTATTTTCAATGGGCATGAAAGGCAATGGCTTTTAAATCAACACCGACAAAACATGCACCCACTCAGCCATTAAGTAGGGGCCAGTAAGATGCAATCGCGCCAGGCGTTGCGGCTGGGATCGGGCTTGGGAACCAGGTGTAGAGCCCGCTTGGGGCTTTATGTAGACCTAAGTGAATCCAAAGAAATATCAACAGGGGTCTTGACTGGGTTCTGGGTTTGTGGAATAATTCGGCCATGTCGAATGAGCCGAAAAACGTGGATTCGCAACCAGCGCACGGACGCCCGCAGAGCACACGGGACGAATCGGAAGAACTCGTGAAAGTAGTGTCCTACATTCCAAGAAAATTTCTACCCGCATTAGATGGGATGGCGAAGGACGAAGGGAGAACGCGCGCGAGCATGATCAGCCGCATCATTCAGGCGACGATAACCAAGACTGCTCAGAAGACATTCCAGGACATCCGCGAAATGCAGAAAGGGCTGGAAGAGTTGCGGGAGCGGATGCAAAAAACTATTTCAGAAATGCAGGAGAAAATGAAATCGGAATTGCCCGTGGAACAGGAGACGAAGAAAGAGAACCAATCGTGAGGAAGTAAAAGACGAGGCGCCTGGTGATTGCGTCACCAAGGCGCCTCTGGATCGCAGCAAACAAGGTTGGAGCCCCGTGCGCGACTTGCCACGTTTATACCCTTCCTTGTTGCGATCTCCAAAAATATTTTGAGTTCCGTGAATAGCGGAAACAGCAGTGCGCCGATCGCCCAGCACGAACGGGCGCGGCGAAGCAACGCGGAGGATCAGCGTGAGCACCAAAGCAGATCGAAAGAGGAAGAGCAGCAAGGTGACGGCCCCGCCAATCGGCGAGAGGCCATTTTTGGATAAAAAGGGAGGGGAAAAGTTTGCGTGGCCCTTCGCGCTATTCGAAGGGGGCGAGTTAACCGGGTTGGATTACGCACGAAAGAAATCTGGAGGGCAAGCGCCTGCGGCTTTCGTCTCGAAGCTGGCAGCGAAGAAAAATGACCCCCTAACCTTTGTGCTCCAGTTCGAATATTACGAAACTGCTCCCCCCGCGCTCTTTTCGATTATTGGTACCGGTGGCAAGAATGGGGAAAAAGCCGTTGCCCCACCCCGGTTGAATAACATCATGATCGCGAAAGCAATCACAGCGATAGAGGAATTGCGTCCCAAGATTTGGCCTCTCACGAAGGATCCTTCGGCAGTCGGCCCGTATCGGCCGCAGGACACGGCGGGCAAGTACATCGTTCAAAAAATGTATCCCGCATCTGCCCAACCTTCGTACTTCAACGCAGAGACTGAATACGCATTCTCCTGGGTGCCCGATAAAGAGAGCGCGCACATTTTCCCAACCTACGAAGACGCGTTCGTGTTCGCCAAGAGAACGGAAGGGGAACACGCTCAGCGTATTCGGGACGGAAAGGGCGCGGGCCACAGTGTAACGATCCTGCTAGTCGAATAGCACGGCCGCAGCCGACGCGGGCATGATCTGCCGGCAAAATGAAAGACGGAGGAACGAAGATGTCTACTAGATGTCAGGTTGAAGTGAAAGCATCCGGACTACAAGACATTGATATGAAGTCGGAGAAACTTCGGCCCTGGGTACCGAAGCCGGTCATGTTGTACCACCAGATGGACGGATACCCCAGCTGCATGCTTCCCCTCATCTTGGAAGCGTACCGCATGGTGCTCGCGCCGGCGAAATACGGGGGACGCAATTTCCCGAATGCGTGGGAGGCCGGACGCCCGGGCAAAGCAGCTAGCTGGCTATGCGCTACGCATCCCGGGGAGTTCGAACCACAGCAGGGAATGGACCTGCGCGGGGACACCGAATGGTTCTACTCCATCGATTGCATCAACTCAAAGGGTGGCGAGATGAGCGAAGTGCCCACGTGGAACGTGCGCGTGTTCGTTCCGGGTCCGAAGTTCAATTACAAAAAGCCCGCGCGAAAAGGCTTAGTCCAAGTGGCGGACGGCGAGATATCGAAACTCGCGAAACGTGCTGCCGCTATTGAACGAGCATGCAAGTAATCAAGACCGCAGCCGGCGCGTCGAAGTCCGGCACAACAAATCCGGCCGCAAGGCCGAAGGAGGTTCACCTATGGATTCAAATAAAACGATCGCGCGCGACCTGCACTATTCGGGGTAGCCGCACAGGAGAATCACCATGGCAGTAATGAGAGCCGATTTGTCGGATGTTATATCGTCACAACGCAAGAAAGCCCGAAGCCTCGGTGCCGTGCAGGCAGCAGAGTATTGCGCGGTGCGCATGGAGCGCGAGCTGCCGCAGGCGTTAGAGATTGAAGTTGTCCAGCCGGCACCGATTCAGGCGACGGGGGTGCGCTCGTGAGCAACCTTCTATCTATTGTGCAACTCTGCGATCACGGCCGGCCGGTACGTTGTGAAAAATGCCTTGCTGCCGATGTGCCTGTAGCATCTGCTATGCCGGCGGCAACAAAAACCCTGCTGGACTACGCGTTGGACGCTGTAAGTCGAGGGTGGCATGTATTTCCTTGCTGGCCAAAAAGCAAAGCCCCCGCGACAACGCACGGCTGGAAGGATGCGTCCACGGATGAAGCGCAGATACGCGCGTGGTGGGCGCAAAATCCGGATTACAACATCGGGATTGCATTGGAATACAGCAATCTAGTCGTATTCGACTTCGACACAGTACTGCCATTTGGTGTGCACGTGAACGCTGTTACCTACACAGTGCGTACCGGCCGGGATCCAGCTAAGAACAATGGAATCCCAGGCACCCAGATTTATTACACAGGCAGTGCGAAAACGCACGGTTTTGACAAAGACCGCAATTGCGCCATTGCGGAGAACGGAACCACGAACAGCGTGGGCGAAGTTCGATCTCGCGGCGCCTACGTCATGGGCGTGGGCTCGATTCACCCGTCTGGAAATCCATACACGGTGCTGCTGGACGCACCGCTGCTGCCGTCGCCGGAAACGAATGTAGACGCCCCACGAATAAATAGGGACGCCATCGGAACCGACGATCAGGAAGAAATCAGCGGCTACGTGGAAGCTGCCTTCGAAGAATCCGGAATCGAGTGCTACAACGGACGGCAATCCTATGGTGGGAAACAAGGGATTGCGTTTATGTGGTGCATTGTTTGTCCCTGGGAATCTGAACACACGGACAAGAAGGACAAGCGAAGTGATACATCGTCCGCAGTCATCATCTATGAGTCCGGCATGCTTACCTACTGCTGCAAGCACGGGCACTGCGAGAATGTTCGCCAGTGGAAGGAACTGCGAAAGTTCATGGAAGAGAAAGTTGGGCATAGCTTAACGTTTGGCGTGCACAGCGAAGGCGCTGTTCTATTTGGATCAGCACAAAAGCCGACTGAGCCCGCGAATCCCTATGCTGGGATGACCGCATTCGTATTTGAAACAGCGGACGAAGCAACCTACATGAAGGAATTGGGACTGAAGGGCGTTGAGCAGAACACGCAGAGCGTAGAAGTATTGCGCCACTACGAACGGGTACTGCTATTCGGCGTGACTGCTTCCACAAAAACTCTGGCGGCGGATATCGGCGCCGGATCATCTTTGTTTGGATTGCCGGTGGATGAGGCAGCGATTCCGGAGACGCGCTACGGGCGCAAAGTGTACCCACGGTTCAAAACGGCGGCGGATGCTATTCGGGCACACGATAACGAGTTTGGTGGACGGGAAGCGCTGCTGGAATATTTCGTGGGGCTGGAAAAGTCGGAAGCGGTGCGCGCGTTATCCACAAAACCCAAAGCTCCCAGCACGCCACCACCTGCAGCAGTTCCACCGGTGGCGCTATCAACAACCGGGGATAAGACGGATACAATTCCACCGTTTGACCCCAGTGTCATGGAAGGAACGATTTACGAGAAGTTTGTCCACCTGGTGACAGACGGGACAACGCTGCGACCGCAGTATTCCTATCAAATGGCAAAGCTCGTCTTCGGTGCCGTGCTCGCCGGGACGATCGAGTTCGATGGAGTCTCCGGGGTCCAGCCACTGCGGCGCTTGGTGATGCTGGGGGCCACGGGAACCGGTAAGGGAGAAACGTACCGCCGGAGTGAAGTTATCCTGAAAACCGGCCGCATGGATCAAGGCCGGATTAAGATAACGGACAGCATTGACAGCGGCGCCGGCTTGAAGGATTTTTTCCTGGAGCCCCCGCAGCATCTGCCCGTGCTGGTCTACATTGACGAAGCTACCACTTTGGGCCACAAGGGATCCGAGAAGAAAAATCCGGACATCTTGGACGCTATCGGCGAGCTGGCAGACCGGTATGTGGTCTCCCGCACAAAGTCAAAAAAAGGGAAGGCACTGCCGTCCGTCACATTGAGCGGGGCTCACCTGGTGACTGTTATCTGCGCCCAAGACGGTTTGGCTTTCATGTGCGCCACTGCCGGACGAAAATCGGCCGGGTTCAATGATCGCCAACACCCAGTCTTTGAGCGACCTGTCCGGCCGGGGAAGAAGCCCAAGATACCGGTGGAGAAGATTCTAGCGTGGTGGGAGGACGTGGATACACTCTGCGGGATGGTCGGTTCCCGCACCCAGCCAGGAATGGTCACCATGGCAAGGGACGCGGAGGCCGCCATCGAAGCGTACTGGGAGACCCAGCCGAAGGAGATCCAAACAAAGGTACGGTTCAAGAACTATCTGCAAATCGACGCCTACATGAACGCAGTGGCGCGGGGGCGAATGGAAGCCAACTTACGGGATGCCCAGGATGCCATTATTGAGTCGCGTAGGGAGCTGGCAACACGGGCAGCGTGCTTTGTCGAGGAGGTAAGCGATCGGGTGGGCTTTTACTTCCTGGCGATGCGGGAAATCGAGGATCGCATGGCGGAAGCGATACGGGCAGCCGGACCCGACTGTGACCCCTTTGAATACGGTAAGTCGGAGCGTGACTTTTGGGACGAAACCCGGGCACGAAAGAACAATGAACCGGAGCAATTCTCCCGT
The DNA here is from genome assembly GCA_963837915.1 of uncultured Acidobacteriaceae bacterium. GTDB lineage: Bacteria > Acidobacteriota > Terriglobia > Terriglobales > Acidobacteriaceae > DASRAA01. Next base: position 23,784 of record CAWIPZ010000003.1, read on the forward strand.
GCCTGGAAGATCTTCAGTCCGCTTATGGACCGGGTGAAGAGGAAGGCCAAAAATGGGAAGGAAGTGACCCGGTATATCCCGCCAGAAGCTGAGCGGTAAACCCACCTTCCAGAAAATCCCAAGCGGCTTTTTTCGGGAAAAATGGGGCAGAATCGAGGGTAAAAAAGGGCTGTTTTTTGAAGGGATGTGGAAACAAAAAGCCGCTTGGGATTATTTGGCTAAGTCCTTTATTTCTGTCAGATCCTAAGCGGCTTTTCCCAGGCGGCCCATTAAAGTAGAGTAAGTAAGTTTTGCGTATGAAATTAGTGTCTATCTACTTATAAGAGCCGCTTGGGGTTTTGGATACCGTGCGACACCATCGGCTTTAGGGTTCCAAAGGATGCCAGCGCCGCTCCATTTTGTGACCCCTTGCACGTGGATTGTAGCGTCCTGGAGCCGTAATCGCCGGCAATAAGGAAAAAATCACACTCGGGAGGGCCAATGGCCGACACGTCACAAATTCCCCCGGCGCATCTCAGCCGGCATAAACGTTGGCCGGAGCCCTCGGGAGCTTCGACCAAGCGCGTTTACGCTATGCGCATCCGCCGTGGTATCGGTCCAGCCGGGCGCGCGGAGCGCAAGCGGCTCAGACGTAAGGCGGCGCGCGACAGGTTCAAAGCAGCCCACCCGAATCGAAAGCAAGAGCTGGCGGCAGCCAAGGCGCAGGCAGCGATCGAGGCATCCCGTCGCAGCTTCGAATTGTGGTTCGCGGCGCGCTTGAACGACAAAGCAGCTCTGGCGTTCATCCAGGAATCGGTCATTCCGGTCCAGAAGGAAGCGGCGGCCAGATACCTGTCGCAGATCGACGCTGAATGCGCGGCGGCCGGACTGAATCGCAACCGGTTTACCCTTGCTCGGGGTGGCATCCAAGTGGCGATCAAACAGCGCCGACGAGCCTATGACTTCCACGCCAAAGAATTCCCGACTGCCGAGGCGGTAAAACAGGGCCTTGAACTCATGACTTTCGTGAGGCCAGTTTCCAGCCTGGAATCCATGTTCCTGGACGAAGCCAAGCGCATCTTCGGGAACGGGGATTCCTTCCGGGATGAGTTTGACGCCTGAGAGCAATTCTGGATTTCCAGGGAATCGCGTTTTCCCGCCTTTTTAGCTGTTTTGCGGCTCCCGGTGCCCTGGAGCCCGGCAAAATCGCTGGTTAGGCCACTTTTATCAGGACAATGACCCCAATAATGGGGCTTCAAAAGGAGACCAGGATGGAGTGGACGATAGACCAGGAGCTAACGATCGCCGGCATCATGGCGACAGAGACAATGCATGACCCGGAGAACACGACCGGAGATCTTCGGATTCAGTGTTCTAGGATTGAGGCTATTCGCCGGATGCAACGCCGGACAAGTGCGGGTGTATACGTTGCGCCTATTGGCGTGGCGTTCACGGCCGCAACCCTTCCTGTAACACGCGAGCACTCGGCCGCGCAGATCGCAGTATTCGAGGCCGGCCGACAGCGGTTTCAGAAGTGTGAGAAATAAGGCCTAAATTGATTCGCACCTGAAATCGCCTGCCACGCAAAACCCATGCGCGGCCCAGGTGTCCCAGGCCAGAATTCTGCAATTTCTCATGAAAATATAGCTAAGGACAATACAATGAGCGACTTAGGTCGTATAACCGCGCTTCATGAGCGATAATGTCTGTTTGTAAACCTATTGAAATCAATACTTTATAGATCTGATACCGCAACAATCGGCATTAAGAGGCGAAATTGTCCGTTACATCAAGGGAACTGTCGGCGCAGCTGAGCCAGAGGGCCCGGCATCGGATTTTGGGGGGGGATCGCCCGATCTGCCTCGGAGGAGATTTGGAGCAGATCGACCCGAGTGCCGGGCTAGGTCAATTTTCGGACCGCGCCAGTCACTTGGGTATCGGGAGTTCATGGTAGGGAAGTCCGGCCTGGATGGGTGAAAATTACCCGCGAAAGTAAAGTAGCATTTTTTCGGCTGAAAATAACTGTGGCGCTTTCACCAGGTTACGACCAGCAAAAACGCTACGATGCAACAATACTGCATCTTTGTGGCCTGTTAAAAGACCTGGGAGAACGCCTTCGCAGCAGCAGCCGAGGCATCCGCGTCGGACGGATTGACGTAGGCCAGTGTTGAGTCAAACGATCGGTGCCCGAGATGCTGCCGTATAAGGAACGCATTCGCACCCTGTTGGACCATTAACATAGCCGCCGTGTGTTTCAAGACATGAGGATGTTGCAGCGTCTCGCCGAGCCCAGCTTTCCGGGCAATCGCGCGGAAGAGCTTGTAGACGGTGACACGATTGAGCTGGGTGGATTTCTGGGAGTTGAAGACGAAGTTGTCGGCGTCCGGCTTTCGTACGGCAAGCCACGCTTTGAGCACGGCCGCCTCGTTGAACAAGGCATTGCCTTTGATCTTCAAAAGGTTTTGCGTCGAGTCGAGCGAGCCTTTCAGCCGTGCAATGTGGATCTGCTCAGTATTGAAGTTGATGTCCGTAATCCGCAGATTCGCAATCTCTTGCGCTCTGGCACCATGCGCGACGGCAAATAGAAACATCGCGTGCTCGCGCGGTCCGTATGCCTTCGCGGCCTCCAGAAAGCGTTCAAGCTGATCGCTGCTCAAGTATGAAATACGGCTTCGAACCCGCTTCGCTCGCTGCTTCGGCATTCGGACTATATTTCGTAGGATCGATGGTGTCATGGCGGTCTCCATGAAATGCAGCGTATCAGGGTAATGTTGCATTGTCAAGTGCAATTATCGGTTCTTCGGCAACGACTGCGATCGACGGCGCTTGCAAGCGCAAGCGACTCAATTACATTGCGGCGACGACAGCCAGGAAGGAAAGACGCGAGGCATTTTTATTTCATTATTGCCGGTAAGTGTTTTGAATTAGGGTCCCCTTTTTCTTCGTTTCAGCTACGGGGTGCACTCGCCCCCAGGCCCTATCATTTCGTCCGAATAGTTGCTTGACAAAAATTACCCCCCTATTTTGACACCATTACAACCGGGGCGGCGGTTGCCCGCCCCACCCCGGTCTTCCCTACGTTCGGGACGCCGGGTACGGCCGCCCAGTGCCGGCCTTCTTGTGGTTACAACTGTCGGGATAACTGAGAGGGTCTTCGGGCACGCGCTACCCAGAGATGTCTCTCTCCGATATCCGGGGCAACTTGAACTTGATTCGGTTACGGCACACAAAAAAAGCGCAATGCCTAGGCCTTACGTCGGATTAGACCAAGTCCCTGAAATTGGTAAATCCGCGCGACGCCAGTCTATTTATCGTGGTCACAGCAGTTGCCTTGGCTGTTGCATCGCCACTGCTAATCGCCTCGGTTAAAACAGTGCGAGCTTGAGCGTCCCAACCGTATATTTCGAACACATCTTCTAGTCCGGCGGTCAGCAGGCTTAAGCATTCGACGCACTCGCCCGGCGTTGTCTTGGAAAGTTTTGCAAGTCGTTCGACGACGAGATGAGGCACTTCTGGCCGCCCCGTTGTCCGCAGGATTCTTAATAAGATGTTCATCTTCCAATTTGGATCGAATTTGTCGGAAGCGAAGCACCAACTGAACGCAGCAAGTTCGGGACTGTAAAAGCCTTTGTCCGTTGCGTTCTCGGCGGCATTTAAACGCGACTCAAACAAATCCTTGACGCGATTTAGCGTATCGGGCGGAATTCCTTGTTTGTCGTTGTGGACAGCGTACGCCAATTGATGCATGGCGTGTCCGCGAACTTTTTCAGGAGCCTTTTCCAAGAACTTCTGTATGAGATCGTCATCCAGTTTCAGCGTTCCCCACCAATACAAACCCATTAGATGATCGGCTAAAAGGTCACCAGGGCTTTGCCCATACTTTGTTTTCGAATTGCTCTCGCCGATGTTTTCGACGGCTCTCATATACTGGTTACGCAGAATCTCAAACAGCCGTGCTCCCGGTCGCCAGTAGGCGAGAAAACCATTCCACGCAGCAATCCAAAGTGCTCGTTTTTCCGGATCCTCGGGGAAAATATCTACTAGGTGTTGCAGAAACCACGGTTGATCCAGATCAGCTAACGGGACCAGTTTTTCTCCAAACACCGAATGCACCGAAACGTCAATGTTTCGACTGAGTATGTCTTCGAGTGTTCTTTGAAATTCAGGCATTTCTGCAAACCAATTACGCGTCGGTTTTTCGCTGGCTTGGCTTTCGATGTTCTGCTTAACCCAAACGGCGTACCGTATCGCTGCAAGTAGCGGCTCTGGTGAAACCGACGGCTTGACTGCTGGGCCGCTCAGAAACTCCTCAAGACTCTCCGGACCGACCGTCGTCTCAATTGCCGGCGGCGCTGAACAGAGCGCTTCCAGGATCTTCCAGACTTCTGTGCGGCACGAAAACGGAATCGTAATCTTCTTAGACTCGAAGCCCATTGGGATCAGCCTCGCAATTGAGTTACGGGGCCAATACCATTCGTTTGCGATCCCGTTCTGTGGTGGAGCATTCGATTGTTGCTGCACCGCCCATTTAAGTAGTTCAACAAGGGGCGGCCAGTCGAACCGTTGGTCTTTTCGAATGGCTCCTTGGAAGCCCTCAACGATCGCGTTGACGTAAATGGCTCGAACACCCTGAAATTGCGAAGCACCTTGTGCAAATCGTTCTGGTTGTTCCGCGATGACGTGAGACAGCGTCGCACTGAGACCTTCTTCGGTAGGGAATCCCCAGTCGCCAGTGGACTTCCACGTGTTGAGGAACTTTACGATTTCATCGATGCTGAGCGCTTCGATCTCTTTGGCGTTAAGCGGGGCGGAATGCATCCAAGCCCCTCCCAACCCCTCTGGTGAAGTCTTCGCTTCGTCATGCGCCGTTGAACTCGCAACCAGCGAGGCGAATTCGGATTTGAGTTTGTCTGACAAATCTTTCGAAATTAGATCGAGTCGTTTCTTCTTCCATATTTGTACGACCTGCTGAATCTGTTCATCCGTGGGCGCTTGGCCGTGCGCTCTTTCGAATCGTTTTGTGAATCGAGCGACATCCGGGCCTTCGTCAATCCATTTCACAATTTTGTGCTGCTTCTCCGGCGAGAGAAGCTTGAAGCAATCCCGCATCAACATCGAATATTCGTCCCACTCGCTTCTCCGACTGGGGTCGAGCATTCCGCGACTCAAAAGCGTCCGCTCGACATCGACCATATCCGATTGCGGGTGAAGTCTCAGAAGGTGGTGCGCGAGCCTCCTGAAGATAAGTCTTCGCCTTCTTCGCAAGGATTTTACTAAGTGCGAGACCGACTGCAGATCGGCGTTCGCCAGTAGGTCCGCGGTATCGCGAATGGCGCTCACCAGAAGCGGTTTCCCGTCGATATGAACTCCCGAATCGATCTCGATAGACGAGCACCAGATGTTCGACAAATCCTCCGAATGGCGCGGGCGACCCAGAGGCCGCGAAAGAAGAATTGCGTTTTCCAGGACATCACAAAGCATTTCGAATGCAGGTTCGCCGATCTCGACAACTACAGACGGAAACTTCTTCGTGAGGAGTTGCTCGTAGTACCAGACATCAAGCTGCGCTGTGGGAAACCGTATGATGGGTTCGCCGACGCTATTGGGAGTCGCAACAAAATCCAGCAGTAGGTGGGAAAGTTCAAGAGCTGCGGTGGACTGACCGTCTTCAGCGAGGATCTTCAAAAGCTCGCCAGGTTTCAAATTCAGTTGACCGGTTGTGCGTCCTACATCGAGCCACCGTTTGATCTTGGGCAAGAGTTTCGCGGCCAATGCCGGAGGCAGTTTGAGCGACGCCTCCACGAAATCCTGATGAATCAGAAAGTTTGTCGTTTCCGGAATCTTCAGGATCAGTTCGAGTACTTGGTCTGGGACAAGTGGCGCCATCCGTGTCAGGAACCGTGATTGGTGCCAGACGGAATATCTGACTCTGCCGTTTTCCAGATCCTCTATTGGAGCGGGGGGCTCTTCGAAGAATCCTTCATGAACCAGAGGAGGAAGCCAGTCAGGATCGTCAAGCTTAGCGAAAAAATGTCCCAAGACGACTTCATTATTGGGCAGTTGGGTCCTCAGGATTTGGGCGTCGGGATTCGTAGGCTTCGCCTTCTTCGCAAGCTCTTCCGCCTTGGCAATCCAAATCACGTAGTGTTCTTCGAATTTTCCCAACACCAAATCGAGAATGAGTTCCATTTGGTCCCATAAAAGGCGAAATTCCTCATCCAGCGGTCGAGGCGCAGCGATCGCGTTTCTGTGTGCGCGTCTGTCGAGACTTGGAAAGTTTACCCAAGCTTGGGCAACGGGGTCTGATTCCGCGATTTCGAGAGCTTTCACAATCCCCAAAATGCTTCGCTTGTGAGCGTCCTTTTCTCCTTTAAGAACTACTTCGCTTGACGCTGTAACCAAAACTTGACGCAGTCCTGATTCGATTTCCCTCAGTAGGTGGGCGACCAGATGCGTGGTGGATTCGTACAAGGGCTGCTCGGTCATGTGCCGGCAAGCGTCTTTGTAGAAAGCGGCTGGCCCAGGTCCTACTTTTCGCAGGCGACCATAAATTCTTTCCTGACGAGGTGTGGAAAACTGGAATGGCTTCGTTCGGAACTCTTCACCTTCCGCCATTGATCCTCGCAGACTCTCCTAAACTAGAGCGAACGCCTATCCGTGGAATGGGCAATTAGCCTCGCGCTGAAAGCGGCCGAGGGCTTGTGCGTCTGTTGCTACATCGTCTGGAAGGAATTTCAGGGCGGCCAAGCGATCGAGTTTGACGTCCTCAGTCTTGTAGACGACGCCCATGCCGCCGCCACCAAGCTTTTCTATGATTCGGTAGTGGGACACGGTCTGACCGATGAGGGATTTGGGATCCGCCATTTGCGCAGATTTTAGGTTGCGCACTCCGCCAAGTCAATGAACGCAAACTTGAGATGGAAGCATTCGTCAGAAATGGTTTGGCTGCTCTCGTTTGCGGTTACGAACGGTATGGTCCGAAGGGCCCAATTGGGTAGGCGAGTGACAAAATCTCGTCGCATCGTCGAGATCCGGCCGGTGTGTTTCTTTTGTGATATGTTGGGCGCCCGATGACTTCGGACTCAGAGACCCCGATCCCGCTCGAAGACTTCCATCGCCATCTCGTAATCGTACACGGGAAGGGCGAGGCGGCTGCGATTCGCCTTAGGCTCGATCGACAAGCGAGCCATTCCGGCGAGCCACTTTCCAAGCTACTGGCTGCGTGGGTGAACTGCAAATTTCCGGACGATGCCAGTTATCAAGAAGAGAGCTGGTTCGCGAGGGAAATCCCCGTAAATGGATGCTATTTCGCGCATACGGATTTTCACTGTTTGTGCGAACTTCGCAGAGATGAAAGCTTTGTTGAGTTCATGCGGGACAAACGTGAGCAGATTGATTCTGATTTATTTCCTTTTTCTTCCGTGATTCGTGCTCCGTGGCCACAAGACCCGATGCCGCCGCCTCTGGTTCGAGAACGGGAACCCGGGAAGTTTTACATCCTCGATGGCCAACTGCGCGTAATTTGGCATTGGTACCACAATGTTCCAAACGTGAAAGTGTTCATATATGAGGGACAACTTGGGCTGTGAAGCTTCACACGTTTTCAGTGAATGCCTGTCGATCCGGCGGGCGTAATTCCTTATAGAACGGTAATGCGTGATTGAAGGTGCGAAGGGGCGGTAACAACCCGCCCCTCGCAGTCGCGTCACATCAATCAGTTTCGGCCTTGTTGTGCGGCCCTTGCTCTTGCTTGTACGAATCCAGGCTCGGCGCTTAGCTGTTTTTCCGCGCTGACCCAGTCCTCGACATCCTTTCCAGGCTCACTGCCGCGCTGCGTGTACAGCTCGTACGCTCGGTGAGCGATATCTTCTTTGGAAAGCTCTTTGCGTTCGATCATGGCAACCTCCTTGGCTGTCGGCACGAGGGGAACACTCGTCCCTCCGCATGGGATCTGCGGACTACTTGCCGTTTGTTGCGACGCTAACTTTGATCTGCTTCGGCTTGGACTCTTCACGCTTGGCCATATGCAGCGTCAAGATCCCATTGCGATACTCAGCTCGAATGTTTTCCGAGTTGACCGTGTTCGGCAGCGAAAAGCTCCGCATGAATGAACCGTATGCGCGTTCAATCCGGAGGTAATTCTCTTCCTTGACGCCCGTCTCGAACTTGCGCTCTCCACGAATGGTCAGAGTGTTGTTTGTAATACGGACGTCAATGTCCTTGTCTTGAAAGTCAGGCAATTCGGCCTTTACGACCAATTCATTCTCGGTTTCGTAGATGTCTACGGCTGGCGCCCACATAGCTAGGTCCGCATGACCCGAGCGTTCGCGAGTAAAGTTATCGTCGAATAGACGATTGACTTCGTCCTGTAGCGTCAAACCACGGGACTGGTCCCTACGTGTAATTGTGTTCATGGATCTCCTTTAAGGTCTTGCTGGTTAGCTTGGCGAGGGGTGGTTCAGATAACTTCCGTTTTGTTCAGGTGAACTGAAGAATCCCAGGTCAATCGATGCAACACCTTCAACGGTGCACGCGAGTGGCCACGCTACGCACTTAATTAATGGCTTAGAACCAACCGCTTAGGACGACATACGTTGCTCCACTAAGGTAATTTCTTCGCCTCACCAGCAGATAGGGAGTACCACGTTAGAATCGTCGGTCGGCAGCACTAGCGGAATATGCGCAACTCATTGCGCTCCTGAAGGCATTCTTCATGGCTACTTGCGCGATTATGATCTTTAGGGCCTTCACGTCGCAGTTGCGCGGACAAGTAGGGAACCAGTTCAAGTGTCCGGTAACGCGACTAATCAGGACTCGGTGCGGATTTCTCTGTCGCCCTTTTCCGAATTCTTCTGGCGTGCCATGCAGCTCTCATACGTTCGCGGGCTTTCGATGTGTGCTTCCTTCCCCACATTGGATTCTCGCTGCCTTTAGTGGCTTCACTCAGCCGCTTTCGTGTCGAGGCCGAGTGCTGCATCCCCAGCGCGGGTTTTTGCCCCTTACGAGCTTCACTCAGTTTTTGTCGGTGCTCGCGTGAGAACCGTCTCTTGCGCGAATTTCTCATTGTTCGTGGATGTCTAAACGTTTCCACAACCCTCCTTTCGCCGATGCTGTCACTCGTGTTCATTGGGTGCCATTGTCAAAAATTACGAGCGATTCTGCGGCCAAGATATTGAGGGTCAATTTCACCTGAGCGAGAAAATCACAATCTCCAACGCCGGAGAGGCTTTCATTCCGGTCATTGGAGTGAATGCCTAAAGACGCCCTCATCGTACACGTGGATTTTTCAAGTTTCCGGTTACGCGACTTACCGGGACTTGGCCAGCTGTTGCGCGGCGGTTCACATGCCGAGCGTTCTGAGATGCTGCCTTGTTGGATCGCAGGAGGACAAGCCCGGGCATCTTATGAAGAGTTTGTAGAGCGAACGTGCGCCCTCGTGGCTTACGAATCAGGGCTTGGACGAACCTTCTTTGCTGGAATGCGGTCGCGCGTCTGACACCGCCGCGTGCCGTTTGAGATGCTCGAGCTTCGCCACCGGAAACGTTATTTCCGTATGGCCACAGTCCAAGCAGACTCGAATATCTTGGCAAAGATAGACAGGGGCTTGATTCACGTTTTCCAGCTCGATAAAAGTGGTCACCAGTTCTGCTTTGAAAGTTTTTCGGTTTCTGGACTGGCATTTCTCGCAAATCATAGTTTTCTCATTCCCCAAACGAGTGTAGCAGCAATAGCTTCGTTGCCGTAAGGAACGATTCCGTTGCCTGGGCCTGCCCTCCTGCCTGTCATTTGTACCAATTGCGCTGATTTATGCGGACGGGTAGCTTTTAGTTTGATCGCACACACTTCTGTCGCGCGTTTCGGAGCAAGTAGTATCTGCAAGGGTACCCGGTGATCTTTTTGCTCGCTCACGCTTAGCTCGATCAATGCCCAGCTCAAATGAGAAAAACGCGAATACTTTTGGCAGACGACCATCGTGGCGTGGGCGACTTCGTCGAAGCACTGCTAGATCCGACCTTTGAGGTTGTTGGATCGGTAGCCAACGGCAAGGCTCTCGTCGCGGCGGCGGTTCGATTGCAACCTGACGTTATTATCACGGATATCTCCATGCCAATTCTCAGCGGCATCAAAGCCGCCGAGAAGTTAAAGGAATCGGGCTCTAAGGCAAAGTTGATCTTTTTAACCGTGCATTCGGGCAGCGATTTCGTGCGCGTTTGCCTCGACGCCGGAGCGTCTGGGTACGTCGTGAAGTCTCGCATGGACTCCGATTTGCTACCTGCCATACGCGAGGTGCTCGCCAATCGTATTTTTCTCTCCCCAATTGACGGGCCCAACAACTAGAAGCCCCCAAGAAAGATGCTGGGATCGTCTGCGACGTTCTCTGAACATCATGAGCTTTCGAACGCGGACTATAAGCAGGCTAATGCCTGGTAAACACCCTAACCGTAAATGTGGATTTCAAGTTTTCGATTAGCGAGCGGTGCGTCCGCTACCGTACAGACACTTTATTGCAATCACGTGTAGCGTTGCTAGCACCCGCCGTTGGAACAACGAAGTACGTCCGAACCAGGGGGCTTGCAAAGTTGAAGTCTTTTTCCTCTTTGTCGTGGAAGCGGCTGTACCTCGAAGCACTGAAAACATCCGATCGAAACAATCTAACCGGGCTAGTCCAAGCTGCGGAGCTAGCGATATTTGAGCGCGCGAAGGAATTGGCGGACTTGCCAGAGCACCACCAAGAACGAAATGAGTTGAGTTTAGCTTGTACGGATCTGCTAGCGGTCAAGACTCAAAAGCTTGGTTGGCCCGCGCTTCTACCTGCAAAACCCACTCTTGCACTTGATCAACGCAAAGCCCGGACGAGTTAAGTACTACTTCGAATCTCTGGTTGCCAGAGTCGCATATCCACACACGATCACGATGATCCAGTAGAAAAGAATCGTTTCCATCATGACCTCCCGTTCAACACACGGCGAGCCTACTCTGGTTCCGGGCATATAACCTATGATGGCGGTCACCCCTAGTAGTGATGCAGTTCACAAAAACTGTATGGCAATTACTGTAGCCCGAACCCGAAGTCTTGATTAACGCTCTTACCGTGCATGTGAAGTTCTAGTACGGCAGATGTCCGGTTACGCGACAAACCAGGACTTATCAAGCAAATGTCTGAACAGCTTTTTGCGTCGGGATAACCGTCGATTAGCCGTGATCCAGGCGTAATCCCGCCGACAAGGCGACTACATCCGGCAGTGAGCGGAACCCCCTAACGCCTCACTAAACTGCAAGCACTCCGTTAATGAATCGTCCACGCCTGAGCGACAGTGGGCTGGGCGCTCCGCCAATGGCCGAATCCAACATAGCTCCGTGCATATGCTGATCGTATGGGGCTCGCCAGGTTGGTCGCGCCGGTGAAGGAAAAGACGAATTCATTAGGATTCGGGCGTTCGGACGGCGTTTCAAGTCGCGGCTGGTTTCCGATTGAGCAGAAATGAGTCATAGCCACGCGTCGGTCCGTAGGCGTTGTAAATCGAAACCATCTGCGTGTCGTGCGCGCTGTTGACGGTTTCTTCGAGAGCAGTGTTGTTCGATATGAGCCGGCAATGAAGTGCTGAAGGGCTTGCCGTTCGGCATCGGTGGCTGTCCAATCGCCAACCAACGTTTCAGGCCGTCGAGGCTCTACTACTCCCAGACTGCCCCGCAAGAGCGAAAAAAGTGGTAAACAAAACAGCCGTGATTACGGCCGACGGCTCTTCGAATATTTCAAAGACGTTCTCCCCGGGCTTTCCGCATTGTCTGCCGAACAGTGATTGTCGTCTAGTGATTAAGATCGTCGTCGGATTCCTAGCGCGCGACCACCAACTGATTGCACGAATTATACTCAATTCGGAAGCGTCGAGACGATGAGTTGGGTAGGTCCTGGTAAACGCTCTAACCGGAAACTAGCCTTCTTTGTCCGGTTACGCGACGCAATATAAAAGGGCGCCCCGATCGGAGTAGGTTTTGAGTGTTCGGCTCGAACCTACCTCAGAAAGGAGCGCCCTCTATGGATAGCGTGAAGTATATCGGGATGGATGTGCACAAGGAAGCGATCTCGGTCGCGGTTTTAAACTCCTCGGGCAAGCTGGTAATGGAATGCACGATCGAAACCAAGGCCAGCACCATTCTGGATTTTCTCAAAGGCCTGCGCGGAAGTTTGCACGTAACTTTCGAAGAAGGCACCTGGGCCGCCTGGTTGTATGACTTGATCAAGCCGCACGTTGCCGAGTTGGTGGTGTGTAATCCCCGCCGGAATGCTCTGCTCAAGGAAGGCAGCAAGAGCGACCGCATCGATGCGCGCAAGCTGGCTGAGTTGCTGCGCTCGAATATGGTCCGCTCGGTGTATCACGGAGAGCACGGCGTGCGCACGCTGCGCGAGCTGGCGCGCAGTTATCTGACGATCAGCACGGATCTGATACGGGTGATGACTCGTGTGAAGGCGATCTATCGCAGTTGGGGGATCGCCTGCCGAGGAAAACAGGTTTACGCAGAACGCTATCGAGCCCAGTGGCTCGGCAAGATCCAAGAAGCCGGCGTGCGCCGCCGGGCGGAATTCTACTATCAGCAGTTCGATGCTTTGCGGGCGCTGCGCCAGGAAGTGCGGCGCCAGTTGCTCGCCGAAGCTCAGAAGCACGACGCCTGGAAATTGCTGCGCGAGATTCCGTTCATCGGCCCGATCTGCTCGGCGCTGCTGATCGCTTTGATGCAAACGCCGCATCGTTTCCGTACCAAGCGACAGCTCTGGACCTACAGCGGATTTGGTATCGAGACGCACAGCAGCGCCGAGCAGAGGTTCGTCCAGGGCGAGCTGCAGCGCGCCAAGAAACCGGCCTCGATTCGCGGGCTGAATCGCAATCATAATCACGAACTGAAGAATGTGTTCAAGGGCGCTGCCACCGTGGCCGCTGCGAAGGCTGGCCCGTTTAAAGAGTTCTACGATGCGTTGCTGGCCAAGGGAATCAGGCCGGAAATGGCGCGTCTGACTTTGGCGCGCAAGATGGCGGCCATCACCTTAATCGTCTGGAAGAAAGGAGTGCGCTTCGACGCCCAACATCTGAAACCACAAACAGCTTGAATGTCTCCAGCCAATCCGTTCCATCCTGGAATTTTTTCCAGCGGTGGCGAGTCGGGTTCTGGAGACATTCGGGTTCGAGGGCGAGTCTCAGCTGATTAGTTAGGCTCTGCGTGCCTCGGGCACGCTGCGTCTCTCACGCGACCCTAGTCCCCCTCGGACAACCCGAAAAAGCTATGGGCCATGAGTCCCCGATAGAACCATGGTTGGCACCTGACAACCGTGCTGCTTGTGGTCTCCGAACGGACTGGCTTCGTCGCGCGAAAGTGATGAAAACCGCTGGCAGAGAAGACCAAAAGCGCTGGCTAAATGAAGCAGCGTCCCGAGAACACGGAACGGAAGGCCAGAACAACCTTGCTCAACGGGGTGGGCTGGACTGCAAGAAAAAATCCCGCCGCGGGAAAGGTGTTTTTTTCTTGACTCCTTTTATAGAACTAATCAGGACTTTGCGCGTGTTGCGGAATCACGTTGAGTTGTGCCCGTCCTGGGGCGTTAGCAATTGACGAGCGGAGAAACTGACAGCAATCTCGTTGAACTCGAACAGCAAACTAGCACCGGTTGCAAATAAAACTTCATGACGAAAAAAATCGTTTCCGGCGTCCGACAGCTCATGATAGCCCCAGTCTCCAAAGCCCTCTCCGGGGCCGTAGAACAGAGGTTCCTGTGTTGGAAAATCAACTACCACACGGCGCATCTTCTTGTACGATAGCCGCCAGATATTTTTTTCGTATGAGTCCAAGACTTCCATCGTGACCGCCACAGGATAATCCTTTAGCTCCGCCCATGGAGTTTTGTTTTCGGACAAAATGGGACTGGTCCTGCGTCCGTCGCTTACGGACAGGTCTAGCAGCTCGCCATCGTGAACATCAGGTTCCGCGAAAAAGTTATATGCATCATTTGCGAGGCGCGGCTGTAATTTCTCAAGCTGGGCTCGGTATTCCTCATAGACCTTTTGCCAATCTCGGCTGTAACGTTCGAGATTTTCAGGTTGTTGGCCACTGAGCCAAAGCTCTTTGGTAAAGAATTTCACGGCTCCGATACTACCGTGAAAGGTCCGCGTGACACTAGGTCCTGGTTAACGCGCTTACCGGAGAAGTGAAATCGAGCCAAATTACTTGTACGGTAACGCGACTAATCAGGACTTGGCACGCGTTTATTTAATCGCGGAGTGTCAATGAGAAGGGCTAGAACGTCCGAAAGGTTTTCAGAATCTCGGATTCGAGTTTCTTTGTTTCCTCGCTAGGATTTGCAGAATCACCCGGTCCAAAAGTAATGACGAGGGTTTTACCTTTGAGATCCAGATAGTAGTTATCCGAAAATCCTACAGCCATACTGCCAAGTGTCCCGCCATAGAAAATATGACCCCCAATCAGCTGCCGAGTTGGCAAGACATCGCCCGAATTGGGTGTCAAATGGAATGGCTGCAGGTCGAGGCTCACACCGATTTCCACGTCACGATTATCCCGTCGCGCTAGCCACAGCAAACATTTGTAATTATTGTAGTCTGGGCAACGCCCTTGGGCATCAGGGTGCGGTATTGGTGTGTAGGTGTCTGGATACCGCAAGGAAAAGCCGTAGGTACGATTCACGTATTTGTGCCAATGAAGCAGATTCTCCCCAGCATCGGATTTTGGAGCCGGTGATTGTCCCCCAGCGGATGCGACTGCCCCAAGAATGCACAACCCTGCGCATATCGCTCGCCCAAACATCAGGCAGTCCCGGAAACCGAAGGTGTCACAACTGTTGGAAGGATGCATTGAAGATTCCTCGCGTCAGTTTGGAGAGCAATTCGCCTTCCTAGTGACCGCCGATTAAAACACACTGCATACGATGGTGAGACTTGCCACGCCGGTGTCCATTGAAACACACCGTGTTTCACGGGACGCGGTTATTCGCGTCAGTTTGTCACTTGCACGGACGGCAATCGAAGATAACTCCTGATAAACGCCGTTACAGGAGAAGTGAGATTCTGCTACGTCAAATGTCCGGTAACGCGACTAATCAGGCAAGTTAATTTCATTGGGGAAAGATGCAAAACACATCGGACGCGAAGGGAACTTAGCAAGGAATCAAGGCAGCTTGGCATACTCCGCTTTGGCTTCCTTCAGGATGGGAATGTCGGGGTCGGCATCTTTCCAGAGAGCGAGGAAATCTTTGTAAGCGGCGAGTGCTCGGACGCGGGCGGCGTCGGAATCTGCGCCTTGCGATGTTCTCGCTTGCAGCGCGTTCGCGCGAGCCAGGCCCAGACGCGCTAAAGCTCCCGTCCAGCAATTCCACACGATTCCGCTGTGATCGAGTATCTTCTGAAACTGGGCGGCAGCAGCACCGCCTTGTCCGGCGGCCAAATAGGCTTCTCCGCGCACGTACGTGGGATAGAGGCAGGAAATATTGGCGAGGTAAGGAATTTGTCCCAGCTCGATGGGGGAGGCAGCTTGCAGTGCATCCAGGGCGGTAGCCGGGTTCTTTTTGTTCAGCGCCACTTGTGCCTGAATCGCTGGCAGCCAAAGCGACTGCATCTGAGTGTCGAGCGGGAAGCGTTTCCCTAAGTCTTGAGCCAACAATTCAGCTCGTGCAGTGTCGCCCGCCATGGCATAGGCTAGCCCGGCTTCACTCTCGACCCCCTGACTCGCGGGAGCCAGCTTCACAGCCTGTGCCGCTGACTGCCGCGCCTCCGCAGAATTGCCGTAAGCGGCCTCCCGCTGAGCGGCAATAGCCTGCCATATCCCTCCAGCTTCTTTAGCGTCTGCCCGGATCGCGGAGTCCACTGCGCGCTTCGTCAGTTCCCGCGCCTTGCTTGCATGACCAGCGTATGCCTCCGTGTCGGATGCGAGCGAGAGTCCAAAGTTCTGGTAATCAGTCTTACCCGCGAACCACTGTTGCTGTTCGGCCATTGCCGGAGAGTCCGATCCGAGAAAGGCAAGTGCATATAGAGCACAACGAACCGCGAAGAAATCACCCGATCGCGTCTGCACTTCGCGAGCGATTTGCCGCAATGCATCGAATCGCTGCAAGGCAAGTGCGTAGTTGGCAAGATTGTCGTACGAGGACACTCGACCGGGCGTCAGGACTACTGCTCTCCTCGTGGTCTCCGTAGCTTTTTCGTACTGTCCCAGAGAGCCAAGCGTTGTACCCAGATTGATATATGCGGCGGAATCCCGCGGGTAGCTCTCAATCTCCTCCTGAAACGTCTCAGCCGCCTTATATAGTTCCCCGGTCGTATTCCGGTAGTAAGAGGCGGTGATGGCCAGTCTTTCTCGTTCGCTGGCACGTTCCCGCAGCTGGAATGCCTTGGAATAGTGCTCGCTCGCTCGCCCTACTTCGCTGAGATTAGAGTAGTCGGCGCCTAGTGCCGCGTATCCAACGGCAAAATTTGGATCGAGCTGGACAGCATGCTCGTGGTAGGGCAGAGCAGCAGCGCTGCCCTTCTCATTCAAGGCGTTCCCGCCAAGGCTGTACGCTTTTAGAGCTTCGAGCGAAGATGTTGTGGCCTGTTCCAGCGGAACATCAAACTTCTGCACCGTGACCAGCGACTCACCCAGCTCGCCCCGCAGCTTCGATGCGGCCTCACCTAGCGTGTCCAGCACTTTTTCCTTAGAGGCCGCCGTCGCCTGCTCCTCAGCTAGCGTGTCTCCACTTTGGCAATCAATCGCCTTCAGCCCCAACACATATTCGCTGCCCAGACTGGTGATCGACTCGGCAAGGTACGCCTTGCTGCCGGCCCGCTGGCACAGCTCGCGGGCCACTTTAGGCGTGAGCTTCGTGTCAGTCGGAAGCGTCATCTGTTGCAAGGTCGTCGCTACCTGACTGTCAGAGAGCACATTCAAGAAAGGAGATTGCCGCAGGGAAACGGTAAGCGCGGTTTTCAGCGTGTCGTCGAAAACAGGATCGCCCGTGTTATTGGCGAAGTCGTCGAGAACGATGGTGTCTTTTTCATTCAGCGCGTGCGCGTGACGCGGGAGAATCAGCCACGAACTGGCAGCCACCGTGACGAGCGCTACGGTGCTGACGAGGGCGGCCCGCCGGGAGCGTAGAACTGCGGGGAAGCGATTCCCGACGCTCACCTTGGGCCTGCGCCCTGACTCCGTCGCCGTCTTCAAACTTTGCAAATCCGCCCGGAGGTCCGCAGCCTTCTGATAACGCAACTTTCGATCTTTTTCCAAAGCTTTGGTAATGACATCCTGAAACTGTCGCGAGGCTTGTGGAATCAATCTTCGGAGCGGCATCGGTGTGCGGTTCAGAATGGCGTCAGTGATAACTCCCGAGGTCTCTCCGGTAAAAGGACGTGTGCCGGTAGCCATCTCGTACAACACCACCCCGAATGAAAACAGGTCGGTGCGTGCATCGAGCTCTTGGCCGCGCACCTGTTCGGGCGACATGTAAGCGACAGTCCCAATTGCCGTCCCTGGCATCGTGAGTTGGTCTTGACTTACACCTCCGGTCGCTTCCAAAGAGAGGGTAGCGTCCGCATCTCGTTTCGAAGCCAGCTTGGCCAAGCCAAAATCCAGAATCTTGATGTGCTGCCGCTCGGTGACGAAAATATTCGCGGGCTTGATATCGCGGTGCGAGATGCCCTTGGTGTGAGCGGCATCGAGACCATCAGCAATCTGAATCGCCAGGGCCAACAACTCTTCGAAAGGTAGCGGCTTGCCTCCGATACGGTCCTTCAGAGTCGTGCCATCCATGTATTCCATGGCGATGAAGGCGTTGCCTTCTTGCTCACCGATGTCGTGAATCGTGCAGATGTTGGGATGGTTTAGTGCGGATGCTGCCTGCGCTTCTCGGCGAAACCGTTCCAGGGCAGCATGGTCGTGGCTCAATTCTCCCGGAAGAAATTTGAGAGCCACGGACCGGCGAAGCCGCAAATCCTCAGCCCTGTACACCACACCCATGCCGCCGCTGCCGAGTTTCTCCATGACATGGTAGTGAGAAACCCTACTGCCGATGAGGCCCTGTCCGCTGGCTGTCGTGCCTGGTTCACGGGCGATCAGTGCGCCCATAGCTTCCAAGGCGGGCGACTCAATGAAGTGCTTCGCATTTTTCTCGTGAGCGAGCAGCGACTCTATTTCGCGTCGAAGTGTTTCGTCGCCTTCGCAAGCCTGGTCGAGGAACTGCGCGCGCTGGCTCTGGTCCAGCTCCAAAGCGCGGTGGCACAATTCTTCGACTCGACGCCACAGTTCAGACTCCACGCTGATCTCCCTTGCTCAGCTCGCGCAGCAACCAGATCTTTGCCAATCTCCAGTCCCGCACCACTGTTTCGACCGAAACGCCTAGTACTTCGGCGGTTTCGTTAATGCTCAATCCGCCAAAGTATCGCAGTTCTACTACCTTACTTTTCCTCTGATCCACAGCAGACAATTCCGTTAACGCACCATCCAGGGCCGCCAGGCCCTGATCGGGTTCCCGGCCTACCGAGGGCGCCTCGTCCAAGGACACGAGAGGCACGCCGCCTCCTCGTTTCTGATAACCCCGCGAGCGCGCAAAATCAACCAGAATGCGCCGCATCAGGCGTGCCGACATCGCGAAAAAATGCGCGCGATGCTGCCAATTCATTTGTTCGCAGTTCACTAGCCTCAAGTAGGCTTCGTTCACAAGCTCAGTCGTTTGCAAGGGATGATCGGGCCTTTGCCCCGCCATGCAGCGACTCGCTACTCGATGCAGTTCCTTGTACACCAAAGGCGTGAGCTTCTCCAGGGCCTGTTCATCCCCTGTAGTCCAGGCCTTGAGCAGTTGGGTGACCTCGTGGGTCGAAGGCAGAGCCATGCAAATCTCCGTTGTTTCACTACCCTGTGATGCCGTTCCGCGGCTGTCTTGCGAGCAGCTGCCCCATTCCCGGCAACTCATTTTTTTACGTGATGACCATTCTGACTGTGATTTCCCGTCTTTATATATAGAAGCCGTTGTCCAGGAGAAACCATATGAATCGAGAAAATAGGTCTCCACTGAACTCGCATTCGCAGCAGAGGAACCGAGTCTGTAATGTCGATGCCCTTACGAATTCTAGCCCATATCATTCCAGTCAGGCCCTCCTTTCAAGAGCTTCTCAGTTTGAGTTTGATCCCGAGGTACGTCCGGCCAAGTGGGTCGAATCGAGTGACCAATCGCTACTCGACGCCCCCGGCGCGATACGGGCGCGCGGGCTGAACGCAAGTCGAGTAAAAATAATAACCGCAGGAGGAGTAACAGCATGAGGCGCCCGCGTTTACTACTGGCAGATGAGCATCAGATGTTGCTCGATGCGCTCAATGGACACTTGGAACCTAGTTATGACGTGGTGGGCCTGGTAAATGACGGCCGTGCGTTGCTGACGGTCGCCGAAAAGCTGCAACCAGACGTCATCGTGCTCGATATCTCCACGTCTAAGGTAAAGGGATTGGACGCCGGCCGACAACTCAAACAATTAATGCCGAGCATGAAACTCATATTCATGACTATGCGTGAAGACCCTTACTTGGTGGACGAAGCCTTTCGCGCCGGGGCTTCGGCATTTCTGCTCAAGCAAGGAGCAGCATCTGAGCTGAACGAGGCGATTGACAGGGCGCTGAAGGGCCGTAAGTATTTGACTCCACGCGCCACAGCGGGCGTAGAGGCAATCTCCTTGCAGCGACCGAAGGACCGCGACCACGCTCGGGGACCAAGCACGCGGGAGCGCGAGGTGATTCAACTATTGGCCGAGGGCCGTACCATGATAGAAGCCGCCGCGATGATGAAAATCACTGCGAGGACCGTCGCCGCGCACAAGTACCATGCCATGGAGGTTTTGGGGATCAAATCGAACGCCGGACTTGTGCAGTACGCCGTCAGCGAGGGGATCATCACTGTCTAACGAGTCCCATTTTTCCAGCTTACTGTTAATTCCCTTAACATCCAATCTTGGATCTGCGCACAGCCACAGCAAGTCACGCGCGCAGCTTATATTCTCCGGATGGTTGAGAATCTACAGCCGGCCCGACCGCGTCAACGCCTGATTAACGCCTTACCGGAGAAGTGAAATTAGTTCCGGGGCAGATATCCGGGGAGGCGACATATCAGGAGTAGGCAAGAGTCCAGTTTTCCACGCTCACGCAACCGTGCCGAACAACCAACCGACTCCTGCGGTCACTGCCATAGCCAGTGCACCCCAGAACGTGACGCGGATTGCACCAATGGTTACTCCTGCACCACCCACACGTGCGGCCAATCCGCCTAGAAGCGCGAGGAACACAAGGGAAGTTCCGGATACAAGAGGGATCAGAGTCGCCAGCGGGGCGATGGCGGTAACCAAGATAGGCATGGCGGCTCCAGCGGCAAAGCTGCCAGCCGACGCTAATGCAGCCTGGATCGGACGGGCAGCAAGAGCATCGGACATGCCGAGTTCGTCGCGGGCATGCGTGCCTAATGCGTCATGAGCCATCAACTGCTGAGCAACCTGTTTTGCGAGAAAAGGATCGAGACCGCGAGCAACGTAGATCGCCGCCAATTCCTGGTGTTCGCCCAGGTCGTCCGCCTTGAGTTCGGCGCGCTCCAGCGTGAGGTCGGCTTGTTCGGTATCTGCCTGGGAGTGGGCAGACACGTACTCACCGGCAGCCATCGACATTGCGCCAGCTACCAGGCCGGCAACACCCGCCACCAAAATGTTGCCGTGAGTCGCATGAGCAGCTGCAACACCGAGCACTAGACTCGATGTCGAAAGGATGCCGTCGTTCGCGCCCAGTACCGCCGCACGTAGCCAGCCGATCCGCCCAGTACGGTGTCGTTCCTTATTGCCTACAGACATTTCGGGGCCTCCTCGATCTGGAACCGCTTGCGTCGTGGGAGTGTATCTCACCGCTGTAGGACAGCCCTAGGTCCCGATTAACGCCCTTACCGGAGATGTGAAGGTTCACTTTATACGGACGGTAACGCGACTTACCAGGCACTGAGCCGTCTTAATCGTTTCCGATGTGGTATAAGGCGTCCAACGCATGCGTCAACCTGAGCACAAGGTCCGCTATGGTCGGAACTGCTCGATATGCGGCAAACCAGTCGAACTACGGCTCATCACTTACGGCGTACCGTTCCGCTGTCAAAACTGCAATGCCATGTTGGACATTTCTTCGTTCTACGCGTGGTTGACGCACGCGCTCGCCTCGACGCTGGGACTTATAGTTCTGTGGAAGGTGTTTCATTTGGAATTTTGGTTTGCTGCAATCGGTGCGCTCGTTCTGAACCTACCGTTGAAAGCGTGGCTCAGAGCCATTACGAAGCCAATCGTGCCGCTGGAACCGTCTGATGTGGTTGGGTAGCGTTTTTGGAGTGGCGGCGGCATGCTTTTCAGTGCTGGTACGGCGGATGTCCGGTAACGCGACTAACCAGCACTTAGCCGAAAACTACTCGCGGTAACAAATGTGTTCTCGCGATTTGATGGGTTAGAATCAACGCGCTGGCCGCTCGTATCATGATCAGGGTCGTTACCTCATAGGAACTCACGGAGCGACCAAACAATGGTCGAGGATATTTGACACCGGAGTTGGGTCCAGCGGCAGGAGCATGCTATCTCTGGCCGGAGGTCCTATGAACAGGACTGCTCGATCTGCAACGTTCGTTGTTCTAGCGCATGCTGGGGTCGTCTTCTGGCACCTGGTTCTGGTGGCGAAAATCACTCCGGGGCTTACGGAGCATCAAGTGCTGGCCGCCACGACCGCGATAAACTTGGTGCCCACGGTTGCACTGGTGTTGCTGTGGACTCACTTTCTCCGCCTCGGCGGATTTCTTCTTTTTCTTCCGCTGGCCGTAGGGCTCGTGATCGGAGGCGGTGAACATTTCGTAACTCCGGGACCGCTTAATGTCTTCCACATGGCCACAACGCCATGGGTGCTGCCGTTTCGAGTGACTGCAGTTCTTCTTCTTCTTCTGGAAGTGATGGGATGTTGGATCGCGATTCGCGCGTTCCGACCTGTTCCGTTTTTAAGCGCGGAAGCCAGGCATTAGATCAAACACGAAACAGCGACGAAAAATCCAACGCCGTTCTACATGCGCCTGATCCACCGATTCCGAAAGTAGACTATCTATCCGCCCAAACTAAAGAAAATCCGCGAGACCTGGGATCAGAATATCCGACCGAACGACTCACACTTGCGGTGATTTGTTTGTGACAAGGAGCGGAGTGGTTGAGGACCCTAATGTCCGGGAACGCGACTAATCAGGACTTTGGACGTTTGGAAGTATAATTTTCGCAGTGACGGCACCGTTTTTGGCACCTAGACACTTGGCGCTCCTTCCCGGCTTTGATGGGACAGGAGATTTATTTGCCGATTTCATCGCGGCTCTTCCTGAATCATGGACCGCGACGACCATTGCCTATCCAACTGACAGATTTTTGCGGTACGCGGGTCTGCGTCCGTTCGTGAGTGCGGCGGTTCCTCAAGCAGAGCGATTCGTGCTCGTAGCTGAATCGTTCTCCGCGCCGCTGGCTGTTTGGTACGCAGCAACTAATCCACACAATCTAGCCGCTGTTGTCATCTGTGCCGGATTCGTTAGAAATCCGCTTCGTGGTTGGTCGGGCGCAGTGAGGGCAGTTGCGAAGCCTTGGCTTTTCAAAATGAAGCCACCTCGCACTATTCTTGAGTATTTTCTTCTCGGACAGAACGCACCTTCCGGTCTTCTGCAAAGCCTGCGCCACGCATTGCAAAGGGTGAGTCCCAGTGTACTGAGTGGCCGTTTGCAGGAAGTTTTGGATTGTGACGCACGTGATGACCTACGCCGAACGACCGTGCCGCTGTTGTACTTGGAGGCGACCTACGACAGACTGCTTTCGTTGTCATGCAAAGATGAGTTTTCTCAACTCAGGCCAGACACCGTTTTAAGGTCAGTTCCTGCTCCGCATTTGCTCTTACAACGAGAGCCGCAGAAGGCCGCAACCATCATCATGGCTTTCATCAGCGGTTTGCCGTCTACTCCTGATTGACGCCGAAACCGGACGAGCGGAATCGAGGCATAGGCAGATGTCCGGTAACGCGACTAATCGGGAGTTGGCCTACCGCTGCCTGGGACAATCACTGGTGGGACGGCGATTTGCTAATACCTACTCGCAAATCGGTGGTTGTTTGTTGTCTATTTCTCGATTTGCTGTCTCAATTCGTTAACTAGGCGTTGACCTACACTGTTGAACCCGGTGAGCAGGCCACCCCAAACATGAAAGCCATCCCACAGGCTCTCATCTGTTTAGTTGCGGAGATTATCGGTAGCTATTCAAATTAGAAGACCTTGACTCACTGTCTGATCGGGAGTACAAGGCCTCATATCCCGCTTTTCGGCGCATCACTTCAGAGAAGATAAAAGTCTTGCGCCTGGGCCCTCACGTCTGGTCGAAGTCCTTCTGCTGACTGGAGGCGCGAACATGTTTCAATTGTTTGGAAAAATGAAAGCGTGCATGGCTACAGCGTTTTTCCTCGTCGGTTTCGTTGCCCTGAGTGCCACAACGTCCCTGGCACAAGAGAAGTCCGCGCACACGAGCCTGGTCCCCGAGCACGGAACTCGAATCACCGGCATGGTGGATCTCATTATGGATGGAAAGCCACAGCTAAAGAACGCGGGCGAGATTCTGGCGATCGCCAGGAAAACCAAATTCTATGAAGCGGGAGGTCATGAGAGTAAGCACGAAGGCGGCTCCGTGCTTTATGTTCCGCCCGAGCCCACCCATGACGCAATTCGCAAGGCTCTGACAGAGGGCTTGTTGCTTTACAAATTCACCATCAAAGGGACTTCTCCGAAGAACGTCCACCTTTCTGCGGGAACCTACTATTACTATATGCAGTACATTGACGGCAGATGGGTGGGCATGGCCGTGGACGAGGAGGGAGTATTCAGGTGCTTCTCGTTTGGGTTGATTGCTCGAGAGGTATACACGGAGCATCCCGGAACGGACCATGTAACAGGATCGTACATCGCCATGCATTCGATCGCTTCGGCGGATGACCTGGCAAGGCTGGGCAGCCCGCAAGCTGACGAAGCCGGGTGGGTTGATGCTCAGCTCGATTGGCAGCCCTTCGGAACGGGCTGTTGGAAAACAATTATCTGCGTCCCCGCAACTTGACCACAATAATCAGAATCGCTGCGGTTCGCAGCGATCACCCCCCAAATTCGGCAGTTGGGCCACCCTTCGAATCCGGCTCTCCTGCATTCGAAAACCCTGCACCCTTGTCCGCCGCAGCGGACCAGGATCGGCAGCGTGAAAATCCAATGCGGACCCGCGCGGTGATTCGCCCGAAGGGTGACTCGCCCGCTGCTCACCAGCAATGTGGGTAGCCTACAATTTGATAGTGAAGTCCCGATAAACGCCGAATCCAGACAGGTAAGAATCGGCAACAACTAGATGTCCGGTTACGCGACTAATCAGGACTTACAGCGAACGAACGTATAAGTCTCAAGCGCCGTGTCAGCTTTTCTGCCGTCGAATGCTCGGTCGACCTATTAGAAAAGCCGCGTTATGGGTCGTACGTTTCCCGTGTTCTTCACGTTAGACCTTTACCAGAATTCTACCTTTCGCTTACCCTGGCTGCATTGACAAGGCGCGCCTGTTCGGCGAAATTACCGCCCGACTGTAGCTATCAATGTTAGTGCGCTTCCGCTTGTCCGACTTTAGGAGAGCCACGTTATGAGCCTACGACTGTGCCGGATAGCGGAGCGATTCAGTTGCCGGGCCTTTCTATTCTTGGGGCTGACGCTCGTCGCTTGCTCGGAGTCCTTCTCGCAGCAGATCACCTGTCCCGTCGCGAGCGAATTTGTCAACTCAGGTGTTACATCCAATTCGCTAAATCCGTGTGTGATCCAATCAGGCGTGACGTTCATCAACCAAACCGACGCAAATTTCACCAATACGCAGGGGGCCACGCTCGTCAACAATTCAGGGGCTACCCTCACTCTCCAGAACGGCTCTGCGGTGGTGAACAACGGTACCTTCACCAGCGACGGCAGGATCAACGACGCTGGCCAGCTCTTTAACGGCGGTACGCCTTCCGGCGGCACGCTCAACAACGGCGGCACGATTGCAATCGCCGGGAACGGCACGCTCTTGAACGGCGGTTCGCTGACAGCTGTCACGCTTAACAACGGTCCGGCCGGCACGATCACAAACTTCGGTCAGCTCACAAACGGCCTGTTCGGTGCGCTCAACAGCGCGGGCACGATCTTTAATGGCGGTACGCTCACCAACGATTCGGGCACGATCACAAACTTCGGTGGCACGATCGACAACAGCGGTACGTTCAGCGGCTCTACTGGCATACTCAACAACGATGGCACTGTTACCAACTTCGTGGGCGCGACATACACCAACGGCCTCCTGTACAACAACGGCACGTTCACCAACTCCGGCATGTTTGACAGTAGTGACGGGAACGTCATCAACTCTGGCACGCTGGAGAACAGGGGCAACCTCTTTTCGGTTTTGCTCACAAACAATTCGAACGGCGCGATTCTGAATGACGCGGGCGCCGTACTGACCACCTTCGGCACCTTCACAAACAATTCGGGCGCCGCGATTCTGAATGCCGCGGGCGCCACACTGAACATCAGCGGCACGCTCACAAACGCCGGTACCATCACCAACATTGGCAACATCGCCCAATACGGCGTTCTCGACATTCAGGCAGGCGGGGTATTGAACAACCTTCGAGGCAGTACCTTCAGTCAGAACGCAGGGCAGACCATCGTGGATGGCACGCTGAATTCGGTGCCGACCGTGCAGATTGTCCTCGGCATTCTTTCAGGAACCGGCACGATCAATGGAAGCGTCAACAACAGCGTCGGCACCGTTCAGCCCGGAGATGCTCTGGGCACCTTGGCAATTAACGGGAACTTCACGCAGGGTTCCCGCGGGACTCTTCTCATCGACCTCGGCGGATCGGGACCGGGTGAATTCAGCGTCCTGGATGTGAGCGGTCTCGCGACGCTCGATGGCACGCTGGACTTCACCGCCGTCGATGGCTTCACGCCCGTCGCGGGCGATGATTTCACTTTCCTGCTGTTCGGCTCTAACTCGGGCGACTTCAGCAGCATCGATTTCACGAACTGGGCTTGTCCGGTGAATGACACCTGCACCGATGTTCTTGGTCCGAACAGCTTGAGTCTTGAAATTAAAGGCCCCACGACTGCGACGCCCGAACCGTCTTCTCTGTTCCTGCTTGGGATGGCGCTCCTCGCTCTGGGAGTGTGCTCTCGACGGAAGAGAGCCTCCGCAATCGCTTGAACTACGCGATGGAATCATTCCACTCCGACGTGCCGCCTCCGCAGCCCTGCGCGAGAGTTGCGAGGGCCACTAAGCAGCGAGGCGTGGCTCTGGTCCAGGTCGTCTGGATTCTAGCGGGTCTTTTCATAATGGCCGCCGCCGCTCTGCACATTGCGCATGAAATGCGAAGTTCGACGCCGGAGTTTTCCACCCCGTACCAGGCTGTGCTGCTCACCAACGGCTCCGTGTATTTCGGCCATCTGCAAGGTTACGGCGGCCCCACTCCTGTTCTAACCGACGTCTTTTACATAGTGAGCCAGACGAATCCGGAGACCAAGCAGGCGAATAACATCCTTGTGAAACGCGGCAAGGAGTTACACGAGCCTGACCGCATGTACCTGAATCCGAACCAGCTCTTGTTTGTGGAGCCTGTTGGCATGAATTCCAAAGTCGCCCAGCTCATCGCACAACAGATAGTCCCTGAAAAGTAGCCCGCCGGGGCCCCCGCCTCGAATAGTCCGCGAGCGTGACCCAGGGGCTGCAAGCCCGCAAGAATAGGCACTCCTGAATAAATCCTGATAAACGCATTTACTGGACAAGTGCCGATCCACAAATTCCACATGTCCGGTATCCCGACTTATCAGCACTTTCGCAATCCCGGCGCAGCGGATTGCTATATCTGCGAAGCTATTCCAACGTGAAGCAACGGGACCGGATTTCTGGTCCACAGATAGACTCCCGGGTAACCCGGGTGTGCGTTCTACGATGCATAGCATCCGGGATATTTCACCTTTCAAAGTTAGTGTGCGAAACCGATGCGGTGGAGCAACGCCCGGAAGCGCGGTTCGCTACGTAGCGAGTCGTACACGGGATCAACTTTGAGTGCGGTAAGGCCTGGCGAGTGAGCTTCCGCGCATTTTTCGAGCGCGGCCAGTGCGTGGTTCGTATCGCCGAGGCCCACGTAGGCGCCAACAAGGACGAAAGGATCGATTGGGTGGTGTCGGTTCGAGAGTTGCAATTTCTCCAGCGCTCGCCGAGCCTGAATCTTCTGACCCCGTCGGCCGTACACGAAGGCCGCTGTGCTCTCAATCCACTGGGTCGCATCTACATCTACACGGCGCCAACTTTCGATATCAGCAAGCGCTTCTGCGAACCGCCCTTGCTGCACGTAGGCGTAACAAATGAGGTGGGCTCGGGCGAAGTCCGGCTCCGAAGTCAGGACAGCGCGAAACTGTTCAATAGCTCGTCCGTATTGACGCGAGTAGTAAAGAAAAACGGCATCGTCCAGCTGCATGATGAACGAAAGAGGGTCTAGCTGACGGGCGCGCTGCATCTCGGTGAAAGCTTCGTCAAAGCGACCAAGCAGCGCGAGATGCTCGGCGTACCAGTGGTGAGCGGTGGCGTAATTGGGATCGAGCGCGATCGCGCGTTGGAACTCTCTTTCGGAGGTTTGCCAGTCCCAATCGTAATTCTGCGCGATCAAACCCAGCGACACATGCGCATCGGCAAGATCTTCGTTGAGTTCCAAAGCCTTCAATGCTGCGGCGCGCGCCTTAGGGATGATTTCGCCTGGCGCGGCAACGTAATATGCGCTCATCAAGGCGTACGAGTCGGCCAAGCCGGCGTACGCGGGAGCGTAGTTCGGATCTTTCGCCAAGGCCTGCAGGAAGTAGTCGATCGCCTCTTGAAAACCCTGAGGCGTCCTTTTGTTCCAGTAATAGCGACCCTTGAGGTAGAGGTCATAGGCTTCGTAGCTTCTCGGAGCGAGCAGAGCTGACGAGCTATCGGCACCGGTGGATTGGATTGGCCGGCCGAGCGCTGGCTGAATTTCACTGGAGATTTCTTGGGAAATCTCACGTTGCAGAGTGAGTAAGTGGCTGAGTTCGCGATCATATTGGCGGGACCAAAGATGGCTCTGGTCTTTCACTTGGATTAATTGCGCACTGATACGCACCGTGTCTGAATCGCGACGGACGCTGCCTTCGAGGACATACTCGACTCCGAGTTCGCGGCCAATCTGGTCGACTCGCGCAGGGTTATTTTTGTAATGCATGACGGACGTGCGTGCAATGACTCCCAGGTGATCCGGATCGAGATGCCCGAGCTGGGCGATCATTTCCTCGGTAAGCCCGTCGCTGAAGTAGTCCTGTCCCACGTCACCCGTGAGATTTTGAAAGGGCAGGACTGCCAACATGATTCTGCGATTTATTGGTTGGGGCCTATTTCGTGAGTGGGACCACGGAAAATAACCGGCCGCCAACAAGAAAAAAATCAGGGCGAGACCGAGGATCGCCCACGGCCGCCAGAAACGTGGCCGGGCCGTAATCCGTGATGCTGTGTTTGATGAGCCTGGCGCGGAGTCGAATTTGCGGACGCTCGGCACTGAAAGCGAGTGAGTCGCGAGAGGATCATCAGCCAGCCGTGGTACAGAAGCTGGTTGAACTGCCGGTTCGGCGATCTCCACAGGAGCGATAAAACGGTAGCCCAGTTTCGGCAGCGTTTGGATGAATCGAGGCTCGCTAGGCGAGTCACCCAGGATGGCGCGGAGTTCCTTGACGGAGTTGTTCAGGCCGTGCTCAAAGTCAACAAACGTTTCAGCGGACCAAAGCTGCTGGCGCAGTTCCTCCCGTGTGAGCACGTCCCCGGGCCGGCTGAGCAGCAAGTTCAATAGCTGCAGTGGCTGAGGGCGAATTTTCAGCTTCGATCCGTGCTTGAATAGCTCACGCGTCCGGACACGCGACTCGTAAGAACCGAAGCGAAAGACTACGAACGGGGGTTCGAGCACATCACACCGTGGGACGAGGCGCCGATTCTGCCGCAAATGGACCCCTTACGCAACGGCAAATTTATTCAAATGATTAAGTTGGATAGACACATACGCGTCATCCATTTCGACTATCCTCCATTGATACCCACCTGGCTAATTGACACGCAGGAGCGGAATCGGGTCAGTCTTCAGCGGTTTCAGCTAATTACTCTTCCTGGCGCGTCCCACCAAGCGAACGCGGTTGTCCTAGGTTTCCCTTTTCTAACGGAGCTAGTCGATATAACGACCGGCGATCGTGTAGTTGGACGATACGGAAGACGAGGGCCACTAGGGTCCGTTTGATTCGAACCGCGACCATCACTTTGCTGCCAGTTTGCTTATGTAATGCCTGATTAACGCTCTAACCGGAAACTAGCCTTCTTTGTCCGGTTACGCGACTTACCAGGAGTTACGCTGTCAATCCAGACCCGAAGATTCACATCACCGAGCGTACCCGGGAGGGCCGATACTAGCGGCGTCCGTCACGGATTCTCGTTAACTTCGCCAGAAGGAATCTTCGTCATTATCTCAGTCTTGAAATCCGGCGGCACTGCGAAACTTTCGGGGTTCGGTTCTTCCGCATGGAAGCTTAAAATGGTCATACAATCCAATGAGTCAGTTTCGGGTTTTCGAAGGATCTGCTTAATCGTCAGAGCCCATTCCTGTGAAATCCACACCTCTGTGTAATGCTCCGTCTCAGGTTTGGCGGGATCATTTGTACGTGTCGGTTGCACGAGTCTAAAGCCATGGGATCGAACTCCCGCAATTTCCTTCAGTCCCAGATCCTGGTTTTGGACGTTCGCAAATTCATGGAATAGTTCATCGCGATAAGGGATCACCGCAGGTTGTGCCGCTGCCGGCTTCGTTATCTCCATTACCGCCGCTGTGTGATGGTCCAAATTGACCAGAAACGTCTGGTTCGTATTACAGTCCATCAATTGAATGTAGTGAGTTATTTCGTGTTCCGGCACAGCAAAATCGAGATCGCCGATTTCTACTTTTTTCCGAGTCTCTTGTTGATCTATTTTGGAAAACAGTTGTGTCTCGATCCGAATTCGGCCCTGGCCGTCTCTACTGATCTTTTCTTTATAAACATCGACTCGATCCATTCCTGGCGACTGCGCGCGGACCTGGACGCCAATGCGCTCGCCGACGAACGCCTTTCCCTGCAACACTCCGATGTTAAAAAATTCCGCCATCGTCGAATTACGACATTGCCCAAGGGATGGCGAACAATCGAATAGCCCTAAGATCACGAGGGTGACCGTGGCGAAGAGCAAAGCTATCCGCAGCGATTTGGAAAGCGACAAGATGAGAAAACCTGTTTGCATACTGTGTTTTCCGCGCACCTCGCGCGTGCTGATTCTAATACCAATTCCTGATAAACGGGGTTCTGGGACGTCGGTCGGATGCCTAAGTCCCGATTAACGCGCTTACCGGAGAAGTGAAATCGGGGCAAAACCACTAGGTCCTTCTACCGCACGCCACGAAGCATCCGTACCTTCTTCGTCGTCTTGCCTAATGTGTGCGGTCTTGAACAGACGCGTGAGTTCGAAGCCTGATTAAATGGCGTTTCTTGGGAGCAACATCTTGGGAAGAAGAACTGATATGGTCGCGCCGAAAAACGCGACGAAATTTACGTTGAAGACCCTCTCATGTCTCGCCGCAGGCGTGGCGATTCTGCTTGGTGCATTTACGTCGTTCGCAGGGAGACGCCCGGCGCCGCCAATTCCGACCGCCGGGACCACAGAGCTCGAATTGCAGGTCCTTCTCGATCGGGCTGGCTTCTCGCCGGGTGAGATTGACGGTAACGGCGGTGAGAACAGCAGCAAGGCCTTGGCAGCGTTCCAGGCCGAGCGCGGTCTTGCTCCAGGCTTGCGGAGCCGTGCGGCGGCGCTGCAGGCGCTAGCTGCCGGTGCCGTCGTTGAGCCGATTGTCTCCTACACGATCACCAGAGAAGATGCGGCTGGGCCGTTCAGCGAGGAGATTCCGAAGAGCATGATCGCGATGTCGAAACTTTCACACCTTTACTACACATCGGTGCTGCAGGAGCTAAGCGAGAAATTTCACTCGGCACCGGCCCTGCTGAAGCGCCTGAATCCCAGGGCCCGTTTCAGCGCGGGCGAGCAAATCAGAGTGCCGAATGTGACGCGCAGCGAACGCGAGGCACTTGAGACGCAGCGGGCCCGCACTGGAGTGGTGAAGGTGGTGGTCTCGAAGAAGGAGTCGGTGCTGAAAGCGTACGACGGAAAAGGGCAGGTGGTTTTCTTCGCCCCGGTGACCAGCGGCAGCGCGCACTTTCCGCTCCCGTTCGGAAATTGGAGGGTCACTGAGATCCTGCGAAATCCAACATACGACTATAATCCCGACCTATTTTGGGACCCTAACCCCACCAGTGCGAAGGCGACTATCGCGGCGGGCCCGAACAATCCAGTGGGTGTGGTGTGGATTGGCATAAGCGATCCCCATTACGGGATCCACGGCACGCCCGATCCGGGGGAGATCGGCCATTCCCAGTCCGACGGGTGTGTGCGGCTCACAAACTGGGACGCCAGCAGACTCGCCGGCCTGGTAACAAGGGGCACGGCGGTGGTCTTCGAGGAATGATGCATGCGAGGGTTCAGATGACGAACCGGGATAGGGTTGATCTGTCAAATATTCGACGCGGTATAGGGTCTTCCGGGACGAATCGTCTTCGAGGAATGGGCTGGAAGCTCTGCATTTTTATTCCTGTAGTTTTCCTGGCGGTTCATGCTATTGGCGGGAGCTCTTCCATTCTGGAGATGACTCCGCCCATCAGCGGGCTCACGCTGGCGAATCTGCGAGATACGTTTGACGAATTTCACAACGGACACCGGCACGAGGCGATCGACATTATGGAGCCGAGGGGAACACCCGTGCGTGCGGTGGTGCCCGGAACGATTCAGAAACTGTTCTTCAGCGTACCGGGCGGCAGGACCATCTACCAGTTCGATGAAGTGGGAGAGTATTGCTACTACTACGCGCACTTGGACCACTACGCGGAAGGGTTGCACGAGGGAATGCCGGTCCGCGCTGGCGATGTCATCGGGTTTGTGGGCTCGACTGGAAACGCAGTCGAAAGCGCGCCGCACTTGCATTTTGCAATCTTCGAGTTGGGCCCGGAAAAACGGTGGTCGAGAGGGACGGCGGTAAACCCTTATCCTGGTCTGATCGCCGCGGTGCGGCGGGCGAACTAGCGAAAGATGTCATCCGCTTAGCGGCTAAAACGAGGCGGATCTCCAGTGCCCGGTTAACGCTCAACCGGTCAAGTGCCATCGTCGAGTTCGCCGGTCGCTGGAAGATCTTAGTTGAGTTTCGGCCGTCCCTCCCGGACAACCGAATGCGGGCCGTCCCGGCGCGCGGTTGACAAAAGGAGTAGAATCTACCCATGAGCGCAACCCATGGGCACGAAGACGACTTTCTATACAACGGCCCGATTTCCCATAAGAAATCATCCGCCGGCTTCGAGTGCTGGGTTGTTGTGGATGGACAGGAAGTTTTTCCCGCTGAGTATATTGAACCGCCCACCGAAAACGAATCCCATAAAAAATCAGAACCGGAGTAGTCTTTTTACGACGTGCCGTCCCGTCGTCCTCCTCGGGGCGGTCCGCAGCCTTAACGATCTGCCTCGAATTTCTCCGTTGTCGTGGCGGCCCACGGCTTTATAATCGCCCGCTTGACCGGGCCGCTCAACCAGTATTGTGTATCTAATTTGTGACTATCACGGCCGGATTATGATGATATTCGGCACTCCTACAAACATTGCGTATTTTCGCTATTCCGAACAGGCGCCGATTCTAAAGAACATACCAACGCTCGCCAACGCATACCTGTCCCACTGGCCAACAGGTTCTAGTCCCC
>CAWIPZ010000004.1:0-158854 GCA_963837915.1 uncultured Acidobacteriaceae bacterium
CGCAAGCAATTGATAAATATAGAGTTATATGTATCCATTAGTGGCCGTAGCACTTAGGAACGAAAAATTGGCCGTTTTGGCGTGGCATTTTGTCATACTTATCATACAAGTCATACTCAATTTGCCATACAAGTCATACAAGTATGACAGCCATTCTCGCCCGGTAAAAAGCTGAGGCGGCCAATACGCCGCCCCCAGCCGGGACCATGTTGGGAAATTGTGAAAGAGCCAAATGTCGTTCGACGCCGAGGCGCGAACGGGCAAGAGACACCAATCCCCTGCCTCACATTACTTTTTTTACAGGCAAGAGACGTGTCGCAAAAGGACGCAGGACACGTTGCTGTGTGACAAGTCTCAAGACCCGTTTTCACCACG
This sequence comes from uncultured Acidobacteriaceae bacterium, assembly GCA_963837915.1. Lineage (GTDB taxonomy): Bacteria > Acidobacteriota > Terriglobia > Terriglobales > Acidobacteriaceae > DASRAA01. The sequence goes on from CAWIPZ010000004.1 coordinate 376, forward strand.
GAGGCGCGGAGGACACAGAGGAGGTCCCGCGATCCCACAAACTGCCAACGGCAGGCAATCGAGGGCCGCCGGTTATGCCCGTCCTGAGATTGCTTCAGACACACGGCCTGATTACAACAGCTATTGTCGAAGGGTCACGTCCGGTTTTGGTCGTCATCTGCTCAGAACAGCGGTTGTATCTCTGACGAGATTGCCAGGGGCAAACGGGAACAAGATAAAGGACGACGCTGTACCATTGGCCAAATGGTAGATCGGCGGAAGGTCCTGACATTTTCGTTGCTTCTCCTTGTAGCCACGGGCCTTTGCCCGCGGCCCGCTCCCGCGCAGAACCGTGCTCCGGCCTCCTCCGAGCACAGTGGGAGTTCATGGCTGAACGCAGCGCAGCAGGCGGAGATCGATGGGCTTTTTGCTCGCCCACCAGCATCCCCGGGATACGCCGTAGCCGTCATTAAGGACGGTGACTTTGCCCTGTCCCGGGGCTATGGGCTTGCGAACCTGGACGACGGTATTCCGATTACGCCGGAGACCGCGTTTCATCTCGCGTCTTTGTCCAAGCAGTTTACCGGTGCCGCGATTGCGCTCCTGATCCTCGAACATAAGATCGCACTCACCGATCCCGTATCCAAGTACATCCCGGAGGCGGCCAAATACGGCAATGGATTGCGGATCGAGCATCTGGTGTATATGACCAGCGGGCTGCACGAATACACCGACCTGCCCCGGGCCAGCGGAGACCCCTGGATGACGTTCTATTACTTCACGCGCGACGAAGCGATCGCGACCGCACTCCGGCCCGACAATTTGGAGTTCGCTCCGGGAACGCGGTGGGACTACCGAAACATCAATTACATGCTTCTGACGAAGATCGTTGAGGTGGTGAGCCACCAGTCCTTCTCCGCATTCATGAAGGAGCGGATCTTCACTCCGCTCGGAATGTCCCACACGGAGATCGATGACGACACCACGGAGATCATTCCGCACCGCGCAACCGGCTATGCATCGCGCTCCGATCCCAGAGTGGTCAAGGAACTGGCTGCCGTAGGCGTGGCCATTAAGCCCGGCGATGGCTGGGTTCGACTTGTCCGTGTATCCCCACACTTCGGAGGTAGTGGTGTCTTCACGACGTTGAACGATCTGCTCGATTGGGACAAAAACTGGTACACGGGGACCCTCGCGGGCCAGAAATTCACCGATCTCATGAACCGTCGCGAGAAGTTCCAGCACGATAAGGATAATGACGCGTTTGGTCTGGTGTGGCGCTCCCGTTATGGCCATCCGATGCTCGACTACTCTGGCGGCGACACAGACGCATCAACGTATATGGTCCGTTTCCCGGAACAACATCTCACGGTCATCTGTCTGTCCAACATGCCGCTTGGGGATGCCGAAGGTAAGACGCAAGCTCTGTTGGAGTTACTTCACGCCTGGGACAAACTCTAGCACTTGATTCGTCAGAGGGAACCGCCTCTTGACGACCAGGCCCGAGTGGTCGGCCACAAGGAAATCATTGTGAAGTGGGGCCCCTGCGGACAGGTGGCGAGAAGTCGCCATCTCACAAGCAATCGACCTAAGGCAGGGTAGGTTCGCGACCGATCCTGGCGCTGAGTTGGGAACGCGCTACAGGGCAGGCAATTGCGGGCCGCCGGTCGCGAAGACCGGGGCGCAGCGACGACTCAGCAAGACCAGAATGCGAGCAAATATAGGTTGTTGACCGTTTGGCTGCCTGTATAAAATTGCACACATTCGGCAAGAACTGCGCGGAACGCACGGAGGGCTGCTCATCCCTGATAAGCGGCACCGCCAGAATCACACTAACGCGTGGCGCATGTGAGACCGGCAAGATCAGTATCTTGGGTTTGTCAGTTTGTCGCAAAAGCAATCGGAATTAGAAGCAAAGGCAGCGGTGCAGTTTGAATTCCACAGGGCTTGAACGCGAGGCCGAAGAGGGTAACGGTCAACATGCGGAAACGAAAGCTCCGATTTGTGCGCAGCGAGGCGCCCGGAGTCTGGGGCGTCTGCGAACTCTGCAACCGGGAGTTCAAATCGATGCTGCCCGATCTCATAGCAGCGGGGCAAGAGATAGAAGCTCAATTCGACAAACATGACTGTAAACGAGTGGATGTCGGCCAAGCCACCGCGCAGACCGTCAGGGAGCCGAAACAAAAGAATTGACTTAGTCGTTTCGCGGTGTGGACCACTTCGGTTGAACCGGTTTCTCCAGTTCTCTGCGTCCGAGTAGCGAAATCCGCAATGTTCAAAATTGAACAGACATCCACGCGGGCACAAAATTATCTTTGGGCATGCCAGAACAGCCGACGATGTGTCCCAAGTGCTGGGATAACATGCTCGAACCGGTCCCCGGTGTAGAGCTGGTTGCCCTGCACACCTCCGCCATCAGAGTCATTTCTCCCGCGCTCTTATATCGCTGCAGTCAGTGGCACGTATTCGCGGTATTCTCCTGCGATCCCCTCGAAACTCCGCAAGCTTAAACCGCCCGATACCCACTCAGGCATTTCCTGCTTGAGTGGGCCTTTCAATCCTGGGTGACGCGAAGTGGCCCCAGCCCGGAATCCGAAAGTGTTGAGAAACCGCCATGTCACACGTAATCCGGCTGTGCGGCCCGGTTCCAGTTTCACCGGATCTACCACTTGGCCGATAAACGTGTCTCTTGCGCGGCTGGTGGTATTACAGGCGTGGAAGGAAAAAGGACGGGACAGCCCCGATCGCCGGTGATGTCCCGTCAATTGTCGTCAGTCGATCTATCTCGCTAGCGACTTGCGGAGGAAGCTGCCAAGTGCCAGCAGACCTCCGCCCATCAGCATCATCGAGCTCGGCTCAGGAACCGCAGTCATGGGAGCAAACGCCACACCGCTGCCCGCTGTGCCGTCCTGAGCGGACAAGTAGCCAGTGGTGTACTTTAGCGCATTTGTCTCAACGACCAGATCGACCGTGGTCTCACCCGGCAGGATTCCGTCGCCGAACTGATCGAAGTTGAAACTAACCACCGATCCGCCGGCTGTCAGGCTACGCGAGACGGTGATCGGATCGTGCACTCCGAACGGGTTCGTGCCGGCATCGATCATGAAGCCAGCGAAACTCGACATGGAGTAGCGCTGGTTCACAGCCGGCCCAAGGTTGGTGAACACGTACATGAAATCCAGGCAATTTGCACAAAACGTGTTGCCTGGGTCTTGTACCACCCACGTGCTGTATGTGTCTGTGAACGTCGGCGTTGTGATCGTGCCTGACGTCGATGCCAGCGTTGGCCCAGTCGGAAATAGCGGACTCGGGGGAGCGGTCCCCCCGACGCTAAGTATGGACGCTTGCGCACTCGGCAAGCACATTAGCGCGAATGCCACCAGTACAACCAGTTTCGCGGATTGAGATTTACGGCCCTCATTTGCTATCAGCATATTTCAATGTCCCTTTCGATTCTTAGTAGCACTCTGTTTAGCCTTCTGTGGCGCGTGAACGATATTCCTTGTCGCGCAACCCGTGGACATTACCAATCCACCGGTCACGCCGCACGGCGCGGCGTTCCCGATCCCGTGAACCTATCTCTCACGAGCAGTAATCGTCCCACGTGGTGACGGTGAAGTCTGAGCAACATTGCACATCTGCGATTGTTGGCAAATCGCCATATCACAAGTAATCGACCTAAGGGACGCAGATTCGAGCCTGATTCTGGGTCTGAGCTGGCAACGCTGCAGCTAGTCAGCTGGCGCAAGCAGTAAAATTCCAGTTACGAGAAGTGAGTTTGCCCGCAAGGGCCGGATAGCGCCGTCCAATCAAGAGCGCTACCTTTGCAACATGCAATCCGAGACACAGTGGCAACAAGTGATGGAGCGGGACGCCCGGCAGGACGGACGGTTCGTCTTTGCCGTGCGAACGACGGGGGTTTATTGCCGGCCGTCATGCCCCAGCCGGCGTCCGCGACAGGATTCAGTGGAGTTCTTTGCCGGCCCACAGCAGGCCGAGCGCGCGGGGTATCGCGCGTGCTTACGCTGTAAGCCGACGGAAATCTCCGCGCAGGCCAGGGCGGTGATAGGGGCGCGGCAGTTGCTTGACGAAGCCGAAGGCGTGCTTACGCTGGCGGAGCTGAGCAAGCGGGTCGGAGTCAGTCCGTTTCATTTGCAGCGGCTGTTTAAGCGGGCGACCGGGCTGAGTCCGAGAGAGTACCAGTCAGCGCGGCGCATGCAGCACGTGAAACGCGGATTGCGCAAAGGAGATGACGTGACCACAGCACTGTACGATGCGGGCTTCAGCTCACCGAGCCGCCTGTATGAGAAATCGAGCCAGCATCTTGGCATGACGCCGGGAACGTATCGGCGAGGCGGTGCGGGAATGACGATTCAGTACGCGATTGTCGCTTCGCCGCTGGGGCGGGTGTTGGTGGCGGCGACCACACGGGGACTCTGCGCGGTAAGGTTTGGCGAGAGCACGAGTGAGTTGGAGCGGGAGTTGCGCGAAGAGTTCAGCGCGGCGGAAATCCAGCGGGACGATGCAGCGCTGCAACCGTATGTTCAGCCCTTGCTGGCCAGCTTGCGCGGCGAAGGTACGACCATCGATTTGCCGCTCGATATACGCGCCACGGCTTTTCAGAAGAGAGTTTGGGAGGCGCTGCGTGCGATTCCGGCGGGCGAAACGCGAAGCTACACGGATGTCGCGCGGACAATCGGCGATCCCAAGGCAGTTCGAGCGGTAGCGCGAGCGTGTGCTGCGAACCCCGTTGCCGTGGTGGTGCCGTGTCACAGAGTGGTACATAAATCCGGGGAATCGTCGGGATATCGGTGGGGCGTGGAACGCAAGAAGAAGTTGCTGGAGCGGGAGCGGCGGAGGTAATTTTTCACCACAGAGGCACAGAGAACACAGAGAAGAAGGAATAGAAAACCAACCTCGGATCGTCCACGGGCGTGCAGACTTCTTCACAAGAACGGAAACCTCGCGCGGACTAGAGTCCGCGAGACGGAAATATACAAGGGCACTTAGAGGCTGGCCAGAAGGCCAAGACTACCCAAAATCGCGCGAGCGTGGATTCCCGTTCTGGAATCTGGGCTCGCGTTTCCTTTCTTATCCTCAAGCTGGTCATTTATACTCGCCTGTTTCGGGACGGATGGCTTTGGTTGCCTGTGATGCTCTCGGCGCGGACTAAAGTCCGCGAGCGATGGTAGAAAACGGGTGCTTATCGGCACGAGTAATAGTCGTGCCCTGATACGAAGCGATCATAAAAGCAAGTTTTTCAGTAGCCTGTGGAATCGAAGGAGCAAGCGTTGAAGATCCTGGTGTGCATGAAGCAAGTCCCGCAGAAGGACGCTCCGCTCAAGCTGAATGAAAGCGGAACATGGATTCGCGATGACGTTTCCTACGAAGTGAATGAGCCGGACGCATACGCGCTGGAAGAGGCGCTGCGGCAGAAGGAAAAGCATGGCGGCGAGGTGGTGGTGATCACCAGCGGCCCGGCGCGGGCGCAGCAGGTGCTGCGCGAAGCGTTGGCCAAGGGCGCAGACCGGGCGATTCACCTGGAAGGCGACGGGTTTGTCGCGCTGGATGCGTTTAACACTGCGCGGGCGTTTGCTTCGGTGGTGAAAGACGAGAACTTCGACTTGATATTCACGGGGCTGCAATCCGATGACTACGGATTTGCGCAGACGGGCGTGGTGCTGGCGGAACAGCTTGGGTGGACGCATGCGACGATCATCATGCAGATCGAAAAGACCGATGCAGGCATTCGCGTGAAGCGCGAACTGGAGGCGGGATACTTCCAGTTCGTCGATATGCCGCTGCCGGCGGTGCTGACGATCCAGTCGGGCATCAACAAGCTGCGCTATGCGACGTTGATCGGCATCAAGCAGGCGAAGAACAAGCCGCTGAAGAAGGTCTCGTTTGACGAGGTCAAGGCGGCGCTGGGTGAGAACTTGCAGAAGAACGGGAAGCTGTACATTCCGCAGAAGACAAAAAAGACGGAAGTGATCGAAGGGCCTCCGGCGGAAGTGGCGAAGAAGCTGGTGGATAGGCTGCGGAACGAAGTGCACGTTTTATAGCTGGCAAATGAGAACGAAAACCCGGTATCGCGCAAGCAGGAGGCGGTGATGCCATCACAAGAAGAAAGCCGCGAAAGCGGAAGGGCCTACATGGTTGTGGGCTGGGTGGTAGTGCTCTTTGCGTTGCTCGTGATGTTTTTTGAACCGGCAGCGGTCAGACTCGGACAAAGCAGGTTCGGAGTGATTGCGGGCGTAATGGTGGTTGTCGGAGTGCTGCTGAACATTTATGGGTATCGGTTGCGGCGGCGCAGTTACTGAACGGAGCCCTGCAAGGTGATATGGGCGACGATGCTCCTAAAGTCCGGGGAAGCATTTGTGCGCGACTGGTAAGACGGTGCCGTGATGGGATGGCGCGAAGGGACAAGCATTCAAATGGCAGACACGATTCTGGTGGTAGTGGAACAAAGGGAAGGCAAGTTAAATCGAGCCTCATGGGAGACGTTGACCGGAGCGCAGGCGCTGGCGGCGGAGACCGAGTGGACTCTGGAAGCTGCGGTGGTGGGCAGCGGCGTTGGCGACGTGGCCAGTGAAGTTGCTGCGAAGAAAGTCGCCAAGGTGTATGACATTGAGTCGTCGAAACTGGAGCCGTACACTCCCGACGGCTTTGTGGCCGCGCTGAAGGGCTTTGTCGAAAAACAACAGCCCAAGCTGGTGCTGATGCCGCACACGTACCAGGTCCGCGATTTTGCTCCCAAGCTGGCGACTGCGCTTGGCAGGGCACTCATCAGCGATGCGATCGGCTACAAGTACGAGGGCGGCAAGCTGCTGTTCACGCGACCGATGTTCCAGGGCAAGTTTGTCGCGGATGTGTCATTCGCGGGCGACGCTCCGTACTTCGCGACGTTCCAAGCGGGGGCTTATCGCGGAGACAAAGTGGAAGACGGCAGCGCTGTTGCCCCGGTTGAAACTGTGAACGTCGAGATCGACGACGGCGTGATTCGCAACAAGCCCGAAGCTCCGTTCAAAGAGGCGAAGCAGGCGGTCGATCTCACACAGGCGGAGATCATCGTTTCCGTTGGACGCGGAATCAAGGAGCAGAAGAACATCGAACTAGCTCAACAGTTGGCTACCGCTCTGGGCGGCGAAATCGCGGCCTCGCGTCCTATTTGCGACTCGGGGTGGTTGCCCATGGACCGGCAGGTAGGGTCGTCAGGACAAACGGTTGCGCCGAAGCTGTATCTCGCGCTGGGCATCAGCGGCGCCATTCAGCATGTCGTGGGAATGAAAGGCGCACGCAGCATCATCGCGATCAACAAAGACGCCGAAGCGCCGATTTTCGAGATCGCTGACATTGCGGTTGTGGGGAACCTGTTCGACATCGTGCCTCCGCTGATTGAGGAAGTGAAGAAGGCGAAGGGCGCATGATCGTATTCCGCAAGCCGCTGGAAAATGTTGAGCGTCCGACGATGGAGGCCGATGTTGTCATCGTCGGCGGAGGACCGGCGGGGATGGCGTGTGCACTGCGCTTGTCGCAGCTGATCGATGAGCACAACGAGAAGCATCCTGATGCGCCGATGTCGAAAGACAATATCTACGTGCTCGAAAAAGCGCGCGAGGTGGGCGCGCATTGTCTGTCGGGAGCGCTGCTCGATCCGCGCTCGATGCTGGAGCTGCTGCCCGATTTCGAGAACGAAGCGCCACTCGACGCGGCTGTAGTAAAAGAAGCGGTTTATTACCTGACGGCCACCGGGAAGTTCAAGTTGCCGGTGACGCCTCCTCCGCTACGGGATCACGGAAACTACATTATCTCGATCAATCGATTTGTGAAGTGGTTGGGCAGCAAGGTGGAGGCTGCGGGCATCACCGTGTTCACCGGGTTTGCCGGCACTGAGTTGCTGTTTGAAAAGGGACGCGTGTGCGGGATTCGAACGGACGACAAGGGCGTCGATAAGAACGGACAGCAGAAATCGAACTTCGAGCCGGGCTACGACTTGAAGGCCAAAGTCGTGATTCTCGCGGAAGGAAGCCGTGGATCGCTGACCAAGCAGCTCATCGGACGCTTTCTGCTAGACCACGAGCGCAATCCGCAGACCTACGGTATCGGGGTCAAGGAGTTGTGGGAACTGCCGCCGGGCCGCATTGCGACGGGCGAAGTGATCTACACCATGGGTTATCCGCTGACGTTCCATGAATACGGCGGAGCATGGATTTACGGTTCGCGAGACAACCTGGTGTCGCTGGGATTCGTGACCGGACTGGATTATGCCGATCCGCGCATTGATCCGCAGCACGTCTTGCAGGAATTCAAAAAGCATCCCTTTATTGCCAAGCTGTTGGAAGGCGGCAAGATGGTGCGCTATGGAGCCAAGTCGCTTCCGTATGGCGGCTGGTGGTGCATTCCGCCGGTGGCCGGAGACGGTTGGATGATCCTTGGCGACTCCGCGGGCTTCTTGAATTCGCAGCGGCTGAAGGGCATCCACCTGGCGATCAAGAGCGGCATGCTGGCGGCCGAGACCGCTTGTGACGCCATGCGGAAAGATGATTTCTCGCTCGAGGTCCTGGCGAAGTTTCAAGAACGGGTAGATTCGAGCTGGATCAAGGAAGAACTATGGCCGGTGCGCAACTTCCATCAGGGGTTTGAGCACGGCTTTCTGTCGGGAATGATGCACGCCGGGCTGCAACAAGCTACGGGCGGACGCGGCTTGCGTGCTCGGTATGCAAATCGCGCTGGTCACCAGCGCATGAAACACCTATCGCAACTTCCGGCCGATGGGGGAGCGGAAGCCCACATCATCAATGCCGCGAAGGGTGACGGAAAGCTGACGTTCGACAAGCTCACCGATGTCTATTATTCGGGCACGAAGCACGAAGAGGACCAGCCGGCGCACCTGGTCATCCATGATACGGATATCTGCAACGAGCGATGCGTGCGCGAGTTTGGCAATCCCTGCAAGAACTTCTGCCCGGCCAGCGTCTATGAAATGGTGGAGGCGGCCGATACGCCGAGCGGGCTGCAGATCCACCTGAATGCCTCCAACTGCGTGCACTGCAAGACCTGCGACATCATGGACCCCTACGAGATCATCACCTGGGTACCGCCCGAGGGCGGCGGCGGCCCTAATTATGAGGGGATGTAGCAGGGCCCCAGCGATGCGTTTTTGTTTGGTCTGCAGCTGGCCGGGCTGGCATCTATAATGGCGACTACTGTTTCCGACCTCCGGGGCCTACCGGACTTCCTACGGCCGCGGCGGCGGTGCCTCACGTGAGTGGGGCCGAGGGCGTGGAGGGAAACGTCCACGCCTCCCGTGCTTGGAAAGGAAACTGTCGGACGCATTCCCGCGGTTCCGATTCTGCTTGCCTTTCCGCACATCGAAATAGTCAGTAGGTGAACGAAAGCAGGACTGCGACTTGTCACTTACCGACAAATACGGGCGCGACATTCACGATCTGCGGATCTCCATCACCGACCGCTGTAACTACAAGTGCGTGTACTGCCGGTCCGGGAACGATGGTCCGGCATTTCCGGAGATGTCCATCGCCGACTACCTGCGCATGGTGCGGGTGTTTGTCGGGCTGGGCATTACCAAGGTGCGCCTCACTGGCGGCGAGCCATTGTTACGCAAGGGACTGGTCGAGATGGTGGGCGAGTTGGGCCGCATGAAGACGCTGGCGGGCAAGCCACTCGATATCGCGATCACCACAAATGGACATCTATTGGCGGAGCTAGCGCAGCCGTTGGCCGACGCTGGACTCTCCCGTGTGACTGTCTCGATGGACGCCGTGGAACCCGAGCCCTTTGCGCGCATCACGCGCGTGCCCAACGGATACGAGCGAGTGTTGGCGGGAATTCGCGCCGCGCAGCGTGCCGGACTGAATCCCGTCAAGGTGAATTGCGTCCTGATGCGCGGCTTTAATGACGATCAGATCGCCGGTTTCGGTCGCTTTGCCCGCGAAGAAGGTGTGGTCGTCCGGTTTATCGAGTTCATGCCGCTGGAAGAAGACCGTGTGTGGTCGCCGGAAATCGTTGTCACTCTCGATGAAATCGTTCGGCGCATGGCCGGGTTCATGCCGCTGCGCGAGATCGAGCATCAACGCAGCGAAACCGCGCGGCGCTATAGGTTCGAGGACGGCCTCGGAGAAATTGGGATTATCGCGCCCGTGTCGCATCCTTTCTGCGGACAGTGCAGCCGGATTCGCGTTACCTCAGACGGAAAAATTCGCACGTGTCTGTTCTCCGTGCGCGAACATGATCTCGCCGGCCTGATGGCCCAGGGCGCGAATGACGACGAAATGGCGAATTTCATCGTGCGGGCTGTCGATCAAAAGGAAGCCCGCCACCATATTGGCGAGCCGGGGTTTGTGCCGGCGTCGCGGACGATGGTGCATATCGGCGGGTAAGTCCGACTTGCACAATCTTGAACGGCGCGTGAAAATAGCAGTAGATGCCTTGTAGCAGCATCAGGTGACGCGGTTCTCGATTTTGTAACAAACGCTGTCGCAGGTGCATCTGTATAGGTGGTAAAAGAAGCGTCAACTGCAGCTTCAACATCCCCGTAGGTCGGGCCCGCCGTGGCGGGTAGTGGATCTACTGGAGCAGCAGGTTAGCTTTCAACATCCCCGTTTCGGGGCGTAGTTTCCCTCAATCGAGAAGCTCGCGGCCGGAACTGAAGGCAGAGACATTAACGTGGCAACAGCACCGATTACGGAAGCGGCACCGTGTTCGCTTGAAAACTATCTCGTACTCCCCGACCACTCAATGGACGAACGGATCCGGGAAGCGAAAAACACCCTGGGGCGCGAGTGCGTCGTCCTGGGACATCACTATCAACGTGACGAAGTCATTCGATTTGCCGACTATCGGGGCGATTCCTACCGCCTCTCGCAGATGGCGGCGCAAGCCGCTGGCCGCTACATTGTCTTCTGTGGCGTGCATTTCATGGCGGAAAGCGCCGATATTCTGGCGCACTCGGGTCAGTCGGTTATTCTTCCTGACCTGAACGCCGGCTGCTCCATGGCTGACATGGCCGAGATCGGCCAGGTCGAGGATGCGTGGGAGCAGTTCGTCAATCTTGGATTGACCGACGACGAAGGCCACGGCATCACGCCGATTACCTACATGAACTCGACGGCCGCGATTAAGGCGTTTTGTGGCGAGCGTGGGGGCATGGTCTGCACCTCGTCCAACGCTACAGGCGCGTTCGATTGGGGGTTCCGGCGCAATGAGAAACTGTTCTTCCTGCCCGACCAGCACCTCGGCCGCAACACCGGCTTCGCGCGTGGCATTCCGCTCGATGAAATGGTGGTGTGGGACCCGTATCAGCTTCAGGGAGGTCTCACCGCCGATCGACTTCGCAAAGCCAAGGTCATCTTGTGGAAGGGACACTGCTCGGTGCATCAGCGCTTTCTGCCTGAGCACGTGGACAAGGTCCGAGCGACTTATCCGGGCATGCAAGTCATTGTGCATCCCGAGTGCCGCTGGGAAGTTTGCCAGAAAGCCGACGGCATCGGTTCGACCGATTACCTCATTCGGCGTGTGAAGGAAGCGCCCGCTGGCAGCGCCTTCGCCATCGGCACGGAAATTCACTTGATCAATCGCCTGGCGAGGGAGTATCCGGATAAGCACGTCATTACTTTGGACGATTCGGGTTGTCTTTGTACTACCATGTTCCGCATCTCGCCGCAGCACCTATGCTGGGCGCTGGAAAACCTGGTGGAGGGGAACGTGGTGAATCCAATCAGGGTAAAAGACAGCGTCAAGCTGTGGGCGCGGGTGGCTCTTGATAGAATGTTAGAAATCCAGTGATTATTCGCACCCGCCAACGCAGGCGTCCCCGGGAAAAGTATTTGCGGCGCATTCCGCGCTATTGGTCCGATTTGCGGGAATACCGCCGTCGCGCGGTCGGACGCCAGAAGGCCGCCGACCAGGAAGAAATCGGCCAGTCAGGCGATGACATGTCGCGCACTTTTACACTTTCCGAAGCCCAGGTTCTTCTGCCTGTTCTTGAGTCGCTGCTGCGCTCGGCCATGCAGGCCAAGGCGCTGATCGAAGAAGTGGATGCCGAACTCGAGGCGCTGCGGGGCCGCATCTTCGTGAATGGCGGGACCTTCGTCAACGTCGTCGCAGTCAATCACCGCAAAGGTGAGCGCGAAGCGGCGATCCAGCGCGCCAAAGACGCGGTCGCTGAAATCGACGCCGCTGGCGTACAGGTGAAGGACCTCGACATTGGCTTGCTCGATTTCCCGTGCGTGGTTGGTGACGAGGTGGTCCTGCTGTGCTGGAAACTCGGCGAGAAGGAAATCACCCACTGGCACAACACGACCGAGGGTTTTGCCGGGCGCAAGCCCATCGATGAGCGCATCATCCGGGGCCAGAAGAAGTCCAACTAGCGGCTCCTCATGATCCAGCTTTCCTCTGCCGGAAAACGCTTCGGCCCCAAACTGCTTTTCGAAAATCTTAACTGGCTCATTACGTCGAATGACAAAGTCGGCTTGGTGGGTGCCAATGGTACCGGCAAATCCACGCTGCTCAAGATTCTGGGCGGTATCGAATCGCTCGACTACGGCTCCATCACCTCAGCCAAGCACACAACGTTCGGGTATCTGCCGCAGGACGGTTTGCGGCTGGAAGGTCGCACCGTTTTCGATGAGTGCATGTCCGTCTTCAGCGACCTGCAGGCGATGGAAACGGAGATGGAGGACCTTGCCCACAAGATGGGCGAGCTCGATCCTGCGTCGCGTGAGTACGAGCAGGTTTCCGATCGCTACCACGAAATCTCCAGCCATTTCCGCGTGCACGACGGGTATGCGCTTGATGCGCAGGTAGGCACGGTGCTCGATGGTCTGGGATTTCGCAAGGAAGACTGGACGCGTTATACAGAAGAGTTCTCCGGCGGATGGCAGATGCGCATCGCGCTGGCCAAGCTTCTGCTGGCGAAGCCGAACCTGCTGTTGCTCGACGAGCCCACCAACCATCTCGACCTTGAAACCCGCAATTGGCTTGAGGGTTATTTGCTTCAGTATCCGCACGCGTATGTGCTCATCTCGCATGACCGCTACTTCCTCGATGTGACGGTCGATCGCATCATCGAGATCTGGAACAAGGGTGTTCACTTCTATAGCGGGAACTATGAAAAGTACTTGCAACAGAAACAGGATCGCCGCGATCAGCTGGTCGCCGCCTACAAGAACCAGCGCGAGCGCATCGAGCAGCTTGAGGCGTTCATCAATCGCTTTCGTTACCAGGCAACGAAAGCGAAGCAGGTGCAAAGTCGCATCAAAGAGCTGGAGAAGATCGAGCGCATCGAGATTCCGCCGGACGAGAAGACCATCCATTTCTCATTTCCGCAGCCGAATCCGAGCGGGCGCACTGTGGTGGAGTGTTCGGACGTCGCCAAGAGCTACGGTCCGAAAGAAGTTTTTCGCGATGTCAATTTCACGATTCAGCGCGGAGATCGCGTCGCATTAGTTGGCGTGAACGGCGCCGGCAAATCGACGCTCATTAAGCTGCTGACGGGAATCGAACCCCTGTCCGAAGGCTCGCTGAAGCTAGGTCATAACGTTGAACCCGACTACTTCGCGCAGGACCAGTACAAGGAACTGGACCCCGCGAGCCGCATGCTTGACGACCTATCGGACGTTGCTCCGCAGAAGACCACGACCGAGCTGCGCGGTTTGCTGGGCTGCTTTTTGTTTTCCGAAGACGACGTCTTCAAGCCCATCGGCGTGCTTTCTGGCGGAGAACGCAACCGTTACGCGCTGGCGCGTATGCTGCTGCATCCGTCGAACTTCCTGCTGCTCGACGAGCCGACAAATCACCTCGACATGCGGGCGAAAGATGTGTTGTTGGAGTCGCTGGAAAAATACAACGGCACGGTGGTGTTCGTTTCGCACGATCGCTACTTCATCGACAAGCTGGCCACGCGCGTGGTCGAAATCGGCGACGGACGGGTTGAAGTCTTCCCCGGCAACTACGAGGATTATCTCTGGCGCAAGCAGCGGGCGGCCGAGGGGGAAGACAGCGAGATCGCCAAGGCAGCCAGCGCTCCTACATTGTCAGATGTGCCTGGCTACACTGCGCTGAAAGACGAGCCTCGCAAGCGGCTGAATCCCATCAAGATGAAGCAACTGCAGGAGCGCTGCCAGCAGCTTGAGAGCGAAATTGCAGACTTAGAAGCACAGATTGCCAACTGCGAGCTCGCATTGCAATCCTTCGTCAGCCCCGAAGAAACTCAACGACAGGTTGAACTGCTTGCCCAATGCCGCATCGACCTCGCAAAGATGATCGAGGAGTGGGAAGAACTCTCCACTGTGTTGGAGACCTGACGCCTGCTCACTGGCAGATCGCAGCTAATTCCTTCATCGGCTTCGGCGGCACTGGCGGGTACTTCAAGTGTTGCGCCTCGATCGCCTGCTCAAGGAGTGTGCCACCGTATTTCAGCGCCGCATTCGGATTGCTCTGGTAAGCCGGGTCGCTTTCTGCCTCTTGTAACGTCACCAGCTTGAATCCTTTTTGCTTCAGCAAATCGAGTAACTGCGGCAGCATCACTGCGTCGAATCCGCCGAGGTGTAGCAGAATCACGTACTTTACGTCTCGCCCGAATACCACCTGCGACATCTTCTGGTCCGCTTCGATGTACTCGCCGGCCGTGCTCAAGTAACTCGCCTTCAGCCACTCGATGGACTTCTGGTCGTTCTTTGCGACGCACCGCGCATAAGGTGCATTCCATGCGTAGTCTTCAAAATCCAGAGTCACCTGGGCCACCCGGTAGCCATGTTCTTTCAGATACGCGCGTACCTCATTCCGTTTCTCCAGCGTGTCGCCTTCCCACAAGAATGGGTAGCGGAACCAATGCCAATCTTCGTTGCCCATCAACGACTGCAACACCGGCTCGTTCTTCGCAATGTCTTTCTCAAATGACTCAACCGTGTTGTCGTTCAGGCTCATGTGCGAATACGTATGGTTCCCCAGCATGTAGCCGGCGGACCGCCACTCTTTCAGCACTGCCATGTCTTCCGGAACCTGCTCGAGTTTCACCGCGTTAATGAAACCGTAAACCTGCGGCGCGTTCGCCGCTTTCAGCGTGGCAATGATGCTCTTTGCCACGTCGAGCCGTGTTATCCCTGGCGGCAGTGGGCCATGCGCCGGCAGATCGTCGAACGTCAGTGCGACTTCCTGCGCCGCTGCAATCGCGTGCAGCGCGACGACGAGCACCACGAAAGCCAGGAACCGCGGACACCGGGCAATCAGAGTCTTCATGCGTTCACACCACCCTATGGTTTCTTGCCTTCCACCCACTCCGGTTTGAAATCGCTATTGGCTAACCACGTCACCGGTCCGATCATCGACGAGATGGCTTGGTCCATGTGCGGGAAATTAATTTTGCCCACGGTGTCGGTCGGTTGATGGTAGTCCTTGTGCAGGCCGAAGCTCGACACCGTCTGCGCGATGATACCGTCTGTCGCTAGCGCATAGTTGTCCGACCGCGTGAAGAACTTCTGCTCGGGACGCGGATCGGCGACCAGCTTCGCGCCCTGCTGTGCCAACTCGGGCCCGAGATTGGTGCGGTCCCATCCCGTCAACCAAAGTTGATCAGGTTTCAGCTTCGGGTCGGGACGGCCAATCATCTCGAACTCCAGGTTGGCGACGATGTTCTTCAGCGGGAACGTTGGATTCTGCAGGAAATAGGTTGCGCCGATCAGGCCTTTTTCTTCGCTGCCCCAGAGCGCCACGATGACAGTACGTTTGGGTTTCGGCTCCTTCGCCAGCACGCGCGCCAGCTCCATCACCGCCGCGGTTCCCGAGGCGTCGTCATCCGCACCGGGATACGTCTCTCCGTTGACGATGCCGAGATGATCGAGGTGTGCGCTCAGCAGGATGACCTGGTCTTTTTGGTCGGTGCCCTCGATCTTGGCCAGCACATTCCAGGTGTTCGTGATTTTCCACGGGGTCAGCTTGGCTTGCAGTTTGACCACCGAGCCCTCGGGCTCTGACCAAAGCTGGTCGAAGCTTTTCGGCTTCATCAAAACAAGCGGGACGCGGATTTGCTTCTTCTGCTGCTCCTCACCAATCTGTTGCGGGATGTGGATTTGCTCCTCCGGTTGCTTGTCGCCAATCTGTTCCGGTAGCTGCGGAGGATGCTTCGCGAGCATGTCGAACACCTGTTGCCACTCGGGAGAAGATTCCACGATGACCAGCGCCGCTTTTCCGTCCCGATACGGCTCGAGGACCTGTCGAGCCACTACCATGGTGATGCCGGGCTTCAGCTTCACCAGCACAGCAGCGCCGGGCATGACGCTCGGAGTCACGTGGTTCTCTCCACTCAAATCAAGCCTTTGCAGCGGCGCTGACAGCGGCACGCCGGGAAGACCCGAGAGCGCGATCTGTTTACCGTGCGTCAGCACCACCGCTTTTGCGCCACCATCGTTTGCTGCGACAGTCAGCGTGGGGTTGCCGATTACTTCTCTCGACCGCAAACTGCCCGTCTGGATGAACTGTCCATCGCCCGCCGCTGGCGCTAATCCATAGGCCTTCAGTTTGCCGGCGATGAATTGAGCAGCCCGATGCTCGTCTTCCGTGCCGCTGCCGCGTCCGTGAAGCGCCGGTCCCGCGAGGTAGGTTAAGTTGCTTTGCACGCAACTTGCGCAAAACTCGACGGTGGCTCCAGATTCACGGACCAACGGCCGATGTGAATGTACCGCGGGACGCGAAACTTGCGGCTCAGTCTGAGCGGTAGCAGCGGTCTGCGCCATCCCCGACAGCGTCAACAGAAGCGCGAGCGATAAATTTACTGTGGGAGCGATAAACAGTTTTTTGAAATTCAAGGATTGGACTCTTCGGGTTGACTCGTTTGTTTTAAATGCTGATCCATCCTGCACGAATCGCCATCAGGCTGGCGACTCCTACGACGATCCACAATAGAACGCCTTGAATCAGCGGCCGCGGGCCGACTTTTCGCAGCGCCGCCGGTGACAAGGTTGCGCCGATCAGAAACAACGTGAAGATCAGCATCAATTTTCCCAGGCTGCTCAGCAAGTGATAGACGGGCAATCCGGCTAACAGATAGGTATTGGCCATCGCGGCCAGACAAAAGAACAGGATGAACCAGGGCCACTGGATGCGCGTCTTACTGCCCTTTCTGATGGCAGTCGCAACCGTGATTGGCACGATCCACAGGGCGCGTGCCAGCTTCACGGTGGTCCCTACGGCAAGCGCCGCCGCACCATACTTCGCGCAAGCGCCGACCACCGAACTGGTGTCGTGAATCGCCAGCGCCGCCCACAATCCGAACTGTGACTGCGACAGCTTTAACGCGGCCCCGACGGCGGGAAAGGTCAGCAGCGCTACGGAATTCAGCAGGAAGATCGTTCCCAGCGATACCGACATTTCGTCTTCGGTCGCGCCAACCACCGGACCGACGGCGGCGATGGCACTGCCACCGCAGATTGCGGTACCGGTCGAGATTAGAAAAGCGGCGCGGCGTTCGACCCCCACCAGTGTGGCGATTATCGTTCCGACTATCAGGGCAAAGGCGATGCCCACTGCCGTGTACAGAAACCCGCTTCGGCCGGCACGCAACACCTGGTGAAGGTTCATTCCGAAGCCGAGTCCAACGACGGCAGCCTGCAAGAGGTACTTCGAGACGTGTCTCGATTCGCCCGGATAGGGATGACTGGCGATAGCGCCGAAAACCAGCCCCGCGACCAGCGCAAGCGGAGGCGAAGCCCATGGCGTTAGACAAAACGCCAGCCCCAGAACAAACAGTATTTTTGATCGCATGTATCGGATTCAGGACCGCAATCCGTCATTCTACAGGCTGGTTACGCAAATCAAGGCGAGCGGAAACTGGGGCAAATAAAATGGGCCCAATGCCAAAGAGCGGTGACGATTCCTTGGCTTCGGGCCCACTCGATCCTGAAACGGATCGGAGGTGATACTTAATCGTAACTCCCCCTGTGGAAATGTCAAGGACTAATCCCGTTAAACTGCTGATTTTCTTAGAGTTGTAGCTATCATGCGACAGATTTACAACTCGCTGAAAACAGGCGACATGCGGTCGGCAGAGGTGTCTTCGCGCCACCACTGCCAGAGGTCTCATGCGACCCCGGCTCTCCGCTCTTCCGCTGATACGCTTTGGAATCATCGCCGCACCATCCTCCGGTCAAAATCGTCCGTTTCGCGGTTGCGAAAGTCTCGGCCACCCAGGTTTTTCATACTGTCCTGAGTTCCAAAGCGGCGATTCTGCAACCTTTGTGGCACGAGCAAGAACCTTCGTTGACTTTGCCTTAGAGCGTCTGTTACCGTTTTTAGTTCCACAGTTTTCCTAGCGCCCTCTGTACGCCTTCAGCCGCTGGAATTCAAGAACCAGAAATGGATCCTCTACTCAGACAAGTGGGCGATTTACTGCTCGGGGCAGTCCCGACAGCGACCTTATTTCTGCTGCTTTATGCCCTTTATAGCGCCCTGGTGGGCAAGCCGCTGAAGCACGTCCTCGAACAGCGGCGCGAGCGGACCGAAGGAGCAGTTCTCAAGGCGCGCGCCGATATAGCCGCCGCCGAGGCCAAGACCGAGGAGTACGAGAATCGTCTGCGCGAAGCGCGGTTGGTGGTGTTCAAAGCGCAGGATGCCCGCCGGCAAGCTGCGCAAAAGGCCCGCGCGGCCGCCGTGGCCGAAGCCCGCGAGCGCGCCCAGCAGCAAATCCGCGAGGCCCGTGTCGCAATGGAAAAGGACATGGCAGAGGCCCGCGAGTCGCTCCAGTCCGAGGCCGATGGGCTGGCTACAGAGATTATTCGCACGGTTTTGAAACCCGCAGGCATGGCCTCCGCAGTGGGGCAATCATGACGGCTAGAAGGTTCCGGCAAGTTGCTTTCGTTGTACTGTTTGCCATTTCGATTTCCTTGGGCGTCATCTCGGCGCAAGACAGTGCGAAGCCTGCGGAACCTGCCGCGACGCAATCGGCTAGCCAGACCACACCGCAGCAGCCGGTGAATCCCGACACAGCGGTCAGCAACGACCTCACGAAGGCGTCCGAAGCAGCTGTGCACTCCGAAGAGGGCGAACGCCACGAAGAGAATGCTGAGTTCAAATACTCTTCGATGGTCGAGAAGCTGGGACGGATGATCGGAATCGGGCCCCACGGCATGTACTGGGTCTCGATGGCTGCGAACTTCGCTTTCCTCGCACTCTTCTTCTGGATGCTGCTGAAGTCGCGGCTGCCGCAGATCTTCCGCGAGCGCACCAACACGATCAAAAAAGCCCTCATGGAGGCTCAGGCTGCCAGCGCTGAAGCGTCGCGCCGACTGGGTGATATTGAATCGCGCCTGGCGAAGCTTGATACCGAAGTCAGCCAGATTCGCGCCGAGGCAGAGCGTCAGGCCGCTACCGAAGAGGAGCACATCCGGGCGGCCGCGGAAGAAGACAAGCACAAGGTGGTCGGTGCGGCTGAGGCCGAGATTGCGGCAATCGCCCGCAGCGCCCGCCACGATCTGAAAAGTTTTGCGGCATCACTTGCAGTTGACATCGCCGCCCGCAAGATCAAGGTCGACGACAACACCGACGAGGCGCTGGTCCGCCAATTTGTGGGGAGCCTGGGAAAGGACGGTGAGTAACCATGGCCGCTATTGCCAGCCGGTACGCACGCGCCCTGGTCGAAGTCGTTCTGGAGCAGAAGATCGAGCCTGCGACAGCAGTTCAGCAGGTGAATGACATGGTCGGCGCCGTTGGCGAGAGCGACCAGCTGCGCATGGTGTGGGAATCGCCGGCGATTCCGGCGGAACAGAAGCGCAAGTTGCTGGACGCGATCGCCAGCCAAAGCGGAACTCTTCGGCCCATTCGCAATTTTTTCGCGATACTGATTGACCATGGACGCATCCCGATGCTGGCGCAGATTGCCCGCCAGTTCGAGACGGAACTCAACACCCAGCTTGGATTTGTGGAGGCCGACATCACCAGCTCGCGTCAGCTCTCTTCGGAAGAAAAGCAAGGGCTGGAGTCGAAGGTAGCAAACCTAACCGGCAAAAAAGTGCGGGCTCGTTACAACACAAATCCAGAGCTTCTTGGAGGAGCGCTGGTACGCGTAGGCAGCACGATTTATGACGGCTCCATCCGGGGGCAGTTGCAGAAGTTGAAAGAACAGCTCTCGAATTCTTAGCAGTGAAGTTCGTTTCACCGTTTTCATCAATTAACCTGTCGGCGGCATGGCCTCGCAAGCGGTACTGACCACCAGCCACTGACCACTGGAATCATATGGCGCAGATCAAAGCAGACGAGATCACCAAGCTCATCCGCGAGCAGATCGACAATTACGAGACAAAAATTGCTGTCGATGAAGTCGGCACGGTCATGTCCGTTGGCGACGGTATCGCTCGCGTGTACGGACTGGAAAAAGTCATGGCCGGCGAATTGCTCGCCTTTCCGCACAACGTAGCGGGTCTCGCCATGAACCTGGAAGAAGACCAGGTCGGCACCGTGCTGCTGGGCGATTACACCGAGATCCAGGAAGGCGACGAGGTCAAGCGCACCGGCAGGATTATGAGCGTGCCGGTCGGCGACGCCATGATTGGCCGCGTGGTCAACGGACTCGGCCAACCCATCGACGACAAGGGCCCCATCGCCACCGATCAATTTAATGAAGTCGAGCGTATCGCGCCGGGCGTCATCAATCGCCAGCCGGTCAAAGAGCCCATGGCCACCGGCCTGAAGGCGATCGACTCCATGATCCCCATTGGCCGCGGACAGCGCGAGCTGATCATCGGCGACCGCCAGACCGGCAAGACCGCCGTCGCCCTCGATACCATCATCAACAGCAAGGGCCGCGACCTGATTTGCATCTACTGCGCCATCGGCCAGAAGCGTTCGTCGGTCGCCCAGGTGGTCAAGACGCTGGAAGATTACGGAGCGATGGAGTACACCATCGTGGTTTCCGCTTCGGCGTCCGATCCGGCTCCGATGCAGTACATCGCGCCCTATGCCGCGTGCGCTATCGGTGAGTATTTCCGCGACAGCAAGCGCCACGCGCTGTGTATTTACGACGACTTGTCGAAGCACGCCGTCGCGTACCGCGAAATCTCGCTGCTGCTGCGCCGTCCACCGGGACGTGAAGCGTATCCCGGAGACGTTTTTTATCTCCACTCGCGTCTGCTGGAGCGCGCTGCCAAGCTGAGCAACGAACTCGGCGGAGGCTCGCTCACTGCGCTGCCCATCATCGAAACCCAGGCCGGCGACGTGTCCGCTTACATTCCGACCAACGTGATTTCGATTACCGACGGCCAGATTTACCTGGAGACGGATTTGTTCAACTCGGGCGTTCGCCCCGCTGTCAACGTCGGATTGTCGGTCAGCCGCGTGGGCGGTAGCGCGCAGATCAAGGCGATGCGCCAGGTCGCCGGAACGCTGCGTCTCGACCTCGCTCAGTATCGCGAACTGGCGGCGTTCTCGCAGTTCGGCAGCGACCTCGACAAAGCGACACAGAACCAGTTGGCCCGCGGTAAGCGCCTTACCGAAATCCTGAAGCAGGGACAGTACTCGCCGCTACCGTTCTCCAAGCAGATTCTTATTCTCTACGCTGGAACCCAGGGCCTGCTCGACGACATGGAAGTCGATCAGTTAAGCGAGTTCGAGAAGGGGCTTTACGTCTACGTGGATACGGCTAATCCGGGCGTTCTGCGGGCAATCGAGGAGAAGAAAGTTCTCGACGACGATCTTCGCGCCGACATGACCAAGACCATCAAGGACTACAAAGAACGCTTTGCGACCGAGCGTCAAGCGGCTGCCAAGGCGAGCGCCTAAGTCCCATGGCAAACGTACTCGATCTTCGGCGACGTATCCGCAGCGTGAAAAACACGCGGCAGATCACCAAGGCAATGAAGATGGTTTCGGCGGCCAAGCTGCGTCGCGCTCAGGAGCGTGCGCTGGCGGCGCGTCCCTTCGCGCAGATGCTCACCAACGTTTTGCAGTCGGTGGTCAGCCGCGCCGAGTTGGTCGATCCCGAAACCGGTATGCCGCTGCATCCGCTGCTCCGTGAGGCCCGGCCTGAGAAGACCGTTCTGATCATCATCGTCACAGGCGATCGTGGACTCGCGGGCGCTTTCAACACCAACGTGCTGAAAGCACCCTTGCGCTTTGTGGAATACCTCAAAGACAAGAACATCGATGTAGTGGCCATTGGGCGCAAAGGTCGCGACTTCCTGCGTCGCCGCTTTCCCGTGGGTAGCATCGACGATGTGGTACGCAAAGGTCGCGTCCAGATCGTCGGCGAATACGTCAATATCCTCGCCAAGGTTGAGTTTGATGCGGTCGAGGAAGTCGCCAACAAGATTATCAAGCGCTACTGCAACGAAGAGATCGACGGCGTGTACCTGATTTTCAACGAGTTCAAGTCCGTCATCGCTCAGCGGGTGGTCGTGCAACGCATACTTCCCGTGCAAGAAATCGGTCAACGCGTGGTGACGCAGGCCGAAGAACTCACGCCGGAAGCGCGCGAGCGCATGGGCGAAGCGGCCCGTACCGCGGGCGTAAGCCTGCAGCCGCCGGAAACGACAGAGATGGACCGCGAGGCCGTGAAGTTCGCGACGGCGCCGGTGGACTACATCTATGAGCAGCCGCCGGCAGAGCTACTGAACGACCTGCTGCCGCGCTACGTCACCGTCCAGATTTATCAGAGCTTGTTGGAATCGGTTGCTGCCGAAAACGCGGCACGCATGACAGCCATGGATTCGGCCACCAACAATGCCAACGACGTTATTGACTCGCTGACGCTGACCCTGAACCGGGTCCGTCAGGCAGCCATCACGAAAGAAATTATCGAGATCGTCAGCGGCGCTGCCGCGCTGTAGAAACAGTTCTTAGTGGCCAGTTGTCAGTTGTCGGTAACTTAAGGAGAATCGAGGCACGAGGTGCAAGCTAGCCGTTACCAGGACCTGGTCGCATGGCAGAAAGCAATCGAGTTCGTGTGGAGAGTTTACGCAATCACGTCGCAGTTCCCGCAGGAAGAGATGTTCGGGTTGAAGAGTCAGATGCGAAGGGCTGCCGTCTCGGTGCCAAGCAACATTGCAGAGGGCCAGGGACGTGCTTCGCGCGGAGAATTTCTTCAATTCCTGGGCCATGCGCGTGGGTCACTTTATGAGCTTGAAACCCAGCTTGTGATTGCATCAAAGCTGAATTACATCACCGCGGGGGAACTGGACAGTTCACTCGCGGAGGCTCAGCACTTGGGCCGCATCTTAAATGCATTAATAGGTTCGCTGAAATCCGGTTCGAAATCGTCGGCTTACCGACAACTGACAACAGACAACTGAGAACTTTTTATGCCTGAAAACATCGGACACGTCATTCAAATTGCCGGCCCCGCGGTGGATGTGCAGTTCGCCGAACACCATCTGCCGCCCATCTATTCGGCGCTGCGCGTAGTAGGCGACGGATTCACCACGCCCTTCCCCATTAATGTAATCCTCGAAGTCGAGCAGCAGCTGGGCGAAGGCCGCGTGCGCTGCGTCGCCATGGAGCCCACCGACGGCATGGTGCGCGGCATGAAAGCCATCGATCTCGGTGGCCCTATCACGGTTCCCGTAGGCAAAGCCACGCTGGGCCGGGTGCTCAACGTCATTGGCGAGCCGGTGGACAAGCTCGGCCCAGTGAACGCCGAAAAGCGCATGCCCATCCATCGCGCCGCGCCCGCATTTGACGAGCAATCAACCACGGCTGAAATGTTCGAGACCGGCGTGAAGGTCATCGACCTCATTCAACCCTTCCTCAAGGGCGGCAAGATCGGCCTGTTCGGAGGCGCCGGCGTCGGCAAGACCGTCGTCATCATGGAACTCATCAACAACGTCGCGCTGCAGCACGGCGGATTCTCCGTGTTTGCCGGCGTGGGCGAGCGCACCCGCGAAGGCAACGACCTCTGGCTCGAAATGCAGGAGTCGGGTGTCGTCAACATCAAAGAACCCGAGAAATCCAAGGCGGCTTTGATCTACGGGCAGATGACCGAGCCGCCCGGAGCCCGTCTGCGCGTCGCCCTGACCGCTCTCACTGTCGCTGAATACTTCCGCGACGAAGAAGGTTCCGACACGCTGCTCTTCATCGACAACATTTTCCGCTTCACCCAGGCGGGTTCGGAAGTCTCGACGCTGCTCGGCCGTATGCCTTCAGCCGTGGGATACCAGCCCAACCTCGCCAGCGAAATGGGCGAATTGCAGGAGCGCATCACGTCCACTAAGAAAGGTTCCGTCACCTCGGTGCAGGCAGTATACGTGCCTGCCGACGACTTGACCGATCCCGCTCCGGCCACCACGTTCGCTCACCTTGACGCTACGACTGTGCTCTCACGCCAGATAGCTGAGTTGGGCATTTATCCAGCCGTCGACCCGCTGGCTTCCACCTCGCGCATTCTCGATCCGCGCATCGTAGGCGAAAAGCACTACAACACTGCTCAGGCTGTGAAAGAGATTCTGCAGAGCTACAAGGACCTGCAGGACATCATCGCCATTCTGGGCATCGACGAGCTCAGCGAAGACCAGAAGCTCACCGTTTCGCGCGCTCGAAAGATCCAGCGCTTCTTCTCGCAGCCGTTCTTTGTGGCCGAGCAATTCACCGGCGTCAAGGGAAAGTACGTAAAGGTGGAAGACACGGTGCGTGGCTTCCAGGAGCTGGTCGAAGGAAAGTATGACGATATTCCCGAGCAGGCGTTCTTCCTCAAGGGCGGTATCGACGAGGTGTTGGAAGCAGCCGAGAAGATGAAGGCCACGGCATAACGCTCATGGCTGAAACCATCCAACTCGAGATTGTTACGCCCGAGAAGCTGCTGGTGCGAGAGTCCGCGGAGGACGTGCAGATTCCGGGCAAAGCTGGGTACCTCGAAGTCTTGCCCGGCCACGCGCCTCTGATCACTGAGCTGATGATCGGCGAAATCACTTACCAGCACGGCGGCACGACCGAGCATCTTTCCGTTGCTTGGGGATTTGCCGAGGTCTTGCCCGACAAGGTGACCATCCTCGCGCAGACCGCCGAACGCGCGCAGGACATCGACGTGAAACGCGCGCAGGAAGCCAAAGCTCGCGCCGAAGCGGCACTCGCTCGGGCTGAAGCCGATCTCGACTTCGATGCGACGCTCTTCGCGCTCAGGCGTGCCGAGGTTCGCCTGGCGGTTGCGGAATCAGCCGGAAGGCCTGTGAGTCACTAGGCGCCGATCGACGCATCGCGATTAAAACTTTTGGGGATGCCCGGAGGCATCCCGATTTCCTTGCTTGGGGCCGAATCAGTTGGTGCCCGGAGTAAGCGAAATTCCGCGTAGCACTTCTCCGACGCCCGCCGCTTTAAACGTGGTGAAGCTTTCGTTCGTCGGCAATGTCGTCGCAGCGATGTTGTCGGTGATGACAACAACTGCGTTCGGATCGGCGCCCTGGTCTCCGTTGCCGCTAACCGTGGACGTTACCGCATAGATCGTAGCCGTGCCGTCGTTGTTGTTCACGCCCAGGATGTTGCGCAGCCCATCCACTCCCGGCGCCCAAGGCAGTCCCGTGACGGAATTGTTGCCCGTGGGATAACCGGCGATTGTGTAAGGGACGCCTAACTGCAACCCAGCCTGCAGTGTGTAGGCCAGGTTCCATTGACCTTGCTGTGCGTTGAATATCCACTTCTGCAGTCCGGCTGTCGTCTGCGCGGCGGCTTTGGTATACAAATTCCTGCTTGAGGAATAGGTATTGTCGCCGCTGCCTTCGTCAGCAACGTACAAGGTCGTGGAGTTCGCAAACCAAACGCCGAACGGGAAAGCTGTCTTCGACTTCAACGCTGTGGGGAAGCCCTTCAGGATGCACATGTTGTTCGGGTCGAGGCCCTTGGTCTGGACCACTGTCGGATCATAGGCAAGCGGAGCCGTAGGCAGGGTCGCACTGGTCGGAGGCAGGCCCACACCATTGTTATCGTTACAGATCGTCAGCGTGGGATCGACCCAGTACACCGTGTTCACGCCGTTGCCGCCGCTGCCCTTGGTGAAATAAAGAACGTTGTTGTAAATCGCCAGGCCGCGGAAGTTCGTGTCCTTGCCGACCTTATCGAGCGCGTCGCCCAGCTGAGTGATGTTGAAGCTTGCTACCGGCGTCGAAGGATTTGGCGGGTTCTGCCGGTTTTCGGGCAGGTTTGAGGGTGAGAGAATCTGCGCGCCCGCCCCGATGATCACGCCGTTTGGTTGAGGGTTTCCTCCATTACCTGCGTTTCCCGACGTGTAATAGAAGTCCGCGCCGTTGCTGTTGTTCAGGACCGCGGCCCGTCCGTTGTTCCCGCTATAGGCGTTGCTCTCCGTAAACCGGAAGCTTCCGTGCGCATCCACTTCTGCAACCACACGATACACATTGATACCCACAGGATTCGTCGGATCGGTGACGCCAGGAGTGTTCGAGTTCGAGACGTCGAGCTGGTCGATCGCAGAGGCATAGCCCATGAACGTCAGCTTGCTTCCGTCGGTCGAAAGGTTCAGCGCGATCTCCGACTTGGACGAAAAACTGGTCACCACCTGCCCAATCGGCGAAAACCTCTGCGGCGGCAGCGGTAGCACCTGTGCGTTATTAGGAACTTCCAGCGTGTTAACGTGCGTGCCGCCTGTAGTGTACTGATCGAGATAAATTTTTGACGTGATGCCGAAGCTGCCGTCGATCGTATCGTTGTTCCACACGTAGGGATACGTGCCGTTAACGATGGCGTTGCCGGAACATCCGGCTGTGGTGCTTTGGCAGTTCGGCGGCAGCAGCTGCCCCACTGTAACGTTGTTCGGATTGTTGTCGTAAACGCTGCGGCTGATGACGATGTTGCCGGGTGCAAAGAAGGTCATCTGCGCGGATGCGGCTCCTGATAGCCCCAGCAAAACGATGAAAACGGTTGCAAACTGCGGTAGCAACAATTTGCGGCTCAATGGGCGGTAGCCTGAACTTGTGGACATCTTTACGCTCTCCTCAAAAGTGGCGCTTGGTCCATGCACGAATGGACCGCGCAATCATGTTCTGCGCTGGTCGTTAAGGGGGAGTTACAAACTAGTAACGATTATGTGAATGGAATCGCAGGAAGCAGCTTTTATTGAGTGGACTGGATCGTTAGCAACAAAAAACAGCGCCGGTTGAATTCCGGCGCGTTTGTTTTTGCTATCCACTATCCACTAACCACTGGCCACTGTTCAGAACCGTATCGCCTTCGCCACTTCCACGGCTTCAATCTTGCGCAAATCCTGCAGCACCGCGTCGCTCACATCGCTGTCCACCTGTATGACGGCCACAGCTCCTCGTGGTTCTTTCGCTTGTTCGGCTCGTCCCAGCGAGAAGTTCGCGATGTTGACGTTGTGCTGACCGAGCACGGTTCCCACGCGGCCAATCACGCCCGGCACGTCACGGTTGCGTAGGTAAATAATGTTCCCTTGCAACGGCGCTTCGACGTCGATCTCATCGATGCGGAGCAGCCGCGGCGATGTGGCGTGCAGCACTGTCCCCAGCACGGTTCGTTCCGACTGGCTGGTCCTCAGGCTCACCGTGAGTACGTTCACCGCCGACCCGCGCGAGGACGGGGGATTCTTGCGCTCGTTCAGCCGAATTCCGCGTTCGCCCGCGATCGACGCCGCATTCACCAGGTTGGCCTTCTCGTGCGCCATCTGGTTCAGCACGCCCGCCACCGCGGCGTTGCGAATCAGGTCGGTCTTCCACTCCGATATGTTTCCGCCGTAACCAATGCTGATCTCTTCCACACCGTTCTCGCCCGACTGCGCCAGGAAGGTCCCCAGCCGCTCCGCCAGGCCGATGTACGGGAGCATCTCCTCGTACTCCTCGAACGTCACCGAGGGCACGTTCACCGCATTCTGGATCACGCCCTTCAGCAGGTACTCGCGCACCTGCATCGCGATCTGCACGCCCACGGCGTCCTGCGCTTCGTTGGTCGAGCCGGCAATGTGTGGCGTCAGGATGACGTTCGGCGCGTTATGGTACGGAGAGTCTTTCAGTGGTTCATCGCGGAACACGTCCAGCGCTGCACCGCCCAGTTGTCCCGATTGCAGCGCAGCCACCACCGCCGCATCGTCGAGCAACTCGCCGCGTGCGCAGTTCACCAGCCGCGTACCTTTTTTCATCTGAGCAAGGCTTGCGGCGTTGATCATGCCCTGTGTCTGCGGAGTCAGGCCGACATGCAAAGTTATGTAATTTGCGCTCGCAAACAGCTCGTCCAGCGGAACCAGCGTGATCTGCAACTGTTGCGCCAGGCTGGTTGCGACGTACGGGTCGTGCGCGACGACCTTCATGCCGAACGATTGTGCGCGCTTGGCAACTTCCATGCCGATCTTGCCCAAGCCAACGATGCCCAGCGTCTTGGCACGAAGTTCCGTCCCTTGCAGTGACTTTTTCTCCCACTTACCGGCGTGTGTAGTCGAGTCGGCGCGCGTCAAGTGACGCGCCAGCGCCAGCATCAGGGCCAGCGTGTGTTCGGCCACGGCGATAGCATTTCCGCCCGGCGTATTCATCACCACGATGCCGCGCTTGGTGGCGGCATCGAGGTCAATGTTGTCCACGCCGACTCCCGCGCGCCCGATCACGCGCAGCTTGGGGGCCTTGTCCATCATGGCGGCGTCAACAAATACCGCCGAGCGCACCAGCAGTCCATCGGCATCGGCCAACTCAGCAGTGAGCGCGTCTTTTTCGGGAATCGCAACAGTCCAGGCAGATTGCTCTTGGAATACCGCCAGAGCGGAGGGTGCAACTTTTTCAGCGACTACGATCTTCATGATGAGGCCTCTGGAATAAAAGTCCCAGCCATGGCCGGGTCGAGCACCGCTTCAGCGGTGCGATTCACTGGTAACCGGACTTTCGGATTTGAAGGGGCACGGCTTTAGCCGTGCCGTAAGACGCTGTCTTTAAATGACCCGCGCGGACTCTAGTCCGCGCGGCCTACCTGGAACGCTATGCCTTCACCGCCGCGAACTGCTCTGCATATGTTTCCTGCACTGCGCGCACGCCCGCGCCCAGCTCAAAGCGGTGCGACGGAGCCACCTGCAGCAGCACCTGCTCCAGCGCTCCGATCACGCCGATAGCATCGAGGTAATCGTAATAGCCTAGATGCGCGATGCGAATCATCTTGCCCTTCATCTCGCCCTGTCCGTTGGCCACCACCATCGCAAAGCGCTCACGGAACTCTTTCACCAGCGCGCTTGAATCCACGCCCGCCGGTGGCAACACTGCCGTCACCGCTGCCGCCGGACATGTGGGCGCGAATAACTCCAGCCCCAGCGCCCTCGCCCCGGCACGCACCATCTCTGCCGAAGTCTCGGCGTTGTGGATGAGCGCATCGCGTCCCAATGCCAGGTCGCCCTTACCCGATTTGCGAATGTAATCCAGCGACGCCAGCAGTCCCGCGATCAGCGCAGTCGCCGGAGTAAACGCCGACTCGCCCTTGGCCGCGGCTTTGCGCTCCTTGCGGAGGTCGAAGTAAAAGCGCGGATTCTTGGTCTGCTCCATGCGCTGCCATGCACGCTCGCTCACAGCGAGAAACGCCAGCCCGGGAGGAATCATCACCGCCTTCTGCGAGCCGCCGATGATGATGTCGATTCCCCATCCGTCCACGTCGAACTTCGTCGTGCCCAGTCCGGTGATCGCGTCCACCACCAGCAACGTGTCGGTGCCTTTTAGCAACGAAGCAACGCCCTTCACGTCATGCCGCGCACCCGTGGACGTCTCGGTGGCTTGCATGTAGAGCACGCGAGCGCCGTCGAGCTTTGCTTTCACTTCGTTGAGATCAAACGTCTTCCCATAGGGAGCCGACACCAGTTCCACCTGGCAGCCAAACGCCTTAGCGATGTCGCGCCACCGCTCACCGAATTTTCCGGCGGTCAGCACGACGACCTTGTCGCCGGGCGACGTGAGGTTCGAGACCGATGCTTCCATCGCGCCGCTACCGGAAGCCGCGAGAATCAGCACGTCATTCTGCGTATCAATGAAGGTCTTCAGGTCGGCCAGCGAACGGGTAAAGATTTCGCGGAACTCCGCCGTGCGGTGATGCATGTCCGCCGCGGCAATGGCCTGCTGGGCTGCTGGAAGAAGAGGAGTAGGACCGGGAGTAAAAAGTCTGGTTTTACGTAGCATGGCTGCCACCTTTGCTCGTAGAGTTTCCGGCTACGACTCGAAGATGCGCCGGATACCTATGATATAGCCCCAGCCTGTGGACAAGCCACTATAATTGCCGCATGAGTTTGACCGAGCAAGTGCAGAAAGACATGATTGACGCCATGCGCAAGAGAGAGGAACTGCGCCTCTCCACCCTGCGCATGATGAAAAGCGCCCTCAAAAATAAGGAGATCGACAAGCGCGCCGTCCTCGACGAAAAAGAAGAGTTGCAAGTCTTCAGCACGCTCATCAAGCAGCGCAAAGACTCCATCGAGGCCTTCGAGAAAGGCAACCGCCCCGAGCTCGCCAAGAAAGAGGCCGAAGAGATCACCATCATCGAAGCCTACATGCCCAAGGCGCTCGACGAGGCCGACATCGTGGCTGCCGTGAAGGCCACCGTCGCGGAAATGGGCTCCCCCACGATGAGAGATATGGGCACGGTGATGAAGAATGTCATGGCGAAATTCGCCGGCGCCCGCGTCGACGGCAAGCTCGTCAGCGAAACGGTGAAGAAAGAGTTGGCCTCTAAGAGCTAATTGCTAACGGCCGTCGGCCCAATGCTAATCTGAATGTTTCGCATGTCCTACCAAGCCACAGTCGAGCAGCTCTACGCCCTGGGACACGAGCTCGCCGCCACTCCCTCGCACAAGTTTGACTTGGCCTACGTGCGCGAGATGCTGGCCGCGCTCGGCAATCCCGAGCGCCGTTTTCCCAGCGTGCTTATCGCAGGAACCAACGGCAAAGGCTCGACCGCCGCAACTCTCTCATCCATCCTGCGTGTCGCGGGATACAAGACCGCACTCTACACCTCGCCGCATCTGGTTCGCATCAATGAGCGCCTGCGCGTCAATGGCGAGCCCATCTCCGACGTAGAGTTCAGCGCTATCTACGACCGCGCCGAACGCACGGCCGAGCAACTGCTACGCGCCAACAAACTCCCCTGGCATCCCAGTTTTTTCGAGATGCTCACCGTGATGGCCTTCGAGTACTTCGCCAGCGTCGGCGTCGAAATCGCAGTCCTCGAAGTTGGCATGGGTGGACGCCTCGACGCCACCAACGTCGTTGACCCGATCATCTCCGTTATCGCTGACATTTCGCTCGACCACCAGAAATACCTGGGCAACACCATTGCTGAAATTGCCCGCGAGAAGGCCGGAATCATTCGCGAAAACGGCTTGGTGGTCACCCTGCCGCAGCATCCTGAGGCTAACGACGTCATCGGTCACTCGATTCTCGACCGCCACGCAACCGGTGTAAGCGCGGTGAAGTACACCCCGCCTGTCTCGCCCGGCGCCGCCGAATTTCTCGCCGCGCAGGTCACACCCGCGCCCGGCCGCAACCGCTATCCTTTGAGTGTGATGGGCGAAGAGATTCTCATCGACTCGCCACTCTCTGGCCGCCATCAATTTCGCAACATTGCATTAGCTATCGCGACGGCAGAAGAACTCGCGAAGTTCGGCTTCAAGGTCACGCCCCAACAAATTGAACGGGGGATTCGCGAAACTCACTGGCCCGGGCGTTTCCAGGTCATTCCGCCGTCGGCCGCGACGCATCAGCGCACGCTCGTCCTCGATGTCGCCCACAATCCAGCCGGAGCTTGGGCGCTGCGTTCAGCGCTTTCCGAAACATTTCCCGATCGAACATTCACCCTCGTCTTCGGTGCCATGCAGGACAAGGCAATTCAGGAGATGGCCGACATTCTTTTTCCCATTGCGGAACGCGTCATCGTCACCCACATCGACAATCCGCGCGCCGCCAGCACCGCGCAACTGTTACAAGCGGGATCGCGCACGGGAGCCGCAATGCTCGCCGAAGAGACAGTCGCTGGCGCGCTCGCGCGAGCCTTTGAAATCACGCCGCCTGACGAGGTCATCGTGGTGACGGGCTCCATCTTCCTGGTCGGCGATACGATGAAGGCATTAGGAATTCCTGCATAACCATGTCCGGCGCCTCCCAATCCGAAGAGCGAACGGCGCAAGGTGGGCTTCTCAGCCGTTTGCGCTCCTACTGCATCTTCGTGCCTCTGATCTATCTCTACACTGCGATCATGGGCAGCCTGTCGCTGTTGTCGTCGTTCTTGGATCGCGACGGCCGCGTGCAGCACTGGTTTGCGCGCACCTGGTCGCGCATGATTCTGAAGACCACCTTCGTTCGCGTCAACATCGAGGGCCTCGAGCACATCGACCCCGCGCAAGCCGCAGTCTATGCCGCGAACCATCTCTCCGCGCTCGATATTCCGGTGCTCTACGCCAGCCTGCCTACGCAATTCCGCATCCTCGCCAAAAGCGAATTGTTTCGCTATCCATTCATGGGATGGCACCTCACGCGCTCCGGGCAGATTCCCATCGACCAGGGCGATGCCCGCACCTCGCTGCGTAGCCTTAATCGCGCCAGCGAATCGCTACGCAAAGGAATGCCGCTGGTGATCTTTCCCGAGGGTGGGCGCTCCCGCGACGGACGCTTGCAGGACTTTATGGGAGGCGCATTTTACATGGCGATCAAGGCCCAGGCACCCGTCGTGCCCATCGTTCTCGTCGGCACTTACGAACTGCTACCCATGAACAGCTTTCATCTGCGCCCCGGTCGCGTTGACATGATCATTGGCGAGCCAATTTCAACCAAGGGCATGGTCCCGCGCGAGATGGACAAACTGGCGGCGCGCGTCAGAGAAGTAATGGCCGAAGTGTACTACTCGCGCGCGAAAGTGTCCGCTCCCGAGTTGGTTGCAGGCATCGATGCAAGCGGATCGGTGGTTACATGAAGCCACGCATCGCTATACCGATCCCCAATTCCGCCGACCCAAACTACGCCATGCGTGCCTTGCCGCAGTATGAGGACGCCATCCGCGCCGCCGGAGGTGAGCCTGTCATTATCGATGTGAACGCGGAACCGTCGGCCATTGCGCAGAAGGTGAAGACGTGCGATGGAGTCCTTCTTCCCGGCAGTCCGGCTGATGTCGATCCGGAAAAGTACGGCGCTGCACGCCATCCCCAGACCGCGGCGGCAGATGCAGTGCGCGACAACACCGACGAACTGCTGTTGCAGGATGCCTACAACATGCGCAAGCCGATCTTTGGCATTTGTTACGGCCTGCAGTCACTCAACGTCTGGCGCACCGGCACCCTCGATCAGGATTTGCCGCAGGGCATAAACCACGAGGCTGGCCGAACCGTGAACCAAGCGCATGATGTACAGATCGATCCCTCGTCAAAGCTCGCGTCAATCTTGAGCACCGCTGGAGCGCTGCCCGCAGACCCATCGCCGACCATCGCCGTTAACTCCAGCCATCATCAGGCTGCCGACATCTTGGGCGACGGCTTGCGCCTCGTCGCATGGAGCCCAACCGACAACGTCAAGGAAGCATTCGAAGGTACCGCCGACGATCACTTCGTCTTGTGCGTGCAATGGCATCCCGAGCGCACCTATGAGAGTGACGCGGCTTCACGCGCGCTATTTCAAGCGTTCATCCGCGCTGCCGCCGAGTGGCACAAGAAGCTCGCGGCGAAGCAGAAGGATTTTGAGTCGGTACCGGGGAAGCACTAGACGTGAGCACAATCCAGCCGCAATGTTCGTGACTCCTATCACACTCCCAGGTCCCAGTTGATGCTATAACGGGGCTGTTACGCTAGTTATCCTGCACATGGCAAACCATATTCACGATTGAAGGAACTTGAAGGCGTGCTTGAATGGTCGCTATCGCTTTCTGCATATTGCTGCTGATGGGTTTGGTGAGCAACTCCTTGTACTTCACCATGCGAATCCGCTTAATGAGAATGGATTCAGCTAGGGACAGAATCGAGTGGCTAAGCCTCCGTAGCTCGGACACTGTATTGGAGACCTACGAAACTCTTTTTCCGAAAAGCCTATTGCCACCTTTCTGTCGGTTAACGTTCTGGACGTTCATCCTTTGTGGAGCAGTTGGACTCTGCGTAGTGGTCTTGCTTAAGACATTGGGCAGATAAAAGAGGGGTCTTCCAGCGAAACAAGGTCGTGCCCTTTGGCCCGCTTGGTCGCGAGCCGCTCCATCAAGTACCCTGTTCTCTTATGCTCGATTTAGCCTTTGTCCGCGATCATCTGCCTCTCGTCGAAGAAAAGCTCCGCCAGCGTGGCATGGATCCCACACTCGTCCTCGGAGATTTCCGGGTTATCGATCTTGATCGTCGTGCTGCCATCACCAAAGCCGAGACCATGAAGGCGCAGCGCAACAAACTGACCGAAGAATTTCAGCGCCTCCGGAAAGAGCAACTCGACACTGCTGCCAACCTGCACGAGCAGAAGGAACTTAAGGAAAAGATCACCGAAGCCGAGAAGATTGCCGGGGAAGCTGACGCAAAGTTGCGCGACATCTTAACCGGCATTCCCAACCTTCCCGACGCCAGCGTGCCCGTCGGTCATAGTGCTGACGACAACGTCGAAGTCCGCCGCTGGGGCACACCCCCGCAATTCGACTTCACCCCCAAGCCGCACTGGGAACTTGGCGAAGACCTCGGCATCCTCGATCTCGAACGAGCCGCCAAGATCACCGGCGCACGCTTTGCCGTCTATTGGGACCTCGGTGCTCGTCTCGAACGCGCGCTGATGAATTTCATGCTCGATCTGCATACCCGCGAGCACGGCTACACCGAAGTCCTGCCGCCGTTCATGGTGAACGCCGAATCCATGTACGGTACCGGCCAGCTTCCCAAGTTCGAGGCCGACCTGTTCAAGGTTCCTCACAACGACAAGTACCTCTACCTCATTCCCACCGCCGAAGTTCCGGTCACCAACCTCTACCGCGACGAGACCCTCGACGGCGCACGGCTCCCAATTTCTCTCACGGCCTACACGCCGTGTTTCCGTAGTGAAGCAGGGTCATACGGCAAGGACGTGCGCGGCATCATT
Organism: uncultured Acidobacteriaceae bacterium; assembly: GCA_963837915.1. Lineage (GTDB taxonomy): Bacteria > Acidobacteriota > Terriglobia > Terriglobales > Acidobacteriaceae > DASRAA01. The sequence goes on from CAWIPZ010000004.1 coordinate 35,355, forward strand.
CGCCAGCATCAGTTTCAAAAGGTTGAGCTGGTGAAATTCACCGAGCCTGAGCAGTCCTATGAAGAGCACGAAAAGCTGACAGCGAATGCCGAGGAAGTGCTGCAAAAGCTCGGACTGCACTACCGCACCGTCGTCCTCTGCACCGGCGACATGGGATTCTCTTCCGCCAAGACCTATGACATCGAAGTCTGGCTCCCGGGACAGGGACTTTACCGCGAGATTTCTTCCTGTTCGAACTTCGAGGCGTTCCAGGCGCGCCGCGCCAACATTCGTTATCGCCCGGAGGGTGCGAAGAAGAATGAGTTCGTGCACACACTCAATGGCAGCGGTCTCGCCATCGGACGCACCTGGGTTGCGATTGTTGAGAACTATCAGCAGGCCGACGGTAGCGTTCTGGTTCCTGAAGCTTTGCGGCCCTATATGGGAGCGGACCGCATCACGCCTATTCGCCGGTAATCTTCACTCGCAGCTCTTCGGGAATGCGGTCGCGAATCTCTTCCGGCAGCTTGTCCAGTCCCATGCGCGCGCCGGATATGGCCGCGTCCTTCACCACCATGGGAGCAGGCGTCGCAATCGCCACTAGTAACCAAAGCAGCATCGACAACAGGAACCCACCCAGCGCGCCAATCTCCAACCAGAATGCATGGCTAGGCCGGTAGTGGCGAATTACCCCGTAGGCCAACAGGAAAACGATCATCGACCCCGAGGCCAGCACCATCAGCCCAATATCGATGCCGCGATGGAGCCGCTGTCGTGAGCGGCAATGCTCGCACTCCGCCAGGTGCGCTTCATAGTCGCCGCGCATTTCCGGAGCCAGTCCCGAGATGTCATAGCGCCATCCGGCAAGAATCTTGCCGATGACGCGATCAGTACACTCTGCCATGAAAGAAGCCCTGCTCCCGAAAGGAGCCGTCGCGGATTTCGCTACAACCGAATTGCCGGTAGCGGTTCATGTTGTGCCGCAAGCACCAACTGATTACGCACAAAGTTGCGCTGCTCGCCCAACGCACGCTCAGCCGTCACCCGCGCGATTTCGGGATGGTTATTCTGTTCCGAAAGGTGCGCCAGGATGAGGTATTCCGCACCTCCATCATAGTCCGTCGTCAAAAAATCCGCGAGTGCGGCGTTCGACAGGTGTCCCACCCGGCTCATTACCCGCTGCTTGACCGACCACGGATACGGCCCTCCGCGCAGCATCTCCAAATCGTGGTTCGACTCGATCATCAGCACCTGGCAGCCGCGAATGTGGTGGCGAACGCTCGCCGGCATGTAGCCCAGGTCCGTGCACACGCCGATCTTGATGCCCTCGCTCACGAACGTGAATCCCACTGGATCGACCGCATCATGCGGAATCGTGAACGGCGTTACGGTCACCTTGCCGATCGTAAACGCGCAGCCCGCGCGAAACATCTCCAGCCGCTCCAGCTTGACGCGATTGCCCGCGCTGTCGCGCGCAACCTTCCGATACGCCTCGTACGTAGCGCCGGTGATGTACACCGGAACCTTCAGTCTCTTGGCCAACACACGCAGTCCACTCACATGGTCACTATGCTCGTGAGTCACGATGATGGCGCTGATTTCGCTCGGATCCTCGCCGCATGCGGCCATCCGCCGCAACAGCTCCCGGCACGACAGGCCCGCGTCCACCAGCACGCGCGTTCCGTTGTTGCAGACAAGCGTGCAGTTCCCCTTGCTCCCGCTCGCCAGCACCGTGACTGAAACTGCCATAGCCGCGAGAATAAACCCACCGCCAATCCGTTGGTAGTAACAACCTGGTAACTTGAGTCGGTTTGCAGGCGTGAGCGAAGCGGGAGCCTGCAGACGAAATCCTGAGCGAGGCCGAAGGCCGAGTCGAAGGATCGCTTTCCTGCACCAGAATGCCAGACGAGAATCCTGGTAGCGGCGGCCGGATGCGAACTTCTGAAACCCCGCCGAATTCCACCCCAATTTTTCACAGCTATTTTCGGTCCTGCACACGAATTGCACAGCCGCCCGCGTTTTCCCGCTTGAGACTCCCGCGGCCCGCAATTATCGTGAGGCGCAATTAGGCACGAGCCATTTGCATTCCGCTTTCGCGGCAATGCGCGGTCAACTCCGGGACAAGGCAGTTTGCAGCCAACGCTCCACCGCAAGATCCTCGGCGGTTGGACATGTCTCGCGGAACCGCGTCGCCGGTCGGGACAGTTCGAGCCATGTGTGCGTCTGTGCGGACAATCCGCGGCGGCCATGCCGCGCGGTTATTCCCCTGTTCGCGCGGCAACCAGCGCACTGCGCGCCTAGCGCCGGGCTCAACTCACCGATGCGCTCTTCTCGAGCCACGAGAGCGGGAGCCCTGCGTTTTGCCAACGCTGGAGCTGTGCCTCAATGTGCGACCCGCGGGTGGCTGGCCTGCGGGTCGCATTGCATTTTGGGTGGCCCAGGTTCGCGTCCCTCTTTTGGACGCTAACCTGGGATTGGAATCATCCGAGGTTGCCCAAAAGTTGTCCCTGTTATTCACAGACGCCCACAGAATTCGAGAGAATTCCACTTAGCGATACAAGATGAATCTGCTTGAGCATTGCACGTCTGACCCGACATAGCTAACCTAACTTCACTCTCCGATGGCCACCACCGACTACAGTCTGGAACGCGGTCTTCCTGCCAGCATCGACGCCGAGCGCTCCATACTCGGCGCCATCCTGATGGAGACTCTGCTCTTCGACCAGGCTGCCGAGCTCAAGCCCGACGACTTCTCCCTCGACGCGCATCGCCGCATCTTCTCGCGCATGCGCGATCTGCAAGACAGCGGCCGCCCCGTCGACATGATCACCCTCGCCGAGGAACTCGACCGCCGCAAAGAGGTCGAAGCCATCGGCGGCGTCGCCTATCTCTCGTCGCTCATCGACGGCCTGCCCGAGCGCCCCAGCATCGAGCACTACGTGCGCATCGTGCGCAACAAGTCGCAGTTGCGCGGCCTCATCCACATCGCGCAGAACGCCATCGCCGAAGCCATCGAGCACTCCGACGAAGCCGAAGAGGTCATCAACCGCGCCGAGCAGGGCATCTTCCAGCTCTCCGAGGGCCGTCTCGGCCAGGGCCTCACCGACATCCCCACCATCATCAAGAACTCCTTCGGCTCGCTCGACGCGCTTTACGCTCGCGGCCAGGAGATCACCGGCCTCGCCACCCATTACACGCAGCTCGACAAGATGACCGCCGGCTTCCAGCCCTCCGACCTCATCGTCATCGCCGCGCGCCCCTCGATGGGCAAAACCGCGTTCGCCATGAACATCGCCGAAAACGCCGCCGTCCTCGACAACAAGGTGGTCGGCGTCTTCTCGCTCGAAATGTCGAAGGAAGCGCTGCTCATGCGCATGCTCGCCTCGCACTCGCGGGTTGACTCGCACCGCCTGCGCACCGGCTTCATCCCCAAAGAAGACCGCGAGAAGCTGACCTTCGCCACCGAAAGCCTCATGCAGGCGCGTCTGTTCATCGACGACACGCCCGCCATCTCGGTCACCGAGATGCGCTCCAAGTCGCGCCGCCTCATGCAGCAGGAAGGCCGCCTCGACCTCATCATCGTCGACTACCTGCAGCTCATGTCGGCCGTGGCCGTCGGCGGCAAGCGCTTCGAAAACCGCACGCAGGAAGTGTCGGCTATCTCTCGCGGCCTGAAAGCCGTCGCCAAGGAATTGAAGGTGCCTGTGGTCGCGCTCTCTCAACTCAGCCGCGCTCCCGAAAGTCGCAGTGGCGACCATCGTCCCCAACTCTCCGATTTGCGCGAGTCCGGCTCCATCGAGCAGGACGCCGACGTCGTGGCCTTCATCTTCCGCGAAGAGGTTTACAAAAAGGACGATCCCGACCTCGACGGCCTCGCCGAGATCATCGTCGCCAAACAGCGCAACGGCCCCGTCGGCGTGATCAAGCTGGCCTTCCTGCACTCCTGCACGCGCTTCGAAAACCGCGCCGCCGAGAGCGACTACATTCAGTAAGTCGGGGTGAGCGGGAGTTTTGGTGGAAGCACCGGCCTTTAGGCCGGTGAGCACAAGCACCTAGCCTGTCATTCATCGGAGGTGAAAATGGCATTGTCTCAATCGTTTGCCGCAGTACGTCCTGCAGTGGTGGCCTTCATGCCGTCGGTGATTCACCGCGCCCCGCAAGAACACGGGGACATGTTCCCGATTATCGGAACGGGCGTAATTCTGGATGACGGCCTGATCGCCACAAATGCCCACGTGGTTGACGCCTTGTGCAAGTTGCCGCGGCCCCCGAATTTTCCGAAAGACAAGTTTCCATTCGTGGCGGTCCTTTTCCACCCAGTGAAGCCGGGCGACAATCCTGCGGTTGCGCAGGAGAGTGTTGCGGAGGTTCCGCTTGAGGTTTTCGGAATTTTCAGAGTTGAGCGCATTATCCCGAGGGGCAAGGGAGTGTATTACGGCCCGGAGAAACCCGATTTCAACATTGTGTGCGTGCGGGCCAGAGGTCTGCCGAAGGTTGAGTTAGAAGCGAGCACAGATTTATTAGTCGAAGGTGCTGAAGTCGGAACCATCGGCTACCCGATGGGGACATCTGCGCTTAAAGCACCCGGGTGGCTGCATCAATTTGGCCCGTTCCTGCAGCGGGGAATCATCAGTGCGCTCCTGCCGACTCGCTGTAGGTCACCGCACTCTTTTGTCATCAATTTGATGAGTATTGGGGGAGCCAGTGGCTCACCAGTCTTTCTCGCTGACAGTGGCCGAATGATAGGGATTCTAAACGCCGGGCTAACTCAGCCCGTTCCTCTCTACACCGAAATTGGAGGCTCATTGCAAGCCACTGGGCTGGTTCGAACCTCTACCAATTTCACATACGTAGTCCCGTCGTACTACATTGCCAGTACGCTAAAGCACCTCCGGAACGATACTCGATTCGCTCTCCCGCCCGGCACTCCTACGTTGCAGCAAATCATTCAGCGCTCGCCTGCTTCTGAAAGGCCGGGGTCGGGCCAGATAAGGCCGTTGGATGCCGGTCACGCCTCGGATACAGGAACAGATTTTGACGTGCGTGTTGAACCCGTAGCGTATGAGTAAGGGGCCACCGTGAGACACACGAGCGGAATCGCCAAACATGCATTTACTGCGTACTCAAGACAAATCTCACGGTCGACCACGTTCCGGCGGGCGGCCCGTCCCGCTCTCTTTCGCACAGGAATCTGAACGGGGGCGCACCGTGCCGGCCGGTTTTGCCGGGGTGGCCTTTTCGGGCCGAACCCGGAGCAGCAAGCCTAATACCGTAAGTCTTGATAACGCACAAGAAAAGAGAGTAGTACACTCTGTGTCGGCTGCTAGCTGATCATACGGGATGTTGGTATGGACGATTCTTTCAAGGCGTTGCTGGATTGGGCCTACGGCAGGCTCAGCGTGCCGCTTGCTCGCTCCGTTACTGGTTGTGTGCTAACGCTGAGTTGTGTCGGGATTCTTATTCTCACATTTGAAGGCTACGGCTGGCGTTATGTATTTCTGAGTGCGTGGTTTCTGGGGTCTGCGACAATGGCTGTACTTGTTTGCCTTTTCGTAGCTTGGAATAGCCGTCGGATTTTAAACAGCGCCAGCAAATTTTTCGCCGTTCCCATACTGGTCGCCTTAGGAGTTGTAACCTCTGTAATGACATGGAGAAGCGCACAATTCGTTTATAACGATATGGGTGTCTTTGAACAGCGGACATGGCATCAGAATGCTGGAGGGCAGCCCAGCCCACGATGGACCTGGCTCTTACGTGCCTCTTCAGATACTCCGTTGAAATTCGATGTGCGCGTCGACAGCATCTGTGACCACGTCGATATCATTGCGTTTTATCCAGTACCGCACGGTAGCGTTTCACCCGTTTTGGCCGAGGTCGGCTACCAGTTGCCCCGGAGTCGAATGTGGGAAATTGACCAATTCCGTCGGCCTACCGCAGTCGAGTTTATCCTCGAACTGAACGATAACCATGCTGACGCGAATCGTTGCGTAGTGCACGAATTAAGAATGTGAGTGGAAAACTATCTCAATTCGTCGCTTGTGCCCTTTTTAGTCTTCAAATAATAAGCTGCGAGTCCTACGCCTGTGCAGAATCGCGGAATGAGATTCACGGCCAGGTTTGTACGGTCGACCCCACCCGTGGAGCGGACGAGCACCCTCCCGTAGCTGACATCCTCGTTAAAGCGCTGGATACTCACGACAAGGTCATCGACACAGCGGTGACCAGCACGAATACTCAAGGTATGTTTTCTATAGTCGTGCCAGTCACGATCAAGGCTTACCGTCTAATCATCTATGACCGCGACGCAGACTATCTTATTTTCAGTCCGAAGGGGGAACAGATCAACAATCGGCATCCTATGGACTTGGGGCGCATATTGTTGTACCCACGAAACAAGCGGCTAACTGCAGCCGAGGCTGCCGAGCAATTCAAGGCTGCGAAAATGATTCGGTCCATCGACAAGCCTGTGGGTGACCTAGCGATAAGTCGGTTGACATCTGAGTATCCTGAAAGCGTCCAAACTGAGCAGAAAGTTGAGGCGCAGAAAAAATGCGGCGCCACCGGGTGCGGCAACAATTTTCGTGGCGTGAAGGTGGCCGACGCGAGAGGAAAGCAGGCGGATGCCGATCTGATCTTCGACGACGCCAGCAAGAGGGTCATAGTTCGGGTCGCCGATCGCGACCTCGTAATCATTCCCTATGATCAGTTCGACAAGGCTTCCTATGAGTACACCAAGAAGCATCGCATTACGCAGGGCGCCGTTGTGATGGTGGCCTCATTGGGGGCCGGCGCTGTAGTCATGATGACTTCGTCCAAGAGCCACTGGCTTTACATCGATTACCACGATCAGAACGTTCCAAAAGTCGTGGTTCTCCGCATGGATAACAAAGCGTACAAGCATATCACCGCTGCGGTTACGGCCCACACTGGCAAAGAGGTTGAGGACCTCGGAAAGGCTGATAAGAAGTCGAAGCAGGACAAAAGCAAAGATCCGTAGATGAGTGGGCGCCCGCCCCGCGACCCCTCGCAAGGAAATCTGAGGTAGGTGCCTCGTTCCGGCCGGTTTTGGCTAGGGCGGGGCCAGGTGCCCAGCTATTCGCGGGTTTCGAATGTGCCTTTGAACGTTTCGCCGACCCCCTTTATCACACGGCGGCGTGACCTCTGTCCTTTCCCACCTCGTCTCCCATGCTGTAAAAAACGTATCGTGAGGCAAGGGGAGACGTGTCTCTGCCTCCATCCGCGCCCAGCGCGCAAGAGAATTTGTTCTTTGACATCGTCCCGTGGCGTCGGAAATGAGTATGACTTGTATTGAAAGTATGACCAATTGCCTGTATGTAAAGTATGAAAAGTATGCCAAGTTTTCGGGCTCAAACCGCCATTTTTGCCAGCTAAGTCCTACGGCCAGACATGGATACGTATAACTTATATATTTATCAATGACATGTGAGCAATTTCCTTCCAAGCTATTGATTCTAAACAGTCGCGATTTTTATTTTGTTCTTGTGTTATACATCACCAATACACCTGCTGAGCCCTATCTTCCCTCACTGGAGTCGCTCGCCTGCTCACGGCAAGGCGGACTGGCGGGTACCCGCCTAATCGACGCCGCCTCACCACTCACCCCGCCATACCCTACCATTCACTGCCAACCCGTCCGCCTTCGTTGGGTTCGACTCCTCATGGTCCCGCGCCTCCGTCCGCTATCATCGAACTACCGATGAAGGACACCTACCGCCGCTGGATGCACGACTGGGAGACCCGCATGACCTCGCGGGACAACAACCGCATCGTGCGCCCGTTCGAGTGGGGCTCTGAGTTCGTCAGCCGGTGGCCGGTGGTCGCGGACATGCAGCCGCCGCCGAACGAAGCCCAAAGCGACAGCCGCGCTATGCTCGACTTCTGGACGGCGGTCAACGACCGCATCGTCGCCCACAGCGACGATTTTTATGCGTACGAGACACCCAAGGACTTTCGTCTCGAGCACCGCAGGGTCGAGCTGTTCCACACTGGCAGCGAGCCGCCCAAGAAGCCAGCTCAAAGAGTCGTACGGGTCGTTTCTGCGCTTCACTTCGCCGGTCGCCTCGCCGTATCCGGAAAACAACCTGATGAACGCGCGTTGGTTTCCCGCGCGTGGCCGCCGCGCCGTCATCGTATTGCCGCAGTGGAACGCCGACGGCGTCAGTCAGAACGGCCTCTGCCAGATATTCAACATGCTGGGCATCTCGGCGTTGCGCATGAGCATGCCGTACCACGACATTCGCCGTCCCGCCGGATTCACCCGCGCCGACTACGCGGTCTCGGCCAACGTTGGCCGCACCATCGATTCGGTGCGGCAGGCCATCGTTGACATTCGCTCCTGCCTCGACTGGCTGCAGCAGCGCGGCTACACACGCCTCGGACTGGTCGGCACCAGCCTCGGCTCCTGCTACGCGTTCATCGCCGCTGCACACGACCCGCGCATCAGCGTCAACGTCTTCAACCACGCGTCCACCGCGTTCGGCGATGTCGTCTGGACCGGCCAATCGACGCGTCACATTCGCGAGAGCATCGAGAGCGTCCTCACGCACGACGAACTGCGGAGTGTGTGGCTGTCGATCAGCCCCATCGTGTATTTCGACAAATTCCAACGCTGGCCTAAGAAGTCGCTGATGATCTATGGCCGCTACGACCTGACCTTCCTGCCCGAGTTCTCCATGCAAGCCGCGGGCGAGTTCGTGAAGCGTGGCATCGACACGACGGTCAAGGCGCTGCCTTGCGGCCATTACTCGCTCGGCGAGACTCCCTACAAATACATGGATGCCTGGCACATCTCGCGCTTCCTCGCCAAGGCGTTCGCAGGATAGCTAGACCCAAATTTTGTCTAGTGGCCGCGCTACAATGTTGGCTTAGCAACTCACGAGGACGCCATCATGCCAATCAATCCTTTGGAACTCCCGCTGTCAGAAGCTGATCCGCAGATCGAGCAGGCCATTGAGAACGAAGAGCGTCGCCAGCACGAAGGGCTCGAACTCATCGCATCGGAGAACTTCGTCAGCGAGGCCGTGCTTGAAGCCGCGGGCTCCGTCTTCACCAACAAGTACGCGGAGGGCTATCCCCGGCAAACGCTACTACGGCGGATGCGAGTTCACCGACGTGGTGGAGAACCTGGCGCGCGATCGCGCGAAGCAGCTCTTCGGCGCCGAGCACGCCAATGTGCAGCCGCATTCAGGCTCGACGGCGAACATGGCGGCTTATGCAGCGCTCATTCAGCCCGGCGACACAATTCTCGGCCTGAACCTCGCTCATGGCGGACACCTCACGCACGGCCATCCACTGAACTTCTCCGGCAAGACCTACAAGATCATTCCTTATGGCGTAACGAAGGAAACCGAGACCATCGACTACGATGAGGTCGAGCGACTTGCGGAGCGCGAGCGCCCCAATCTGATCATCGGCGGAGGCAGCGCCTATCCGCGCATCATCGACTTCGCCCGCATGCGGCAGATCGCCGACAAGGTCGGCGCGTTCTATCTGGTCGACATGGCGCACTTCGCAGGATTGGTTGCGGGCGGCGCGCATCCGTCGCCGATACCGCACTGCCACGTGGTGACTACTACGACGCACAAGACGCTACGCGGCCCGCGCGCTGGCCTGATTCTGTCGAAGCAGGAACATGCCGCCGCTATCGACAAGGTCGTCTTCCCCGGCATGCAGGGCGGTCCGCTGGTGCACATCATCGCTGCGAAAGCGGTGTGTTTCCGTGAAGCCCTTCAGCCTAGCTTCAAGGCTTACGCGGCGCAGATCGTCGCCAACGCCAAAGTGCTGGCGCAAACGCTGGCCGAGGAAGGCTTCCGCGTCGTTTCGGGAGGTACCGACACCCACCTCATGTTGATCGACGTGTTCGCCAAGGGCATGTTGGGTAGCGAGGCCGAGAACGCGCTTCACGATGCCGGCATCACGGTGAACAAGAACGCCATTCCGTTCGATACCAATCCGCCGATGAAGCCCAGCGGCATTCGCATCGGCACTCCGGCGCTTACCACGCGCGGCATGAAGGAACCCGAGATGCGCCAGGTCGGCAAGTGGATCTCCGAAGCGCTGCACGATCGCACCGACAAAGCGATGCTTGAAACAATTCGCCGCCAAGTGCTGGAGCTGGCCGAGCAGTTCCCGCTGTATGCGTCGCGCCGGGCAAAGCATCCAGAGCCGGTCAAGGCTTAGGCTCAGAGGATTACGGAATTACTGCAGTTGGCTTCGCGTTGACGAAGTGCTGATCGTACCAGGCGAGCGAACGGTCAAGCGCGTCAACGACGTGTTTGGTTTCCTGAAGGCCGTGTCCCTCGCGCGGGTAGCGAACCAGGACAGCCTCTGTCCCCACGTCCTTCAGCGCGATGTAAAACTGTTCCGCTTCGGCGATCGGCACGTCGTTGTCATTCTCGCCGTGCAGCAACAAGGTTGGTGTGTGCGCCGCGGCGACGTGCTTCAGAGCCGAGCGTTCCCAGAGGATGTTCATCAGGTCATCCTGGTGCGGATACGCTCCCCACTCCATCGCCTCGTACTCGTTGTAATAGGTCATGTAGTTATAGCTGATGAGATTGGAAATGCCGGCCAGCGGTATCGCTGCTTTGAACATGCCGGTCTGCGTGATCAGCCAGTCAGTGAGCTGCCCGCCGTAGCTGACGCCCTCAATGCCCATGCGATCACGATCGATCCACGGGTAGCGACGTACGGCTGCACTGACGGCGTAAAGAACGTCGTTGCCTTCGTCGCCGTTCTGGTCGCGAAACACCGCGTCGGCGAACTTCTGCCCATAGCCCGTCGAGCCGCGGTAGTTCACCATGAGCGTCGCAAATCCGTGCGTCGCATAGACCTGATTATGGAAGTTCAGCGTCGGGCCTTGTTGCCCGTGTGGCCCACCGTGGATATTAACGATCAGAGGGTATTTCTTCGAGGGGTCGAAGTTCGAGGGGAGTGTGAGAAACGCCTCCACGTTGTACTTGAAATCATTGCTGATGAAGGTGAACGATTCCACCGGCGCAAGTTGTTTGCCGGCCAGTAAATCATGGTTCACGTCTGTCAGCTTGCGGAGAGGTCCGGACGCCGGTTTCAAGAACAATTCGCTGGCATCCGAGGGGGACGCGAAAGTGTAGGCGAGGTCACCGGCGGAATTCAGAGAATCCGAGGTTATGGCTCCGGTTTCGCTGAACACTACTTCAGCTTCGCCTCCAGCAGCGGGCAAGCGCACGAGTTTCACGCTGCCGCGCTCCTGCACTCGGATGTAAATCGACTTTCCGTCGGACGACCATTGCGGCGAATGTTGCCGATTGTCGATTACTGCGCCGATCTCGCGGCGATCGCTGCCATCGGCGTTCATCACCCAGAGGTGAGAGTCTTCCATGTTGGTCTCGCGATCGGTGAGCCCTCGCTTCGTGGCTAGATAAGCGATTTTCGTTCCATCGGGCGACCAGTGCGGATCAAACTCGCTGCCTTCGGTTGCGGTCAGGCGCCGAATTTTGCCATCGGATACCCGGACGGTGAAAAGGTCGTCATCATAGAACATATCCGCGTCAGGCTCGCCTTCGGCGACAAAGACGATCTCGTCACCTTTGGGAGACCACTCGACTGAATGTTCGTAGGTATCGCTCTTGGTGAGCTGGCGAGTCTGTCCGGTTGCAATGTCGGCGACGAATATGTGTGTGCGAAGGTTGTCGTTAAAGCGCGTCATTCCCTCGCCAGCATCGGGCTTGTACATATAGCGGCGAATCACGACCGGATCACCGGTCGCTTCCTGCGTCTCGGGTCCGGGAGTTGTCGTTACGTAAGCCAGTTGTTTGCTGTCGGGCGACCAGCTGAGGTCGCTGCCCTCATTCGGAAGCGGCGCGTTAGTTCCTCCAGTTTCTGCTAGAAAGCGAATACCGCTGCCGTCGGAGTGCGCGACGAGCAAGCCCGATTTGTCGCCAAGCTTTCCGTGATAGGCGATCCAGTTACCGTCGGGCGACCATTTGAGACCGCCGCTTGGTTCGTCGGGGCCACCAAGGTGTTTGGTTTGCCCGCTACTGACTTCCATGATCCACACCTGTCGCCATTGCCGCCCTGGACGGTCGTAGTTCGATACGGTATAGGCAATATGCTTGCCGTCGGGCGAAAACTGCGCGCCGCTTACGGCGTGCAGCTTGTAAAGGTCAGCAGTGTGAAGTTGTGCGTTCAGGCCTGGAAGCACCAGCACAAACAGCATGGACAAAATAGCTCTCACGGTTTTCATAGTCAGATACAAGATGAGGTCCCCGAATTCAGCGATTTGGAATGGTGCTACCCAGAGACAAGAAGGCCATCGGACTTTGGCACGCAGTTTACACTAGACTGTGCGCGTAGCCATCGACATCCGGCGGATCAATGAATTCGGAGTAGGAACCTACACCCGCAACGCCATTCGCACGCTGGCGCGCCTCGACAACTTCAACGAGTACTTCCTGCTCGGCATTCCCGGACGTCTGGGCGACGTGGGACCGCTGCCTGATAACTTCATCACCGTCGCCACTCATCCCAACGAATTCTCGGTCAACAGCTATCTCGAACTAAATCGCATACTCAAGCTCAATCGTTGCGACCTGCTGCATGTTCCGCACCTGTTCTGGAAGCCGCAGTCGGTGCCGTGTCCCTACGTTGTCACCGTGCACGACCTGCTCGACCATCTGTATCGCGTGAACAGCGCCTCGTGGGTCAAGCGCTCGCTGCATTTCCAGTTCACCAAGCGGGTTTTGCATCACGCTGCACGCATCTTCGCCGTCTCCAACTTCTCCAAGAAAGATACCGAGCGGCTGTTTCAGGTGCCGGGCGACAAAATCGAGGTCATTTATAACGCGCTGGATGACCGCTTCCGCCAGGGCCACGCCACTGATGCCGACCGCAAGCTCATCGCGGAGCGCTATCAGGTGACTTACCCGTTCTTGCTCTACGCTGGACGCATCAGCCCCCACAAGAACGTCGTCCGCATCATCGAAGCCTTCTCAGCGCTCAAGGCTGAGCTGCACAAAGAAGGTGAGTACCCCGACCTGAAGCTCATCATCATCGGCGACGAGCTTTCGAAGCACCCCGACCTGCGGCGCGCCGTCATCAAGAGCCGGGTGCAGAACGACGTCCGCTTCCTCGGATTTGTTCCCATCGGCGTACTGCGAATTTTCTATGATCTCGCGAAAATCTTCGTCTTCCCGTCACTCTACGAAGGTTTCGGCCTACCTCCGCTGGAGGCCATGGCGCACGGCACCCCGGTGGTGACCAGCAACACTTCGTCGATTCCCGAGGTTGTGGGCAATGCGGCGGTTATGGTCAACCCAGAAAATGTTTTCGAGATCATGCATGCACTGCATCGCGTTTTGCTCGACCAAGGCGTACGCGAAAAGCTGAAGGCGCGCGGCCTTGAGCAGGCGCAAAAGTTCTCTTGGGACGACGGCGTCCGCCATATGTTGCAGGTCTATCACGAGGTTGTGCGGTAGTGAGTCCACGGCATCCATGCGGCAGAGACAATGACTCGTCACGTTCGTGCTATTGCATCACCCGCTCGAATCTATAAACTTGGTTGCCCCCAAGGTTTTCGCGACCCCGGAACCGTCTGGTGCTGGTTCCGGATTGCAGACGCCACAAACCAATCACACATACCTCGCAAGGAGCCGTCCATGAACGAGATCGCCCAAGCCGTCGCACAGAAGTTCAACCTCTCCCCCGAAGTCGCCCAGCAGATGGTCGATTTCATCGTCACGCAAGTCAAGGCCAAACTGCCCGAAGGCATCTCGCAGCACGTCGATGGACTGCTGGCGGGAGGAGCCGATCCGGAAGGCTTGCTGGATAAAGTCAAGGGATTGGCTGGCGGCCTGTTTAACAAGGCCTAACTGCCAGCTCTGCGCCGCGGGAGGCACAATCTCCGGCGCTGACTTTGACCTGGGAGCCGCCCCCGCGCTTCCGTTTCGTTACAATTGCCGCGTCTTATCGTCGAAGGAGGCTGAATGCCGCTCTATCTGATTGCATTCTCGCTGTGGGGCCTGATCAAGTTCGCCATTTTTGGACTGGTCATCGGTGCACTTGCCAAACTCGTAATGCCCGGGAAGGACCCCGGCGGGATCTGGATCACGATGTTGATTGGTATCGCCGGCTCGCTGATTGCGACCTGGTTCCTGCAGTTCGTGGGTCACTATGAGGAAGGTCAGACAGCTGGATGGATCGCGTCATTCGTGGGCGCGATTGTCCTGCTTGCTATCTACCACTTCATCAGGCGAAGGACCGCGTCATAGTCCTGAAATTGACGGAGAGAACAAAAGCGGGGGCAAGCGCCCCCGTTTTCAATTCGAGATAGCTGCCGGGCCTGTAAGCCGAATTCTGTCTGCCGCTCTTTGTCTGCGCCTCTCACAACGTGAAGACAAAGAGCGGCAAGGCGATCATTCCTCTAGGCCGTGCATTGCTGCGCGGCTCCAGCGACCTACCCGGAAGTTGTGGCGCACCGAGCCGGCACGCCGGTCCCGAAGGACCGTCCTCCCCTATTTGGTCTTGCTCCGTGTGGGGTTTTCCCTGCCACCGCCATTACTGGCGGCGCGGTGCGCTCTTACCGCACCTTTTCACCCTTACCCCGATTGCTCAGGGCGGTATCTTTTCTGTGGCACTTTCCGTAAACGGCCCTTGAAGGCCGCCCCCCGGACGTTATCCGGCACACTGCTCTGTGGAGTTCGGACTTTCCTCTCCCCGCCTGCGCAGCCTGAGCCGAAGGCTCATCGTCCGCAGACCGGCAGCGATCACCCGGCCCAGCAGCTAACAAGACCATTATAGATGGTCGAATGCGACCAATAGCTTGCGGTCGCCTCGCTTCACGCTTGAATCAGGCGAATCCGTGGACCGCAATCATCACACGTGACTGCGATTCGACCCAATCCATTGTGGTCCTATCAAAGGCGAGAATTTCTCCGCTTGACATATTCCTATATAGGAATATATAGTCCCTCCCATGGCACGGGCGGCGACAACTTCGGATGCCTTTAACGCGGTGGCTGAACCTCGGCGAAGGCAGATCCTGCTCCACCTGGCAGATGAGGAACGAACGGTCGGTGACATCGTGATTGCGCTGGGGTTCGAACAGCCATCGGTCTCGAAGCATCTGAAGGTACTGCACAATGTCGGACTGGTGCGGGTGCGCCGAAACGGGAGGCACATGTTGTACCGAACCAACCCGGAGGCGATTCGTCCTTTGCATGAGTGGACGAAGACCTTTGAGCGCTTCTGGACGCATCAGCTGAATCGGGTGAAAGAACTGGCCGAGGCCAAAACCAAGGAACGGCAAGACGTCGACAAATAACGGAGGAGAAGCAAACATGAGCACGATTCCCACGGCCCCAGGGCTGGAAAGTTTGACATTGATTGTGACCAAGGAAATGCATGTGCAGGCGTCACTGGAAGACACGTTCGCCGCACTGCTCGAACAACTCGGGCCTCAGAATACGACGCCCGAGGGCGTGAATATGCAAATGAAGCTTGAGGCGTGGCCGGGCGGCAGGTGGTGGCGCGACCTGGGCAACAACAACGGACACTTCTGGGGACACGTGCAGGCGATCAAGCGTCCGACACTGCTAGAGATTTCGGGCCCGCTGTTCATGTCGTACGCGGCGATTTCGAATGTGCAGTACCGGCTCAGTGAATCCGACGGCGGAACGCTGATTACGTTTCATCACCTGGCGTTGGGAGCGATTCCGCACGATCACCGGCAGGGAGTCGGCCGGGGTTGGACGCACATGTTAGAGGGCATTCGAGAGCGGGCCGAAGCATCGTCAAAGTGAGGAACCGGTGATGTGTCCTGCATGCGTGGCAACGGCGGTGTGGTTGGTAAGCGGTGCGATTTCGACTGGCGGGTCGAGTGCTCTGCTGGTAAAAGTATTTCGCGCCAAGAAGACAACGATTCAGAGAGAGCAAAGGAGTTCTGAAAATGGCTACGGCAACGAGCGAAAAACCGAAAACAAAAGTTGTGGATCAACCGGAGTGGATGGAGGCGCGCAAGAAACTGCTGGCGAAGGAAAAGGAATTCACGCGGCTGCGCGATGAGTTGAGCCGTCAGCGCCGTGAAATGCCAATGGAAAAGGTCGAGAAGGAATATATTTTCGACGGTCCGAAGGGCAAAGTGAAGCTAGCCGACCTGTTCGACGGTCGCAGCCAGCTCGTTATGTATCACTTCATGTTGGGTCCGGGTTGGAAAGAGGGCTGCCCAAGCTGTTCGTTCCTAGCCGACCATTTTGACGGTGCGAGGGTCCACATCGCACAACGGGATGCGGCGTTTGCGGTGGTTTCGCGGGCCACTTTGCCGGAGGTTGAGACCTTCAAGAAACGCATGGGATGGCGCTTTCCGTGGGTGTCGTCCCACGGCAGCGACTTCAACTTCGATTATGGTGTGTCGTTCACCAAGGACCAGCAACAGGCTGGGAAGCGGTCATACAACTTCGGCACGATGGATTTTCCTTCAGAGGAAGGTCCCGGCCTCAGCGTGTTCTACAAGGACGAGAACGGCGAAATATTTCATACCTACTCGACCTACGCGCGCGGACTCGACATTCTGCTGACCGCGTACAACTTGCTCGATATGACACCGAAGGGGCGCGACGAAGAGGGCATGGTGCCGCATGCCATGGCGTGGGTTCGCCATCATGACCGGTACGCCGATGGAGAGGCCGCGAGTTGCTGTTCGGGTGAAGCGGCGAAAGCGGACCGCGTGGTCGATCCGATGCTCGCCGAGTTTCGCCAGGAAGCTGCCGTAACCAAGCGAATCCTGCAAAGTGTTCCTGGCGACAAGCTCGGATGGAGGCCGCATCCGAAGTCAATGACGCTGGGGCAGTTGGCAATCCATATCGCAACGGTGCCGGGTTCGGTGGCGACACTGGCGCAGGGAGAGGGACTCGACGTTTCGCAGGCGAAGTTTGTGCCGCCGCAGCCGAAGGACTTGCAAGAAATTCAAACGGCGTTCGACGAAAGCGTGCGCAATTCCGAGGCGGTCTTGAACGGAATGACGGACCAGGCCGCGCGCGGAAGTTGGACTCTTAAGCGCGGCAACACAGAGATTTTCACCCAGCCACGCACTGGCGTCCTTCGGTCGATCATGCTCAACCACTGGTATCACCACCGCGGACAGCTATCGGTCTACCTACGGCTGTTGGATGTTCCGGTCCCAGTTGTCTACGGACCCACGGCGGACGAAAACCCGTTCGCGTAAACCAAGTCTGACCCTGCCTGGAGCTTCCTAGCCCCAGGCAGGCTGTTCGTTTGATCCTGTCGGTGCGCGCGGACCGCTCATCCCTTGGCAACTTGCCGCACGGCCTGCATGATGCTCTTCTTCCAGCGGTTTTCGCCTGCCCAGTACAGGCTGATCTCGTGGCCGTCGGGATCGTTGAGGTAGGCGTGGCGCCAGCCCCAGGGCATCATGCGTGGCATCTGCGTGATGTAGAAGCCCTTGTGGATCAGCTTGCGGCAGAAGTCGTCTAGGTCGCGCACTTCGAAGTACAGCCGTACCCCTTCGCTGACCAGCGAAGCGCCGGGACCGGCCTGGTGAAGTGCGATGGTCCCGTCGCCGCCCGGGGCGCGAAGCCGCGCATAGACCGGGGTGCCCTCGTAGCGGAAATCTTCAATCAACTTGAAACCCAGTAGGTCGCGGTAGAAGCGCATGGCGCGCTCGACGTCCTTGCAGTAAATCATGGCGTGATTGAAGGTGAGCTTGCCGTCGCTGGCTAGCGCAGTTGAGGAAGGCGCTGCCGGTTTCGGAGGTGCAGGTTTCTTGGGCAGCGGTTTCGCTAGCTTCTTCGCCTTGGCAGACCTCGCGGGTTGGGCCGCCTTGATAGGCGCGCGTTTCGCGGGCTTTCGAGCGGTAGTCTTCCTGGCCACTGTTTTAGCCGGCTTCTTCTTCATGCGTCACCACCGTGTGTTCCAAGCAGCAAACGGCGCAAGTATGGTCAGAGGCCCAGCGAATGTCAAGCGCGAGTTATTTCACTGGGCATGCACAATACCTCTCGATCCACTCGGCCTCTTCGCGAACCTTGATCTTGCCGTGCCATGGGTTCTCTTCGAGAGAGTGACCTTCATCGGGGAAAATCAACAAGGAACTGGGAACGCCAAGTGTATGCAGGGCGTGTTCCAGCAAATACTGTTCTGCGACGGCGACACGAATATCGTTCTCGCCTGCAACAATATGGGTTGGGGTCTTCACCTTGCCGAAATGGAGGATGGCCGCCTCGTCGACATAGTTCTGCCGCGCATTCGGATCCCAGGGAAGTCCGCTGAGGAAGAATGCATCGTCATATGTCGTGTCGTCGTTGCCCCAGTTGACGATGTGTTCCACTGCGCCCGCGCCGGTGACGGCGGCCTTGAATTCCGTGGTCTGTGTGATGAGCCAGTTGGTCATGTAGCCGCCATAGCTGTAGCCGCCAATCGTCATCTGATTGGGATTGGCAATACCTGCTTTGACCAGCGCCTCGACGCCGCTGAGAATGTCGCGGCCCGGAGCCGACACGATTTTCGGAACAATCGCCAACCCGAACTTGTCGCCGTAGCCCGCTGAGCCGCGATAGTTGGGACGAAGTACGAGCCATCCCTGGCTCGCGGCGTACATGCTCCAGTTGTCCCAATCGGCGCCGAAGTAGTTGCCGTCGGCGTCCATCGGGCCGCCGTGAATGAGGACGAAAAGCCGCAGGTTCCTGCCTTCGAACTTGCCGGGTGGATAAAGCAGCATGCCCTCGACAGGAGTGCCGTCGTCGGAAGTCCAGCGGAATGGCTTGCCCTTTGGAAGTTCGCGCTCGGTGAAGAGCTTATTGAATGAGGTAATCGGCCGCGCGGCGCTCAGTTTGTCGGGACTGTCGGCAAGGTAGACCTCGGTGGGCTTATCTACTTCAGAATACGTAAAGGCGATACGTGGTGAGCCCGCCGCCGTTACGGAATGCGAATAAGTCCCGCGCCAGCCTTCGAGTTTCTGGAAGGCAGCCGTTGGCGATGCTTGCAGATACAGCGCGGTCGCGGTGCCGAGCATCCCCGGAGCCAGAAGCGTGCCGTTCGCTTCAAGTGCGTAGTGCGTGATTGCGCCATCGAAGCTCGCAGCCCAGCGCGCGGTCTTACCGCTGACCACATCGACCGAGTAGATGCGTGGCTGCACGTCGGTATACGCGCCTTCGACGGAGCCCTGCTCGACTGCGAAGAACACGTTCTTTCCGTCAGGCGACCACTGAAGATCATCCTCGATCGCCTGGTTGTTAGTCAGTTGCCGTGACATGTTCTGTGGATCCGCTTTGCTGATGTCGGCGACGTAGATCTCGATATCCTTCAGGCTCTCGAAGCGTTGCGATACGCTGTCGGTTGCGTATGCGATCCGGCTTCCGTCGAGTGAGATCGCCATGCTCTTCACGCGGTAAGGCGAGGTCACTACGGTTTGCGCACCGGGAGTCTCATCGCTCTCCTGGTCCAAATCCTTCTTTTTCTTGTCTTTCTTCGTCTTCTTGTTTTCCTTTGCGCCGATCGCGATCTGACGCGCCAGCGCATCCGCTACGCCGATGCGCGAGATCGCGTCACCGCGCTCCTGCTCGCGGTAGCGAATGGCGTCTTTCCACTGCTCTTTGTATTCCTCTTTCTGTTTTTGCGACCAGGGGATTCGTGCAGAAAAATACAGCGTCGCGGAATCCGGACTCCATGCGAACGAGTGGACGTCTTCCGAACCGCGCGTCGCAGGAAAAGCCTCGCCGCCGCCCACCGGAATCAGGTAGAGGTGCGTCACACCCTTCTCGTCGTCAGACTTGTCGGAATCGTCGCTGTCTTCGCTACGGTCGGAGAGGAAGGCGATCCACTTGCCGTCGGGAGACCACATTGGATCGGAGTCATGTCCGGACTGGGTCAGCGGAATCAGCACGCTGTCGCTGTCGCGCCACAGCCAGAGGTCGTCGCGAAAACGTTCCGTGTCCCAGTCTGCGCGCTCGGTGGCGATGGCCACCATGTGGCCGTCGGGTGAAAGCGCTACTTTGTTAATGTCTACTGAACTGAAGAACTCATCCAGCGTTATGCGGGGCTTGCCCAGTGGCGAGCCGGCGATGAGAGGAAGCGCCGTTCCTGTCAGCAGCAGCAACAAAGAGAATCGAGTAAGACGACCCAAAAGAGACGCAACTGGGGCGTGATGCTGGTGCGACGAGGCTGCACGCGTCGCAGTCGCCAACTTTAGATTGGACATGTTCACCTGAGGGTTAGGGTGCTGGTTCCCTCGATTATAAATAGCAGAATGCCAATCAGGCGTTTGGGCGCGGGTGGGGCGTCGTGAGAAAGGGTGGCTTCAGGCCGAACATCACAGGTTCGAGTGCTCCCAATCACTGCGGTACGGTGACACGCAGCGCTACAAAGAGACTATCCGTGCTCCGGCTTCTGGCGGAGGTGGTTCTATGTTTGCGACATTTCCACTCATCCTGTTCTTCATTGGCGCGATTCTACTGATAGCGCTTCCGATTGGCGTCAGCCTGCAGTCATATTTCCGCAATCGCGGCCGGCGAACGGTGATTTGTCCCGACAACCATCAGCCTGTGACGGTCGAAGTCGACAGCAAGTTTGCATTTTCGACGGCGCTGCGAGGGCAAGAGCACGAACGGTTGCACACCTGCTCGCGCTGGCCCGAGAAGGGCGATTGCGGACAAGAGTGCCTGGCGCAAGTCAATCCTTCACCCGAAAACCTGGAGCGACTGCTGCAGAAGTGGTATCAGGGCAAGACCTGCGCGATCTGCGAGCGGCCATTGACTCCTGCCGACTGGCGGCGCAGTCGTTTGGCACTGCTCAACGAAAAACAAAAGCTCTTCGAGTTGCGCCACATGCATCTCGACCAAATCCCGTCCGCTTTGGACCAGATGGCGCCACTGTGCTGGAACTGTCATCAAGAGGAGCGCGCTCGCCAGGCTGAGCCGCCACGAATCCTTAAGGGTGAGCGTCGCAAGTTCGGCCCGCTGATGGGGCCGTAATCGGTTGCAACTTTGATGCGGCCTGTCCTATGCCGCATTCGACGCCCCTGGACGCTGGGGAACGCGCTCCCGTTCTGGAGGCGGTAACGCTGCGTTGCGTCGGAGTAGAATTCCTAAGTTCGCCGGATAACTCGAATGAAGAGACTGGTTCTCGTCTGCGCGTTGTTGACCGTCCCCATTACCGGCTTGTGCCAGGCACCAGCTTCCGGTAGCGCCAAGCCTTCAACGACGCAGAAGGTGTCGCCCTTTGCCGAGTACGCTGGCGACTGGATCGCGACCCTTGACGGCAAGGTATGGCTGCTGTTGCAACTCGAACTTCACGGCGACCAACTTACTGGTTGGCTCACCCACTCGCGCGATCTCGAAGTGAATGACGATGGCGGGTTGAAGTCGGCCAGCGAGGAAAAAGTAAAAGAAGTGGTTACGGACGCGACGATCAATCCTGACGGACTTCTCATTACCGTCAAGTATGCGGACGCGGAGAAAACAGACCAGTACATGATGCGGGTAACGGCGCCGGGGAAGGTCGCTGAACTCAAGATGGTTGCCCAGGAGATGCCTCCCGGGATGCCCAAGCCGAAGCCGTGGACGCTGGTAAACTTCGACTACGTGCAAAAATCTGTGCAGAAATGAGCCGACAGTAACTCTACCGCATCTCCAACAGGAAGCCCGAAATCAGCAGGACGAATCCTATGCTCAGTGCGGTCCACATCACCGCTGGAAGGTAGCTCCTGGGGAACGTTGAACCATAGGAACGCAAGAGATTGCGACCTGTCTTGGGCGTTGCGCTGGCCGGGTGAGCGTCGCTGGATCGCATCATCATGATGACGCGAAGGGTCACTCCGAATGCAGCCAATAAAAATCCGGCAACTACCATCCAATCTGCCTTGGAACTCATAGTCAGACTCGCTTCCAGAAGTGGCGAGAGCAGTTTACCTGTAAATCAACGCGACGTTAAGTGCCTTGTGTCACTGCGTCTAACGTTGGGGCAAACGGCGGCTGATACACTTTGAACAAACCTTTCAGACAAGGACAAGAATGGCCTCACGCATTTTGCGCTGGCTCGGTGCACTGGCCGGACTGGGCAGCGCGATTCTGCTCTGGTTCCTGGGCGGAGTACTCACCCGACCAACCCGGCACGGGCAACTGTTGCACATGGGACGAGCGAACTACGAATTAGTCGCTTTTCTGTTTCTCCCGGCGCTGGTTATGGCCGTGCTGGCGCTGTTCTGGGTGCCACCGCAGACTGACGCAGCCGGTTCCAAGTCCAGCGGCAACCGACTCCGCTCGCTATTAGTTCTCATCTTCGTGGGCGCGTTTCTGCTGGGATTCGCCCGTTGAATATTATCGAGCCGAGAACATGATGTAGTGGCTCGCCGCTCCCATGAAAAACAACATGGGAAATGACAGCCAGAAGTTCACGCGCGAGGTCAGAAACGAGAGCCGCGCGAGTTTGGCCGACTCGGGGGGCATGGCTTCTCCCTTTGCGACACCCTCGGTCCAACGAATGATCTTCTTCTGCATGCGCCAGATAATGCCCCACACGTTCAGCATCATGAACCAGCCCAGCCCTCCGCCGATACCGATGGCGAGCGCGCGATTGCTCTCCCAGCCATGTTGGTTCATGCTGACGAAAAGCCACGCCGCAGCAACCATCACAACCGCCATGATCCCGCCCAGCACCGGACCGCTTTTCAAGGCGTCAGCCGGCGACATGAGAACGCCCATCTCGATGACGAAGGCCAGCGTCCAGATGGCAAAGAAACCACCGAACATCGCGCCGCCGGAGGCGGGCTGGCCGGCGGCAGCCGCGTTCCGGACGTCGGTTCCCACGATGTGCATCCAGTAGGCGATCCCGACCAGCACGGTGACGACGGAACTCCAGCGAAACCACCACAGCGCCTTGGGCATGAGGTTGGGGACAACTGTTGCTCTGGTTTGGGCGTCTAACTCGCGTTGGAAGGGGACGTTGACCAGGTTGAAGAAATAAAGTAGTCCGACCCATGTAATGCCGGCGACGAAGTGCACCCAGCGGAGGAGCATCAGGGCCGTTTGCTCGCCTCCGGGAAACTCAATTTGGGGAGCGAGCGACGTGGCAATCGGCGTCATCATCTTTTCACCTCTGGAGCGGACGCTATTACAGTCCATTTGGGCACGTTTGGGGGGTCGCGGGCATTGTACATGAGCCCGAAACATGCTGGTTTTAGTTGAAATTACGCCAGCGGAGACTTATCGTAAACCTGCTGGATTTTACCCTCCCGCGCCCAGCAAAGATAGCTCGGGTCGGGAGAGGCTTTGATTGACAGACCCGGAAACGTAGGGGCCACGGTATCTGGGGCTGGCTGTTTTTTGCCGGTTGCAAGGAGGATCACCATGGAAAACAAACCAGCACAGAACATTCAAGATTCCTTTCTCAATACGGCTCGCAAGGACAAGTCCGTCATTACGATCTACCTGCTCAGCGGAGTGAAACTATCAGGCCGCATCCGCTCGTTCGATAAGTATTCAGTGGTTCTGGACACCAACAACCAGGAGCAGTTGATCTTCAAGCACGCGATTTCGACAGTAGTCATGTCACGCGCGCCACACGCCTTCGAGCGCCATGCCGAGCCCAAGGCTGCAGGGGATGCGCCTGCTACGCCGGCGCCCTCGGCAGCTGCGCACACCCCGGAGAGCTGACGTATTCCTCACCCCGGTGGAATGAACACCAGATCGGATGACCGTTCCTGGCGGAACCGCGGGAGCGAGCCCGAGCGCGTCTTCCTGGTGGGAGTGGAGTTCCTTGCGCGCGGCGCGTCGGCCAGGAACAACCGGTCGCGAGCGTCTGGTACGCGTGAAGGGGATATCGACGAAACTCCCGTTGCTCACGCGCGGCAGCAACCTCTGGGTAAAGTCCCGACGAGCGCACGGGCCGCGCGGACCGTGGCCGATTCGCATCTGCATGCAACCGACATGGAGCACAGGGCGTTCTCGGCGGAAGAATCCATGGCCGAGTTGCGCGAACTGGCTACCAGCGCAGGCGGCACCATCGCCGGAGAAATGCAGCAGCGTCGCCAGCGGCCCGATTCGGCCACACTCATCGGCAGCGGCAAGGTGCTGGAGTTGCAGGGCGCTGTTGCTTCGGTCGCTCCTGACCTGGTCATTTTCGACTATGAGCTAACGCCGTCGCAGCAGCGCAACCTGGAGCGCGAGCTGCATGTGCGGGTCATCGACCGCACGCAACTCATTCTTGACATCTTCGCCCGCCATGCGAGAACCCGCGAGGGTCAACTACAGGTTGAGCTAGCGCAACTGGAATACTTATTGCCTCGCCTCGCTGGTCGCGGCGTGGAAATGTCGCAGCTTGGAGGCGGCATCGGAACGCGCGGACCCGGCGAAACACAACTCGAGACCGACCGCCGCAAGATTTACCGTCGTGTGCGTCATGTGAAAGAGCAGTTGGAAAGCGTTCGCCGTATCCGCGGACAGCAGCGCCAGCGCCGCGAGTCCGTGCCGGTGGCGGTGGTTGCGCTGGTGGGATATACCAATGCAGGCAAATCCACTCTATTTAACGCTCTGACTCGTGCCGGGGTACTGGAAAGCCCGCGCATGTTTGCCACGCTTGATCCCACGTTGCGCCATCTCAAGCTTCCTTCTAAGCGCGAAGTTTTGCTGTCTGACACTGTGGGATTTATTCGCCATTTGCCCCACACCCTGGTGTCGGCGTTCCGCGCGACGCTGGAAGAAGTGCAGCGGGCGACCCTGTTGTTGCACGTCGCCGACGTAACCAGTCCGACTGCGGATGAACAACAGACACAAGTGGAAGATGTGTTGCGCGAGCTCGAAGTCCAGGACAAACCACGCCTCTATGTAATGAACAAGTTGGACCTGCTGCCGGAGCTGAAGCGTGAGAGCCTGATTGATTCAGCGAACGTGGTGCATGTGTCGGCGGCCAAAGGCGTCAGGATGGAAAAGCTGCTGCAGCGCATCGATAAGCTCATCGACCAGGACCCGGTTCGGCAGGTGAGGTTGCAAGTGCCGCAAGCGGAAGGCAAAGCGCTGGCCACGGTCGATGCGAAGGCAGTAGTGCTGTCGCGCAAGTACCGCGGAGGTTATGTTGATTTGGAAGTACAGGCACCGGAGTCGGTGCTGCGAAGCCTCAAAGCTTTCGTCCGTGAGTGAATTATTTCCGTAGACTCGGAGCGCGCTGGAACCCGACCGCAGTAATGCCCAACCCGTCAGAACGATCGAACTCCTTGAGCAGCCAGAAAAAGGGTCCAGGCCCGGCGCTGAGGCTCCCGGTGAATGGGCTATCGAGCGAGAAGATGAGATAGAAGGCAAGCCCCACCACAAAGGAGAACCCCAACAGCAACACTGCCCAGACTGCCCATGCGTGGGTGACAAACATTCCATGGAAGGCGAAGAGCACGAACGCCCCAGCAATCAGCAGACCCCACAAAGCGCCGGCGGTGTTTCCCTCGGCGCTACGCAGGCGGGCGCGACGGGCATCGAGCCAGAGTCCTAACAAGTCCAGAACCTGCCCGTACAGTTCGATCTCGCGGGCGTCTGTGGGCGTGATGTCCAGAATCGCAGCAGTGAGAGCACAAGAGGTATCCAGATTGATTTCTTCGGTAGGGACGTTATTTCGCGCCGCGAGGGCCAGCAAATCCCATCGTTCGACTACGCCTTGCGCGTAGGCCCTGGCCGATTCGCGAACTCTTGCACCCGCTTCGCCGGAAAAACTGCCCACCACGAACACCAGGTCCGTGAGCGCGTTGGCTTCGCGCTTGACGGCGCTACCGGCGTCACTGAAGCTTTGCCACACACCGGAAACCACGAAGGCAATAAGGACAGCGTAGGTAGTACCCAGCGTGCCATAGACCGAGGTCGTCAGGCCATTGTCCAGCGCCAGTTGCTGATCGCTAAAGAACGTGCGGGTGAGGAACGAAACGATGAATGCTGCAACGACTGTCGATCCGATGATGACCACGGGCTGCAACTTCGCCGGAAGTGACAGGATGTAGGACCGCATATTTCCTGACCAGGACGTCCTTAGTTGGTTCGGATGGCAGCGCCGGCGTCGGCCTGCTCGTGGGCGTGGTAGCTGGAGCGGACCAGCGGGCCGGACTCTACGTGCTTGAAACCCATCTTCTGCGATTCTTTTTTGAGCATCTGGAACTCATCCGGTGTGTACAGTCTCGCTACCGGCAGATGGTCTTTCGAAGGCCGCAAGTATTGACCAATTGTGAGAATGTCCACTGCGCGCGCCGCCAGGTCGCGGAAGACGCTCAGCAGTTCATCGCTGCTTTCGCCAAGGCCGACCATGACTCCGGTCTTGGTCGGAATCGCAGGATTCATTTCCTTCGCCCGTTCAAGCAGGCGCAGTGTGCGTTCATAGCGCGCGCCGGAGCGGGCAACCCGATATAAGCGTGGCACGGTCTCAGTGTTGTGGTTCAGGATGTCAGGTCTGGCATCCATGACAATCCGCAGCGGTTCTTCGAGCCCTTGAAAGTCGGGGATCAACACTTCCACGCGGCAATCGGGCATGCGCTTGCGAATCTCGGTAATGGTGTTGGCGAAGACCGTTGCCCCACCGACATTGTCGTCGTCGCGGTTGACGCTGGTGACGACGGCGAACTTCAGCCCGAGTTTTTCGACCGCCTCGGCCACGCGTTGGGGCTCGTCGAAATCGATGGGCTGCGGACGGCCCTTCGGCACGGCACAAAAACCGCAGCGCCGGGTACACAGATTGCCCAGCAGCATGAAGGTCGCCGTGTGGTGGTTCCAGCATTCGCCGATATTGGGACAGTGCGCCGACTCGCACACAGTATGCAGGTCGAGGTTGCGGGCCAACGTCTTAAGGTTGTGGTAGTTCTCGCCCATGGGCGCGGGCGCCTTCAGCCACGACGGCTTGGAGGCCGGTTTGTGCGGCGCGACATCGATCTGAATCAGTTCGGGCGCGGTAGCCATACAACGTAACTATTGTACGATGCCTGCGACCATGCCGGGGCGGTCCGGCAGCCGCGGCAGGGCTATAAGGTGTGCAGATACGCCATCAAGTCGGCGATCTGATTGACGGTCAATTTGTTCTGGAAGCCAGGCATTTTAGCGCGTCCCATTTCGATGATGTCGATGACGCGCTCGTCGTTCGCGGGGATTCCGCTACTCATGTATTGCTTTTTGAATAGTCCGTGCAGGCTTGGCCCGCGCAGATCCCGGGTGCTGTACGCATAGTGACATTCAGCGCAGCGTGCATCGTACACTCGCCGACCCCCCGCCTGTTGAGGCGTCAGCCCAAGCTCGGCGTCGGTCTTGCGAGGCTCAGCCTCACAGGCAAACATTGCGATCAAAGCAAGTACGACAAGTACAAACGGAACAAAACGAATGGCCTGTTTCGCGATCAACCGGACCTTCCCTGAAGAATCGGCCAGAACGAAGTGCGGGCCGAGCGTGGGACTGCAACGGAGTTAGAATACACCTCGCATGACAGTCCGCCTCAAACGCGTGTACGAGGCGCCTTCGCCGCACGACGGAGCGCGGGTGCTGGTCGACCGGCTATGGCCGAGAGGCTTGACGAAAGAGGCTGCGGCGGTCGATGTGTGGATGAAAGACATTGCTCCGTCGAACGAATTACGCAAGTGGTATCACGCGCATCCAGTGCAGTGGGCAAAATTTCGCGAGAAATATCTGGCCGAGCTCACCACCGATGCGGCGCACGCAGCCCTCAATGAGCTGTACGACCTGGCGAAAAAGAAACGTGGCGTTACGCTTTTGTTCGGCTCCAAGAATTCGGAGCAAAACAATGCGTTGGTGCTGAAGCAATTGCTCGATGGTGACCGGAAGCCTCCTACCGGCACCGGGCCCGCGGGAGCCGCAGCTGCCGGACGCGCTCGGGCTGTGCGGCGGCGCTAACTGCGCGCTCGCCCGAATGGCTGTTGGAACAGTTAATCAAGTAAGTCCTTATGGTTATATGGCCGCCACCGCCGTTCCGCGACGATTTTCGCAACTTCGGGTTTACATCAGCAGATGCAGGCGCCCGGCCGACGTGGCTTGAGGCGGCGAGTTCGCTGAAGAGGAGGCCGATACCATGAGTCAACGCTGGAGTTTCTGGCTGGTTCCCCGATCTGGAGTACGCCGGATGGGAGTCATTTGCGCCTTGGCCGCAGCATTTGTACTCAGTACCTCAGGGTTTGCACAGCAAGGGCCGCCGAATCCTCCTTCCGGCCAATCCACTCAGGAGGCCGCAGTGCCCTACAGCAGCGGTACGCAGGACAACTTGCCGCCGCTGCCGAATGAGTCTGCCCCGCCATCACAAAATGGGACCGTTCCGCCTACGACGGTCGCCCCGGCCCCGCCTCCGCCAAGCGCGACTGTCCCGCCATCACTTACGATTCCGGCGGGAACGCTGGTGACGGTTCGGCTGATGGGCGGCCTTTCCAGCGACGTAAACCAGCAGGGCGATAGCTTCAGCGCAACGTTGGAACAACCGATTGTTGTCGACGGATGGGTAGTCGGTCGTCCCGGACAGATCGCCGTCGGAAAAGTCGTCTCCGTGCAGAAGGCCGGACGGGTCAAGGGTGTGTCGTCCCTGGGTATCGCGTTGAGCGAACTTCCAGTGGTGAACGGGCGTCAATTGTCGGTGGCATCGCAGTTGATACAGACCTCGGCAGGCACCTCGAAAGGGCGTGACGCACTCGGCGTGGCCACCACCACCGGATTGGGCGCGGCCATTGGCGGAGCGGTGGATGGAGGAGCTGGCGCGGGCATCGGCGCCGCTGCAGGAGTTGTCGCCGGAGTTGCCGGCGTGCTGCTCACGCCTGGCAGGCCGACAGTAATGCCGCCCGAAACGCTGTTGACCTTCCGTTTGCAGGAGCCCGTCACCATCAATACCCAAAATAGCGCGATGGCGTTCCAGCAAGTTAATCGGCAGGACTATGCCAGTGCCGGGCCGCAACTTCACAGGCGTCCGCCAGGCCCGCCGCCGTATCCACCTCCTCCGGGGGTGTATCGGTACGCTTACCCGTATCCGTATCCCTACCCATATCCTTACCCTTATGCCGCGGCTCCGTACTGGGGCTTCTACCCGTCAGTGTCGGTGTATTACGGCAGGGGATACTGGGGACCCGGTCGCTGGCGCTGAGCGCCGAACTCGCCAATGATCTGTGAGAACTGCGGCGAACTAGGTGCCGTCGGTGACGATCTTCTCCACGATGCGGTCAATCGTGTCGAGGGCCTTGCGGTTGGCCAAGTTGTGGTTGTTGCTCAGGATGGAGAACGCCACACGCTCGCCCTTCGCGGTAGTGGCATAACCGGACAAAGCGTTGACGTGTCCGAGCGAGCCGGTCTTTCCGTGCACTGCCCCTTTTACTGGCGCGGTCTTCAGTCGGTCGCTGAGCGAACCGTCTACTCCTGACACCGGAAAGGTGTCTTCGTAAAGCTTGCCCCAGGGCTGCTGGTGCGCGTATCGCAGCAACTCAACGACGGCTTCCGGAGTGACCAGGTTTTCGCGAGACAAGCCGGAGCCGTCGTAAAACACAAACTGATCGGGCTTGATGCCGGCGGATGTGAGGAAGCCGCGGAGAACCTCTAGTCCGCCTTCGATCGAGCCTGACGTGCCTTTTTCTTTGCCCAGCAACCTGAGCATCAGCTCGGCGTGCAGATTCTGGCTGACTTTGTTGATGACCTGCAGATCTTCGGCAAGGGGCTGCGATTCATGACTGGCAAGGACCAGCGGCACCGGGTTGGGATGGCCAGCCATTTCGCCGCCGCCTCCCGATGCGATCGAAGTGACGGTGAAGGTCTGCATTGATGCGAGCTCGGTGTGGCGTGTGCGCGGACGCCCGTACACCGTCACCCCGCGCTGCTCCAGCAATTCGCGGAACAGCTTGGCGGTGAAATCCGCGGGGTCTTCGATGGCGAGCGCTTCGCCGGTGCCGGCGTCGTCCTGCGGCATGTTCCCCCAGAAGGTGATCTGGTTGGATCCCGGCTCGCGGTTAATGTAGATCTTTCGCGGACCGGTGCCCTGAGGCGTAGTCATGACGCGATTGTCGACGCGGTAATATTCAGGAAATGGTGTGATGTTAAGGAACGCGCGCTCGCCCGGACGGTCGGCCGGCATGATGCTGACGAACAGCACGTTGTCGTTGACGGTGAGCGCGGAAACAGGCGCGCCCCACTCCCAGACCAGGTCGTCCTGCGACCAGCCCTCGCCGTAACGCTCGAAGACATAATACGAGTCGTCGGCCACCACGTCGCCGTCGACAAATTTCAGGCCCTTCGCCACGAGTTGGTCGGCCAGGTCGATCAGCACCTGGATCGGCAGCGCCTTGCGCTCGGTGTGCAGGTAGTACGGCAGCGTTCGGCCCGAAAGATTGGGATCGCCGCGCCCCACGACCACGAGGTCAGAGTTCAGGCGGCCATATTTGTCCACCGTGCCTAGGCTTTCGACAGTCGTCTTAAAGCGATAGTCCGGGCCGATCAGCGCAAATACCGCAGCCGTGGTGAACAGCTTGGTGTTCGATGCCGGAGTGAAGAGCTTGTCCTGGTTCAGCGCGGCAAGATGGCGGCCGGAGTCGAGCGAAACCACATCGATGCCCCAGAAGCCACGCGCGACCTCAGGGTCGCTGAGGATCTGCTCGATGGCCCGAGTGAGCCTCTTGTCGTCTTCGTTCTTTTTTGGCGGATTTTTTGCGCCGTCAGCGGCGATGACGGGCACAGTAAGCAGGAGCAACAGCGCGAAGGAAATAACACGGCGGACCCGGTACATAGAACGGCTGGGCACGATGCCAAGATTCTAGCACCGGTCGCGGTTCCCTTTGTCAGGCCGTTTCGTTTCGCGTCAGCATGAACCGCGCAAATTACAATCGGAGGATGCGTGCTCCTTACGTGTGGCGGCTGTGTTCGCGCTCGCTGGAACTCGGTCGCCGCACCCTCGTAATGGGCGTCGTCAACGTGACGCCCGACTCGTTTTCCGACGGCGGTAAGTATTACGAGTCGGAACGGGCGATTGCGCACGCCTTGCAGTTGCTGGACGAAGGCGCTGACATCCTCGACGTCGGAGGCGAATCAACCCGGCCCGGCACGCGGGTACAGCCTGACGGAACCAGCCACAAATCGGTGGTGACCGAAGAAGAAGAGTTGCGCCGGGTGATGCCGGTGATCGAAGGCGTGCTGAAGGCGCGGCCCGATACGGTCATTTCCATCGATACCTACAAAGCAGGAGTGGCGAAGCAGGCAGTCGGCGGTGGAGCGGAAATCGTCAACGACGTGAGCGCGTGCGCTTGGGACGACGCCATGGCGCAAACCTGCGCCGACTTGCAATGCGGAGTGGTGATGATGCATACGCGCGGTCGCCCTCGTGAGTGGCGCGATTTGCCGTCGCATGCAGACGTCACCGCGCTCGTGACGCACGATCTTGCCAATCGCGTACAAATCGCTCTGAACCGCGGCGTGAGGCGTGAGCGCATCGTGCTCGACCCCGGTTTCGGTTTCGGCAAGAAGTATGAGGAGAACTATCCGTTGCTGGCGCGATTCGAAAC
Organism: uncultured Acidobacteriaceae bacterium; assembly: GCA_963837915.1. GTDB lineage: Bacteria > Acidobacteriota > Terriglobia > Terriglobales > Acidobacteriaceae > DASRAA01. The sequence continues at coordinate 66,826 of CAWIPZ010000004.1, forward strand.
CTTGCAGCGTTTGGGCTTCCCTCTGCTGGCCGGAACCTCGCGTAAGTCATTTGTGGGGCGCACCGTGGGCAAACGGCGGGGTACGGAGGATGCACCTGCCGACGAACGACTGTACGGCTCGCTGGCAGCGATGGTCGCCAGCATTCTAGGCGGAGCGCATATCGTGCGGGTGCATGAGGTGCGTCCGGCGGTGGAAGCAGCAGCCGTCGCGGACGAAGTGCTGGCCGCAATGATGGCGTGAAGGGCGCTGAGATCTCGTCATACGTTCTCTGGTAGGATCGGATTAACGGGCCGCCCCTACGGCCCGAGAATGCAGTCGCTCGCAGCGCCAGCGGGCCCGGTTTCCAGACCACATGCGTACTCTCGACATACTTGCAGCCGATCCTCGCGTGACCGTGCGGCGGCTTGGCGCGCCCAACTCTCGGGGTTGCGTCGTGTACTGGATGCAGCGAGCCCAGCGCGCTCTCGATAATCCTGCGCTTGACGTTGCTGTCGAAGCCGCCAACACGCTGCGACAGCCAGTGGTCATCTTCTTTGCGCCGGTGCCGTTTTATCCGCATGCCAACCTGAGGCATTACACGTTCCTGGCGCAAGGCATTCCTGACATCGCCGAGCGTGCCCGTGAACGCGGCATCGGATTTGTGTTGCGCGCGTATCCGGAACATTCGCTGGCCAGATTTTGCGAAGAGGTGAAAGCCTCGCTGGTGATCGGTGACGAGAACCCACTGCGCGAGCCTCGGCACTGGCGGGAATCAGCAGCGAAGCAGCTGAGCGTACCGCTGTGGACCGTGGATGCGGACGTAATTGTGCCTTCGAAGCTGCTGGAAAAAGAGCAGTACGCCGCGCGCATTATCCGGCCGCGGCTACAGCAGAGGTTGGAGCAGTTTCTGCGGCTTGCCGGAAATCCGTGCGCAAGAGTCGAATGGCAAGCGCCGAAACTTCTCGCGGCGCTGCCTGATGACGGCGTCGCCGACATCACAGCAGGCTGGAAGGAACTTGACCGCTCGGTGAAGCCGGTGGACTCATTCCGCGGCGGCACCAGCGAAGCACTGCGCTTGCTGGACGAGTTCGTGAATCATAAGCTCGCGCACTATCCCGAGAACCATGGCAAGCCGGAAATCGACGGCACGTCACGCTTATCGCCCTACCTGCATTTTGGGCACATCGGTCCACATACGGTGATGCACGCCGTACGGAAATCGAAAGCGCCGCAGACTGCGAAGGACGACTACATCAAACAGTTTGTGACGTGGCGCGAATTGTCGATCAACTTCGTCCACTTCAATCCGGTGTACGACTCCATCGAGTGTGCACCGGATTGGGCGCACAAAACGCTGGCGGCACACGCCAGAGATCCGCGGCCCGTTCTCTACACGCGTGAACAGTTTGAGGCCGCCGAAACCCACGACGAGTTGTGGAACGCAGCGCAACTGCAAATGCTGCATGCCGGATGGATGCACAACTACATGCGCATGTACTGGGTGAAGAAAATTCTGGAATGGAGTCCGTCGCCCGCGGTTGCATGGCAAACCGCGATCTACCTCAACGACAAGTATTTTCTCGACGGCCGCGATCCCGACGGCTACGCAGGGGTGGCCTGGGCAATCGGCGGAAAGTTCGATCGTCCATGGTTCGAGCGGCCAATTTTCGGCACGATTCGCTGGATGTCGGGCGATGCAGCGCGAAAAAAATTTGACGCTGAGCAATACATACGGCAAATGAGGCAGCTTGCCGGGGAGTTGTGAGTTCGTACCCCCTCCCCCTACCCACTTCTAGAATCAGCGACTTGCATAACGAAACGAATGCAGCTTCAAGATTCCATTGCACTTATGCGTACTTGATAGATTTCAAAGAACTTAGCCGACTGCGAAGCTGTGAGCCGGGCCCTTCGGGGCAAATACAACCAGCATGGTTCGTACCCGACGCGAATTGCGGAAGTCACTCAAATTGTGGGGTCGAGGAAACTAAAGTAACCACTTGTTCCCGAAATGGGATGCGATAGGGTAGCCAGCTACCGACTGACGCGCAGGCTGATGAGGAACACACTGCCCCAAATCAGAAATCCGGCTACGCCGACCCACAGGGTGATGCGGCGGTCAGCTGCGCGGCTGAGCGTTGGCAGGGGCAAGGGGGCGCCCAGCGAGCGATGAAACCACGCTCCGAGCAAGCCGACGAAGCCGATCAAGGCCGTGGCTCCGCCGAACATCAGGCCTGCCACGATGAGAACGAAACTGAGGCTGAACATGGCCCGCTACCCCACGGCTGAAATCAAAATATCCCCGCCGGCGATGTCATGCAAGTGGTCAATGGAGGTAAAATGCCAAAACCAACGGAGGCGGAATGAAACGTGTTACCGGACTCGGCGGACTCTTCTTCAAGGCGAAAGATCCTAAGGCGATGTATGCGTGGTACGAGAAACACCTGGGGATTCAGGGCAAGCCTGGCCAAGGCGCAATGTTTCAGTGGCGCGAGGCAGAGGACCCGGAGAAGACCGGGATGACGGTGTGGTCGATATTCCCCGAGAACACAAAGTATTTCGATCCCAGCCCAGCACCCTTCATGATGAACTTCTGCGTGGAGAACCTGACGGAGTTGCTGAAGTTGCTGCGCGAAGAGGGTGTCACCATCGATCCCAAGGTGGAAGAGCACGAGTACGGCAAGTTTGCCTGGATCACTGACCCGGAGGGCAACCGCATCGAGCTGTGGGAGCCGCCAAAAGAGGGATAGAGTTCCAACAAGAAGCGGCCCGCCGCAGCGGACCGCTTTTCACACCAGAAACACTGGCGGAACTCTACTCCGACCAGCGCCGGAAAACAAGACACCCATTAGTGCCACCAAAGCCAAAAGAGTTAGAAATTGCATACTCCATCTCGACCTTGCGGGGCGTGTTGGGCACGAAGTCCAAATCACAGCCTTCGCCGGGATGATCGAGGTTCATGGTTGGCGGCACCATCTGGTCGCGCAGCGCCAGAACGGTGATGCCCGCCTCCAAGCCGCCGGCTCCGCCCAGAAGGTGCCCGGTCATCGACTTGGTCGAGCTGACCAGCATCTTGTAGGCGTGGTCGCCAAAGGCGCGCTTGATGGCCATTGCTTCCAACTCATCGCCCAGAGGAGTCGATGTACCGTGGGCATTGACATAGCCCACGACATCCGGCGCGATGCCGGCATCGCGCATGGCATTGCGCATCACGCGGTACCCGCCTTCACCGTTTTCGGCCGGCTGGGTGATGTGGTTGGCGTCGGCCCCCATGCCATAGCCCGAGACCTCGGCAAGGATCTTGGCGCCGCGCTTTTTCGCATATTCCAGTTCTTCGAGAATGAGGATGCCCGCGCCCTCGCCGATCACGAACCCATCGCGGTCCTTGTCCCACGGACGGCTGGCATGGTGAGGATCGTCATTGCGAGTGGATAGCGCGCGCATGGCAGCGAATCCGCCAACACCCATGGGGGTAATAGCGGCTTCAGAGCCACCGGCGATCATCACGTCGGCGTCGCCATACTTAATAATGCGGGCTGCATCGCCAATCGAATGTGCACTCGTGGTACAGGCGGTACAGGTGGCTTCGTTCGGTCCCTTGGCGTTGTGGCGGATGCTGACCTGACCGGCGGCTAGGTTCACGATGGCGGCAGGAATAAAGAAAGGCGAGATTTTGCGCGGGCCGCCGTTCAGCAGGTTGTTGTGCTCGCGCTCGATGATGTCGAATCCGCCGATCCCTGAACCGATGTCGACGCCAGTGCGCTCCGCCTGCTCTTCGCTTTCGACCTTGTAGTTGGCCATTTGCAGCGCCTCGTCGGCTGCCGCAATCGCCAGATGAATAAAGCGCGCCATCTTGCGCGCTTCTTTCTTGTCGATGAATTGCAAAGGATCGAAGTTCTTAACTTCTGCTGCGATCTGGCAAGCAAACAACGACGCGTCGAAGCCGGTAATGCGCTCGACGCCGCTCTTGCCGGCCTGCAGCGCCTGCCACACGTCGCCCGTGTTATTGCCGACCCCGCAAATCAGCCCGACTCCCGTTACGACTACGCGACGAGTCAAGCGGATTTTCCTTTCGCGTGGGCGTTGATGTAATCGACCGCGTCTTTCACGGTGCGGATTTTTTCCGCCTGTTCGTCGGGGATCTCGATGTCGAAAGCCTCTTCGAAGGCCATCACCAACTCGACGGTGTCGAGCGAGTCGGCGCCCAGGTCATCGACAAACGATGCGCTGGCCGTGACCTCGCCTTCATCGACGCCGAGTTGCTCTACGATGATCTGTTTTACGCGTTCTTCAACCGATGCCATGAGACCTGCAAGCTCCTTTTCGCCTCGCCGTTACGCGCGGCGAGATGCCTATCCATCCGGCCTGCCTGGATCGATTCGGTTAGGACTTCGCCTTGGCGTGCGCTTCGATGTAGGAAACCGCATCCTGCACGGTGCGGATTTTCTCTGCGTCTTCGTCCGGAATTTCGACGTCGAAGGCTTCTTCGAAGGCCATGACCAACTCCACTGTGTCGAGCGAGTCGGCGCCGAGGTCGTCGACGAACGAAGCCTTGGGGGTGACTTCCGCTTCGTCCACGCCCAGTTGCTCCACGATAATCTGCTTTACGCGTTCTTCTACCGATGCCATGAATTCTTTCTCCTATTGCGCGTCTGACGCAACGCAAACTCGTAAGTCTACGTGCTGATGGGAATCCCTGTAAAGAAAGACAATTCCACCTCGGATTGCAGCGCCCGCGCACACGTCCAGAGGATGGGGATTTAAGATGCCCGCTTCATCCTAAACGCACCCGTTTGCGCTGGTCAACGCAAGCCGGAGAAAGGTTTGGCCAAGCCAGGGAAATATTCACCACGCGGTCAGGGGAAGAGGGCAAAAGCACTGTTCTCAGAGATAGCCGGACGGGTAAGGCGCTCGGGCCGTCCGGCTGAAATATGGAGCTTACTGCCGGTTTGAGTATCTGTCTCGCAGCTCGGTCTGGCGGTCAACCATCGGAATCGACCGGCCCTGGATAAACACGTACCTAACGTCGGTCTTTACATCCAAGGGATCGCCGGTAGCGATCACGACGTTGGCTGTCTTCCCGACGTCGAGCGAGCCTAGCTGGTCGTCCACGCCCCAGATTTGCGCGGGATACAGGGTCAGCGCCTTCATCGCCTCGTCATAGGGCAGGCCGAACGCGACTGCGAATCCGGCAGCGTAGGGCAGGTTGCGCACCTGGTGGGCATCGAACGACGCGAATGCAATCTTCACCCCACGCTTCGCCAACTCGCTGGGCATTTTGTACACCGTGTCGTAACGCTCCCATTCCTTCGGTTCATCGTAAATGGACCCGAGAATCACCGGCACGTGCCACTCTGCAATCTTGTCGTAAATCGGCTGGCACTGGGTCAGGCCGTTCAAGATGATTCGCAGCTTGAATTCCTGGGCCAGCGCGTAGGCCGTCTCCGCGTCGCTGGGCTCCTCGGCCTTTACTACCACGGGTTTCTTGCCCGAAAGGTAGGGAAGCAGCGCCTCGAGCTTCAGGTCACGCGACGGAGGAGTCGGCGGAGCATCGCCGGCCTTGGTAGCAGCTTTCTTCTTGTTGTACTCGTCCCACTTGGCAGCATAGCCTTGCGCGTCGGTGAAGGCCTGTCGCATCTGCGCCGCCATGCCCATTCGCGTCTGTGGATAGGACGCGGTAGCGAACGACTCATTGCGTCGCTGTTTGCCGGTGAAGTTCAGCGGCATGGCGATGTCGCGAATCATCAGCATCTGCGTGGCATCGGCACCTGCCAACTGGATGAACGAATCCTGTCCGGGCAACGTGTCGCGGCTTTCGGGCGCCACGATGGCATTGGTAATCCCGTTGTAGCGTGTCACTGGAATCAGCGCGGTCTCGGCGTGGAAGGCGTCAGAGACATGCATGTTAGGCATGATCTCGTCACTGGGCTCGACCAGATCGTTGGTCATTTTTTCGGCCTCGATCTCGGTCAGCCCCAAGTGAGTTTCTGAATCGATGAGGCCGGGGTAGACGGTCATTCCCTTGGCGTCGATGACCTGCGCGTTCGCCGGAACCTTGACCGATCCAGCCGCGCCTACGGCTGCGATCTTCCCGTTCTCGATGAGCAGCACACCATTTTCGATGGTGCCGTGAGTAATGGTAAGCAGCTTGCCGCCTGTAATGGCGATCGGCTTGCTGGCATCAACCACTGCCGGCGTTGAAGGTTTCGCTGGAGCGCTAGCTTTTTGCTGGGCGCTGGCCGCACCAATGACCAAGAACGCGATGATCGCAAGACATAATGTGGACTTGGTCATCACTGTCCCTCCTGGTACTGCGGCATGCCAAACCCGGGTAGCGCGCGATCGAAATAAACATCGCCGTCGATCCACACTTTCTGAGGGATACCGTAGGTCGACAGTGGATACCCGTCCCACAGCACCAGGTCTGCGTCCTTGCCCACGTCGATCGAGCCAGTCTTATCATCCACTCCGATAATCCACGCGGGATTAATCGTCATCATCTGCACCGCTTCGTCCTCGGTCGCGCCACCGTAGCGCATGGTCTTGGCGGCCTCCTGATTCAGCCGTCGCATGTAGTCGTCGCTGTCGCTCTTCACGGCGACCCGCACGCCGGCGCGCATCGCCATTACCGCGTTCCATGGAATCGCGTCCCAAGCCTCATATTTGAATCCCCACCAATCCGAGAACGTCGCGATAGCAATGTTGTTCTGAGCCAACGCCTGCGGCACCTTGTACGCCTCGAGGGCATGATGGAAGGCGCGAATCTTGTAACCGAATTCGTTGGCGATCGCGATCTCGGTGAGGAACTCATCTGCGCGGTAGCAGTGGATCTGCACCAGCATCTTGCCTTGCAGCACCTGCACCAGGGCATCCATCTTCAGGTCCTTCTTCGGCGGAGTCGCGTTCTTGTCGCCCTTCGTGACCTTCGCGTTGTACTCGTCCCACTGCCGCTGATAGTCCTTGGCCTGAGTGAAGGCCTCGCGCATGACCTCAAAGTTACCCATGCGGGTCGAGGGCAACTGCTTTTTGTCGCCGAAGACGCGCTTGGGATTCTCGCCGCTGGCGAACTTGATGGACTGCGGCGCTCCGGGGAACAACATCTGGTCGCGATCGAGGCCGTACTTGGTCTTGATCACCACGGCCTGGCCGCCGATCATGTCAGCCGAGCCGTGTAGCAGCAGCGACGTAGTCACGCCCCCGGCTAGCGCCCGGTAGATCGCCTTGTCGGTGTACTCGAAGGCGTCTTTCATCATCATCTGCGGCACCACCGGACTGGTGGCCTCGTTTACGTCACCATCGAGAGCCATATGTGAGTGCGGGTCGATGATGCCCGGTGTCACGTACTTGCCATCAGCGTCAATCACAGTGACCGACGCAGGCGCTGAGACGTTCGCGCCGAAGGCAACGATCTTGCCGTCCTTCACATACACGCTGCCGTGCTCGATGCGGCCGTGGGTCGCGGTCAGCAGAGTTGCGTTCTTGATGACGAATTCGTTCTTTCCGCTGTGTGTGGCCGAGATGCTGGCAGACGGTTGAGCAAACGAGCAAACGCCAGCCACCAGCAGCATGGCGCACGTCAGCAGCCGAGGCCATATCCTCGCCAAGCCATAGTTTGTCTTCATGCAGTCCCCCGACGGCAGAAACCAAGAATTGCAGAATTGTACGACACGAGATGGTGTACTCGCGTGACCCTCCTCGGTTTTTCCGCGCTGCGATTCGCGTCTGCTCACCTATACTGCGTTCGTAACGCCGCTGAGCCCCACAAAGACGATGAAGTTCGTTCCTATCACTGAGTGGTTGCCACGATATCCCAGCAATTATCTGCGTGGCGACATTGTCGCCGGCGTCGCTCTCGCCGGATTGCTCATTCCGGAGTCGATGGGCTATGCCGGAATTGCCGGTCTGCCGCCCCAGGCGGGCCTCTATGCCACGGCTTTCGGTCTGCTGGCCTATGCGATTTTCGGATCGAGCCGCCAACTGGCGGTGTCGCCGACGTCGGCGTCCTCTGCCGTCTTAGCGGCAACCCTCGCACCTCTTGCGGCCTCTCATCCAGAAAGATTTGCGGTCCTTGCTTCGGCCGTCGCCCTCGTACTGGGCGGCCTCTTCCTGCTGGCAGGAATTCTGAAACTCGGCTTCATCTCCGACTTTATCTCCAAGCCTGTGCTGAAGGGCTTCGTCTTCGGAGTGGCGCTGAACATCATCATCAAGCAGTTGCCGAAATTGCTTGGGATCGAACCCGGCGGATCCCACACCTACAGCCAGGTCTGGCACATCCTGAGGCACGTCGGCGACGCAAATCTGTGGACTTATGTGACCGGTGCGGTGGCGCTGGCCGTGCTCTTTTCGATTGATAAACGCTTTCCACGCGTCCCCGGCGTTTTGGTCGTGCTCATTGCAGGCATTGTGATTTCCAGAGAGCTCGGTTTGCACGCGCACGGGGTGGAGATTGTCGGCACGATTCCGTCCGGACTGCCCAGCCCTGAATTCCCTATGCTCAGCTGGGCTGATTGGCTGCAAGCCGCGCCGGCTGCGGTCGGTCTTGTCCTCGTGCTGTTTGCCGAATCAGTGGGCGCCGCACGAACTTTTGCTGACAAGTACGGATACGACATAGACGCCAACCAGGAGCTCCGCGCGCTCGGCATGGCGAACGCCGTCTCTGCGATCTTTCACGGTATGCAGGTTGGCGGAGGGACCTCCGGAACCGCGGCCAATGACACCAACGGAGCCAAGTCACAGCTTTCCTCCATCGCCGCGTCGACGACGGTTCTCCTGGTTCTCCTGTTCCTGACCCGCTGGTTCTATGACCTGCCCGAAGCCGTTCTCGCAGCTATCGTGGTGCATGCCGTCTGGCACCTGCTCAATCTCAAAGAATTGCTGCGTTACAGGCTCATCCATCGCATGGATTTTCGTGGCGGGGTGGTCGCCATCGTCGGAGTACTGGCGTTTGGCATTCTCGACGGGCTGGTTCTCGCCGTCATCCTTAGCTTGATTGCTCTGATGCGATTTCTTTCGATGCCCCAGGTGGACGTGCTGGGGCGCCTGCCGGGGACCGGCGAATATGTAGATATCGCGCGCCACCCTGAAGCCGAGCAGTTTGCCGGAGTCCTCATGCTGCGTGTCGATCGCATCTGGTTTTTTGCCAATGCTGACGGCATTCGCGAACACGCCAAGGAACTGATCCGCCAGGCGCCCGGTCCGCTAAAAACCATAATCGTCAATCTCGCACCGGTTCCCCTCATTGATGTTACTGCGGTCGATGCTCTGGCCCAGTTGCATGACAGTTCTGTCAGGCACGGCCGTCGCCTGGTCCTCGCAGGAGTACGCGATCCGGTTCGCGATACCTTGGCTCGCGCGTCGTTACTCAGTGTTCTCGGTGAAGAGAACATCTTCCGCAACATGGAGAATGCCGTTGAAGCGGTAACCGCCAAGCCTTCCGCCGTGTGATACAACCCTGTCATGCGCGCTGTCGTACAACGGGTGACCCGGGCTTCGGTCAAGGTCGACGGTGAAGTCACCGGACGAATTGCAGAAGGACTGCTGGTTCTGCTGGCAGTCGCGCCCGATGATACCGAATCCGACGCAGACTATCTGGCTGACAAGGTTGCCGGGTTGCGCATCTTCGAAGACGACGCCGGCAAGATGAACCGGAGCGTCGCCGACATCGATGGCGCGGTGCTGGCGGTCTCGCAATTCACCTTGTTTGGGGACGCGCGCAAAGGTAAGCGGCCCTCGTTCGACGGCGCCGCGCGACCGGAACTCGCCAACGCTCTCTATCGATATTTCGTCGAGCGTATTCGCGCCCTCGGGCTGCGCTGCGAAACCGGACGCTTCCAGGAAACCATGGAAGTCGAACTGGTCAACCAGGGCCCGGTGACCATCCTGCTCGACTCGAAAAAGCTGTTCTAACGCCCAAAAGTAAGGGCTAAGGGCGTCTCGGGTCTGCCGTGTCGTAACACATCCACAATCCTTCTCCGATATCATTTTCGGTATGGAAACCGCCATCCGCTGCCGCGGCCTGAAGAAGACTTACGACGGAAAAGTCGAGGCAGTGCGGGGACTCGACCTGTCCATTCAGACCGGCGAGTGCTTCGGGCTGCTGGGACCGAACGGCGCCGGCAAGACCACGACCATTGAGGTTCTGGAAGGATTGCTCCAGCCCACAGAGGGCGACGTCGAAATTCTTGGCATGACTTGGCAAGGCCACGAGCGCGAACTGCGTGAACTGCTTGGCATTTCTCTGCAGGAGACGCGGCTGTCAGAAAAACTGACCGTCCGCGAAACGCTGCATCTCTTCGCCAGCTTCTATAGATATCCAACCTCGGTTTCGGGTGTCCTGGACGAGCTGTCGCTCAATGAAAAGGCCGACGCCATGGTTGGGAAGTTGTCGGGCGGCCAAAAACAGCGCCTCGCCGTGGCTACCGCACTAGTAGGCAACCCTAAGATCTTGTTTCTTGACGAACCCACCACCGGACTCGATCCTCAGAGCCGGCGACAGTTGTGGGAGATCGTGCGCCAGTTTCAACAGCGCCGCGGCACAGTGCTCTTGACCACGCACTACATGGACGAAGCCGAACGATTGTGCGACCGGCTCGCCATCATCGATCAGGGAAAGATCATTGCGGAGGGAACTCCGGCCGAACTGATCGCGGGCCTTAGCGGGCACCACGTCGTGGAGTTCGCCATCACCGGCAGCAACGGCACGGGCGACGATACCTGGGCGCAGCTCCCGGGCGTGCAATCCGTACGCAGCGAAGACGGATTTTTCTGTTTGCAAGTGGATGAGCCGCACCGCACGATTCCCGCCCTGCTGTCTGCTGTGCAACAGAAGGGCGCGCAATTGGCCCACCTCACTACGCGCCAGGCGAGCTTGGAAGATGTATTTGTGGCATTGACCGGTCGCCACCTGAGGGAAGAATAATGGCCGACCTCGAGATTCAAACTCCTCCGGAAGAAAAGCTTCAGCCTTCGATCGTGATGAATGGCCGGTGGGCTGGCTACCGCGCGATCCTCGGGGCGCGCATGAAAGAGCTTTGGCGGGAGCCGGAAGTCATCTTCTGGGTCTTCGTCTTTCCCCTCCTGCTGGCGCTGGGATTGGGAATCGCGTTTCGGAACAAGCCCACCGATATAACCGCCATCGCGGTGGTGAATAACGCTCATGCCCAACAGGTCGTGGATTTGTTGCAACACTCTCCGGCGTCGAATGTTATTCACGCTGACTTGCTCGACGCCCAGGTTGCGCTCGATCGATTCCGCCTCGGCCAGTACGCGTTGGTCGTCACTTATGACGACGATGGGCTGCACTACCGCTATGATCCCGCGCGACCAGAGAGCGTGCTAGCTCTCTCGCAGGTGGACGACGCGCTACAGACTGCCTTGGGACGGACGAATCCAGTGAAGGAGGAAACGACGCAGAGCAGTGAGCCCGGCGCGCGCTACATCGACTTCCTGATTCCTGGCTTGCTGGGCATGAACCTGATGAACTCAGGCATGTGGGGCATCGGGTTTGCGGTGGTCGACATGCGCCAGCGCAAGCTGCTCAAGCGCTTCATCGCCTCGCCCATGCGCCGCACCGACTTTCTGCTCGCGCTGGGCAGTAGCCGCTTGGTGCTCATGATTATCGAAGTGGCATTGCTGCTCGGTTTCGGCGTGCTGGTCTTTCACATGAAGGTGGAAGGCTCGCTGCTAGCGATTTTGCTGGTGGCCGGAATGGGGGCAGTTTCGTTCGGCGGCGTTGGGCTACTCACAGCCAGCCGCGCGCAAAAGATTGAAAGCGTCAGCGGGCTGATCAACCTCGTGATGATGCCGATGTGGATCTTCTCTGGAGTGTTCTTTTCCTACGAACGCTTTCCGAAGATCGTTCTGCCGCTGATCAAGGCGCTGCCGCTTACCGCGCTGAATGATGCCTTGCGCGCCATCATCTTGCAAGGTGCGAGTCTGAGTTCCCAGTGGATGCAACTGGCCGTACTGGTGCTCTGGGGTGCGCTTTCATTCTTGCTCGCTCTGAAGTGGTTTCGCTGGAGTTGAAACTCTTTCAGTACTCCGGCTTCGCCGCCATGGCTTCCTGCTGCGTGATGCGCCGCTTCTGCCGGTAGGCGAGGTTCGCCATGTGCGCCGCGACTGCGGACTTGTAGCCAATCTCGACGGGCGCGTTCGTCTTCTGATTGCGCGTGCGAATGCACTCCATCCAGTTAGCCATGTGGTTCTGGCCTTTCGACGATCCGGTCATGGCAGCGCCATCGGGACGATTGGACTTCTCCGGGTAGTAGCTGATTCCACCCTGATATTTGCCCGTGACCATGTCGGTTGCGCCGCTGATGTGTTCAACCGTGCCGTCCGATCCGAGGAAGCGTTCGCCTAGTCCATAGCGGCTGTTGCTGAAAGTCGATTGCCAGAGCACGGTGAGATCGTTGGGAAATTCGAAGGTCACCGCGATGGTGTCGGGCACCTGTCGGCTGTCTTTCTCCGAATAGACTCCCCCCATCATGTCGGCGGCTTCTGGGACCGGCAGATTCATGGCCGTCATGATCCACGCAATCTGGTGCACCATGTTCTCGGTGACGTTGCCACCCGAGAACTCCCAGAACAAGCGCCAGTTCATGTACTTGTTGGCGTCGAACGCCGTCTTCGGACGGTTGACGAGAAACAGGTCCCAATTCACGTGTTGCGGATTGCAGTCCTCAGGGATCGCGCGATACCACTGTCCGTGACCGTGCGGCGTGTTGCGGCTCATCCACGATTCGACCATCGTGACCTTGCCGAGTAAACCGTCCTCGTACCACTTTCGGGCATCGGCCAACTCGCCCGAGCTCTCGTGCTGCAATCCGATCTGCACCACCTGCTTCGACTTCTGCGCCGCATTGAGACATTCCACCGCTTCTGGAATGTCCCATGTCATCGTCTTCTCGCAGTAAACGTCCTTGCCCGCTGCCAGCGAATCGAGAAAATACTTCGCATGCAAATGCAGCGGCGTCGCGATAATGACAGCGTCAACATCCTTGCGATCGAGCAGCCGGCGGGGATCATCGTAGGTTTCGGCTGACGACACCAGGGACTTCACCTGATTGCGGCGAAGCGAGTAAACATCAGCGGCAGCAACACACTCGACATTGGGTTGGGCGAGCGCGTCCTTCAGGTCCTGCATCCCGCGGTCGCCCGGGCCGATAATGCCAATGCGAATGCGATCATTCGCACCCAGCACGCGAGAATACGGAAACGCGGCCAGCGCGAAAGCGCCCGCAGCCATGCCGACGAATTCGCGGCGATTGATCGTTCCGACTTTTTCTTTCTTCATGTAAGCGCTCCCGCTTTCTGCAGGTCGGCTTTCATGCCTGCCCAGCTTTGTCGTGAGGACTCTTCCGGCGTAGCTGCGCCGTGCCAATGGGTTTCCAGAGAGACGCCGAGCGTGTAGCCCAACTTCTTCAGCGCTTCGAATTGCCCAACCCAGTCGATGGTGCCTTTCCCGACCGGCATCCATTCGAATCCCTCACCACCCTGCTTCATCTCGATGTCCTTGCAGTGGCAATGGCCGATGCGGTTTTTGGGCAGCAGCTCCCATCCATCGGGATAAGGCGTCTCACCGCACGCGGCCGCATTGCCCGGGTCCCAATTCAGCATGAAGTTAGGCTCGGTGACCGCGGCCAATGTTTTCGCGGCTTCTGCGCCGGTCGCAGTGTTGCACTCGAACTCGTTCTCCAGCAAGAAGACGATGCCATGTTTGCCGAGTTGAGTTGCTGCTTCTTGCAGCTTCGCGTTTATCGCTTTGCGATAAGGCGCCTGGTTTTCAAGACGCCAGAAATCGAATCCCCGCACTCGATCGGTTTGAAATGCCTTCGCCACTTCGATGCACTTGTCGAGAACTTCCTGCTGTTGCTTATAACCAAAGTTCGCATTGAACTGATCGCGCTTGGGACTGTACTTAGACGCAGGTGCACCGGGCCAATCGACCTTGAACAACGGGCTCGCAATATCGGTGACCCGCAATTGATATTTCTTCAGGATTCCCTGCGCTTGCGAAATCTCCGTGGACGTGAGATTTATCAGGTTCTTGTTCCACAGGCCGCGTACTTCGACCCACTGCATTCCGAATTCACGCGATGCCACGAAGCACGCGTGGTCAAAGTCCTGCGAGATTTCGTCGGTGATGACAGCCACACGAAAGGGCGAAGACCAGGCATGCGAGCTTCCTTTATCGGAAGCGAAGATTCTTGGCAAGCCACGCCCAAGGCCACCGAACGCCATAAACGTACCGGAGCGAAGAAGAAAATCGCGTCGCGTGCAACCTGCCATCCGTAACTCCCGCAACTACGACGGTACTCGCGTTATGGATTGTCACTCCGCGGCAAGCCGTGGGGCAAATTTGGCGGAAGCGTGTGCGAGTCGAACGCACCATCGACATCGAAGATGCCGATCGCCGGTTTTGAAGACCGGGAGAGTCACCGGACCCCCTTCGCTTCCGCGTTACGCCGCAAGCACCGCTGCGCCAGCCAATTCTATCCGAACGACTCCCGCTGCATTCCTGATAGATTGTCCAGAGAGTGCCATCCATGTCCAACCGCATTTTTTCATTTGTTCAGCTCGACGTGTTTACCAGCCGTCCGTTAGAAGGCAATCAACTGGCGGTGTTCACCGACGCACGCGGCCTTAGCGACGACGAGATGCAGAAGTTGGCGCGCGAGACCAATCTCTGCGAGACGACGTTCATTCTGCCGCGCGAGAAAGCAGTCGAACAGCGCGAAGGCGTCAAGGTCCGCATCTTCACCGTCAACGAGGAACTGCCGTTCGCCGGGCACCCCACACTGGGTACGGCCTGGTACCTTCGCCAACATTCGCTGGCCGGCGAAATCGTGCTCGATCTTAAGGTCGGCAAGGTGCCGGTGCGTTTTGAACACCGCGATGGCGTATTGTTCGGCGAAATGAAACAGGTCGATCCCAAGTTCGGGCCGACGCATTCGCATGCCGATGTAGCTGCGGTCCTGGGTGTTCCGGTTGCGGAGTTGGATGACAACCTGCCAATCCAATCGGTGTCGACGGGAATGTGGTTCACCATCGTTCCATTTCGGACGCTGGCGACATTGCAGAAACTCACCGTCAACTGGAGCCAGATGGCGCCATACCTGCGAAAGATAGGGGACAACAGCTTCTTCTACTTGGTCTGCCGCGAGACGGTGTCTCCCGACGCCACGCTGCATGCGCGCATGATCTTCTACAACGGCGAGGACCCGGCGACCGGGTCCGCGGCAGGCTGCTGCACCGCGTGGGCCGTGCGAAATGGCGTGCTTGCTGCCGGACAACAAGGCCTGATCGAGCAGGGAATAGAGACGCGACGGCCGAGTTCGATCTACATTCGCGCCGAAAAGAATGGCGACGAGATCACGAATGTACGTGTCGGAGGACACGTGGTTCAGATCATTGACGGTAAAGTAACGATGTGAATAATCTGCGGATATTCTGTGCACGCCGGAAGCTGTTGCGTGCGGTGGAGTTCTCCGCAGTCGTTGTGCTCTTCGCGTCGGCAGTATGCATCGGCGACTGTGCGAGAGTGGGCCCATAATCGCACTTACGATTTAACCTCGGCGATACTTTACAGCCAGCTCGCACAGCCGTACTATCCGTTAGCGCTCTTGCTCTGGCGCGAAAAAATTAAACAGCTCCTCAAGTAACTGCCGCAAACGCTTTCTCCGACAGGTTTGCTCAAGCGCGTTCGCGCAGTTACTTTCAAAAGGCGCAGCAGGAAGGTTCATGAAGCCCAAACGCACGATTCTCTGCGTTGATGAAGACGAACGCGCTCTCTCCATTCGCAAGGTGATGTTGGAAACGCGAGGCTACCGCGTAGTGGCATGCTCTGAAGCCGGACATGCGATTGATGTCATGAAGGTCGGAGGGATCGACCTCGTGCTCGCTGAAATTACGACACCCCGGCTGGGCGGCGACAAACTGGTGGATCAGCTTAAGGCTATTTCGCCATTTACGCCGGCAATCGTATTTTCCGGGGCGGCCCGGGCGTGTTCGGATGACACTCTCGCCGATGTGTTTCTTTCTAAATCCAATTGCAGTGCCGCCCAGTTGCTCGATCACATTCGTACGGCACTGATCCGAAAGCGTGGACCAAAACCGGCGGTCACCAACAGCTACTCGGTTGGACGGTTTGCGTCCTAGGCCTCAGCCAACCGTCTGCGCTCTAGTCAGTTCGTAAAAGCCAAAAAACACGCCACTCGCGGCTAGCACGAGTGGCGACGTTGGATACTTGCTGCGAGACGGCCTGACTATGCAGCTTTCGACTTAGCTTTCTTTTTTCTCTCAGCCCAGCGCAACTTCATCATCTCAGAAATCCGTTTGCGGGCGGCCGCGCTCATGGTGCGGCGCTTCCGGCCTCCGTAGTTACTGGAACCTGCCGGTCTTCCAGGTCCTCGACCTGTCTTACCGCCTTCCAGCGCTCGGATGGCAGCATCAATCCGTTCACGTTCACTCCTGAGATCCGCCAGGATTTGTTGAATATCCATGTATCACCTTTCAGTTTTGATTGGCCAGCATTTAGTCTAACGGCAAGAATTATAGTCTGATAGATGATAATTGCATACACTTAATGCGGAATTAATGGGTAGTATCAGTTGAGCGTCCGCGATTTGTCGACCTCAGTGCTCCTGCTTGGCACGTGGGATAATGATAAATCGATCGGGGCTGAAGCTGGCAACGCCTCCGTCAAACCGGAGCTCCCGACCGGCACGTTAGACGTGTCTCTAGCAGCGGCTTAAACGAAAAGGCAGGGAGGACGAGGTGGAACGAGAGCAGAGCTTCCATATGACGCCGGAGCAGTTCCGCCGATATGGAAAGCAAGTGGTAGATTGGGTGGCCGACTACTATGAGCGCGTAGAGTCGCTGCCCGTGCTGTCCCGCGTCACTCCTGGAGGCGTTCGCGAGTTACTCCCCACAGCTGCGCCCACCCATGGTGAGCCATTCGAATCGCTGCTAAGGGACGTCTCGGAGGTCATTCTTCCGGGCGTGACCCACTGGCAGTCGCCCAACTTCTTTGCTTATTTCCCCGCAAATGCCTCTGGGCCAGCCATTCTGGGCGACCTATTGTCGTCGGCATTGGGAGTCCAGGGAATGCTTTGGGCTACCAGTCCCGCTTGCACCGAGCTAGAGACCCATGTGTTGGACTGGCTGGTACCGATGCTCGGTCTGCCCCACAAGTTCCTATCATCGAGCACCGGCGGAGGCGTAATTCAGGATACGGCCTCCAGTTCGGCGCTTTGTGCCATGTTGGCGGGGCGCGAGCGTGCTAGTAAGTACACCACCAATATACAAGGCGCAAACCGCAGGTTTGTAGCCTATACGTCGACACAGGCGCATTCTTCGCTAGAGAAGGCGGCCATGATAGCTGGGATCGGACTAGACAATTTGCGCCTGGTTGAAGTTGACTCAGAGTACGCAATAAGTCCGGAATCTCTTCGCGACCAGATAGAAAAAGACCGTAAAGCCGGACTGATACCTTTCTTTGTATGCGGAACGGTTGGGACAACTTCTTCGAACGCTATGGATCCATTGCCGGCCATAGCTGCGATCTGCCGCGAGTACAACTTATGGTTCCACGTTGACGCAGCCATGTCGGGGACGGCGGCATTGTGCCCGGAGTTCAGGAGCTACCAGCAGGGCGTTGAGCTCGCGGACAGTTATTGCTTCAATCCGCACAAATGGATGTTTACCAACTTCGATTGCGATTGTTTTTATGTGGCCGACCGTCAGGCGCTGATCAACACTCTAAGCATCCTGCCGGAGTATTTGCGAAATCAGGCCACAGAGTCTGGGACAGTGATTGATTATCGGGACTGGCAGGTTCCGCTGGGCCGAAGGTTTCGATCGCTGAAACTGTGGTTTGTCATCCGTCACTATGGCGTAGAAGGGCTCCAATTCCATGTTCGGCAACACGTGGCATTGGCGCATCAATTCGCCGACTGGGTGAGGAAGGACGACCGTTTCGAAGTGGCGGCGCCCGTACCGTTGAACTTGGTTTGCTTTCGTTACCGCGGCAGCGATGAGCAAAATCAGTTGCTCATGGACCGCCTCAATCAAAGTGGTGACCTTTACCTTACGCACACCCGCCTGGCCGATCGGTTTGTATTGCGATTCTGCGTCGGGCAAACGAACACGACCCTGCGCCACGTCGAGCGTGCTTGGCAGCGCATTCAAGAAGAGGCGTCTCACCTCGAATTGGATCCTCGATAACTCGGCCCCGCACAGCTTCAATTTAAAACGGCTGGTTGGTTGGGAATAGTCCGCCCTGCGTTCATATAATGACTGTCAGTCGCACAATGAACTTGAATCTCGAGAATATTTGCTGGGACGTACTGTTTCCGCAGAATACCGCGAGCGGCAATGGGTCAGATTTCGCCCGCGATCACGGCGGGGCAAACATTCTGGTCACCGGCGCCGGCGGATCAATCGGTTCGGCTTTGGCGGAAACTCTCTACTCGCTAAATCCTCGTACGCTGGTGCTGCTGGATTCGTCCGAACAAAACCTGTACCGAATCCACAACAAGCTTTCATCGTTGTCGGGACGCGAGCGGCACGTACCCGTACTGGGAACGGTTGCGGATGAACGCTGCCTTCGCGACCTGTTCGAGCGGTACGAACCGGAAATCATCTATCACGCCGCAGCACTCAAACATGTTCCGCTGGGGGAGGTGAACCCATTCGCCGTGGTGCAGAACAATGTGTTCGGAACTTCGACGCTGGCAATGGTCGCACATCGCTTCGCTGCGAAACGTCTCATCATGATCTCCACCGACAAGGCAGTGAACTCGCGCAGCATCATGGGTGCCTCAAAACGGTTGGCCGAGATTGTTCTGCTGGCAGCAGGAAATGAAGAGACCCGCATGACTTCGATTCGTCTGGGAAACGTTCTTGCGTCCGAAGGCAGCGTCGTACCTCTGTTTCTGGAGCAGATCGCGCGAGGCGGTCCGCTTACCGTCACTGATCCGGAAGTAGAGCGGTACTTCCTGACAATGGAGGAAACGGTGTGCCGCATTCTGAGCGCCTGCGTTGCTTGTCCTGCCGGGGGTTCAGTCAATGTTCCGGTGCTGGGAGAGCCAATAAAGATCGCTGCTCTGGCGCGATACCTGATTGAGCAGACATCAGCCGAAGATGTAGGGATCACCTACACCGGTCTTCGTCCGGGCGACAAACTGCAGGAAGAATTCGTCGCCCAGGATGAGACGCCATCGGGCGTGCCGGAAAACGGGATCCTGTGGATCATCAGTCCGCATCTCGCCGAAGCCGATCTCACGGTAGGCCTCGCCGAACTGAACGACGCAATGGAAGACAGGAACATCGCTAAGCTTATTGCCACGCTGACGCGATTGGTTCCCGAGTACCAACCGAGCACTCTCTTGCAACAGCAGGCGTCACCCGGGACGACCCACTAGATGCAGCGCACAATTGCGGTGGTCACCACTTCGCGCGCCGACTACAGCCATCTCTACTGGCCGCTGCACGATCTCGCCCACCATCCTGAGGTGAACCTCAAGCTCATTGTCATGGGCCCACATTTGTCGCCCGAGTTCGGCAATACCATTCACGAAATTGAGCACGACGGCCTGCAAATTGCCGCTCGCATCGAGTGCCTGCTCAGTTCTGACACTGATGTTGGTATGGCAAAGACCATCGGAGTAGCAACCCTCAGCCTGGCAGATTGCCTGGGGCAAATGCGTCCTGACCTGCTGCTCCTGATTGCCGACCGCTACGAGATGCTGGCGCCGGCCTCGGTCGCGCTGGCCCTGCGCATCCCTATCGCGCATATCGAAGGTGGAGAGATCAGCGAAGGCGCCATTGACGACGCCGTTCGCCATGCGCTCACCAAGATGAGCCACGTACATTTCACCTCGACTGGCGCCGCCCGCGATCGAGTCATCGCCATGGGTGAAGAGGAATGGCGGGTCCATCGTGCGGGTGCACCCTCGATTGACCACCTGTCTCGCGACACGCTATACACCCGCGAGCAACTCGAGAAACTCCTGCATACTGAACTAAAATGCCCGTCAACCGTGGTGGCGTATCACCCAGTCACCATCGCACGCGACACCATCCGGGAAGCCGATGAACTCTTCGCCGCATTACAGGAATTGTCCGGTCAAATTCTGTTCTGCTACCCCAACGCTGATGCGGGCAGCCGCGAGCTGATCGAACGCACCAGGCAGTTCCTGGAGCGCAATAGCGATGCACACATGTTCGTCAATCTCCCAGCGTTGACCTACTGGAGCTTGTTGCGCCACGCCGACTTGATGATCGGCAACTCCAGCAGCGGCATCATGGAGACTCCGTCTTTCGCGCTGCCGACAGTAAATGTTGGCATGCGGCAACAAGGCAGGGAGCGCGCCCGCAACATCCTGGACGCCGCGCCTGACAAAACAGATATCCTCGGCAAAATTGCGCTCGCTCGCAGTGAATCCTTTCGCCATTCGTTGCAGGGGATGCAAAATCCCTACGGCGATGGCCACGCGTCTGAGAAAATCGTGAGCGTCCTCACATCAGTCCCGGTGGGAGAGCGTCTCCTCGTCAAGAAAGCACGCTAACCATTCCGGGTGGTACCAAATCAGTTCATTAGAATCGAATTCGACTCCAATCCAGTCCACAGGTGACGTGCTGTGGGCTACACTACTACTCCGGAGCCGCAATGGATCCCCGGATCATCGCCGTTTCAGGACCTCTCAAAGACCAGGTGTTCCGCCTGGCGGACGGACGTGTCTCGGTTGGCCGGGATCCGTCGAACCGCGTGCCCGTGCGCGACGTTACTGTTTCTCGTCAGCACTGCGTTATCGAGATGCGCGACGGGCTGGTAGAGGTCACCGACCTCGAAAGCCATAACGGCACCTTCGTCAACGGCATTCCTGTCAACAAGCGCACGCTCCATCATGGCGACGTCCTGCGTGTCGGCCAAAGCGAGCTGCTGTTTCTTACAGAAGCCAGCGCCCCTGAGTTGCCGCCCCGCGTTCTGTATAGCGATGAAACCACCACGGACATTCTGAAAACCGTCAAGCTGCGCGATTCCCGCACCAAGTCTCCTCTGCCTCCTGAACTTGGGCGCATGGCCCGCGACCTGAACGCTCTGGTGAAGATCTCGCGCACCATCAACTCCACTCGCGATCCGCAGGAGCTCCAGCGAAACCTGCTGGAGTGCATCTTCGAAGTAGTTCCAGCCGACTTCGGAGCGATTCTCCTCATGGACCAAGCCGAGGAAGAACCCACTTCCATCTGTTCCTACGACCGCGCAGGCGGTGACTCTAAGCAGGTCTCCGTCAGCCGCGAACTGGTGCAGCGCACCTTGTGGGAGCAGTCAGCGGTGGTTGCCGAAGATGGCGGCAATTCGCAAACCGCGGGCAACGCCATGTGCGTGGCCCTCGTCGGAGTGCAGCGGACCATCGGCGTCCTCTATCTGGTTTCCTCATCGCCCGAGCGCAAGTTTGAAGACGACCACGTGCACTTCCTGAACTCCGTGGCCGGCATTGCCGCCGTGACCCTGGAGAATGTGCTCGCACTTGAATCGCTGCGGGCCGAGAACCGACGCCTACGCGCGGAACTCGATCCCGATAGCGACCTCGTGGGCGAGGGCAAATCCATGCGACACCTCGCCGGCATGATTGCCAAGGTGGCGCTGGGCGACAGCACCGTGCTCATCCGCGGCGAGAGCGGCACTGGAAAAGAGCTGGTGGCACGCGCCATCCATGCCAGCAGTGCTCGTTGTGACAAGCCATTTGTGGCCATCAACTGTGCCGCCATCCCTGACACGCTGCTGGAGAGCGAACTCTTCGGCCACGAGAAGGGCTCGTTTACGGGCGCCATCGCCACCAAGAAAGGCAAGCTCGAGGTCGCCGAAGATGGGACCGTCTTGCTCGACGAAATCGGTGAAATGCCCCCGACCATGCAGGCCAAGTTGTTGCGCGTCCTGCAGCAGAAGGAGTTCGACCGCATCGGTGGCACCCGCCCGGTCAAGCTGCACGCTCGCGTGCTGGCGGCGACCAACAAGGACCTCGAAGAGGCGATCAAGAGCAGCGAATTTCGCCAGGACTTGTTCTACCGCCTGAATGTCGTTTCCGTCTCGGTCCCACCGTTGCGCAAGCGGCGCGAAGACATTCCCCTGCTGGCCATCTATTTCGCCACCCGATACGCGCAAAAGTGCAATCGCCCATTCAAGGGGATCACCGCGGAAGCGCGAGGCATGCTGCTCAATTACGACTGGCCGGGCAATGTCCGCGAGCTCGAGAATGCAATCGAGCACGCCATCGTGCTGGGCGCGTCCGACGAAATTCGTCCCGAGGACCTGCCCGAGTCATTGCTGGAGCGGCAAGCTGACAAGCCGGCCGGCACCAAGTACCACTCCGCCATCAGCGAACTGAAGAAGCGTCTGATCCGCGAGGCCCTAGCCGACGCCAACGGCAGCTACACTGAAGCTGCAAAGGCCCTGGGGGTCCATCCCAACTACCTGCACCGCCTCATCCGCAATCTGCAGATGAAAGATGAGCTCCGCGACCAGGAGAGCGAATAACTGGGTGCCCCGTTCAAGCGGCCCGCTTTTGGCCGTTTGAGCGGGGTTTTTCGTCCGCACACTCAGAACTCCCAGTGCGCGCGGATTCTCGTTCCAGAAGCGCAGTGGTCTGGCGTCAGGGCACGACTTCACAGGCTGCTGAAAAACTCCCTCTCGGACAGTTTTGCGTCAGGGCACGACTTTACAGGCTGCTGAAAAACTCCCTCTCGGACAGTTTTGCGTCAGGGCACGACTTTAGTCGTGCCGACAAGCCCTTTATTTTTTGACATTCCTCGCGGGCTTCAGCCCGCGGGGAATCCGCTTTTCAGGGTGGAAGCACCGGCCTTTAAGCCGGTGAATACGGCCCCTTGAAAAATGGGCTTTAGCCCCGGCCCGCGCCAGCTACAGCTTCCCCTCCGGAGGCTTCTCCCTCCCGCCGTCATCCGCCCGCAGTGCCTTGACCACGTTCTCCACCTGCGCCTCAAATTTCTGCGCATCCTGCTCCCAACCCGTAAAGTCCGCCGCCAGCCGCGACTGAACCGGCTTGGACTTGCCGCTCGTCCACTCCCCGCTCAGCAGATACCCGTCCAGGTTCAGCGGAATCACCGCCAGCACCTTCCGCTCGCGCTCCTTCATCAATTCGCGTTCTTTGGCAAACGCGCGATCAATCTCATCGTCTACCCACCAGCTCGTCAGCGAGTGCCGCGAGCAGCACAGCAGAACCTTGTCCCACAGCCGAATCCCGCGGTCAACCTGTTCGTAAATGTCATCGCCCGGCAGCATCTGCTTCTCATCCAGCCAGCACCGGACGCCGCGCCCCTGCAGCGCATCATGCAACCGCCGCGCAAACAGCTTGTCTTCGTGTGCATAGCTGATGAAGCACGAGTAGAACTGAATCGCGCCTGCGATAGACCGGATGTAGCTAATCAAATCCTCGGGCACGCCGCACCCGCGCAAGAAGGCCTCGGGAATCTCGCCGCCTGAATTGTAGACCGCGTCGATTCCAATGGTGGACGGCCCGTCGTGCTGAACAGTTTCGAGGCCCTTGGCAGCACTCAGATCGACGTCAGCGAAGATTGTTGCCTTTGCCACCGCGCCGGCGAAGTCCGCCCCATCGAGTAGCGCCTCTCGGAGTTCCGCCCCGATGAGGTTCGTCCCCCTTAGGTCTGCATCTTCTAGGTGTGCCTCTCGGAGGCTCACGCGATCAAGATTTGCACCGCTGAGGTCAGCTCCGCGGAGGTTCGTCCGATTAAGATTTGCCCCGCGGAGGTCAGCTTTGCTGAGGTGCGTCCGACTAAGATTTGCCCCACGGAGGTCAGCCCCGACCAGGTCAGCCTCGACGAAATTCGCTTCTCCGAGCTTCGCCCCGCTGAGGTCAGCTAGGCTGAGATTCGCTCCACTGAGATCCGCCCCCCTGAGGTTCGCCGTACTAAGGCGCGCTCCACCGAGGCGCGCCATGCTGAGATGGGCTCCGCGGAGGTCAGCCTCCAAGAGCTCTGCCTTGCTGAGGTTCGGGCGTACATCAGGATGTTCAGCCCTCCATTTGTTCCACTCCTCGACCCCTTGCTTGAGGATTGCCAGGTGTTCAGGATTCGCCATGGCCGCGTGACCTCGCTCGCTTCCGCGATGCTATGGATGATTTCGGATGTTCTCAGAAGCCCACACTCTACCCGCCACTCCCGGCCCCGTCAATGACGCGTAGGGCTGAGCTCCACATAACCGTACAATGTTACTCATGGACAGCAACAGCATTCTGACAGGGATACTCTCAGGCGGTGTTACTGGAGCTCTCATATCCGCTATATGGAATCACTTTAGCAGCGCTTGGCTCCAAAATCGTGAGGCAGAATTGAAGGCAAAGCTTGCGGCGCTAGAAGATGACTTTCAGCGCTCACAAAAGCGAGTGCAAGCCGAAATCGATCGTTCCGTATTTGTGACACGCGCGCACTTTGAGACCGAGTTCGAGTCGATGAAAGCTGTCTTTAGCTGCCTCTCCGCAGCGCGTCTTGCTATCAATGGCCTTCGACCAATGATTTCGGTCGAGCCCGAGAACGAAAGTGACCAGGAAAAGTTAAAACGATTGTTCGGGCGTCTCGAAACGCTTTCCCTTGCTTACAACAATCTTGTCGCGGAGTCCGAAGCGAGAGCACCCTTCTACACTGTTGAGCTGTACGAGGCAGTGGATCAGTGCTTACGTGCAGCAGGGATCGAGATCACCTCCATAAGGACGGCCGGCAACGACACTTTCACGTCTGGATGGTTTCAAGAGGGAGAAAGAAACCGCAATTGGTTTTCGGAAGGCTATCACAAGGCAGTTGACAGCATCCGAGATCGCATTTCCAAGCTTGCTGTTTTACCGGGCCATTAATTAGGCTTCCGCTGGCTGGCGGCCCAGGTATCAAATCTCACGCGGTGCCCCACGTTCGGCCTTCTCTTGGCCTAACGTGGGCCGGTCGCCCACTCCATTCGGACTGAACACTTCCCCGTGACCGCCGTCACCGACGCCCACACGGCACGGATGGAGAATGTGCCTGACAACTAAATAGCCACGCCCTCAACAATCCTTCCTCTTCATGAGGTTTGAGGGCGTTTTTCTTTGCTCACGCCGCGAACACCCGAGCCCGCAGGGCGGCATTTGTTTTTGCCGTGGGCGTCAGCCCGCGAACAAATGTCAAAAAAAATCCCATTCCTCTCTGCCGAAGGCTTGCGCGCAGGCCGTTGGCCGAAGCGCAGATAAAGAATCCGACCCGCGCCCTCCGCGCAAATCCGCGGTTGCTCTTGCTTTTGAAACTGACAACCGACAACTGACAACTTTTCCCGATTCGGGAACGCACCCTCACTTTTCGAAAATAATCCTTGCTTTTTCCTTGCGCACTTTGTCACGCTCCTAAACGTGGGGGCGAAGACCTCCAGTCGAACTCTGTACGACCCTTGCTGCCGGAATACCGACGGCCTGTACTAATTGCCGCTTTTGTCTTTCGCGAATAGCGAAAGACGAACAGCGAATAGCCCGTTTTTTGGAGGCACCCATGTCAGTCCGTACCTGCGACCATCTCAAGGAAGATGGTGTCTACTGTAATTCTCCCGCTCTCCACGGCCGCCACTACTGCTACTTCCACCTCAACCTTCGCGGACGCCGCCTGAAGTCCGCTCGCGCCCAGCGTCGCGGCGACAATCCTGCGCTGAACCTTCCGTTCCCCGAGGACATGCACGCTGTGCAGGTCGGTCTCGCGGAAGTCATGTGGGCGCTCGCCGAAGACCGCATCGAAACCAAACGCGCCTGGGCCATTCTTAATTCACTCCAGCAGGCTTCCACCAACCTCAACCAAACTCCCAGGTGGCAGGGAGAGCGCGAAGCCGTCGGCGAGCGCCGTCCCCTCCGCGCCCTCAACGATCCCAGCTTCGAACGGCGCTTCGGCCTGCCTCCCAACGCCGACCTCGACGCCGATCCCGAATCCGCTCCTTCCGATGAACCAGGTGTCGGGTGCCCCGTTCAAGCGGAGCTTGAGCGGGGGTTTTCGCCGCGTGGCCCAGAACTGCCTTCTTCCTCCGACAACTGCCCACTGGCAACCGACAACTGTTCTCCTGACAACTGCGAACCAACAACTGACAACTGTTCTTTAGACCGCGTCCCCATCCCCGAAGACGAGATGAAAGAGTTGCAGATGACCAAGTGGGAGAAGATGGAATTCTTCCTCTACCGATGCCGCATCGATCGTGAGCTCTCGGCGGAAAAGGAACAGGGTCTCAAGTTGGCCTGGCTCCGCGCCAAGCGCAGCCTCACCCGCGAACAATACCTCGTCGCACAACGCGATGGCTCAGAAGACGCCTCGATGCCGATGGATGGTCCTGAAATGAACGACTCGAAAGAGCCGCCATTCGGCTTTGGCAACACCGTCGCCGAAGACGGAGCCGAGGACAAGGACGAGGCGGCATGACCGGCAACGCCCCCAAGACGTGTGCTAGCCGGCGCGGAATCTATATTTTCCCCGCAACCCGTTTGTTTCCCATATTTTGCGCCAGAAATGCATCGTATCTTCAACAAAACAAAGATTCCGAGGGGAGGGGGTAGGGGTATCGGACGCGCGGAGCTTATGGTCTACGTATTTTCGGCGGCCAGCTCGTCCAGCAGGGTCGCGGCGGTGGTCAACTTGTCGACCCCGAAGACCAGCAGCACGAGGTTCGAACCTGACTCGAGTCCGCAATAGCTGTAATCAATGTTCAGCTCCTTCTCGCCCAAGCGCGCGGCTGCGCGGCCCAATTCACCCGGACGGTGCGGCAGCCAGACTACGGCGACGTCGGTCTCTTCGAAGATCATGCGCAGATCGCGCAGCACTGCCTTGGCGGCGGCCCTATCATCGGCGATGAATCGGGTAAGGCTTTCACCCGCCTCGACATACGATTGAAACGCAAGGATGTTCACTCCGCGCGCTGCCAGAGCGAGGAAGCAGTTCCCCAAGGCGCCAGGTTTGTCTGCGATGGTTACGGTAAACTCCTTCGCCTTCGGCATATGACTCGACTCCTTTCCTTCGCAGTGCGGCTACGGCTCTTCCCAGTCGAGGGAGTAAACATCTTGGGTTCCAGCATTGCGCAGCATAATCGGCGAATCGTCAGGGGCAAGTGCAAACCATTGGTTGTAATAGCCCACGGTGACAAAATTCTTAAGATCAACGACCCGCTCCGTTTTATGGTCGCTGAGGCGAATCCTGATGACCGAGCCCATTCCGCTGCTATCGTTTGCCTGAAGATACTGGCCGTCCTTCGACCATTCCAGCCACCCCATGCTACCCGTGGCCAGCTCCGTCCACTTTTGCGTCTGGAAATCAAACAGCAGAAGCCGCTTTGAGTCCGCGGAAAGCGCGGGGATATATCGACCGTCGGGAGACCAGCGGGGCGAGAACATTCCTTGCGATCCGGGGAGGGCGGAGATTTGATGGGTTGCTAAATCAAGGATCTGGATCGAGGAGGAAGCATCAGCAGATCCGCCTGCGAAGACGATTTTGCTCCCATCGGGCGACCAATTGGGGTCGGCTTGAGGCCCAGGGTTGTCAGGCATCAGTTGGCGAGGACTTCCGCCATCCGCCGAGACCTCATAGATTCGGATAGGTTTGTTGGCTTCCGCACCGTAGAACACGATGGTTTTGCCGTCGGGGGACCAGCGAGGCATCAGGGCTTGCGAGGGTGGGTACGTCAGTTGCAGTCGTTCACTGCCGTTCAGTTTGCTCCGCCACAGGGCGCCTTCCGGAAAGGACACATAAGCCACCCACTGCCCGTCCTTCGAGAAAGAGACGTGTTCAGCGGAAATACCTCCCAGGTAGGGCTCAAAGCGGCCTGACTTCACGTCATAGCGCGTCAACTCGCCGCGCACAGTACGCCCTACCACGAACAACTTCTTACCATCGGTGCTCTGCAGCGGGGCAGACAAAGGCATCGGGCTGGAAGTCAACTGAATCGGCTTTGCTGCCGAGCGAAGAAAGCCTGCCTTTCGCGGTAACGCCCATATCTGGTCACTCTTCAGGAAGATGAAGTATTTCCCATCCACCGTCCACTCGCCGCAGCACTCGAAGTCGGGTGGCTTGGTCCAGCCAGGCAGCAGGCGGTGTAGACCGGTGCCGTCGAGCGAAACGTCCATGAAATAAGATGAAGTGGCAAGGCTCGGCTGATACGAGAATCGAAAATGGTTCCCATCGGGCGACCAGACTGGGTTGAAAATAAAGCCGGAATCTCCCGCTGTGATGATCTTCTTTCTATCGCTCCCGTCAGCCTTCGCCGTGAACAAGGTGTTGCCGTTACTGTAGACGATCGATTTGCCGTCGGCCGACCAGGCGGCGTCTTGCGCGACGATGTCTTCCAACTGGCGTGGCGAACCGCCCAGCATGGGCACAGTCCACAATGGCCCCGCGGCGGGCACCCCATGGCCGTCGATCAGGAGAAGTTCAGACCCATCCGGCGAGAGGAACGCATTCGTCACATTGGCGAAAGGAAAAACAGACAACTTCCGGGGCTCGCCGCCGGAGGTGGACATCTCGGCCGGCCCCCGGTAATCGCGGCTTTGCAGGTACAGATAGAGACGCGAACCCTCCGTTCCCATCAAGCCCTTTGGCTGGCCGTCATGAGTAAGCTGAACGAAATTCGAGACCTTAGGCGGCGCTGCGGGCCGCATCCAAAAGTAAGCCAGTGCCGCAATGCCGAGCAGAACCACCAAACTCGCTCCCGCGATGGCAATTCTCCGGCGACTGGTCGGCTCGCCTATGGATACGTGACCCCCTGTCGAGGTCGTCATCCCTGAATCCGACAGCGCTTCCAACGCGAATGCCATATCCGAGGCCGACTGAAAACGTTGCTCCGGACTCTTTTCCAGGCAACGATGCACCACGCGCTGCAAGCCCGGAGGCGCAGTTGCCGTGATCTGCGAGATCGACGGCGGGTCCTCATTCAGAACTGCCGCCATGGTCTCGGCCGAGGTCGGTTTGCGGAACGTCTGCTTGCCCGTCACCATCTCATAGAGAATCGTGCCGAAAGCGAAGATGTCGGAGCGGTGGTCGGCGATCCTGCCACGCACTTGCTCGGGAGACATGTAGCCCGCGGTTCCCATCACCATGCCCGGCTCGGTGCCTTGATCAACCGTGGCTTCTACTTCCGATACTTCCTTGGGC
Organism: uncultured Acidobacteriaceae bacterium; assembly: GCA_963837915.1. Lineage (GTDB taxonomy): Bacteria > Acidobacteriota > Terriglobia > Terriglobales > Acidobacteriaceae > DASRAA01. Next base: position 95,975 of record CAWIPZ010000004.1, read on the forward strand.
TGCGGCAGCTTGGCCAACCCGAAGTCCAGAATCTTGACCCGTCCATCTTTGGTGATGAAGAGGTTCTCGGGCTTCAGGTCGCGATGGGTGATGCCCTTGTCGTGCGCTGCCGCCAGGCCATGCGCAATCTGCACGGCATAGTCAATCGCTTTGCGCAGCGGTATCGGCCCGCGCCTCAGCCGCTCACGCAGCGTTTCGCCTTCCAGTAACTCCTCTACCAGGTACGAAATGTCGCCTTGAGTCGCCATCTGGTGAACGGCAAGAATGTTGGGATGGTTCAGCGCGGCAGTGGCACGGGCTTCCTGCTCGAAACGACGCATGCGCTCGGGGTCGGAGGTCAGCGACTCAGGCAGAACCTTGATGGCGACTTCGCGGTCCAGCCGGGTGTCGTGCGCGCGATACACCTCGCCCATTCCGCCCGCGCCGAGCGGTGAGCGAATTTCATACTGCCCGAGGAGCGTTCCGGGAGCGAGGGGCATGGGGAGTACGCAGGATTATATCCTGACTCACAATTTCTCTAGCTTAGATTCGCAGAGAGTGTCCGGGGCTGAAGCCCAGATGATTTTGAGCGCTGTGGTCGCCGAGGAAAAGCCCGGTGCTTCCACCGGTGCGCGGCGAGGTTGGAGCCGTGCTAGCGCTGGGCGACAGCTGTATTAGGCACAACGAGCGGAGCGTCGACCGTGCCGATCTGTTGCGTGGTGCGGTCCATCACGCCGATGCGCAGGTTGTATTTGCCGGGAGGCAACGAAATCAGCTGGTGGGCGGGCAGGCCGTACTGTTGCACCGCGGCATAGGCATTCAGAGGGATGGTGGCGTCCAGCGTGTCGGAGGCGTGTGCGACTTCCTTACCCGAACTATCGAAGGCAATCACCATGCAGTCGAGTTGAGCGCGCTTCTTGTTGTCAGGCACATCGGCAAATACAACGCCGTCGCTGTTAATGACGTAGTTGATCTTTACGTCGGATCGTGTCGCATCCGGCGGCTCAATGGAAGTGGTCAGCAGCATCGACGTCGCAGGAGGCATGCCAGGTTGCAGCGCAGCGCGCAGCGCAGCCGTGCCCTCTGGTCCTCCGGTTACCTGCTGGGGGATGCTGTAGTATCCGCGCCGGTAAGCCAGCTTGAGTCCCTTGCTGGGGAGCTTCACCACGACACGATGATAGCCGCCACCGGCGTCTTCCTTGGGTGGCGTATAGGCGAGGGTGTAATAGGTTGAGCCGTCTTCCAGGCTGCGATTGATGACCCGCTTCAGGTCGTTGGTGTTGACGAAGGCTTCGCCGCCGGTTTGCTCAGCCATGCTCTTCATGGTGATGCGATCGTTGGAAAGCGCGACCGTCTCGGCATTGATGGTGGCGCCTGCGTTGCTGGAAGAAGTCGAGATCACTCCGTGTGCAGATCCCGGCGCAACGTCACTCATGACCTGGTTCTCGGCGGTGGCCACGCTAATATCGATGCCTTTGTTCTGAAGTCCGCGCACATCGACGGGATACACCGCAACCCGCGAAGTGGCGAGTAACGACCCGGTCTGGCGTATCGCATCCTGAAAGTCGGCCACATTGCGGAACTCGTCAGGCGAAGCGGGGTCGGGCTCAATCTGTACGGGAAAGCTGCCCGAGAGCCAGATGAGGTTCTTGCGGCCGGGATATCCGGAGACGGCACGCGCCAGTCCCTGCATGGCTTCCAGCGTGAAACGCACACGGTCGGTGGTGCGAAAGGCCTCGTAGTCGTTGTAACTCTGTTCGATTCGCGAGGCCTGGTTATAGACCATTGAATCAGAGCTAAAACCACCTCCACCGGCGCCCGTATTGACAGCCGGCGCGGCTTGTTGCGCGGTAGCGGTGATGTTGGCCACGGTGCGTTCCCGCTCCACCATGGTGGTCAGAATCTGCGATTTGGACGGGTCGAGTAATTCGGCCATCTGCATCAGTTGCTTGGGATCCTCAGTGAAACCTTGCAACATCTCCAGACGCTGGGTGAGCACGAAGAGCGCGACCGGCTTTCCGGCAGGAATCCCCTTCAGTAATTGCAGCAACTGACTTCGCGCGTAAGCCTGGTCGGAAGTTGCGGTGTTCAGGACATCGAAGAGCACGACCGTCCAGCTGTTTTGAGGCGCCTTCGCGGGGACGTTGGTGTAGGTGTTGGCCGCGGTAGCGGTAGCTGTCGGCTTGATTCCAACTGCGACTGGCGTAGTCGCCTGGTCGACGGCGGGCGAGTGAAGCTCGAAAGCGCGTATGGCTTGCGGCTTGCCGTCCTGCAACACTGTGAAATCCGCGGCCGTGAGGTTTTTCACCGGACGCCCCTGGCTGTCGGTGACCACGACGTCAAACTGCACCAAGCGGGCGTTCACATGAATCGTCGCCCCTGCGGAAGTGTTTGGCGCAGAAGTTCCTGGGGCAATCGATGCTATCTCTGTTCCTGTCGATGGCATGCTGGCCTTCGCCGGACGCAAAACGTCAGGCAAGGGAACTGGCGCAGCGGCAGAAACCGTGGGAGGCGCATCCTCGATCGGTTTAGGTGCCTCGGCCTTCGCGACCTGCGTCTCCGGCGCAGGATGTTTGCTGGCTCCCAGTCCGCGATCGAGAAATAGAACGTAAACGCAGAGCAAGTTGTACGTCTGGTTGTAGGTCGCCGGATCGAGCGCTGTTTTCAAGGCGAAAGATGGTGGCGTACTCGAAGGTACCTGGTGGACGTCGGTGGGCAGCAAAGGATTCACAGTGGCTGGCGATTGCGCGCCACTGGCGTCATTGGAGAGATAACCGGCTGAATAAATCGTGACGGCCGGAACGTGAGCGCGCTGAAAGAATGCAGCATAGCCTTCTGGTACGTCGGCGATGGATTGCGGATCGGGATCGATCCGCAAGGCGCGAGCGGCAGCAGGCAGAAGGCTTGCCATCACCGCACCGTTGGCGTTCGTCGAATAGGAGGCTGGGGTGCGGCCCAGGTGGTCGAGGTCAACCACGCCGCGAAACTCGCGCCGCTGCGCGTCGGACAGATTTTTCCAGTACCAGGACGCCCCGGCTGTGTCGGCTCCGGAGAATGCGGCGAACACGAGAGTATGGCGGTGGTTCGTGGAGGTCAGCGACTCGGCCAGCAGGGGGAGCATGGCAACGCCGCCCCAACCTACTGCTCCTTCGTCGCCGCGGCTGTCGTAGTCGAGGCGCGCTGCAACCAGGATGGTTCCGTACTCGGTGCCGGGCAACGTGCAAATCACATTTGGAAAAGCCTGGTCGGGGACGTTCTGCACCTGGATTTTGTCCTTGGTGCAGCCAGCCTTTTCAAACATCACGCGCAAAGTCTGTACGCGCTGTTCGGGAGTCTGTGGCGCCTGCTGTATACGCTGTTGAACGATGGAGCGGTCGATGCGGAGGAAAGTAACGTTATCGGCCAGGCAGGTTCCGGTCAGACCAGAAATAAAAATCAAGCTGGAGCATGCCAGCAAGAGCTTGCGTCCGATGGCTTGAGCGTTGTGGACCATTGCTTCGACCGTTACTCCGTTGGGCAACGCACTCATTATCGACCCGGCACCACACAAAAGACAAAAGACCCGCCGTGCGACGGGTCTTTTGAGTTTTCCTGCAGCCTGCGCTGTGCAGTTTAGTGAGCGGCGTGAGTGCTGCGGTGCTGCGCAGCGCGGTTGGCAGCGCTGTTGCGCGCGCCGTTAGCAACGCTGGTGAGCACTGGTCGAACGGCCGAATGCTGTACGATCTGGACCACTCGGTTCGTTCCGAGGCCCTGGTGCGTGCTGACCGACAACTGGTTGCCGAAGCCTCCCGGAGGTACGCCGGCTGCCGACATGCCAGCCCAAAGTCCGGTCGCCACTGCGGCGCCCGCGACCACAGCCGCGATGGCAAATACCTGGCGGCCCGTCAGTTCGCTACCCGGGAATACCGGGGCAGCCTGAGGAGCAGGTGCCGGAGCAGGGGTTGGATCAGCAGGCCGAGAGCTTGAGGCGCCAGCATCCAGTTCGGTAGTCTTGCCGGCTTCGGTGATCATCAGCGCACCGGTGTGGCTGGTGATGACGACCTGGTCGTTCAGGCGGGCGATTTCATAGGTGGCAGCCTTGTCTTTCGGCGCTACCGTGATCTGAGCCGCCTGCGCGGGCATGCCATCGGTGGTGCTGACAGCGGCGGTGCCGCGAACTACCTTCACGCCCTGGGCCTCGTAACGGATGGCCGAGTAAGGATTGACGGTGACCTTGGATCCGTCCTGATTAATGGTGGTCGCAGTGGCGCCAGCGGTCTCGATCTTGTCGCCGGGTGCCACGGAGGCCGAGCGGGCAACTTCGGTTCCGTTCAGCGTTACGTTCCCTGATGCATAGAGAGTGGTGTTGCCGGTCTCAGCCATAAGCATTGCCGCCGGAGTCAGCAACATCATCGCAATGCTCAGGATCTTTGTAGCTAAACTGTTGCGCATAATAGATTGGCCTCCAAGCCTGTCTTCGTTGCAAACAGCACTGAAATTGACTCGGTCATCAGCCGAAGCGCCTGTCTTCGACCCACGGCCGCTTTGCTTCTTGTCAACCGCACAGCAGCAATTCCGGTTGGCTTAATCCATGCCGCGCGAATAGTGACTGCGGCAAAATCGATTCGGTCGCAACCCTAACCGGCTTATATCAGAATCAAGTCGGCACCGCGAGACAAAATTGTAACGTACGGACGCCTACCTCGCCACAGCATTCTTTGTTAATCGACTAGTTACTAGGATTTACGGGCGATCCTCCGAGATGGCCGACGACCGTCGCGATTAAAGCCCGCAGGAGGAAGAGTGGCGAATGGCGGGTGCGTTCGTCCCACGGAATTGACTTAACGCAGCTTCGCCGCGGGGAGTAAAATCCCCACGGCACGCGCTGGCGCTGCTATATAGTTGCTTTGCTGCAACCACCGCCCAGTCGCTGTGGATCTTAATGTTCCATTGGAGGTTGGCCATGAAACCGCTCGCGCGAGTTGTGCTTCTCGCATCAGTGGCCGTTGCAATTTCTCTCCTCTCGGCTTGTTCCCGTCACGACAGCAATGAACGCTACATCCTGGTTACGGTGAATTCGAAGTTGCCCTATTGGCAGACTGCTGCCGCCGGACTGGCCAAAGCCGCCTCTGTGTACGGCGTGAAGATGGACCTCCGTGGGCCCGACACCTATGACCCGCAGGCGGAAGTGAAGGAATTTCGTGACGCCGTCGCGTTGAAGCCCGCTGGAATTCTGGTGTCCGTTGCCGACACCGCGTTGATGCAGCCCGCAATCAATGATGCCATGGATGCCGGCGTCCCGGTCATCACCATCGATTCGGATGCTCCAGCGAGCCGGCGACTGTACTTCATCGGCACCAACAACCTGCAGGCCGGACGCCTGGGTGGTGAGCGCGTGCTGGAAAAGCTGCATGGCAAAGGCAATGTTGTGTTCTACACCATGCCGCAGACCAATCTTGATGAGCGCCTTAAGGGCTACAAAGACGTGTTTGCCGACCATCCGGGCATCAAGGTCGTGGAGGTCTTCAACATTAAGGGTGATTCCGGTAACGCGTTTGACCGGACACAGCATTGGCTTACCGAAAAAGGTGTGGAGCATATCGATGCTTTCGTCTGCCTGGAGGCGTCGGCAGGAAAAGATGTTGCCGAAGCGGTCCGGCGCAACAATGCTACCGACCGCCTGATCATCGCCATGGATACCGACGAAGCCACGCTGGGACTGGTAAAGAGCGGCCTCATCGACGCGACCATTGCGCAAAAGCCGTACACCATGGCCTATTACGGACTGAAGCAACTGGACGACATTCATCACTATCCGGTGGACCTGAAGAAGGACTTCTCGACCGACTCGTTCTCGCCGTTCCCGCGCTTTGTCGATACTGGCGTATCCCTGGTGGACAAAGTGAACGTCGATTTGTTCGTCCAAGGGCGGCAGGAAGCGCAAGGAAAATAGAGGCGTCGAGGTCCCAAGGCGTTAATAGACTCCACTCAGGAGAGCACCGCCATGTTGCGGATGATTGTGCTGGTCGCCATCGGCTGGATTGTCGGTCTGTCGGCCCGCGTTCTGATGCCGGGTAAGGGCCCGGATGGCTTTTGGGCGACCACGGGGATTGGTGTGGGAGGCGCGCTGATCGCCGCCGTTATCGGCCGGTTCGCAGGCTGGTGGCATCCGGGCGACGCCTCGGGATTTGTTCTTTCTCTCGTCGGCGCAATTATGATTCTGGCGCTCTATCGCGTTTTCAAAAGCAAGACGGCTTGACGTCTGATTTGAGCACGATTACTTGCGCGCGTGTCGCACGTGGATTTCAATCGGATGTGCTTTGACGCGGCTTGCCGTTCCCGTGCTACAAGCCGCGAGCCAATCATCCAGGAATGCCATGAGTTGCGCTGGTGGCCGCAGCCAGAGATCGGCATCGGTCGCACGCCAGTGGGGACGCACCAGCACCCGCAGTCCGCGGTCCTGCAAGGCATGAAAGGCATCTTCATCGGTGTCGTCGTCGCCCAGGTAAGCGACCGGGGCGTCAACGTCCATCTCCACCAGGACGGCGCGTACCGCGTCGGCCTTGGTGCGATCGGCCATGCGAATTTCGACTCCGCCGTCGAAGCGCTGCAAGGTCAGGCAGGCCCGCTTGCTGATCGGCAGCCAACCGCGCATTACCTCTGAGCGGATATCGTTCGCCTCCTGCTGAGGAAGGCCACGCCAATGCATGGCCAGGCTGCCGGGCTTGTGCTCCAGCAAATTGTGCAGCTTCAAACTGTCGACCCAGCGGTCGGCTTCGTCCAGCGACTCGATGGTGCTGTGATCGATGTCGGCCACTTCGTAAGTGCCGTCACTCTGCAACCTTTCGAGACCGTGGGTACCCCAAATTTCGGGCGGAGGCGAAAGCTGTAGCAAAGGGCCGAGTTCCCGCGCGCGCCGGCCGCTAATGATGACCAACCGCGTGCGATTGGTATCCATGATTTCTTGTAGGACTTCGGTCACGCCCGGATATGGCACAGCCTGATTGCGGTCTAGTTCAAAGGGAGCGAGCGTGCCGTCGTAATCGAGCAGCAGGGCCGATCGACGCGCGCGGGCTACTTCACGAAAGAACGCCGTTAAGCTAACAGTGGGACGAATGTCGTGCACACGGACCTCCGGTTGATGACGCGAAGTGAACGATCAAGCTGCCGAGCTGCGGACCTCCGCTTTCTCGGTTTTGTTTTTCGGCGCGACGACTCGGAACTCAGAAAGCTGACTAATCAAGTCCGCTGCCCAGCGATAGACGTTGTGTTCGCGTACCATCTTCCGCATGTGCTGCATGCGCTGCTTCCTCTCCTGCGGATCCATCTCCAACGCGGCGCGAATGGCTTCTGCGGTCTGGTCGATATTGTAGGGATTCACGATTAGCGCGTCGCGCAGTTCGCGTGCCGCACCGGTAAAACAACTCAGCACCAGAACACCGTCTTCGTCGTGCCGCGCGGCGATGAACTCCTTGGCCACCAGGTTCATGCCATCGTGCAGAGAAGTCACCAGGCAGAGATCGGCGGCACGGTAATACTTTTCGATCTCCCGGTGACTGTGCTGGCGATTACGAAACACAATGGGCCGCCAGTTTGCGGTCTGGAACCGGCGATTGATCCGCTCGGCTTCGGCTTCGACCTCCTGTAGAAGATCGTGGTAGCGCTTAATGTGAGTGCGGCTGGGCGCGCCGATTTGCACAAACACAAACTGCTTCAGGTACACCGGGTACATCTCAAACAAACGCTCGATGGCCAGGAAGCGCTCGAGGATTCCCTTGGTGTAATCCACGCGGTCCACGCCAACACCCATGAAGATGGCCTCGATGCCAAGTTCGCGCAGCAAGGCTCCCCGTTCTGCCTCGCTGTCGATCGAAACGTTAGTCGATAGCGTGAACCTGCCGAAGTCGACGCTGATGGGATAAGGCTGCACCATCGTGATGTGCTCGTTTCGCTTGGCGGTGAAATGCTCCCAATTGATCTGCGATTCCAGCGCGCGGTCGACTGTCTGCAGAAAATTGTTGCAATGCGACTGCACGTGGAACCCAATCAGGTCGGCGCCAAGCAGGCCGTCCAGCAGTTCGCTTTGCCACGGACAGATGGCAAAAGCTTCCGAATTGGGCCAAGGAATGTGCCAGAAGATCGAGACTCGCGCGTCGGGCCGCTTTTCCTTGATCATGCGCGGCAGCAGGGCGAAGTGATAGTCCTGGACCAGCACCACGGGATTTTCCGTCCCTTCCATTTCGTGCAACGTGGCATCCGCGAATTTCTGGTTGACCTTCTGGTAGCAGTCCCAGTCAGACGAGCGGAAGATGGGCCGGGTGTGTGCGATGTGGCATAGCGGCCACAGACCCTCGTTGGCGAAGCCGTAGTAATATCCGTTTTCTTCTTCCTCACTCAGCCACACCCGCCGCAGCGTATAGCGCGGGTCGTCTGGCGGGACACGCAAACGGTCATTGGCGTCCACGGTTTCTCGATCGGCATCGGCGCTACCATGGGCGATCCACGTCCCGTTCGTTGCCTGGAGCACGGGTTCGAGGGCCGTCACCACGCCGCTGGCGGGAACGTCAACCACGATGTTCTTTCCGTCATGCTTGTGTAGGTATGGTTCGCGATTCGAGACGACGAACAGAGGGCTGTCGCCGAGCTTGTTGTGTACCTGGACCTCCAAGCGTTGCGCCGTCCAGATAGCTTCGCCGGTCTGCCGCAACCGCGCCTCGCGCTCTGCCGCTGATCGGGCGTGGTCGAGGCTCTCCGCGATCGTCGCAAGTTCACGGGCGAGCGGCTGAAAGAGATCGAGTTGCGGCAATTCGCGACGCGATTGGCCGCGCTGCGTGCGCATTGTTTTCAACCACTGGGCGGCACGTGCTATCGGCCCGCTCAAGCTCCAGCGCACGATCAGCAGCGTCAGCGCGACAATGATGAGCATTTGGATCAGCACGCGCAGGAATACTTGCCGCCATTCCCTTCGCGTCTCGGCACCGATAAAGCCGGAGTCGTAAACGATCGCCAGTGCGCCGATGATGTGAGTGTCGTCATGCAACGGCAGGACACGGATATAGAGTGACGCACTGCCCGCGCGGGTGAATTCGGAATCCGCCAAGTTGTCGATAATCGCCTTGGCCACCACTGGCGGCCTTTCGTTTAAGAGATTTTCGAGGGCGGGGGTTACAGCGAGCCGCTCACCGGTGACGTCATATACCGCGATCCCGACCAGGTGTTCGCGGTTGCCGAACCGCTCGACGATCTTCTGGAGAGTTCGTGGCGACGGACCTTTCGCCAGAGCATGTTCCACGTTGCCCGAGAGGCTCTCGCCAAGTAGCTCTGCGCGGCGATCAAGGTCGCCTCGCAGTTGCTGCTCTTCTGAGCGCACGGTGTAGTAGGAAAACAGCAGGGAAACCGCTGTGATCCCCAGGAACAACGAAACGATGAGGCGGGCGCTTAGAAGTCGCACACGTTTACTCCACGACGGTGGCAGGACCAAAACAGTTGCGCCGCATCCGCCAGTAGTAGCAGCGCATGCATGCCCGCGGCGGGCACCACATCTCGCAATTTAATGGTACCAGCTTGCAGCAGATGTGGCGGGAGATTTGCAATTCTCGCCCGGCATAGGGCGCGCAACTACGATTCAGGCCCAATGGCTAACCAGCACGCTTTGTGCCAATTGTGTAAATGACAGAGAAGCTGCTTAAGTGATGGAGGGTTCGAAACCTATCAGACTAGTAGTGCTTCTGGCAGTGCAAATCTGGCAGGTACTTGGGCCAAAATTACCCTGTAGTAAAAATACAAAAAATTACGGCTGGCGTGTTATGCCAGCCGCGGTGTAATGGTTGAATGTTGCGCTATGCGGTTGCGGTTCGCTTCCGCGGCAGTCCCTTGATGGCGAAAAACACGATGTATAGGTAGCAAATCGCCGGAAGAAAGAACGCATGGTGGATGCCCATGCGATCGGCGATGAACCCCTGCACCAGTGGAATGATCGCGCCGCCGACGATGGCGGTGTTGAGCATGCCGGAACCTTCGCCGGTCAGTGGACCCAGTCCTTCGATACCCAACGTGAAGATGGTTGGGAACATGATCGAGTTGAAGAAGCCGATCGCGAGGATGCTGATCATCGCGACATTTCCGGTCGTCGCCATGGAAAGGCAGACCAGCGCAGCCGCGATGAAGGCGTTGGCTGCGAGCACAGTGCGCGGCGGCCACTTCTGCAGCACCCAGGATCCGACGAAGCGCCCGACCATCGCGCCGCCCCAGTAGAACGAAAGATATTTGGCGGCAGTTTCGAGGTCTAGGTTGCCGATGTAGGGTTCGTGCAGGTAGTTCACCAGGAAGCTGCCGATAGCGACTTCGGCGCCGACATAAGTAAAGATGCCGATCGCGCCCATCACCAGGTTGGGATGCTTCCAGATGCTATCGTCCTTCACTACCGCGTGACCGCCTTCGGCCTCGGGGATGTGCGGCAGCTTGAAACGCCCAATGACGACAGCCAACAGGATCAGCGCCGCCGCGATGACGATATACGGCATCTTCACCGACGAGGCCTGCTCAATCCTGTAAGCCTGGAGTTGCGCGGGAAGCATGGCTGCAATCTGCGCTGCGGTCTTGGGCGCGGTAGCGAGAATGAGTATCCCTCCGATGGGTGGAGCGATAAATGTTCCGAACGAATTGAACGCCTGCGTCAGCGTGAGGCGGGAAGAAGCTGTTTTTGCCGGTCCCAGCAGCGCAACATAGGGATTGGCGGCCACCTGCAACACGGTGATGCCGGCTGCGAGGATAATGAGCGCCGTCAAGAACAAGGGAAACGACGGAACGTTGGCCGCGGGAATAAACAACAGTGCGCCCACCGCCATGGTCAGCAGTCCGGCCACCATCATGGGCTTGTAGCCGACCCGCTCGGTAATGAAGCCGGCGGGAATGGAAAACACTGCATACGCGCCGAAGAAGGCGAGCTGCACCAGCATGACTTGCGCGTAATTCAGGTCGAAGATTGCCTTCAGGTGGGGAATGAGGATGTCGTTCAAACAGGTAAGGAATCCCCACATGAAAAACAGCGTGGTCACCATGATCAGTGGGCCGCGATAGCTCTGCCCGGAATCCGGCGCGTTCGACGTTATCGCTCGTTGCTGCGTTACGATTGCCATGTTCACCTGTCTACTGAGATGTCCTGCACGCGTTGGCGTGCCATTCGTAGTCTTAAATGTTTGCGTGCGACGAGTACCGGCCCGCGGTGCCGACCCGAACGTGCTCGCCCCAAGCCTCGGAATCTTATCAGGAAAGCTGGGTATCACGGAGCAGGCAAAGCGATCAGGGCAAGAACTCGGTGCCGAAGTTGCTCAATCCGGAATGCTAGTGGAGTGGTGACGTAGACGCAACGGCAAAATCGGTTCTCTGGCAGGTTCGCGTGGATGCGGCCTGAACTGAAAACTCCGCTGCCGTCAGCTGCCCTCAACACGGCTGAGAACATCCCTCATCCGTTGCACAATTTCCTGATCGACTTGCTCGCAGGAAGTTGACGTCTCTGTTTGCGCCGAAAACGCCGTCATGTGGACTTGCGTGCACCCCGTCGCTTCCACCAATTCAAAAACGTTGTGAGCGCGCACCTTTCCGCCGGGCAGCACCTCGATACGCCGCTCAGCTTGCTGAATGAGCCGTTGGATCAACTCCCGTCCTTCGTACGCCGTTTCTTTCTGTCCGCTGGTGAGGAACCGTGTGAATCCGAGATCGACGAGTTCCTCGAGGGCGCGAAGGGGATCACCGACCACATCGAAGGCGCGATGGAACACCGTCTGCCTGTCGCCGGCAATCGCAACCATCTCGCCGCAACGTTTCGTGTCCACACCAACGTCGGCGTGCAGGATGCCGAACACGATTCCGTCTGCACCGTTCTCTATCAGCAGCGCCGCATCCCGTCGCATTACCGCGAAATCTTCTTCGGAATAACAGAATCCGCCCGCCCGCGGACGCACCATCGCCATCAATGGAATCCGCACCCGCTTTTTCACTTCAATGAGCGTACCGAGTGACGGCGTCAGGCCGCCTGTCGCAATTGCTGCACACAATTCGATGCGATCAGCTCCGCCGTTCTCCGCAGCGATGCAGTCCTCGACGGTCGACGCAACAATCTCCAGCAGGATTCCCGCCAACGTATCCCCTCTGTCGCAGGTGTTACCGGAATGGTGCCGAGATGGGGTTTCCGAACATGCGATGGCGCGCTAGTCCCCGTGCTCGACGAAATGGGCCGACGCAGGATGACGGCCCGCCCGTCCCTTGACCTCGTCCCAGCGCACCCACGCGATGTATACCACCACGCCGATGTTGATCAGCAGGATCGCCCAGTGGACCATGGAGGGCCGCTCGATCAGTTTGTAAAGCTCAAACGGCAGGTACACGGCGCCTGAAACAATTGCCAGCCACTCTGCCCATACCCTCTGGCGCCACAGGCCATAGGATTCGATGAAGCGCAGCATGGAATACACAAAAGCGATCGCCAGCACGGTAAGCAGGTTGGCATCCATCATGCGGCCGGCTGCATGCATCAGGGCATGCGAGAGTCTGCGGTCCGGATCGACGTGCAGAAAATACAGCAAGTTCTGCGCGGCGTCTTCGAGATCGATGTTGTGGCGGATGATTTCTGCGAAGCCAAAGGCCGCCAGCAGCACCAGCACGCCCTTGGCGGCTTCGAGGATCGACACGGTTCTGAGCCCGCGGTGATGATCGCGATGCTGTGGTTTGACCGTGATTGTGTGTGTGCCGCCCATCTTCGAAGCAGGAGCCGCTCGCCGCGCAGGCGAAGCGACCAATGTCCGTCAGTCTAACCCGAAAGTACTGACTGGCGTACTGCGTTCTGGATGCAATCGGCAGCAGCGAGAGTTTAGTGACCGGCTATTTACTGGAGCTTGACATATTCGTAATCCACAGGATTGTTGTTGATGCCGCGGTCCGGCGGCGCGATCCAAGCCGCCATTTTGCCGGGATGATAAACGCCCTGCATCAGGCTCATGATGTAGGCTTGGTCGCCTTCGCTGGGCAACCACTCCTGCTTCTGGGCGGCAAATTGTTCCGGCGTGATCGGCTGGCCTTCGGGAGTTGTCGGAACGCCTGCCCAGTTGCCTATGCTGCGTCGAAAGCGCGTGCTGGGCAAGGTCAGGCGGAAGCTGTGGCCCGCTTTCTCGATCAGACGGTTCCAGCGCTTCACGCCAATCTCGCAGTCGCGCACATAGGAGCTGCGCGTGACTTCGTTCATCGCGTTTCGCATAGGGATCTGCTCGCCCTTCGTGCCCCCGCTTCCGTCGGGCAACTCGAGCGCGTACGACTGCTCGAGCGCAACATGGTCTTCATATTGCGCCTCGTCCGGGCGGCCTTTTAGTCCGTTGGCAAAATACGATGCCGCATTCGATGAAGTCTCCGAACCGAACAGGTCGAGCGACGAACTGAACCAGAAGTTCAGGTACCTCTGCACCGTCGGCAAGTCGATGGCGCCCGCATTTCGAATGGCCACTGGATCGTCGGTGTTTAACTCACTCGTCACTTCGAGCGTGCGCTTCACCACGCGATTGATGCCGGTGTCGCCCACAAACATGTGGTGCGCCTCTTCGGTCAGCATGAACTGACAGGTGCGTGCCAGCGGGTCGAAGCTCGACTCCGCCAGCGATTTAAGCTGAAACTTGCCGTCTCGATCGGTGAAGTAGGTAAACATGAAGAAACTGAGCCAGTCGCGAATCGGCTCATTGAAGGTACCGAGAATGCGGGGCTTATCGGCGTCTCCCGAATGGCGCTCCAGCAACTCCTCGGCTTCTTCGCGTCCATCGCGGCCAAAGTAGGCGTGCAGCAATACACCATCGCCCAAAGATGACGTCCTTCCTCTACGTTTACCTGGAACAAATTTCGCAAGTCATACAGCGACGGCGCGGTGTGCCCCAGCATGCGCTGCTGTTCCACGGATGCCGGCTCGGTATCGCCCTGGGTCACGATCAGACGCCGCAGTGTAGCGCGGTATTCGCCCGGAATTTGCTGCCACACTTCCTGGCCAAAGTTGTCGCCGAACCCGATCCGCCGGTTGGGATCACGCTCATTCAGAAAGATGCCCCAGCGATACTCCGGCATGCGCACGTACCCATAGGTCGCCCAGCCCTTGGCGTCCACCGAGGTCGCGGTGCGCAGGTAGACGTCAGACACCTGGAAATCCTTTGGGCCGAGTTCTTCCCACCACTTCAAAAATTCAGGCTGCCAGTGCTCCAGCGCGCGCTGCAGCGTGCGGTTCGATCCCAGATCGACATTGTTCGGAATGCGGTCCTGATAATTGATGCTCATTACACTCGCTCCCAGTTAAATCGTGCCTTTGAGCCCGACCCGAACAGCTTCAGCGCGCCATGTTCGCCAGTGGAATTTGGACGAATGAACACCCAATTCTGCCAAGCAGAAAGGCGCCCGAAAATCTTGGTTTCGAGGGTCTCCTCGCCAGGGAAACGCAAATTGGCTTCCATGCCGGTTAGCGCGTCCGGCGACAGTGAGGCCCGCTCCTCGATTGCGATTCGCACTTCGTCTTCCCAATCGAGATCGTCGGGGGCAAACGTCACTAGTCCGAGTTCCAGCGCCTTCGCAGGACCGATCGGCACACCGCGCACCTCAAACATCTCGGGCGCATTGCCGCAGAAGCGTGTCTCCAAACGGCTGCGGTCGTTTACTTCCGGCAGCAATCCGAAGTTGAATTCGTCGAGCGCAATCGTCGGCGACTCGTCCTCTTCCGGCAGCGCCAGCATGTAGCTGCGGTCGGCAGCCAGCGCCAGCTCGAACAGAATGCCGGCAAAACACGAACCGGGCTCGATGATCGCGTACATGCTGCGCGACGAAACGTCGAGCCGCGCGAAGGTGCGGCGCAGCAACCCAATGGTCTCGCGCACCAGCCAGTCGTCCTTGTGTTGTGAGACGGTACGGCCAGCGGCCAGCACGGACTCGACGTTCCCGCGCGTCTTCAGCAGCCACAGTCCCAGCTCCAGCTCGTTGACGCGCAACATCAAAATCGCGTCGTCCAACTCGCGCGCCATTTGCAGCGGCCACCAGCGATCGCCTGCTGCGCAAATCTCTTCCAGCGTCACCGGCTGTGTGCCCTCAGGAGCGCTGACCGTCAGCATCGCCGTGCGCGCGGCCCGATCGAACGTCACATCAACGTATCGGTAGTGATAGCCGCTGTCATCGATCGTGCGTTGCAGCGGATTCAGGTTGATTCCCTTGGCGTCCGCGGGCCGCGGCGATTCCGCCACCAACTCCTCTGCTCGCGCGCGTACCAAATCAGCGAACTTTGCAGGGGATGCGATCTCATCCACCAGTCCCCACTGTTTGGCGCGTTCGCCCTTTACGCCGTCGGGGTTGGTGCAGAACACGTCGGCCAGATCGCGACGGACCTTGCGCTTGTCGACCAGCCGCGTGAGTCCGCCCGTGCCGGGCAAGACGCCGAGCAGCGGAACTTCGGGCAAGCTCACTGAGCTCGAGCGGTCATCGACCAGCAGGATTTCGTCGCACGCCAGCGCCAACTCATACCCGCCGCCCGCGCACGTCCCGTTTATGGCGGCCAGGAACTTCAGCCCGTCGTGACGGCTGGAGTCCTCCATGCCATCGCGCGTCTCATTGGTGAACTTGCAGAAGTTGACCTTCCAAGCATGCGACGACGTGCCCAGCATGTAAATGTTCGCGCCGGCGCAAAACATGCGTTCGCGTGCGCTGGTCAGCACTACGCAAGCGACTTCGGGGTGCTCGAAACGAATGCGCTGCAGGATGTCGTGCAACTCGATGTCGACGCCGAGGTCGTACGAGTTGAGCTTGAGCTTGTAGCCCGGCTTCAGGCCGCCGTCTTCGTCCACGTTCATGGCGAGCGTCGCCACCCGGCCCTCGAAGGCAAGACGCCAATGGCGATAGTCTCCGCTCACGTCGAACGTGACAAGTTCCAATTGGTTGAGATTGAGCATGTAGTGTGAACCCTCCTCACGAGGGTGGCGAAGTTACAACCATTATACTTACCGCTTCGTACGTATAATTCGACGAATGCGGAGCGGGTTGGATGAAGGGTAGTTGGCTGAGCGCCAATGCGACAAGCGCGGGACGTGCCGTGTGGCGCTGAATCTCACCATCCTGGTCGGCACCATGACAGGCACGGCGGAGATGGTCGCGCAGGAGGTGCAGACCGTGCTGGAAGCGGCCGGGCACGAGGTCGGCATCCGTCTGATGGACGATCTCGACGCGAGCGTGTTTCAGCCCGGCGGAACGTTTCTTATCTGCACCTCGACGTACGGACAAGGCGATGTGCCTGACAACGCGCAGGAGTTTTTCGCGAGCCTGGAGCGCGAGCGTCCCGACCTTTCTGGGGTCGCGTACGGTCTGATTGCACTCGGCGACCTGACCTATAAAGACACTTTTTGCGAGGGTGGTACACGCTTCGACACGCTGCTAACCGAGCTCGGGGCGCGGCGAATTGGCGAAATGCTGAAGCACGATGCCAGTTCCGGCACGCTGCCGGAAGAAGTCGCCGCGCAATGGATCGTGCCTTGGGCGGAAATGGCGGAGTTCAGTTTCCCGCCCGCGAGCAATAAGACAACGGAAGCGACACAGGAGTCATGAGCGCCACATGAGTTCCATCCTTCAGGAAAAACTCGGCGAAGTTGTGGTCGACAGCAAGCGACTCGAAACACTTTGGCTGGGGCCGCAGACGGCCGCGGCGCCGACCATCGTAATGTTGCACGAAGGCCTTGGATCGATTGCCTTGTGGAAGGACTTTCCGCACGCTCTGGCCGAGCGAACCGGATGCGGCGTGCTGGTGTACTCGCGCTACGGACATGGCGGCTCGGACCAACAGACCGAAAAGCGTCCGGTAACCTTTATGCACCACGAAGGCGAAGTCGTGTTGCCCGAATTGCTCGACAAACTCGCGATCACGAGGCCGATTTTGCTGGGACACAGCGATGGAGGCTCGATTGCCCTGATTTTTGCTGGGCGGTATCCGGAGCGGACGAGCGCGCTAATTCTCGAAGCGCCGCATGTGTTTGTGGAAGAGTTCGGGCTGGCAAGCATTCGCGCAGCCAAAGTTGCGTTCGAGAACACCGATTTCCGCACCAAACTTGGGCGCTATCACGCGCATGTGGAAGAAACGTTTTGGGCTTGGTACGACATTTGGCTGAATCCGGATTTTCCCGCGTGGAATATCGAGTCGTATCTCGACACTATTCGCTGCCGGGTGCTGTGTTTGCAAGGCGAAGACGATGAATACGGCACGTGCGCCCAGGTAGACGCGATCGTTACGAAGGTACCGGGCGCGGAACTGCTGATGCTGGCGCGGTGTGGACATTCGCCGCATCGCGACCAGCGGGAGGCAACGTTGGAGAAGATTGCGGGGTTCGTGGCGAAGATCAAGAGCGAACCGCGGATTTGCGCGGATGCCGCGGATCAAAAACTAAGAGCTAAAGGCTGACGGCTGATAGCTGACAGCCGAGAGCGACAAGCGAGGAACGAACATGACGGAATGGGTTCACACCTTTAAGGGCGCAGTGTTGGCCTCGGAATACGACTTCACCAGCCATATGAATTCGCAGATGTACGTCTCGCGCTTTGACCAGGCGACATGGTTCCTGCTGCGTGCCATCGGCGTGACACCGGCATCGATCAAGCAGCAGAACCTGCGCGTTGCCATCGTGCGGCAGAATTATCAGTTCCTGGAGGAGCTGCGTGGCGGAGAACTGGTCGAAATCAAGAGCGGTTTTCTCGCGGTGGGCGAAAAGTATTTTCGCTTTTTGCACCAGATGTTCGACGCCGAGAACGGACGCATGGTTGCCACCTGTGACAGCGTGGCTGTGCGTGCGAGCCTGGAGACGGGCAAGAGCGTGCCACTCACTACAGAGCTTCAGGAAAAAGCCAAGGCGTACCTGGTAACCCCCAACGCGCCGATGGATGAGGCGATCGGATAAAGCCATCGCAACTTGCGATTGACCCCGCGACTCGCATTCCGCATAATTGCTCCATGGGTGTTGGAGTTCACCCTTAACCGCCCTTCGGGGAAGATGACTCCTACCAGGGTTCGCTTTGGGAGGAGTTGCGTGCCGTAGCCTTCCTTATACGTTCCCGACAAATTTAGCGCTCGCAGGAATTGCCAAAAGCGAAGCTGCGTTCCGTTGCGTTGTCGGAAATAACCGGGGACGGCGGGCCGGTGCTGCGGTAGTTGCGAGCAGACAGGAACGGCTTAGTTTGCACAAGTATCTTCTGGTAGGCATGGGTGGTTTTGCGGGCGCAATCGCACGCTACGGCGTGGGAACCTTCGTTACCCAGCGCATGGGATTACGATTTCCCTTTGGCACGCTTCTCATCAACGTAAGTGGCTGCTTTCTGATTGGTTTCTTTATGCACCTGCTGGCCGAGCGCGGGGTGCTTGACCTGCACTGGCTCTACGTTGTGGTGATCGGGTTCATTGGGGCGTACACCACCTTCTCGACATTTGAGTACGAAACGGTGCGTGCTTTGCAAGACGGTCAAATCGGCATGGGCCTGCTCTATGTTGGATCGAGCGTGCTGGTGGGTTTCTTCATGGTGTGGGTTGGTTCGCTGGCGGCGGAGCTGGTGCCCTAGAGCGCGGTCGAGAAAGGCAGCCAGGGTTAAAGGCCGGCTCACCGTGGATGCTGATTCGCCAGGCTCAAGCCTGGCGCTGCCACCTGAATTGAACATTCATGGTGTGACCTGGGTCACGTTCTGGAGTGCCCCCTGTCCTAGAGCGCGTAGCAAAGAAACCGCAACTTGAATGTGCACGGTTCTTTAGGAGTTCGCAGCCTTGGCCCAGGCGGCTAATCGCGACCGTCAAAGTACTATGAATTCTCGCGTTCTCATCGCCGGAATCGGCAACATCCTGCTGCAGGATGACGGGCTCGGTCCGCAAGCCGTGGCCCGTCTGCAGTCAGAGTACGAATTCGGCCAGGAGGTTGAAGTGCTCGACATCGGCACTCCTACCCTCGACTTCGTGGACTACCTTCGAGAGCGCGAGGTGCTGGTGCTGATCGATGCGCTCTCGGGTGGGGGTGAGCCGGGCGAGATTCTCACGTTCGACAAAGAACGCCTGAAAGATTTCCTTCCCAACATGCGGCTCAGCGCGCACCAGCCCTGTTTGAACGAGACGCTACACCCAGCCGAGATGTCGGGCATTGACCTGAAAGAGGTTTTACTGGTTGGAGTCGTAGGCCACAGCTTCGATGTCGGCACGGACCTCGGGCCGTATGTCTCGAAGGCGATGCCCGAAGTGCTGGAGCTGGTCGCGGACTTCGTGCGACGCCGTGGTGTCGCAGCCAAGAAGCGCGCAATGCCGCTTCCGATGCGCGGGTGGTGGGAAGCAGAGAGCCCCGTCAAGGGGTAGAGTGAAAACATTCGCTTTAGGGCACCGCCTCAGAAGCTGCCGAAAAAGTCAGAAAAACAGAGGCCCCGGCGACTGAAGTCGCCGAGGGATGACAAGAATAGAGGGCCTCGACGCTGGCCTAAAGGCCAGCACTAACCCAAATCGCTTCCTGCAGATGCCTGTTCGGCCCGTCGGTTCAGATCAGGTCCGACTGCCCGGTTGCTGTCACCACGCTCGCCCATTCGTGTGCCGACAGACGCTTGCGGCGCACCGTCGCCATCGTAATCGGCACGTGAATGAACATGCCATGTTGCAAGCCGATAATGATGTCGGTTTTGCCAGCCATGGCGGCGTGCACGGCGTGACGTGCAAAGGAGTCGCACATCACCGAATCGACCGTCGAGGCGGCCACGCTGCGGATGTAGTAGCTAGGATCGATGTAGCGCAGCACCACCGGGAAGCGCAGCCTGGCGAAGTGCTCGGTGATCTTTTCTTTGAGGAATAGCCCGATGTCGCGGTGTTTGAGATTGCCCGAGGCGTCACGCTCGTCGGGCGGAGGCATCAGGTCCTGGCCCGCGCCTTCGGCCACGACGATGAGCGCGTGATGCCGTTCGAGCAAGCGCCGATGCAGTTCAGCCAGCAATCCACGTTCGCCCTCCAGCTTGAACGGCGATTCCGGCACCAGCGCGAAGTTCACTTCCTGGCTGGCAAGCGTTGCGCCCGCGGCGATAAATCCCGAGTCGCGTCCCATGACCTTCACGATGCTGACGCCGTTGAGCGCGCAGTGAGCCTCGACATGCGCCGAATCGATGATATCTTTGGCGCGCGCGATGGCGGTGAAGTAGCCGAACGAGCGGTTCACGTACAGCACGTCGTCATCGATCGTCTTAGGAATGCCGATGATAGAGATTTTCAGGTTGCGCCGCTTTACTTCTTCTGCGATCGCGTGAGCGCCGCGTTGCGTGCCATCTCCGCCGACTGCAAACAGAATGTTGATGCCGCGCTGCTCGAGAAAATCGACGATGATGTCGGGGCTGACCGGCCCCCGCGACGAGCCCAGCAGCGTGCCTCCGTGCTGGTGAATGTCGTTGACCATCTCGGTGTTCAGCCAGACCGGCGACGCGGCGGCTTGCGGCGCGAATCCCGAGTAGCCGTAGCGAATGCCGAGCACGGAGCTCACGCCATAGTGATAGTGCAGTTGCAAATAGAGCGAGCGGATGACGTTGTTCAGTCCGGGACAGAGCCCTCCGCAGGTGACAATGGCGGCCTTGGTGCGTGCGGGATCGAAAAAGATTTTTTCGCGCGGCCCAGCTTTCTCGAAGAGCTGCTCACTTTCGCCGCCGGCGGTGTCGATCTCGATGGGCAGGCGAACGAATGTACTATCGCTGACGAAAGTGCCGTCCACCGCGGTGCGCGCGTCGCGGCGCAGCGGCGACGGCACTTCGCGCGCTCCCAGTTCCTGTACAACGGCCTGCTCAGTTTCGATCATAGGTTTCACTCTCCCGCGGAGCAGCTACAGGCCCGGCGGCCAGTTCAGTTTGACGGACTCTCCACGATATCCGAACCGGCAGGATTAGGCTGTCATAGACATCACACCGACTGTGTGACTAAAGTGGGAGAGGAACGAACCGTTCGGCGCGCCCTTTCCGCCACACGGTAACGGAGCTAAGATTGCCTCATGGCGCCTGAAGAGAAATCATCACAAGCGAACGCCGAGCAGAGTCCGCAAGCCGCCGAGTATGTGGCGGACGCGCACCGCCGCCTGACCACGATGCGCAAGGAACTTGATAAGCATCCCGACCTGGAGGCCGCGATCGAGCGACTGGAACAGGCCTTAGCTGTGCTTACGACAAAGACCGGCGGAATGTTGTAGCTAGCTGAACAGCAGTTCTTTGGCGCGCTGCGAGGCCTTTACCACCGCCTTGATCAGCGTGACCCGCAGGCCGCCTTCTTCCAGTTCCAGAATTCCATCGACCGTGCAGCCCGCGGGAGTCGCCACCGCGTCCTTGAGCAGCGCGGGATGATCGCCGGTTTCGAGCATCATCTTGGCCGAACCCATCACGGTTTGCCCGGCTAGCTTCATCGCGATGTCGCGCGGCAGCCCGACTTTCACGCCACCTTCGGCGAGCGACTCCAAAATCATAAAGACGTACGCAGGCCCACTTGCCGAAAGTCCGGTGACGGCGTCCATGTGCTTTTCGTCCACGCGAATAGTTTCGCCGACGGTGTCGAATAGCCGATGAACGATCTCCAGGTCTGAGGGCTTCACCGCCGTGCCGCAGCAGAACGCAGTCATGCCGGCGCCCACTCGCGAAGGCGTGTTGGGCATAGCGCGGACCACGGGAATCTTCGCCGGAATGCGTTGCTCGATATAAGCAGTCGGCACCGAGGCCGCGATGGAGATGACGAGCTGGTTCTCGTGGAGCTCAGGCTCGATCTCGGCAACCACCTCGCCCAGTGTCTGCGGCTTCACGCACAGCAGGATGATGTCAGCGTCTTTAACCGCCGCGCGGTTGTCGGTGGTGACTTTCACGCCGAACTTCGTCGCCAGCGCATCGACGCGTTCGCTGTGGTTGACCGTGGCCACGATGTTCTCGGGCTTGGCGACGTTTTGGCTGCAAAAAGCCTGCAGCAGGATACTGCCCATTTTGCCGAGTCCGAGGATGGCGAAACGTGGTGGCTGAGCTGATGGCGACACGATGACGTTCCTGAAGTGCGGATTCCGGTTGTCCGGTGTAACTGCGATTGTAAATTGCGCTGTGCGGAACGCGAAGTGGTGGCTGCGGGAAGACCTCGCTGGCATGCATAATGTGGGTAATGAGAGTTCGTTGTGCTGTCGCTTTCATGTCAGTTGCGGTTGCCGTTTGCTTTTCCACATCGCTCGCCGCCTCAGCCCAGCAGCTCCCCCGTTTGCAGGAAGAGAGCCTTGCCGGGCAGCAGGTGGTATTGCCAGAAGCGGCCTCGGGCAAGATCGTGGTGCTGGTGTTGGGCTTTTCCCACGCATCCTCTACCCCGTCGGGAGCATGGGCCAAGCGCATTCGAAGCGACTTCGGCAAAGCGCCCGGTTTCGAGGTGTACCAATTGGCGGTGCTAGAGGGTGCGCCGCGCATGCTTCGCGGAATGATCATCTCCGGCATCAAGAAAGGTGTGCCCGACAGCGAGCGCCCCACCTTCATTCCTGTCCTGCATAACGCCGAGCAGTTGCAAAAGCTGGTCGGCTACAAGGCCGAAGATGACGCCTACATCGTCGTGCTCGACCACAGCGGGAACGTTGTCTACCAGACGCACGGCGCATCGGTTGACTCCGGCTATTCCGAACTTCGCGCCAAGGTGCAGAGCTTGCTGAAGTGACACTACTAAACTGCGCGCGCGACTCCCACCAATTGGCGAGTTACTCCGGCGAATTCGTGCGATATAATCAGCGACCTTGTAACCGTTCCACATCGCCCTGCGAAATCTGAACCATTTCCGTATGGAGGTCCGCCGGTGACCCGCCAATTGGCTGTCGCTGCACTCACTCTTGCGCTGCTGCAACCGGGCAACGCTGCCGCTTTCCCCGTTACTTTGGATGGCTACTCCCCGGCCCACTCCTCTGCTGAGCGCGACTGGGAAACAAAGTTCCGTGCCATCCCCGATCCCAAGAGCATGCGCGATACCATGCAGCGCCTCAGCGCTCGTCCGCATAACGTCGGATCGCCGTACGACAAAGACAATGCCGAGTGGCTGCTGAGCAAGTTCAAGGAGTTCGGCTTTGACGCGCAGATCGAGACCTTCTACGTTCTGTTTCCGACGCCGAAAGAGCGGCTGGTTGAAATGCTCGAGCCGACGAAATTTACGGCCAAGCTGCAGGAGCCGCCGCTGCCCATCGATCCCACTTCGCAGCAGACTGACGAGCAGCTCCCGACGTACAACGCGTACTCCAAGGACGGCGACGTTACCGGACCGCTGGTCTATGTGAACTACGGCGTGCGTGAAGACTACGATCAGCTTGAGCGCATGGGCGTGTCGGTGAAGGGCGCGATCGTCATCGCGCGCTACGGCGGAGCGTGGCGCGGCATCAAGCCCAAGGTTGCCGCTGAGCACGGCGCGGTGGGCTGCCTCATCTATTCCGATCCCCGCGATGACGGCTTTTTTGAAGGCCAGTATTTTCCCGATGGCCCGTTCCGTCCGCAAGATGGCGTGCAGCGCGGCAGCGTCATGGATACCGACTATCCTGGCGATCCGCTGACTCCAGGCGTGGGCGCCACGAAAGACGCGAAGCGGCTCGACATCAGCGAAGCCAAGACGATCACGACCATTCCGGTGCTGCCCATTTCTTATGGCGACGCGCAACCTCTGCTCGCGGCCATCACCGGCCAGGTTGTGCCTGAGAGCTGGCGCGGTGCGCTGCCCATCACCTATCACGTTGGGCCGGGCCCGGCGAAGGTCCATCTGGTGATGAAGTCGAACTGGGACATCAAACCCATCTACGACCTTATCGCCAAAATTCCCGGGAGCGATACGCCTGACCAGTGGGTGATTCGAGGCAACCATCACGACGCGTGGGTAAACGGAGCCGAAGATCCTGTGTCGGGAGCGTCGGTGGTGCTGGAAGAAGCGCATGCACTTGGTGAATTGGTGAAGCAGGGCTGGAAGCCCAAGCGCACCATCATCTATTGCCTGTGGGACGGCGAAGAACCCGGCCTGCTGGGCTCGACCGAGTGGGTCGAGGAGCACGGCGCAGAGTTAAATCAGCATGCCGTGGTGTATATCAATTCCGATTCGAACTCGCGCGGTTTTCTGTTTGCGTCGGGCTCGCACACGCTCGAGCACATGGTGAACTCGGTGGCGCGCGACGTGCAGGACCCCGAGACGAAGCTGAACGTGCAGCGCCGTGCACAGTTGCGGCGCATCGCGAACTCTCAAAAGCCGGATGATCGCGAAGCAGCGCGTGGCGCTGACCTGCGCATCGGCGCGCTCGGCGACGGTAGCGACTACGCTCCCTTCCTCGATCATGCCGGAGTGGCCGCGGTCAACATCGGCTTCGGCGGAGAGTCGCAGGGTGGCATCTATCACTCCATCTACGACGATTTCTACTGGTACACCCACTTCGGTGATCCTCAGTTTGTGTATGAGCGGGCGTTGTCGCAGTTGGGGGGAACCATGGTCATGCGCATGGCCGACGCCGATCTGCTGCCCTTCGATCCGTCAGCCTCGGCCGATACCGTAAAGCGTTACGTCGGTGAACTGAAGACCGAATTGAAAGAACAGCAGGACAAAGCCAGTGAGCGCAACCGGGAAATCGAAGAGGGTGTGTACACGGCGACGGCCGATCCGCAGAAAAAATATGTGCCGCCGCCCAAGCAGGCAATCCCGCCCTACCTGAACTTCGCCCCGCTGGAGAATGGTGTGGCTGCTTACGAGCGCGCGGCCAAGCGCTACAAGGCAGCTTTCAGCAAGCTGGCGGAAAGCGATCCCACAGTGTGGGAGTCTCCGAAATTCAAGGCCATCAACGAACAGCTCATCCTCACCGAGCGCACATTTATGACCACCGAGGGCCTGAAAGAGCGTCCCTGGTTCAAGCACCAGATCTACGCCCCCGGCGCCTATACCGGCTACGGGGTGAAGACGATCCCGGCAGTGCGCGAAATGATGGAGGAAGATAAGTGGGCCGACGCCGATGCCGGCTCCGTCATCGTCGGAGGCGTGCTGATGAAAGAGGCCAGCTTGGTGGACTCCATCGCCGCGCAATTGGAGTCGATCGTCGGCCCCGGCCCGGCTCGCGCCTCGATTTGGAAGCACCGAAAGACAGAAGACGGGCAGGTCAGCGGAAGATAAGACGAAACTGTGGATGGGTATTTTTCTCCGGGCCCTTGGCACGCCGGAGCCCCCTGACGTCCGCCAACATCGGCATCCAGGAAATAGGGCGACAGAACCTCTTGCACAGCGTATAGTTTGGCGCGGTTGGAAAGGAAGACAATACGCTGTTATCGAGAGGATCCCATGAACAAAGCAGTCGCTTCGTCGGCGAGTGGCACCGCCATCACTAAGGTCGCGATCACGTGCCTGGTAGTCGGTCTTGGCGTTATTTCTGTTTCACGAACTTGTGCTGGCCAGGACGCCGGCCAAGTCAAAATCGTGAACTCCTGCAAATACAGTCTGAGTTTTAACTCAACCGGACCGCAAATCGGTACGCTGGCTCCGGGCGCGCAAAAGTCGATTCCCATTGCATCTTTCAATCAAGGCGGACAAAACCGTATCATCGCTTACCCGAATCTGGCCGACAACCAATGCCCCAACTGCGACGGGTGGACGGACCTCGGCGGTGCTCCCGGGACCATCCAGCGCGAAGGTTGGATGTGGGAAGGCAATGACGCGAAGTATGCGGCATATTGCAATCCCAGCCTGAGCGGGCGCGGCATCTGTGCGCAGCAACACAACTGTTGTGGCAAAGGGATGGTGCAGGACGGAACATTCGGCACTCACTTCGAGTTCACGCCGAAAGGTACGCCTACAAATGACTTCGTCAACCTGAGCACCAACTACGGCTCAGGTCCGCACTCGCCGCCCAAGCTCTGCGGCAATGGTGTCGATCCCAACGACTGCGTGGACAAGGCAGCCGTCATTTTTTACAACGTGCCGATCGCCTGGACTACCAACCTCGACTGCTCGTTCACGTCGAAAGGAACCCAGGTGAAAGGCGGCCGGTGTCTTGCTGCGAGTTGTCCCGATGCCTACCAGCATCCGACGGACGACAAGCAGGTGGCGTGTTCCGTGAACCCGAGCCGCGGATATGTTGTGACCTATTGTCCGTCAGGTTCGAGCATGCCCAATCCATAGCAGGCCGGGTAAATCGGATGGATACACGCGCAAGCGCGTGCGGTAGCTTGAGCGGGTCTCTTCATCTTCGCAGTTAGAAGGCTTCTATCGGTCGAAACCCAACCACCCGGCGAAGACTTGGACGGCGAAAGTGGCGGCCATGGCTGCGACCTTAGGCCCGGGATCGCCGTAGACTTCCATGCGAGTTGGCAGGGACACTTGTATGAGTTGCTGGATGTGCTGGTGTACCGCAGGCCCCTCGAAATGCGCCGTGATGGCGGCCTGATCGGCATAGCCCTCGACCAGGCGGCAGCGCTGGCGATCGGCGCTCAGCAGAAACTGATAGCACAGGGTGCCCGGTTCCAGTTCGCTCTCCGCGACCATCTGTTTCGCGATGGCCTCGAACTCCGCGAACTTTCCGTCGTAAATGTTGAGGTCGACCACGACACGAATTCGTGGGATGCTCATGGGCGGCTCCTTGCAACCTGGCTCTCACCCTGTCCGGGAAACACCTGGGCCTTGCGGGGTCACCCGTCGCGCGAATCCCACAGTGTGAGATATCTACCCGCTACTGCTTTTCGTACACATACTTGGCCGATATCTTATTTTTCTTGTCCTTGGCGTCAGTAGCGAAGTAGCTGATTTCGAGGGTGCGGCTTTTCCCGTCCTTGGAGAGCTCGACTTTGCCGTTGCTCACCGTCTTGTTGCCCTTCATATTGGCGAGGAGTAGCTTGCGATCGCCCTTGGTCTTGTAGGCGCGGTAGTCGACATTCGGATCACCGGTGACCGGATAAGGCTTGCCGTCGAACTTGCCGGTCCACTCGGAGTGTGCGGGCTGGCCCGCGGCATTTACGCCATCGGTGGTGACCTTGATGTCGCTGCCAGCTGCGGAATACACGACTGTAGTGTTCTTGCCGACGCCGGCTGGGATATTGGACTTGGCTTCGTCGAGCTTCCAGGTACCCAGGTTAGCGTTCTGGGCGAAGCTGGCGGTAAGAGCGAGAAGGCACAGCAGGAACGTTAAGAAGACGGATCTAGTTTTCATGAAACCTTTCGTTCGATAAGAAGCAGGATTGCGTCGCGCCAGTGTATGCGGAGGCCGCGTGACGCGCAAGCGAAGTGCGGGTCGTCTACTCTCCCGTCAGCTCCTTGTACTGCGCCGCCGTCAGCTGAACGACGGACAGTCTGCCGATCTTCACCAGAGGCGAATCGGCGAAAAGCTTGTTGGCTTTGATTTCCGCCAGCGTGATCGGCTTGGCAAGCGGTTTTCCCAGTTTGATTTTCACCAGCGGCGTCTTGGGATCGGACGCATCGACAGAGACGACCGACGCTGTCCCAACGGCACTCTTGTGGTCTCCGGTTTCGTAGATCACTAGACGAGTCCCCGGAGTCATTTCGCGGAGATTCCGGACCGCAACGGGATTGGTGACACCGTCCCAGATGGTCGTTTTATCGCGCTGCAGGTCAGCGAAGGAGTATGCGGTTGGTTCGGTCTTAAGCAGGTAGTCGAGAGGCATGGCGTATGTTCGCACGAAACGCGATGGGGAACAAAATCGTGGGAGCTGGGTAAGGTTCTCAGCGGTCGAAGCCCTCCCACGTGGTGAAGATCTCGGCTCCGAAGGCCCCAGCCATCGACGCGACCTGTGGGCCGGGATCGCCATAGATTTCCATGCGCGTCGGGGTAGCAAATTGGAGCATTTGCGGCACGAACTGCTGCACCGCAGGACCGTTAAAGTGTGCAGTGATCGCGGTTGCGTCGGTGTAACCCTCGACCAGGCGCGCGCGCTTGCGGTCGGCGCTGAGCACGAAATGATAGCCCAGCGTGCCCGGTTCCTTCGCGCTGACTTCAGCCATTTGCTTCGCTACGGCCTCGAACTCAGCGAACTTCCCTTCGTGGATGTTGAGATCCACGAGCAATCGAATGTGGCTTGAGCTCATGTGTGCCTCCTGGGCTAGTGTGGCAGACAAATCCCGCCACAGCAGCAGCTGCTGCGGCGGGAAATGTTCGATCCGTCCAACGCCTATTTATTTATACGTGGCGTTGCTGCGAAGCAGCACATCGCGATGGGTGCTGAAGTCGATCATAGAACCGATGGCCGGACCGCCCATCGGGTTCGCTTTCATCCAGCTCTGCAGCGCGGTGTTGACCTTGTCGAGGCACTCCGCGTTCGAGCAGAGGTAATAGAGCATGAACATGTTGGGATTGTCGGTATGGATCGCCTCGACGTCCACTTCGTATTCATAGATCGTGCCGTCGGCCAGCAATTTCTCGAAGAAGGGCACAAACAGAGTCTTGCTCAGCATGACGACAGCGTCATCGGGCGCATCCGCTTTCAAGTGGTACATCGACCCGTGGCCGTAGAGGCCCTTCCATGAACCAGGTTTCCAGTTGTAGTAGCGGCTGACGTAGATGTTGTCCCAGTGCTTGGTGGCGCCATCGAGAACGGGCGTCGTCGAATTGCCCGACTTATAGAACTGGTCGAGAACGTTCATCAGCCCAGCTTCCGACATAGAAGACCACCACTCGTCGTGCGTCTCTCCGTCGAGCTGGTGGACGATGATATGGTCGTCGCCGTAACCGATGATGGCGCCACTGGCCACGGCTTTGTCCAGGATCGCATTGTCGGCGGTGGTGTTCTTGTCCATGTCGGCCCACTGCGTGCGGGGTATGCCCCAGTTCGATACGTACGAATACATCGGCGGTTTTTCTTTGACTTCGGATTGTGCACTAGCAGGAATGGCCCAGAAGGCCGTGATCGAGGCGGCGCAAAGTACGGCAAGAACTGTTCCCAGTCTTTTTTTCATTCTCTTTTTTATCCTCAAAAGCAAGATAGTTTGAAGCCGGTTGCGAACAAAAATAACCATCACGAAGCTTGCATGCAACGCACTCGCGCAGTGGGTTACTCGTACTGCTGATTTCAACTTAAGATTGCAGAAATGCTCACAGACGGGGTTGCGTTCCAGATAGTGGCGTCCGAAGGCGTCGCTCAAGATGGTTTCGGGATTATGGTTGGATTTGCGGCGGAAAGCAATCAGACAATGGTGGGGAGATGTTCTGACCACGTCTGGGCGTCGCAGCACCAAGGCGATTCCACCTCGGTGCCAACCAAGTCATTATTCAGAGCGAAATTTGGTGCCCACAGTGTGGGACGTGTAGCTACGCCGTTCCCAGCCGCTTGAGTACGGTTTCGCGGAAGCCGCGGCTCAAAGTGAGCTTGGTTCCATCGCGCAGCAGGATCGCATAGTCCCCATACAGCGACGGCTTCAGCGTCTTGATGCGGTCCACATTCACCAGCGTCGAACGATGCACGCGCAGGAATTGACGCGCGCCCAGCCGGTTCTCCAGCGCAGTGATGGTTTCGCGCAAGATGTGAGTGACGTTGCCAACGTGCAGGCAAACGTAGTTTCCCGCCGACTCGGCCCAATCGATTTCCGTAGGCTTGAGGCAGACGATCTCGCCGTCCGACTTCACCACAATTCGCTCCGGCCCGCGCTGCCGGTCGTCGAGTCCGCCCAGCATTTCCAGCACCCGCTTCTGAAACATTCCTTCTGCGGGATTCAGCAACTGCTTGCGTGCGTGATCCAGCGCTTCGCTCAGCCGCTCTTTGTTGACCGGCTTCAACAGGTAGTCGAGCGCATGAACTTCGAAGGCGCGCATCGCGTAACGATCGTATGCAGTCACGAAAATGGTCAGCGGCAGTCTGCCTTGTTTCTGCAAAGCCTCCACCACTCCGAAGCCGTCCACTTCGGGCATCTGGATATCGAGAAACACCAGGTCGGGATCCTCGTTCTGGATGAGCGCAATGGCCGACTTGCCGTCGCCGCATTCGGCTACGATCTCCAGATCAGGCTCATCCTGTAACAGGCTGCGCAGACGCCCGCGGGCAAGCGCTTCATCATCGCTAAGCAACACTCGTATCGACATTGGCGGTCGTGACCTCCTCATTGCGAATTCGATAGGGAACGCGGATTTTTACCATGCATCCGCCGCCAGGCGCGTCTTCCAGCATCATGGCGTGATCTTCGTTATAAAGCTGGCGCAAGCGCCCGCGCGTATTGCGCAGTCCCACGCCTTCGGGCGGAACCAGTCCGCGACCGCGGGTGAAGCCCACGCCGTTGTCGCGGATTTCCATCCACACATCGTCGCGATCACGCCACGTGGTGATGCGAACCAGTCCGGGAGCGCGTCGCGGGCTGATGCCGTGGCGAATAGCGTTTTCCACCAGCGGCTGCAGAATGAGGTTGGGAACCAGCGTGTCGAGGGTGCGCGGATCGATTTCGGTCTCGACCAGCAGGCGGTCGTGGAAGCGCGTCTGCTGAATGTCCACATACTTTTGCAAAAAGGTCAGCTCCTGGTGGAGCGGAACTTCATGCACGCCTACGCCATCCAGCGACATGCGCAGCAGGTCGGCGAGCTGCAGCGTCATGTTCTCGGCGGCGGGCCCGTCGTGCCGCGCCAGTGACGCTATGGAATTCAGTGTGTTGAACAGGAAGTGCGGCTCCAGCTGGATCTTCAGCACTTCGAGCTGGGCGTTGGCCAACTGAGCTTCGAGTTGCGATGACAGTAGTTGCCGCTCCTGGTACTTGCCGTAGAACCCGATGGCCTGAGTAATCAGCAGCACGTACCAGTAGCGCTGGATGTCCATGAAGGTGCGCGAAAGCACGTGCGCGAAAAACGGTACGGTTGGTTCTTTCGTCCAGGTGACGAATGGATTCAACAGGGCAAGCGCGACTGCGCCCACGAACGCAAGCGCAACACTCGCGACAATATGGACGGGCAGAGAGAGCTTCCAACTGGAGCGATCGAAGGTGTAACGGCCCGCGAGTTCGTAAACAAACGGCGTGAGCAATGACCACACCAAGGCGATGGTCATGTTCCAAGCGATGAGTTGGGTCCAACTGATGGGCGTCCCCATCGACGCCATGTACACATGAGCGCCCGCCGCGCTGAGGAACGCCAGAAGCGTCCACAGCACAAAAGCGATCAACCAGATTCGGCCCCACCGTTTCAGCATCGCGCGACTCGACGTTACGAAAAGGTCCCCGGAATAGACGAACGTGTGCCCTGTTGTGATAGACGCAAACGCCGCCAAAATGTTTCCTCAAACTGGCAGAAAGTGGTTGTGGAACTTGTCCGAAAGCGGACAGTTAGAGCTGATGGTGGCGTTACGGCCGCAATTCGCCATTTCCGTGCGCTCGATGCGACAATGTCGGTTCGCCTCCGGCGACAACAGGCATGCATGAACTAGGTATCGCAACTTCTATCTTGGAATCGGTGGAGTCGGCGGCTCGCCGCAATCCCGGCGTCCACATCACAAAGGTGGGGGTCAAGATAGGGGAGTTGGCAGGCGTTGACATCGACGCCCTTCAGTTCGGTTTCGAGTGCATCGTGAAAGATACGGAGTGGGAGCCCTTGGTGCTCGAGGTTGAGTCGATACCGCGAGTGCAGCGCTGTCCCAAATGCCAGCACGAATTCCGCATGACGGACTATGATCCCCATTGTCCGCAGTGCGGCGAGTTTGCGACGCAGTGCATCGGCGGAGAAGAGTTGGACATCGCGTATATGGAAGTGGACGAATGAGCCGTGTCGAAGTCGAAAAGAAGGTCCTGAACGAAAACCAGATTCTCGCCGAGCAACTGCGCGAGCGCTACCGCCAGCAAGGAATCCTTTGCGTGAACTTCATCAGTGCGCCCGGCTCGGGCAAGACGCTGCTGCTGGAGAAGACGCTGGAGCGCATGGACAAAAACACACGCGTGGCGCTTCTGACTGGCGACTTGCAGACCGAGAACGACGCCCAGCGCCTGGCCAAGTATGGATTTCCCGTGAAGCAGATCGTCACCGGAGGGACGTGCCATCTCGACGCGCGCATGATCGAAAAGCATCTCGCCGATTGGAAGCTGGAAGACCTAGATCTGCTCATCGTCGAGAATGTCGGCAACCTTGTTTGCCCGTCCAGCTATGACCTCGGCGAAGATGCCAAGATTGTCCTGCTCAGCACCACGGAAGGCGAAGACAAGCCGCTAAAGTATCCGTCCATCTTCTTTAAGTCGGAGCTGATGATCCTGACCAAGATCGACTTGCTCTCCTACGTTCCGTTCAAGGCCGAAGTCGCCAAGGAGAATGCGCGGCGGGTGCATCCGCAGATGGAGATTCTTGAAGTGTCGAGCACGACCGGCGCAGGGCTCGATGCCTGGATGAACTGGCTGGAAGTGCGCCAGCGTAAAGCGAAAGAGAAAGCCAAGCTGGTCTCGGCATAACAGTTGCTCCCACCCACGTTCGGCCGGTGTCCAGTATTGCATCTTGCGGCACGTCATCCCACGCAACCCTTGAGTACCGCACTCGCATCGCCTAACATGAGGCCCGCGACCGTAATTTCATGGTGGTTCCGTCTATCGGCAGAGGGACACTTTCGTGAAGCGCCTCAAAGAAATTCGTCTTGCATCACTCTTAGCAGTGGCCGCCCTCCTTATCCTCCTCAACCTGGTTCCACCACGAGCGTTCGCGTGGCAAAACGACCAGGAGAGCGAGCCAGAGCAGCAGAGTCACGGCTATCCAGTGATGGTGGACGGATATGAAGTATTCCGCATTCATCAACACCTGGGAGCGGCGTCAGCGGAGGAGCGCGCGGAGAGAATCTCGGCGCGTCTCGAAGAAATAGCGGGATCAAGCGACTTCGATCCCAACGAAATCAAGGCTTCTGAAGAAGACGGAGTGACGATGGTCCGGTACGGCGATGGGTTGATCGTGACCCTGAACGACGAGGAAGCCAAAGGCTCGGGACTGCAGCGCCAGGCACTCGCGAGTCAGTATGTAAAGCTGCTTCAAGAAAAACTGACGCTGGCCCACGAGCAGCACACTCCGCGGTACCTGTGGCGGGCGGTCATCTACACAGCCGTGACCCTAGGCATTTACCTGTTGCTCCTCTGGCTGATCCTGTTGGGTACGCGATGGATACTGCGCAGTCTCGACGGCCTGGCCCATGGTCGGATCAAGGGTATCAAGATCCAGGAATCCGAGATCGTGCAGGGAGCGCGGCTGACCGCGCTGCTGGCGTCGGCCGTGCGACTGTTGCGTGCGGTAGTAATCGCCATGGTCACCTACCTCGCTCTGGCCAAGGCATTCAGCTTCTTCCCTTGGACGCGCGAGCACGGTCATCGGCTGCTGGGATACGTGGTGAATCCGCTGGTCACCATGGGCAAGGCAATCCTGGGGTACCTGCCCAACCTGTTTTACATCTTCGTGATCCTGGTGGTGATGCACTTCGTCTTGCGGTTCCTCCGCGTAGTCTCGAAGGAAGTGGAGCGGGGGCGTATCCGCCTCCCCGGGTTCTATCCCGAGTGGGTACAACCGACTTACAAGATTGTTCGCTTCCTGCTTTATGCGCTGACCGTCGTTATCATTTTCCCCTACTTGCCGTTTGAGAAGTCGCCGGCTTTTAGAGGGATCAGCGTGTTTCTTGGCGTGCTGTTTTCCCTGGGTTCAACATCAGCCGTGGCCAACTTCGTTGCCGGCATTATTTTGATTTACACGCGTGGATTTCGTATGGGCGACTGGGTCACAATCGGCGAAAACACTGGAGAAGTGGTGAACCAGTCGATGCTGGCCACGCATGTGCGCACTATCCGCAAT
Source organism: uncultured Acidobacteriaceae bacterium (assembly GCA_963837915.1). Lineage (GTDB taxonomy): Bacteria > Acidobacteriota > Terriglobia > Terriglobales > Acidobacteriaceae > DASRAA01. The sequence continues at coordinate 129,718 of CAWIPZ010000004.1, forward strand.
GAGGAGATTACGATTCCGAACTCGGTAGTGTTGGGCAGCTTCGTTACCAACTTTAGTTTGCGGGCGAAGGAGCAGGGAGTAATCCTGCACACGTCGGTCACAATTGGTTACGACGCACCGTGGCGCACGATTCACAAGCTGCTGATTGATGCTGCCCTGCGAACACCGAACATCCTGCACGATCCTGCGCCCTTCGTGCTGCAGGCCGAACTGGAAGACTCCTACGTGAAATACGAGATCAATGCGTACACCGATCATCCGCTGCGCATGCCGTTCATCTATTCCGACCTGCACGCCAACATCCAGGACAGCTTTTACGAGGCGGGTGTGGAGATCATGTCACCGGTGTTTCACGCGCTGCGCGATGGAAACCACATGGCCATACCTGGCAAGTATCTGTCGCCTGACTACAAGGCAAAGAGCTTTCGGATAGAACGCGTCGGTGATTCGCCGGAAAACACAGAACACAAGGGCTAGCAATACCGAATTGGGATTGTGCCCTGCTAGTCCTTTACCCTTCCTTGACACTCCTCGCCGCCTTCTCTACGGTTGTGGTGCATGTTGAGCCCCCTGAAATTCGCTCGCCCGGGGAATAAGTCCATCTTTTGCCGCTTTTCGCTCATCGCGGCTTTGGTCCTTTCGTTTTGCGCCGCAGTCCAGGGCGAAAAAATCAACGACATACAGCCGCAGGGATATGTCACCGACCTCGCAGGAGTTATCAATCCCGCAACGCGGCAGAAGATCGAATCGCTGGCGACTGAAGTGCAGCAGAAGACCGGTGCGCAGATCGCCGTCGTTACCGTCAACTCGATGGAAGGCGAAACTCGGGAAGATTACGCCGCCGAACTTTACAAGCATCTCGGCATCGGTGCGAAAGGGAAAGATAACGGCGCACTCATCCTGATCGCCCCGAAAGATCGCCAGTACAAAATTGAGATCGGCTACGGGTTGGAGCCGGTTATCAACGACGCGCGCGCCGGTGACGTTGGGCGCGACATGGTTCCAGACCTGCGCAAGGGTGACTACAGTTCAGCCGCGTTAGTGGGAGCAACAGGCATAGCCCAGTTCATCGCTGCCGATGCGGGCGTGCAACTCACGGGTATTCCGCAACGCGCGGCGCGGCCGCCGACGCATGAGGCTCCGTGGTGGCTTCCGTTCGTCCTGTTTGGCGGATTCTTCCTGCTGGTTCGCGCACTGTCTCGTGCTGGACGCGGCGGCGGAGGCCCACGCGCCGGCGGCGGAGGAGGCATGGGAAGCGCGCTGCCGTGGATGCTGCTGGGCAGCGGCATGGGACGCGGGGGCAGTTGGGGCGGTGGTTACGGCGGCAGCTCCGGGGGTTGGGGCGGAGGCGGTGGCGGAGGGTTCGGAGGTTTTGGCGGCGGCATGAGCGGCGGCGGCGGCGCCGGCGGGAGCTGGTAAACGATGACAAACAAGCCTGAAGATAAGTTACAGAAACTCGTAGGGCGTTTGGAGTATGCCTGCGGCGAAGATCTGGTCGCTGTTGTACTTTACGGCTCGGCGGCACGCGATGATTATCACGAGCAATATTCAGATGTGAACCTGCTGATTGTGTTGCGCCACATGAAGCCCACCATTTATCCGGGTCTCGCGGGCGTGTTGAACTGGTGGAGCCTCGAAGAGAAGCTGCGGCCGCCGACCATCATGACATTGGAGGAACTGCGGGAGTCGGCGGACGTATTCGCCGTCGAGATGCTCGACATCCAGGACGCGCACAAGACGCTCTTCGGCGCGGATGTCGTGTCAGACATTAAGGTACCGATGAACTTACACCGCCTGGAGGTGGAGCGTGACTTGCGCACGACGCTGCTGCGTCTGCGCAATCATTTGCTGCTCACCAACGACGGCGACGAGGAACTCAAGCATGTGATGGCGAAGTCGGTGACCAGCGTGCTGACGCTCTTCCGTCACGCGCTGATTGCATTAGGCGAGAATCCGCCACACGCCAAATCCAAGGTATTGGAGCATGCTGCCGATGTTTTCGGTTTCAGCGCCCTGCCGCTGCGTTCGGTGCTGGAGTTGCGCAGTGGAGGCCATGCCGGGGACAATGTCCGCAGCTTGTATCACGCGTACATGGACGCCATCTTGACCGTGGCTCATGGCTTGGACGTAAAGGTGCCTAAACGCCATTGGCAGAAGCAGGCTTAGGGCAGTCGTCTCCAACAATTCGATTTCATGCGAAAGCGAGAGGAACATGAAAACTGGGGTAATCGTACTTATTGTCATCGTCCTGCTGTTGTTCTTTGTCGGCAGCGCATTTGTGAGCCGTCGCAACGAGATGGTGACCAAACGCGAGGCCGTTAATTCCGCTTGGTCGCAGGTGGACGTGGTGTTGCAGCGCCGCAACGACCTCATTCCCAACCTCGTCGCAACCGTACAGGGATTCGCCACCCACGAAGAAAAGGTCTTCGGCGATATAGCTGCCGCACGCGCCGCCATGGCGGGAGCCAAGACCCCTGCGGACAAGATCGCCGCCAACGCGCAGGTCGAGTCCGCCCTCAGCCGCCTGCTGGTCGTGGTCGAGAACTACCCGCAACTGCGCTCCAACGAAAACTTCCTGCGCCTGCAGGACGAATTGGCCGGAACGGAAAACCGCATCGCGGTCGAACGCAAGCGGTATAACGATACCCTCCAGGACTACAACACCTACATCGGGTTGTTCCCCAACAACATTGTGGCCAGCTTGTCGGGCTTCACGCGCAACGACGCGTATTTCAAGGCGGATGAAGGCTCGCGCCAGCCTCCGAAGGTGAACTTCTCAACGCCCGCGCCGCAGACGGCTCCGGCACCTGCTCAATAGCAAACTTGTCTGCTTCAACTCACGGCCATTTCTGCGTAAGCAGAAGTGGCCGTTGTCATTCTTAGCGCTGGAAGGTGCCCGTGTACTCCGCGTGCGCGAGAATGTGGCCCTGCATCGCGGCGTCGAGTTCCTTGCGCTTTGTCCCTGGCGGCAGGGTCAGCTTTACGTCGAGCGCATAGAGGCGAAAAAAGTAGCGATGGCTGTGTCCGGGTGGAGGACACGGCCCGTTATAGCCGACTTTCCCGAAATCGTTGCGGCCTTGCATCGCTCCGGTAGCAAGGCGCTCTTGCTTGTTCACATTTTCCGGCAGCAGGTGGATGGTGGCCGGGATGTTCCACATCACCCAGTGCACCCACGTGCCCGCCGGTGCATCGGGATCGTCCATGACCAGGGCGAGGCTGGTGGCTTGGATGGGCTGGCCGCTCCACGTGAGGGCCGGCGACATGTCGGCTCCCTGGCAGGTGTAAGGATTGGGGAGGACGGCTCCGGCGGCGAATACAGGACTGGTAAGAGTGAAAGCCATGGACGATTGACCCCCTTTCGGCTGGTTCGCCGGTTGCGCTGCGAGTGTGGCGGCGAGGAGAAGAGCGAAGAGAGCGAGCGGTGCAGTGCGCATGCGGCAATTGTAGGACTTGTTGCTGCGACGACAAATCAGGAAAATATGCTTCTCAAGAACCGCGCCGCTTGTCGATGAATGTCTCCATGGCCTCGGGCGTCTTGGGCCAGTCGTCCCTCAGCAGCCGTGAGAGGGCGCGGTCGGCGAGCAACTTATCTCCAGTCTGACAGTGGGGGCAGTAATTGGCTTCGTTGGCGGCATGGCGGATACGCTGAATCACACCGCCGCATCGGGGACACTTCTGTTTGTACTTACCGTGCACCGCCATGTCCTCACGAAATGCCGTCACCTTCTCGGGAAACTTATTGCCGGTGTCAGCGCGCAATCGATCGACCCACATTCGCAGGGTCGTACGGGTTGCGGCATAAAGCTGCTCGATCTGCTGTGGAGTCATCTTCTGCGTGAGCTGCATCGGCGACAAGCGCGCTTCCCACAAAATTTCGTCAGAATAGGCATTGCCGATTCCGCTGAACAGCCGCGGATCGGTGAGAGCACGCTTGAGCGTGTGATTCTCCGACTGCAACACTGTAGAAAAATGGTCCAGGTCGGCGTCGAGAACCTCGAGTCCTCCAGGATCCAATGCGCGCAGATTATCTGCGCCCGCGATCAGGTGCAAAGAAGCGCGCTTCTTAGAGCCGGCCTCCGTCAAAAGCAGAGTAGCGTTGGTGAAATCAAACGCGGCGAGTCCGCGCGGCCTCGCAACTTTGGCGCCGCGCTCGCGCCAGTGCAGACGCCCGGCAATCATCAAGCGCAACACGAGCCACAGATCGCCCTCCAAGCCGAAACAAATGCGCTTGCCCATACGGCGCAGTTGCACGACTCGTTTGCCCTCGACGGCCTTCAAGGGCGGCGTCGCGGTGCGCAGCAACGATGGGCCGGCAATCCGGATTCGCTCAAGCTGCTGCCCAACAATGCGTTTCTCCAGCGCATCGAGATAGACGACGATGTCAGGCAGTTCGGGCATAAGTCAGTGAACAGTTCAAGGCTTTTAGCAATTACGCGGCAGCGGAACTCAGCACGCTGTACAGCAGCACCGCCAGCACAACCAAAGTAAGAACAACGTACAAATAATCGCGTTCGATGGCGAACGCAACCGCAGAAAACATCACGCGCGCAACAGGAGTTGCAATCAGCAGCACCAATCCGAGTTGGATGATGCTTTTTCCGTGGAAGTGCAATGCACCCTGGACGATTGCAGGTATCGTGCGCAAAGCGGCGGCTTCTCCGCGAAAGACCCGGAAGTCAGTCGGTTGCAAGCCATGCCGAGCCAGATAAATCGCAGCCCCAAAGACAACTACGGCTGCAGCGATCAGCACGCCTGCGCGCAGCAAGTTCCCAATCATGACCTCGATGCGCTGGTCGTCCAACGGTGAAGTTGTCATAGTCTCCCCGTGAAGCCGCTGTAGATCATTTCCACTCCCAGTGCGACGATGACTACGCTGAAAACAATACGCAGCCATTTTGTGCGCGCTTTTACCAGTACGCGCGCGCCCACCAGCGAGCCCGCCAGCACGCCCAGCATAACGGGCATGGCGATGCCGGGATCAATGTAGCCGCGGCCAAGATAGATGCCGGCGCTGGCTGCGGCGGTGACTCCGATCATGAAATTACTGGTGGTGGTAGAAACTTTAAACGGAATCCGCATGGCCTGGTCCATGGCGAGAACCTTCACCGCACCCGACCCGATGCCGAGCAGTCCCGACAGCGTACCCGCGCCAAACATGAGCCCGAAACCCAGCGGAACGCGATGGACCACGTAGCTGCGTTGCCCTCCGTCGTATGGATAAGAGCCGTTGAGCCGCAACATGTGCGCGAGGCTGTCGGGCGACGGATCGACGACCTCGGGCGGTACACCGCGAGCGGAGAAGATAGCGGAAAACAGCAGCACGATGCCGAACACGATCGCGATGGTTCCCGTGGACACGTGCGTCGCCAGCATGGCGCCGACAATGGCGCCAACCGTGGTCGCGATTTCCAGAAACATTCCGATACGAATGTTGCTGTACCCCTCGCGAACGTAGGCAGCGGCCGCGCCCGATGAGGTCGCGATCACCGACACCAGCGACGCGCCGATAGCGTAGCGAATATCGACGCCGAATATCAGTGCGAGAAGAGGGACGACAACCACACCGCCACCCAGTCCGGTGAGCGCGCCAAGGAAGCCGGCGACAAACGAGCCCAGGGCTAGGAAGACGGTAAACGATAAGATCGTCATCGATGAAGGGACGCAAACGCTTCGCGCCGGATGCAGCGAATTGTAGTCGATGAGCCGATGGCCGCTGCATAAAAGTCAGCTTGTGTGACCGGGAGGTTACAACTGACTAGGGGCTCGGCAGATGAGGTCCCGCAGCAAGGGCCAGATTTTTCAGTTCAGCAAGTGTGGATTCGCTTCATCGTGCATCGGAGTGATGCCCTCGGGTAGTTGACCACCATTGTATTCGGCAAGCCGGTTCTTCCACTTGAGAAAGTCGGTAATGCTTTGCGGCTCGATGCGTACTTCGACCCGCCGCAAGCTCGCGAGCAGCAGGTTCATCTCTTTCATCACGCCGGCCTGGCTGCGCAGATCGACGCGTCCCGGCTTGACGGCCATACGCACCTCGCGTCCGCGCAGTTCGAGTAGCCCCCAGTGTTTGGGTAGTTCATCAGCGCGAATGACGCCAACGGGAGCCATGTAAAACCGCTGGCAGCCCATGCCTTCTTCGGGTTTCTGGCGAAACGGCTTGGCGGCGTCGGCAAGAAAGTCGGCGCGCGAGACTTTGCACTCCACCAGCACCGAGTTGCACCGGCCCTTCCACCCGATGACGTCCGGCACTTCGCCGGTAGCGCAATACTGCTCGGCCAGAATGATGCCGCACTTGTAGCGACGGCGCAGCCACTCGACCGCGCGCGAAACCAGTTGCGCATGACGCGCCTCATGAGACGACTTTGGCATGCTTCATTTGTAGCGTGAATCGGCGAGCGTGGGGAGTGTCTGCCGGGTCTCCCATCCAATCGCCGACAGGCGACGAGTGGATGGGATACCGGTCTGACGATAGCCGCTTACGGCAGAATCACGATCGCGCGCATCATGTCGTGCTCCTCATGCTCGAGGATGTGACAATGCCACACGTACTCGTTGCCGCCTGTGCGCGGGCTTGGCGGTACGGCGAACGGAACCATGGGCAGCTTCCATTGCACAATCACCCGCGTCACTTCGCCCGGATTCATGCGCACGGTTTCCTTCCAGCCGCGATAATTCGGGTCCGGAGGCGCGAAGGGGCCGTCAGGGACTCCGACGTTGGTATAAGGCGCCTTGCCCAGCACCTGCATGTTCGCCAGGTGAATATGCATCGGATGAGTGTCGCCCGTCGTGTTGTACACATCCCAGACCACGACCTGGCCATTGTGATAGACCTCGGTCGGCGGATCCATGTAGTCGCGCCCATAGCTGTCGGCGTAGAGCATCTGATCGGTACCCACGCGCTGGATGAGGCGCCCGTAGGAGTCGTAGTCTTCATTCGTTGTCTTGTTTTCGTGCAGGACATTCGGCCAGTTGGGATCGAGATCGGGCTCTCCCGGATGCGACAGTTTGTACGCCAGTGGCAGCCCGTTGCTGGAGCTGAGCGCATTTAGAGTTGACGCAAAGTTCCACGGATCAGGCGACCCCTTGAGCGCTACCACCTGAATCTCCATCAGCGTGCGCGTATTCGGACCGAAACCCGGAAGCGTGCTCGGCGCGCCTCCGATCGCCGTCTGGTCGGGATCGCCGGTGTAATAGTCGTTTCGGAAATCGCCACCGGGGAACGGCGCAGGAGCGTCGTTGTAGAGAATCAGCTTCGAGCCCGAAGGCACGTTGGAAAAGTCGATAATCAAATCAGCCCGCTCGGCCGGAGCCATTAGCAGATTGTAAGGACCATCAGGATTGACATTGTCGTCATCGTCGGTGGCCAGCAACTGGTTCGAGTTTTTGTTGACGTAGGTTCCGTTGTTCTTCTTCGCGAACGCAACAGGAAATGGCAGCAGGCCGCCTTCGTTTCCAATCTGGATGAACGCCGGACCGTCGCTCTTGAAGTTTGCTTCTTTCGGACAGGTTTGCGATTCATAGAACAGGCTCAGGTTGTACATTCGCGCCTGCGAGCCGTTGAGAATGACGAAGCGATACCTGCGTGGTTCGACCTGCAACACGGGATACGCTTCGCCGTTAATAACGGGAGTGTCGGAAAAATATTCTGGCACACAGGAAATCGCCGGAGGCGGTCCCAAGTTGGGGAAGCCATCCGACGGCGTGCCAAGCGGCCATCTACCAGTCACCGGGTCTGACTCGTACTGGTACGGATACCACAAGTCGCCCGGACGTCCCCACTGGTCGGCCGCGACTTTGAATGTCTTGTCCTGAATGATCAGGGGGATGGTGTACTCAAGTGGTGGCACTAACGGTGCGTTGCCGCTAGTGAGGCTGTCCACCACTGGGTCACTCAGCAGGTAGCCCGACGCCATTCCCGCATAAGCGTTGAGGCGCGTGGTGCCCATAGCGTGGTCGTGATACCACATGAGGCGCGCGCTCTGGTCGTTCGGATAGTAATACTGCGCGACACCGGGCATGCCCGGCACGCCGTTCAAGAAGTCCTCGCCCCCGCCATTGCCCGGGCCCGTGCCGGTTGGTGTAAACCATGCATACGGACCGCCGTCAAAGGTCCATGGTGTGTGGCCACCGTGCAGATGCACCACCATGCGGTTCTGCGGGCCGCTGGCACTGTCGAGCGTGGTATCTACTGGCATCAGGCCATGAGGAGGCAGCATGTTCTTCATCTGCATGAGGACCGGACGCCCGCGTTCGGCGAGAATGATCGGCCCCAGATATCCGGACTTGCCGGTGGTTCGGTCCATGTATCCCCACAGAGTTGTGGGATTGGGAAGATCGGGGTGCATCTGCTGCTGGAATTGCACTGCGGCGAGTTGATAGAAGTCGGCACCCAGGTACGCGATCTTGCTGGCGTTCGCCACCGGAATGCCGTCCGCTCCCAAGCCGGGCAGGGGCGAGATGAACTTTCGTAATAACGGACTCTGCGAGAATGCCCACGCTGTGCCCTCGCTTCCTTTGAACAGGGCCAATCCTGCGCCAGCGAGTGCAGTGGTCTTAATGAAGTCTCTGCGAGTAAACATGAAGCCTCCAGACAAAGTCGCGCTGCTTTGTATGTATGGAGGCAGATTAGTCGTGCAATACCCGTGTGTCGGTGCGCTGCATCACGTCATAAGCGCCCGTCCATCACTGCCATTAAGTTGCGATGGCCTCTCGCTGCTTTTGGCACTCGCAGTTCGTAACAACCTGTTAACCTCGCGGGCGTGTAGTAGCGGAGGCCATTCGCCCGCCTCGTGTAGGATTAAAGATTGGCATGGCGACGATGATCCAGGCAGAGAACGTGCGCAAGACGTACCGCATCGGTAAAGTCGATGTGCCGGCGCTGCGTGGCGTGTCGCTGGCGGTGGGAAAGGGTGAGTTTGTCAGCATTGTTGGTCCCTCGGGCAGCGGCAAGTCAACTCTTTTCTATATCTTAGGAGGATTGACCGGCGCTGACACTGGACGCGTCTCAATCGACGGCGTCGACTTCACCGCGCTCTCTGACTCGGCGCGCACCCGCATGCGCAAGCAGAAAATCGGCTTCGTATTCCAGAAGTTCAATCTGCTGCCCACGCTCTCGGCGCAGGGCAACATTGACATCGCGCGTGACATCGCCGGGCTCGATGTCGGCCACGACTGCGAATACGTTCAACGCATCACCCAACTGCTGGGCATCGACAAGCGCATGCAGCACCGTCCATCGGAGATGAGTGGTGGCGAACAGCAACGTGTTGCGTTGGCGCGGGCGCTGGTCAACAAACCGGCCATCGTGCTGGCCGACGAGCCAACCGGCAACCTCGACTCCGAGAACTCGTCCATCGTGCTCAACATGCTGCGTCAGTCGAACAAGGAACTCGGCCAGACCGTGCTGATGATCACGCACAATCCCGAGGCCGCCGAGTATGGCGACCGCATCATCCACATGCGCGACGGCGCGATCGTTCCCTCTGAGAAAGATCCGCAATGGACCGGCGCGCACCACGATTAACGCCGCCCGCGCATTTGCCGCCCCATTCATCGTTTCGTTATAATCAAAAAACCGAGCGGGAGTAACTCAGTGGTAGAGTGCGACCTTGCCAAGGTCGAAGTCGCGGGTTCGACCCCCGTCTCCCGCTCCAGATTTTCGACCCTCGCCCTGGGCGAGGGTTTTTGCCTAGCCTGCCCGTCTTCCCTAGGGCGCGGTCGCCAAGTGGTAAGGCCGAGGTCTGCAAAACCTCTATCGGCGGTTCGATTCCGCCCCGCGCCTCCAAAATTCTTCTACAATTTGGCAAACCGTGCAGCAGCATGGCTAATCCCTGTTGTTCGATGAGGCTACGTGGCGTGGGTTCACCTACTTGGTCGTAAATTCGCAGACGTACTACGAGATGAACGCTTCGATCTGATGATTGATTGGCCTTATGTGAATCGTTTCGGAGTGCAAGGCCATTCATATTACGGTTGTCTGCGCGGGCGAAGGTTCTGCGTATCGCAATCGAGACGCCAAGGTCCGGATGCCATGGCTAATATTGCGAGTATTTTTCGGAATGGCGACTGTATCGATATTCGAATCGGCCCTTTCTACGCTAACCGAAAAGGACAAATCGGACTTGTCACGGCTGCTTGGAATGGAGATCAGTGGCTACAAGTCATTAGTCCCGGGACCCCGGATCAACCTGCTGATAACTTTACGGAGATCGCCCAACGCATTCGTGACGACCGCACGATTGACCCTCGACCGCTTGACTTCGACCAGTTGGGACGATTGGTGGCTCCCCGGTGCGTTGAGTTGATCGACATTATCGGGCAGCTTCGAGGCCGAAACGACTTCGAGTGGTAGCGGATGCTTCAACGAAACTGATCTGGCCACTGCGCTCCTCGTGCCTGCAAAGCGGCTCAAGTTCGATTCCCGCCCCGTGCCTCCAAACGAACAGCCTAGTACGGTATTCGTTCGATCCCCGTGATAAATGTGATGCCTGCAACTGTCATTCCCGACAGGCGATTGTCGTTCGTCACAAAAAGATCAGTTCTGCTCGCAGCCGCACAGGCAAGTTGAATGGCGTCGGCAGGTCGAATCCGCTCACGACATCGAATCTCTGCATATCGCTTCGCAGCTTCCAGTTCGAATTCGATCAGTTCAATCGGGCCCTTGGTAAAGAAGTTGAGGTAACTCTTTTCGAGGACCACGTTGCCCGTTTCTCTCGGCTTTGTAAGCGCCTCTCCGAGGGTAAGGTAGCTAGTTAACAGTTCGTCTCCACGCGTTAGCATTCGCTGCCGAAACTCCGTCACCCGCGCCGACCATTGCGGATTGCGTTCGAACAGGTAAATGAAGAGATTCGTGTCCCAAAAGACGCGTGCCATCGCGCTACCAGGCATCCGTGCGGATACGTGCGTCCGTTAACAGCCCGAACAGATATGCGTAATCCATCAAGTCTTTGATCTCGGTCGTACTGGTGAGAGGACAGCGTGCAATAGCTTTGTCAACTTGGGCTCGCGATAGCTTGCGTTCGATGCGCCTTCCATTGCGGAAGAACCAAATTCCGGCTCCCTCCACTTCGTAGGTGAACACCAACCGCGTGGCCGTTCTGAACTCCTCGCCCTGATGGGTCTGGATCCGATGCCAAACAGCTTCCGGTGCGTTCTCCGCTGGAAGTTGAGGGTGGGTCTCGAAAGCCGCGGGAGGCAGGTCCTCTGCACGAAGGCGCTCGATGAACTTGTCGCCGGATTCTCGCTCCCACAACTGCTTCCCCACGCCCAGCATCAGTAAAACCGGATCATTGGTTTCCAGACGTTGAGCCTTCGTCTCGCTCTTAGAATCTATCTTTTGCATAGAAGGTAGAGATTCTCCTAGCTACTCTATTCACTCTATAGAGAATTAAGAACTGCGTCAACTGCCAGGTCTCAGCAGCGAAAGTCCGCAGCTTTACTTCGCTCGGGATTTCGATGCTCACCAAGGTGCTTCCACCGCTCCTTCAAGCTGCCTTATCGCTTTGCAATGAACTAGGTTAGAATCATGCATCCCTTATGCCCGTTGCCACTGGAAGTCGTCTTGGCCCCTATGAAATTTTGTCTCCCCTCGGCGCAGGAGGAATGGGCGAGGTCTATCGTGCCCACGACTCGCGCCTCGACCGCACCGTAGCCATCAAGATTCTGCCGACGTCGTTCGCCACCGATCATGACCGCCTGCAGCGTTTCGCACAGGAAGCGCGCGCGGCGGCGGCGCTCAACCACCCCAACATCCTTTCCATCTTCGATATCGGCGACGACCAGGGCACGCCCTATGTCGTCTCCGAGCTTCTCGAAGGCGAGACCCTGCGCGCGCGCCTGCAAAAGGCCCCGATCCCCCTGCGCAAAGCGATGAACTACGCCTTGCAGGTAGCCCGCGGATTGGCAGCCGCGCACGAGAAGGGCATCGTGCATCGCGATCTGAAGCCCGAGAACCTGTTCATCACCAATGACGACCGGGTGAAGATTCTCGATTTCGGCCTCGCCAAGATGGTGCGCCAGCCCGGCGGCAGCGATCTCGGCGATGACATGACGGCGCAGTTCGCCACCGAAGCCGGCATGGTCTTGGGCACGGTCGGCTACATGTCGCCCGAGCAGGTGCGAGGCAAGCCGGCGGTACCCGAGTCCGACATCTTCGCTTTCGGCGCAATTCTCTACGAGATGGTTTCCGGCAAGCGCGCCTTCCATCGCGATAGCGCGGCCGATACCATGAGCGCCATTCTGCACGAAGAGCCACCCGAGCTTACCGAAACTGCTCGCAATGTTCCGTCCGGACTCGAGCGCATCGTTCGCCACTGCCTGGAGAAAAATCCCGCCCAACGATTTCATTCCGCCGGCGACCTGGCCTTCGATCTCGAAGCCATGACCGACGTCACCTCCAGCAAGTCGGGAGTGCAGGCCGCGGCCCAACAAGTCCGCGCACAGGATTCCCGCCGCAAACTGGGCATAGCTGCGCTGGTAGTTGGGCTGGCGGCGGCGACAGCAGGCCTCGGCTGGTGGATCGGACGAGGCAGCGGCGCTGTGCCTCCGCCCGAATATCAGCAAATCACTTTCCGCACCGGCGCGATCGGCAATGCGCGCTTCACGCCCGATGGCAGCGTTGTGTACCAAGCCGCTTGGGACGGTGGCCAGGGCCAGCTCTATCTCGTGCATACCGATGAGCACGGCTCGCGCGAACTGGGTTTTAAAGACGCAGAGCTGCTGGCGATCTCCAAGACTGGTGAGCTCGCCATCCGTCTCGACACCATAGGCATGACCGGCTATGCCCGAGTCGGTACTCTGGCGCGAGTTCCGCTCAGCGGCGGTACGCCGCGAGAGGTGCTGGAAAATGTCCAAGACGCGGATTGGTCACCCAGCGGCGACGATCTCGCCGTCGTCCGTTTTGTTCCCGAGAACCGTCACTGGCGACTCGAGTACCCCATCGGCAAAGTGCTCATCGACGGCATCAACTGGATCAGCAATCCCAGGATTTCGTCCGACGGCAAGTGGGTTGCATTTGGCGATCACGAAAACTCCAGCGGCGACGACGAAGGTTCCGTCGCGGTGATTGGCCCGGACGGCAAAGAGAAGAAGCTGACTTCCGGATGGCTTTCCATAGAGGGAATTGCCTGGTCGCCCACGGGTGACGAGGTTTGGTTCACCGGCACTCGCAGTGGATCGTCCGAGAACCTTCGCGGCGTGACCCTCGGCGGGAAGCTGCGCGACATCACCAATGTTCCCGGAGGCATGTGGCTGCAAGACGTGCGCAACGGACTGGCCCTGACCATCGCGCAACACGTCCGCATTGGCATCCGTGGCGTCTCTCCCGGTGGCACGGAGGAACGCGAGCTGGGCTGGTTCGGCTGGTCGATTCCTCGTGACATCAGCCGCGATGGCACGAAGCTTCTGTTCGAAGAAGAGGGCGAGGGCGGTGGACCGAATTACACCGTCTTCCTGCGCGACACCGATGGATCGCCCCCGGTAAAAATCGGCGAGGGCCGGGCAGAGGCGATTTCGCCGGATGGCAAGTGGGTCATCACCCAGCCGATCGAGCAAGGCCCGTTGCGCGTAGTGCCAACCGGCGCGGGCGAGGCCCGTCAGCTCACTCACGACAACATACGCTATACGAGAATGCGCTATCTGCCGGACGGCAAGCACCTCCTGGCCGTAGGCATTGAAACTGGACATGGCGCGCGCGACTACCTCATTGATGTAAGCAATGGAAACGCCAAGCCCATCACGCCCGAAGGCACCGCAGGCGTGCTTGTGTCGCCCGACGGACGCAGTACTCTGGTAATCGATTCCGAAGGCAAATGGGGCGTGTGGTCCCTCGACGGCAATACCGTGCAGCCCATTCCCGGCCTGGATTCGAAGAAGTACTACGTGACCGGCTGGACTCCCGACGGTTCGTCTGTGTACGCCCTCTCCAGCCTGTACAAGGAGACCACCGCGAAGGTCAACCTCGTGAATGTCACTACCGGAAAGATGGAATACTGGAAGACCTTCGGCGACCACATCGCATCCGGCGTAACCACCGTCGCCGCGCCACACTTCTCCGCCGACGGCAGAGCGTACATCTATATCTACGTACAAACGCTGTCGGAGGCGTTCGTGGTCAAGGGGCTGAAGTAACCTCTCGCCACGCTGCTGATAGAGTTGGTTCTTATGGTAGAGCTGGCCTTTAGGCCAGCGTCCCGTGACGTTTATTCTTGTCATTCCTCGCGGACTTCAGTCCGCGAGGGATGCCCTTTTCCGCTTCTTCCGTGCTGCGAAAAATCGCTTTGGGCATTGCTTCGTATCACGGCACGACTTTACAGGCTGCTGAAAAAGTCGTGCGAAGGCTCAGTTCGGGTATAGCGGCGCTTCAGCGCCGCGTCTAAGCCCTTTTATTTTTGTCATCCCGAGGCGACTCTAGTCGCCCGGGGATCCGCTTTTCGCACTCAGCGCCAGAAATCCTCATCGACGCCCAACCCAACCCACGCTACTATGCCAATCAGCGCCATGCCCGACCCACAAGCCAAACCCTACGACGTGTTTCTCAGCCATTCCCACGATGACGCCGAAATCGTCGAGCAACTGGCGAAGCTCCTGCGCGACAAGGATCTGAAGGTCTGGCTCGACAAATGGGAGTTGATACCGGGACGTCCCTGGCGGCGTGGCATGGCAAAGGGTCTGGATGAAGCCAATAGTTGTGCGGTTTGCGTTGGCAACAAGACGCCCAGAGGATGGTTCGACCAGGAGATCGGTCGCGCACTGAACCGGCAGTCGCAGTATCCACACTATGGTGTGATTCCGGTAATTTTGCCCGGCGGCGACCGAAGACTAGTGGATGACCTCTTAGAACTCCAAACTTGGGTGGTCTTCAGCAACAGCATCACCGATGCCGACTCCATTCACCGTCTAGTCTGCGGCATCAAAGGCATCCCTCCAGGTTCCGGCCCTGACACCCCAACACCCAAGCGAAACTCCCTCTTCACCGTCCCCCTTCCCAAAAATCCGTTCTTCACCGAACGCGCCCACGAGCTGGCCGACCTCCAGACCGCGCTGGAGAAGACCGGCAGCTTCGCCCTCACCGGCCTCGGCGGAGTGGGCAAGACCCAGACCGCCGCCGAGTACGCCCATCGCCAGCGCGAACACTACTCGGCCGTCCTCTGGCTGCGCGCCGAAAGCCCAGAAACCCTCTTCGCCGACCTCACCTCCCTCGCCCGCCTCCTCAAGCTGCCCGAAGCCGACGCCCAGGAGCAGCAGCTCGCCGTCGCCGCCGCCCAGCGCTGGCTCGACGACAACGACAACTGGCTGCTCATCCTCGACAACGTCAACGACCTGAAAACCGTCGAAGCCCTCACCCGCAAAGCCCGGCCCCAGCGCCGCCACGTCATCGTCACCCAGCAGGCGCAGGCCACCGGAGCAATTGAGGCAGAAAAGCTCCGCATGATGAATCCGGAGACCGGGGCTTTGCTCGTCCTAAAGCGCGCAAAGCTGATCAACACGGATGCCGAACTGTCGGCCGCCGATCCCGCCGACGCGACAGCCGCCAGAGAAATCTCCCAGGAAGTCGGCGGCCTGCCGTTGGCTCTCGATCAGGCGGGCGCGTACATCAACCAGACGGGTTGCGGCGTGAGCGAGTATTTCGACATGCTCCGCACTAGCATGGCTGAGCTTCTGGGCAGGCGCGGCGATCTCGATTTCGCGCACCGCTCGGTCATGGCCACCTACACTGCCTCATTGTCGGAACTCGCTAAAAACAACCAGGCGGCCGCCGAGTTGCTTAACGCCGCAGCGTTCCTCGCACCCGACGCCATTCCGGAAGAAATCTTCACCAAGGGCGTTTCATATTTCCCCGAAGCGCTGCAACAGGCGGCCGCCAACCGCCTGCAGTGGCATGACGCCATCGCTGCCGCCTTCAAGTTCTCCCTGCTGGAACGCAATGCCGCCGACAAGACCATCTCCGTACACCGCATGGTGCAGGCGGTCGCTAAGGCCGGCATGAAATCCGAAGGACGCGCGCAATGGGCCGACCGCCTAGTGAACGCCGCCAATGCCGCCTTTCCCGTCGTCGAATTTTCCGACTGGAGCGCTTGTGAGCGGCTGCTTCCGCACGCCCAGGCCTGCGCCGCCCTAATCGTGGAATACGACCTGTCATCAGCCGATGCCGCGAGGCTGCTCAACCAGACCGGTTTCTATTTGAGTGAGCGCGCCCGCTTCGCCGAGGCCGAGTCGCTGTATCGGCACGCGCTGGCCATGGATGAGCAGTCCTACGGCCCCGACCATCCTATTGTTGCCACCCGCCTCAACAATCTTGCCGCTGTTGCTGAAGATAACGAATCGGTTGAAGGAAGCCGAGCCACTGTATCGACGCGCCCTCGCCATCGACGAAAAATCTTACGGCCCCGATAACTCCAAGGTCGCGGCGGACCTAAACAACCTCGCCCAGTTGTTGCAGGACACCAACCGCTGGGCCGACGCCGAGCCCCTCATGCGCCGCGCCTTGGCCATTGACGAGAAATTCTACGGCCCCGAGCATCCCGACGTTGCGGTAGACCTCAACAACCTGGCATCGTTGCTGCAAGCCACCAACCGCTGGGCCGAGGCCGAGCCCCTCATGCGCCGCGCCCTCGCCATTGACGAAAAATCCCTCGGCCCCGACCATCCCGATGTCGCTAGAGACCTCAACAACCTGGCAACGCTGTTGCAGGACACTAACCGCCTGGCCGAGGCCGAGCCGCTGATGCAACGTGTCGTCAGATCTTCGAGAAAGCGTACGGTCGGGACCATCCTAATGTCGCCGTCGCCTTCAACAATCTGGCCCAGTTGCTACAGGCCACCAACCGACCCACCGAGGCCGAACCTTTCATGCGCCGCGCGCTCGCCATCGACGAAACGTCCTTTGGCCCCGACCATCCCAAGGTCGCCATCCGTCTCAACAACCTAGCCCGGTTGCTGCAGGACACTAACCGCCCGACCGAAGCCGAGCCGCTTATGCGGCGTCACCTCGAGATCTTCCTAAGATTCTCGCGCGACACAGGTCACGAGCATCCGCACCTCCAAGACGCTATTGCAAATTACTCGGCCTTGCTGCAAGAGATGGGCTACTCCGACCAGCAGGTTCGCGCCAAGTTGCAGGAGATCGCGGCGCAGTACGGCGTCCCCCTGGACGATTGACGACCACCCAAGAGTCATGGCGGCAACAGCGGCGGAAGCCGCAGAGCCCGCCCTGAGCTTGCCGAAGGGTGCCTTTAAGTCTGGCCGTAAGCCCCAGCTTGCGTGGGTCCCAGCCCCGAGCCGCGTAACGGATGCTTTGGTTTTAGCCCAGGTGCAAACCCCGGGTCCGCGTGCGACAAATCCCCCAAGCCGCGTAGCGGCGATGTGCTTTTAGGCGTGGGCGTCAGCCCGCGCATAACCGCCCCAATCGAACCCCAGCCGCGGAGCGGCGTCGTTCGCCTCTTACCTCGACACCCTGGATGCCCCATCCTTTTCGCCGCCTTTGGCGAAAAGGGTGGGAGCGAAAATCTCTATCCGCGGTTGCCTTTTGCTTTTCCGACAACTGACCACCGACAACCGACAACTGGACACGTGTGACGTCGGTCACTGCCATCTGTTCGCCGCTTCCGGCATCATCTAATCATAGGCAGGTCATGCACTCGTTTTCCATTCTGAACAGCCGCAAGCGTGCCATCATCGCCCTGGTGCATACCGTCATCTTCCTCTGCGTCGCGGCGCTGCAAACCGCGCTCTCGCATGCCAAGGCGTTTTCGCTGCACGGCGATAAAGTCGTGGGCGGGATCGTCCTGCTGGCCATCTACACCATCGTGACCACTGTATTGCTGGTCCTGCTGAAGGTGGCGAGCCATGCCAGCGAACGGCTCTACTTCGCCCTCTGCGCGACCAGTGCCGCACTGGGCTTGCTGCGGATATTGCTGGGCGATCCGGCACTGCACGCCGGAGTTCTGCGCGTTCTACTGCTGTCCTGTGCCGTGGTCGTGGGAACCGTTATTTGGCGCACGCATCACGCCCGCGAGATGGCGCTGGAGCACGTCGAGGCCGAATAGAACCACCATGCCACGGCTGAGAATGGGATATGAACCAACACGCCTCATCACACCGCCCTGTGTCCCGCGCCCTTTCTCTTCTGATCCGGCATGTGTAAATCTCCCTGCGTGAGGCGGGGATTGGTGTCTCTCGCGACTTGGAGTCGGGCGGCGGGTGGCTATAGCCGGTCTTTGATAACTTAACGGTAAACCAACGTCGTTGGGATCCACAATAATCTCGATCCGGCAAACCCTTTGTTTCTGCTACTTTACCGATAACTACTATTGTTTGCCCAAACTTACGCAGACTCGTGCGGTAAATCCTTTGTTTTCAAGATGGGGGTAGGGGGGTGGGTACCACGATAGCTCGAGGTCTGCTACTTCCACGACTTCAGCAATTCCGCCACCGCAGGCCCGGCCTTTTCGGCAGCGGATTGGCCGTCATCGCTGCGAAGGGAAATATCAGCCCCGGCATCGAGGAGCGCCCGAGTCATTTCCACGTTGTCGTGGGCAGCGGCGGCATGTAGGGCCGTGTATCCCGCCATCTGGCGGGAGTTAGGGTCGGCTCCGGCCCGGAGGACAATCTTTACCAGGTCGGCGCGCCCGGAGGCAGCGGCACTGTTGATGACCGCGACCTTCATCGGATTTTTCGCGACCGCATTAGGATCTGCCCCGGAGTGCAGCAGTTCTTGTGCGGCTTCCGGCTGGGCGAAAAACGCAGCCAGATGCAGAGCAGTGAAGCCATCACTGCTGAAGGTGCGAGCCAGCCCCGGGTCGGCTGCCAGCAACGCACTCACGCGGGGCACGTCGCCGAAAGTCGCGGCCTCGAAGACATCGAGGTCGCCGGCGCTGGCGCGAAGAATATCGACGATCTCGCGACGGCCCTCGTAGCGCGCTTGCATCAGCGCAGATACGCCGGATTCGCTGCGCGCCTTTGCCAATATGGGGCTGGCGGCGATCAACTGCTCGACCTTGGCGCGATCGTTGTCATGAATGGCCTGAAAGAGTTCCTGTGACATATTTCCCTCCAAAATTAGTTAGCATTGCTAACTAATTTGAGATAGACTACCTCACGCCGGACCTGAAAGCAATGCCAAAAAGAAATTCCGACGAAGTTGGGGAACTGGCGGACGCCCTTCACTCCACCGCGATCCATCTGTTGCGCCAGTTGCGAGTCGAAGACCGAGCCTCGGGTATCGGTCCAGCCCAACTTTCTGCGCTTTCCGTTCTGGTATTCGCTGGAAGTAGGTCACTCAAGCAACTGGCAGAAATCGAGCAAGTCAAGCCGCCCACGATGGTGCGCATCGTGCGCGCCCTGGTGGAACAGTGCCTCGCGACCAGCAAGGCAGCAAAGGATGATGCCCGCAAGCTAGACATCTCAGCGACATCGCGAGGACGAGCGGTAATGCTGCGTGCTCGCTCAAAGAGGGTGAAGGCTCTGGCGCGAATGCTGGCTGAAAAGTCCAAAGCGGAACGGACTGAAATTGCGGATGCCCTAAGAATCTTGCGGGATCTAAAGGTGCGGCCAAAGTGAGCCGCGCTGGATTTTCGCTTCAGAACACGTTACGGTAGAGACATCGAGGCGCGGTACCCAAGTGGTAAGGGAGAGGTCTGCAAAACCTTTATGCGTGGGTTCGATTCCCACCCGCGCCTCCAGCCAAAATCCCCGCATAGACTACTCATGAACTCGACGAAGCCGCATCCCCGCCGAAGGTCGATTGCTGTTCCACATGACCTTCACCCGGGCAACCCAGGCCGTGTACTCCACATCCCTTAACGGCCAAAGCACCGACTCTGCTCAATACGGCAGAGTGAGCAATTGTGAGCAGACGTCGGAGGTCTCTCAATGGGACGTTACAGTTGCTATATGACACCAGCTGAGACTGAAGGGCTGGTTTCGCAGGGCCCCCAAGAAGTCACCAAAAGCGCTGCGCCCGTAACGGCTGCAGCTGAAAGGTTCACAATGACAGAAACGAAATCTAATCATCCTACCGACTTCGCCAGCCTCTTTATCAAAGGAGTCGAACGTGCGGCCGAGTTACAGAAAAAGTCGCTCGACGACGCGGCGAAGCTAAATGCAGAGGCGATCGCCGTGTACAAGAAGTCACCTCAGACCGTGCCGGCATTGCCTGGCGTGTTTGACCTCGCTGGACAGGCCTTCGAAGGATACGTCACAACACAGAAGAGCGTAATCGACCAAATTGTGACTCAGACCGCTGCATTGGTCGAGAGCGCGAAGGATAGCGGCGAGTCGGCGCAGAAGGTTGCGGCGGACTTTACAAAGACCATCCAGCAATCGATCGAGCGTACGGTTGAGGTGCAAAAGAAAGCACTGGATCTTGTCGCACGGGAAGCTAAGGCGGTGACCACGCCAAAACGCACGGCATGAGGTACGCATCCTCTCATTAATCCTATCGCTACCTCGGAGCAGCGATTAGCCGGGAGCGCTGAAGACGGCTTTCCTCAACGGCGCTCCTGGATTTGTTCCCCGGGAGTCGGTTAAGGGCTCGTCGACGGGGTTAGGTACGAAGATGCGTTATGAGCGTCAGATCGGGTTCACTGCGGGCACAGCGTCCGGAAAACCGGAAAGATTCTCTGCCAGTTCGCTCGCCCGTTCCTTTTCGCCGACTTCGTCCAACTGAAGATCTTTCGTCTCCGGCGAGTACCACAGGCTGACGAACGTCATGACTGAGCCGATCGTCAGAATGACTGCTGGCGACAACCACATATCCTGTTTTTCAATCGCAGCAATAAAGGGGATCTTGTGGACCCACCATACATAGACGCTAAACCATGCTCCCAACAATGCCCCGGAGGAGTAACCGAACCCGACGCCCGCCGCGCGTCGCCTCGTCGGGAAGCGTTCGCACAAGTAGGCGGGAACGACTCCCCATGCCAGCTTGAGCATTGCCGCCATTACGGTTCCTACCACTGCCATCCACAAGTTTCGTTGGACAGCCGCGTGATAGAGGACATAAAAGACAGGAATTCCGAATACGACGAGAAAGACGCAGTACCACTGGGTGAGAATCTTTCTTCCGGTCCTGTCCGACAGCCAGCCGTAGAAGTTGTAACCGAGGAAGGCCATGAAAAGCGCAAAGCCATAAATCAGGCTGTAGGCCGTGGTATCGAATCCCCGTCCCTTCAAGGTCAGGATGTTAGGAAGAAATCCGTACACCGAATAGTCGGTGAGGAACAACCCGGTCATGAAGAAAAACACCTGCAAGAAGTCCCACAGCTGTGGCGGCTTGAACAGGCTCAGGAACGGGGACTTTTCGATCTTGCCCGCGGCCTTGGTTTTTTCGAATTCAGGAGATTCGTTGAGGTTAGTCCGGATATATAGCGCCAGGAAAACCGGGATCACCCCGGTCATGAAGGCGATGCGCCAGCCATACGCCACCATGGCTTCTTTGGTGGTAAGGAATGAAATAGCTGCGAACACCAGCGAGGCGAATACGTAGCCCAGGGGGAAACCTGATTGGATGAAACCGCCGATGGCGCCGCGTCTCTTCTGGGGAGCGTATTCAATGGCAAAGGTGTGGCCGACTGCATATTCGCCACCGAAGAAGATGCCCATGAGAAACCGCAGCACGCAAAAAATGACGTAGGACCAGAGGCCGATTTGCGCATAAGTGGGAAGAAATCCTCCCAGGAGGGACATCACGCCAACGCCGCTGATGGTTAGAACCAGGAGGAACCGCCTCCCGATCTTATCGGCATAGCGTCCAAAAATCGCCGAACCGATGGGCCTTGAGGCCATGGTAATGGAATAGCTGAATACGATAACAATGTACTGCCAGGCGGCGCTGCCCTTGGGTGACACGAACACCTTCACCAGGATCGGTGCCATGACCAGCACCATCGCCATGTCATATGCATCCAGCATGAATCCCAGAAACTGGGAAGCCATCGCCATCTTCGTTTGCTTCGATAGTTGCGGGTCCGCCATAAGAACTCCGTCCGATGAATTAGGCCGAAATGCGCGCTGGACTTAGCCTGCTCAAATAGAGCCGTTTCCTGTCTTGTTCTTCAGAGTTGGCGTATCGCTGAAGCAGATGAAGCTGCGTTTTCACCAATCGCTACTTCATCTCTACCTCACCGTGTTGCCGTGGCACATCAAGTTACGATGCGAGGGCGACGAGCTGGATCGCTAAATGACCACTGTCTCGTGGTACTCGCCATACACGCGCCGCATAGCATCGGAAATTTCGCCAACCGTGGCATGAGCTTCGACCCCCTCGACGATCACCGGCATCAGGTTCCCATTGCCGCGCGCGGTGTCTTCGACGGCATTCAGAGCGGCCTGCCACTTACCGGGATCACGCCCGGCGCGCAGCGCACGCACGCGCTCGACCTGTTTCCGCTCCAGCGACTCGTCACTACGTTGCAGCGTTATCGACTTCTCTTCGTCAAGCTCGAAAGCGTTCACCCCCACGACGATGGCTTCGCGTCGATCGACCGCCTGCTGATAGGTGTACGCTGCGTTTTGGATCTCCTGCTGCACGTAGCCGCGCTCAATTGCCTTCAAAACGCCGCCCATGGCCTCGATTTTGTCGAGATAGCCACGCGCGCCCGCCTCAATCTGATTGGTCAGCGACTCCACGTAGTACGAGCCGGCGAGCGGATCGATGGTCTGCGGCGCCCCCGATTCGTAAGCGATGATCTGCTGGGTACGCAGGGCGATGCGCGCTGACTGCTCAGTCGGGAGCGCCAGCGCCTCGTCGTAGGAGTTGGTGTGCAGCGACTGGGTTCCACCCAACACTGCAGCCAGCGCCTGCAACGCAGTGCGGGCAATGTTGATCTCCGGTTGCTGCGCGGTGAGAGTTGAACCTGCAGTCTGGGTGTGGAAGCGCAGCATCTGCGACTTGGGATTCTTGGCCTTGAAGTGATCGCGCATGATGCGCGCCCACATGCGGCGAGCGGCGCGAAACTTCGCCACTTCCTCTAGAAAATTGCTATGCGCGTTGAAGAAGAACGACAGCCGCGGTGCGAACTTGTCCACGTCGAGACCCGCGTCGATCGCGGCCTGCACATACGTCATGCCGTCAGCGAGGGTGAACGCTACCTCCTGCGTCGCCGTACATCCCGCCTCGCGCATGTGATAGCCGGAGATGGAAATCGTGTTCCACTCGGGCACGTTCTGGTTGGCGTAAGAGAAAATGTCGGTGATGATGCGCATCGCCTGATGCGGGGGATAAATATAAGTCCCGCGCGCGATGTACTCCTTCAGTACATCGTTTTGGATGGTGCCCGACAGCTTGACCACGTCGCGGCCAGTGCGCCGCGCCACCACGATGTATAGCGCCAACAGGATCGACGCGGTTGCGTTGATGGTCATCGAGGTGGAAATCTTCTCCAGGTTGATGCCATCGAACAGGCGCATCATGTCCTCGATGGAGTCAATCGCCACGCCGACTTTGCCGACTTCGCCCATCGCGAGCGGGTTATCAGAATCCAGCCCGATCTGCGTCGGTAGATCGAAGGCGATACTGAGCCCCGTCGTGCCCTGGCTGAGCAGATATTTGTAGCGGCGGTTCGATTCGTCGGCGTCGCCCATGCCGGCGTATTGCCGCATCGTCCACAGGCGGCCGCGGTACATCGAAGCCTGCACCCCGCGCGTGTACGGGAATTGTCCGGGATAGCCCAGTTCGCGGTCGTAGTCCCAGCCTTCGAGGTCGGCGGGGGTATACAGCGGATGAACACTGATGTGCGAGGAAGTTTCCTGCTCGTCCGCCACCGCGGTAGCAGCGTGTTGTTTTGTCGCGGGCATGTTCGCCTCAGTAAGTAAAGATGGCCTAACTACCGCCGACCTACTCCCAGCGCTGTTATTTCCCTTCACACCCCCGCGTGTTCGAGAACGACGTGAGACGCTTCATCGCCGTGATCGAGCTGACCAAAGTCCTTCGCGAAATCGAGGACGACGCGTGACGCTACATTGCCATGCTCGAGCCGGTCGAAGATTTGATTGATCGACGCCAAAGGTTGCAGCTCGACATCGGCCTTGACCTTGCCGTCGACGGCGAAGGCGAGCGCTTCGGCCATGTCCTGGCGTGTGCCAACGAAAGAACCTCGGATCGTGATGCAGTTTGCCACCACATCGAACAGAGGAACAGGGAATTCGCCTGGCGGCAGCCCAACCAGAACGCAAGTGCCACGCTTCCGGGTCATGCCAACACCCTGCTTGAATGCGCCGAGAGAGGGCGCAGTAATCAGAACGCCATGAGCTCCGCCGCTGGTCTCCTTTATTAGAGTGGCTGCCGGGTCACCGGTCTTTGCATTGATCACGAGGTCGGCGCCAACTCGCTTGGCATGGGCCAGTTTCCCATCATCGATGTCGACCGCGCAGACGAGCAGTCCCATGGCCTTGGCATATTGGATCGCCAGATGCCCCAGTCCGCCTGCTCCGGAGATGGCGATCCATTCGCCGGGCTTGGCCGTGGTCTGCTTGATCCCCTTGTAAGTCGTGATGCCGGCGCAGATCAGCGGGGCTGCATCCACAGAGGTGAGGCCGGCAGGTATATGCGCGACGTAGTCTGGATCTGCGAGGAGGTACTCGGCAAATCCGCCGTTCCTGGTATAGCCGCCGAACTGCGCCTGGGCGCACACCGTCTCCCACCCCGTCAGGCAATACTCGCAATGACCACACGCCGAGTAGAGCCACGGCACTCCAACCCGGTCGCCCTCCTTCACGATTGTCACGCCCGATCCGACCGCTACCACTGGCCCGATGGCTTCATGGCCAGGAATGAATGGGAGCGTGGGCTTGATCGGCCAGTCGCCATGTGCGGCATGGAGATCCGTGTGGCAGACGCCGCAGGCCTCGGTTTTGACGAGGATTTGTCCCGGGCCTGGAGACGGGATGTCCCATTCCTGAAGCAGCAAGGACTTTCCAAACTGCTCGACTACTGCGGCGTTCATTTTGTGTGCCATGGGTAACTCCTCTTGTCAAAAATTAAGACGGTGGATGGCCCTCACTGGCTTATAGCCGGTGCCTACGCCGGTGCGTCGATTGCTTCAACGCAAACCAGCTTTTTGTTCACAAATTCCTGGATGCCCATGCTGCTGAGCTCGCGCCCGTAGCCGGAGTCCTTGATCCCGCCGAACGGCAAATCTGGTCTCGTCCAGGTCGGGTGGTTGACGAACATCATGCCCGTGTCGACACGGCTCGCCACGCGTTTGCCGCGTGCAACGTCCTTGGTGAAGACCGAGCCCCCCAACCCGAAATCCGAGTCGTTGGCGAGCGCGACGGCCTCGTCCTCGTTCTTGACTCGGAAGAAGAGTGCGACCGGCCCAAAGAATTCCTCCCTGAACGCGGGATTGTCGGGCTTGATATTTGTAAGAATGGTTGCCTCCATGAAGGCGCCGGGTCGATCGATGCGTTTTCCACCCATCACCACGGTGGCACCCTTGGCCAAGGCTCCATCGACCTGGCCCAACAGTTGTACAAGGGCTGCTTCCGTGGACAGGGGTCCGAGAGTTGTAGCCTCGTCCATCGGGTCTCCCGGCTTGAGTGCCGTCAACGCCGTTTGGAACTTGTCGAGAAACCGGTCCGCCAGCTCTTCAACAACGATGAATCGCTTCGCCGCGACGCAGCACTGACCTGTGTTGTTCATTTTTCCCCAGACCGCCCATTTGACTGTGGCATCGAGGTCGGCATCCTCGAGAACGATGAAGGCGTCACTGCCGCCAAGCTCCATGGTCGACTTCTTAAGGTTTCGTCCCGCTCTTCCGGCAACGCTCTTGCCAGCTTCCACACTTCCGGTTAACGCCACACCTTTGATCCGGGGATCGTCGATCACGCGGTTCACTTGGTCATGCGAGATCAACAGATTGGTATACGCGCCTACTGGCGCACCCGCCTCCAGCCATAGCTTCTCGAAGGCGATGGCACACTGCGGAACGCACCCCGCGTGTTTCACCATGACGACATTGCCCGCCATTAAGTTGGGCGCCGCAAAGCGCGCAAGCTGGTAGTACGGAAAGTTCCAAGGCTGGACACCGAAAAGCACTCCAAACGGGCTGCTTTCAACCTCGGCTTCGCCCGAACTCGGGTTGAGGTGTTCGGTCGCGAGGAAGCGCTCGGCGTTCTTGGCATAGTAGTCGATGATGTCCGCGCTGAGCACCACTTCGCCGCGGGCCTGGTCGATGAGCTTTCCCATCTCGAGAGTCACCGGACGAGCGAATTCGTCGATGCGCGCGCGCATAATAGCAGACGCTTTCGCGACCACCGCCGCTCGCTCCACAAATGTCGTGCGCCGCCACGTCTCGAAGCAAGCCGCGGCGGTTACGAGCGCTGCTTCGAGCTGCTTGTCGCTGAGCTCTTCGAACGTCTTTAGGATCTTGCCGTCATAGGGGTTAACGCTTTGGTAGGCCATGGCTTCATCCTCTTCTAAATTTCATCGTGCGGGATCGACCCGGATCATCTCGTCGCAGTTGTCTAATGCCTCAATGGTCAGAGGGAATCGCGGCTTCCCACGATGATCTCTCCGCCAAGATACGAATGCTGTGCCGGATTGCTCAGTTTCGAAACAACATTTGCCCGGTCTGTTTGCGAGGAGGCCCGGCGACTGCGAAGCTGACCAGATCGAGTTCGGCTTTCACGCTACCTCCCTAATAGTGAGCAAAATGGAACAGTGCTGTTGCCGCCGGGCGCGATATAATTATTGGCTGCAATCTCGATCAAAGCGTTTCTCGTATCCGATTTCGTCCGGGACGGGAATTTCGTCGTCAGGTATCTTCGTCTAGCCATTTACTGGAGAAACACGACACAACTGGTTTAACGCAACCCAATTGTTGCGAAGGAACGGCATGCCACGCACCGTGGAAATCACCGACTTGCTGCTGAGAGAAGCCCAACAGAGCCTTCTGGAAACCAGCATGGCGCTTGAGGACGTGGTTCCCGTGTTTGAAGATCTGGATAACGCTGGCTATTGGTCTGTTGAGTGCTGGGGCGGGACGTCATTCAGTTCCTGCATACGCTTTCTCAATGAAGATCCTTGGGAGCGGTTGCGGACTTACCGGAGGCTGCTCCCCAAGACCAGGTTGCAAATGTTGCTGCGTGGACAGAACTTGGTTGCCCATCGGAACTTTGACGACTCGATCGTTACCCGGTTTGTGGAGAAGGCGGCGCTGAATGGCATCGACGTGTTCCGCATCTTTGACGCACTCAACGATGTACGGAACCTGATGGCCAGTGTTGAAGCCGTGAAGAAGGCCGGCAAGCACGCGCAGGGTGCAATCTGTTATGGGCCGAGTCCGGTGCACACGATCCCGGTGTTTGTGGACATCGCGCAGCAGATCAAGGAGATGGGTTGCGATTCCATCTGCGTACACGACGTGGACGGTCTGCTTAAGCCACAGATGGCCTACGATCTGGTCAAGGGAATTAAGCAGAAGTGCGGAAGCGATACGCTAGTGAGCGTCCACACCCATTCGACGACAGGCGTCACTATGGTTTCGCTAATGAAAGCGATTGAAGCAGGATGCGACATCGTGGACTCAGCTATCAGCTCCCTGGCGCTAGGTCGGGGTCACAATCCTACCGAGAGCGTAGTTGCAATGCTGGAAGGGACCGGTTACGAGTCGCGCCTGGACCTTGAGAGACTGCATCGCATCAAACGGCATATCGCCAACGTCCGTCCGCGGTACGGCGAGTTCTTCAATCATCCCATCGGTGTTGAGACGGAGATTTTCCAACACCAGGTACCGGCGGCGGTCATCTTAAGCATGGAATATCAACTGAAGGGCCAGGGCGCAACCCATTTGCTGGACGAGGTGTTGGCGGAAATCCAGAGGGTTCGCCGGGACGCCGGATATCCCGCGCTGGCCATTCCGGCAAGTGAAATTCTCGGTACCCAGGCAATGTTTAATGTCTTTCACGGCAAGTACAAAGTGATTACCAGTGAGTTCGCTGACTTGATCCTGGGCTATTACGGCACAACTTTGGGGGACAAGGATGCGGACGTGGTTGCGAAAGCAGCAATCCGGGCGAATAAACCCGCGATCAGCTGCCGCCCAGCTGATTTGCCGGAGCCGTCATGGCAGCGGATGCGGACCGAGGCCATGGCTCTCGGCTGCAATGGTAGCGATGAAGACATTTTGACTTACGCCATGTTTCCCAAGGTGGCCGCGAAGTTCTTCCAGACTCGGACGGCAGGACCGAAAAAAGCTAGTCGAGAATTGAGCGAAGCCAAGTCCGCTAAAAAACCGGCGGCACTGGGGAGCGCGAGCAACAAAGCTGAACCGGGGCAATCCCGCACGTACATCATCAGCATTAGCGGTGAGGAACACACAGTCACGGTGACACCGGCGCAGTAAGACTAAGTCAGGGCCGTCAGATTTCTGACCTGTGCTAGGGAGGACCATCATGCGGACAACAGCACTCAAACCGGCGAGTGCGACCATGGAAGAGCGAACCGCCGAACTTCGGGAAAAAAAGGCGAAGATCAAGGAGGGTGGCGGCAAGCAACGCATCGAGAAACAGCACAAGGCTGGTAAGCTCGCCGCGCGGGAACGCATCGACAAGTTGGTCGATCATGAAAGCTTCCAAGAGATTGGTCTGTTTGCGAAGCATCGTGCCACATACTTTGGCATGGCAGACAAAGATCTCCCCGCCGATGGCGTGGTTACCGGATGCGCGACGATTGATGGCCGCTTGGTCCATCTGGCCTGTCAGGATTTCACGGTAGCCGGCGGCGCAGCGGGCGAAGTGCACTGCGCCAAAATCACCGACATGATGAAGCTTTCCATGAAGACGGGGAGCCCGTTCATCTTTGTCAACGATTCCGGTGGCGCGCGCGTGCAGGAGGGCATTGACAGCCTGGCGGGCTACGCCAGCGTGTTCTACAACAACGTAATACTTTCCGGAACCGTACCGCAGATTTCCATTATTTGCGGACCCTGTGCCGGCGGCGCAGCTTACAGTCCGGCTCTGACCGACTTCATCATTCAAACCAGGCAAGGGCAGATGTTCATTACCGGCCCCCAAGTTATCAAGCAGGTAACGGGAGAGATCGTGACGGCAGACCAATTGGGCGGCCCTGCGGCCCAGATGAATCGCTCTGGTGTCGTCCACCTCATCGCCGAGGACGACGATGGAGCGCTTGCTCTTGCGCGAC
>CAWIPZ010000005.1:0-85345 GCA_963837915.1 uncultured Acidobacteriaceae bacterium
TGATGCCATCGAACAGGCGCATCATGTCCTCGATGGAGTCAATCGCCACGCCGACTTTGCCGACTTCGCCCATCGCGAGCGGGTTATCAGAATCCAGCCCGATCTGCGTCGGTAGATCGAAGGCGATACTGAGCCCCGTCGTGCCCTGGCTGAGCAGATATTTGTAGCGGCGGTTCGATTCGTCGGCGTCGCCCATGCCGGCATATTGCCGCATCGTCCACAGGCGGCCGCGGTACATCGAAGCCTGCACCCCGCGCGTGTACGGGAATTGTCCGGGATAGCCCAGTTCGCGGTCGTAGTCCCAGCCTTCGAGGTCGGCGGGGGTATACAGCGGATGAACACTGATGTGCGAGGAAGTTTCCTGCTCGTCCGCCACCGCGGTAGCAGCGTGTTGTTTTGTCGCGGGCATGTTCGCCTCAGTAGTAAAGATGGCCTAACTACCGCCGACCTACTCCCAGCGCTGTTATTTCCCTTCACACCCCCGCGTGTTCGAGAACGACGTGAGACGCTTCATCGCCGTGATCGAGCTGACCAAAGTCCTTCGCGAAATCGAGGACGACGCGTGACGCTACATTGCCATGCTCGAGCCGGTCGAAGATTTGATTGATCGACGCCAAAGGTTGCAGCTCGACATCGGCCTTGACCTTGCCGTCGACGGCGAAGGCGAGCGCTTCGGCCATGTCCTGGCGTGTGCCAACGAAAGAACCTCGGATCGTGATGCAGTTTGCCACCACATCGAACAGAGGAACAGGGAATTCGCCTGGCGGCAGCCCAACCAGAACGCAAGTGCCACGCTTCCGGGTCATGCCAACACCCTGCTTGAATGCGCCGAGAGAGGGCGCAGTAATCAGAACGCCATGAGCTCCGCCGCTGGTCTCCTTTATTAGAGTGGCTGCCGGGTCACCGGTCTTTGCATTGATCACGAGGTCGGCGCCAACTCGCTTGGCATGGGCCAGTTTCCCATCATCGATGTCGACCGCGCAGACGAGCAGTCCCATGGCCTTGGCATATTGGATCGCCAGATGCCCCAGTCCGCCTGCTCCGGAGATGGCGATCCATTCGCCGGGCTTGGCCGTGGTCTGCTTGATCCCCTTGTAAGTCGTGATGCCGGCGCAGATCAGCGGGGCTGCATCCACAGAGGTGAGGCCGGCAGGTATATGCGCGACGTAGTCTGGATCTGCGAGGAGGTACTCGGCAAATCCGCCGTTCCTGGTATAGCCGCCGAACTGCGCCTGGGCGCACACCGTCTCCCACCCCGTCAGGCAATACTCGCAATGACCACACGCCGAGTAGAGCCACGGCACTCCAACCCGGTCGCCCTCCTTCACGATTGTCACGCCCGATCCGACCGCTACCACTGGCCCGATGGCTTCATGGCCAGGAATGAATGGGAGCGTGGGCTTGATCGGCCAGTCGCCATGTGCGGCATGGAGATCCGTGTGGCAGACGCCGCAGGCCTCGGTTTTGACGAGGATTTGTCCCGGGCCTGGAGACGGGATGTCCCATTCCTGAAGCAGCAAGGACTTTCCAAACTGCTCGACTACTGCGGCGTTCATTTTGTGTGCCATGGGTAACTCCTCTTGTCAAAAATTAAGACGGTGGATGGCCCTCACTGGCTTATAGCCGGTGCCTACGCCGGTGCGTCGATTGCTTCAACGCAAACCAGCTTTTTGTTCACAAATTCCTGGATGCCCATGCTGCTGAGCTCGCGCCCGTAGCCGGAGTCCTTGATCCCGCCGAACGGCAAATCTGGTCTCGTCCAGGTCGGGTGGTTGACGAACATCATGCCCGTGTCGACACGGCTCGCCACGCGTTTGCCGCGTGCAACGTCCTTGGTGAAGACCGAGCCCCCCAACCCGAAATCCGAGTCGTTGGCGAGCGCGACGGCCTCGTCCTCGTTCTTGACTCGGAAGAAGAGTGCGACCGGCCCAAAGAATTCCTCCCTGAACGCGGGATTGTCGGGCTTGATATTTGTAAGAATGGTTGCCTCCATGAAGGCGCCGGGTCGATCGATGCGTTTTCCACCCATCACCACGGTGGCACCCTTGGCCAAGGCTCCATCGACCTGGCCCAACAGTTGTACAAGGGCTGCTTCCGTGGACAGGGGTCCGAGAGTTGTAGCCTCGTCCATCGGGTCTCCCGGCTTGAGTGCCGTCAACGCCGTTTGGAACTTGTCGAGAAACCGGTCCGCCAGCTCTTCAACAACGATGAATCGCTTCGCCGCGACGCAGCACTGACCTGTGTTGTTCATTTTTCCCCAGACCGCCCATTTGACTGTGGCATCGAGGTCGGCATCCTCGAGAACGATGAAGGCGTCACTGCCGCCAAGCTCCATGGTCGACTTCTTAAGGTTTCGTCCCGCTCTTCCGGCAACGCTCTTGCCAGCTTCCACACTTCCGGTTAACGCCACACCTTTGATCCGGGGATCGTCGATCACGCGGTTCACTTGGTCATGCGAGATCAACAGATTGGTATACGCGCCTACTGGCGCACCCGCCTCCAGCCATAGCTTCTCGAAGGCGATGGCACACTGCGGAACGCACCCCGCGTGTTTCACCATGACGACATTGCCCGCCATTAAGTTGGGCGCCGCAAAGCGCGCAAGCTGGTAGTACGGAAAGTTCCAAGGCTGGACACCGAAAAGCACTCCAAACGGGCTGCTTTCAACCTCGGCTTCGCCCGAACTCGGGTTGAGGTGTTCGGTCGCGAGGAAGCGCTCGGCGTTCTTGGCATAGTAGTCGATGATGTCCGCGCTGAGCACCACTTCGCCGCGGGCCTGGTCGATGAGCTTTCCCATCTCGAGAGTCACCGGACGAGCGAATTCGTCGATGCGCGCGCGCATAATAGCAGACGCTTTCGCGACCACCGCCGCTCGCTCCACAAATGTCGTGCGCCGCCACGTCTCGAAGCAAGCCGCGGCGGTTACGAGCGCTGCTTCGAGCTGCTTGTCGCTGAGCTCTTCGAACGTCTTTAGGATCTTGCCGTCATAGGGGTTAACGCTTTGGTAGGCCATGGCTTCATCCTCTTCTAAATTTCATCGTGCGGGATCGACCCGGATCATCTCGTCGCAGTTGTCTAATGCCTCAATGGTCAGAGGGAATCGCGGCTTCCCACGATGATCTCTCCGCCAAGATACGAATGCTGTGCCGGATTGCTCAGTTTCGAAACAACATTTGCCCGGTCTGTTTGCGAGGAGGCCCGGCGACTGCGAAGCTGACCAGATCGAGTTCGGCTTTCACGCTACCTCCCTAATAGTGAGCAAAATGGAACAGTGCTGTTGCCGCCGGGCGCGATATAATTATTGGCTGCAATCTCGATCAAAGCGTTTCTCGTATCCGATTTCGTCCGGGACGGGAATTTCGTCGTCAGGTATCTTCGTCTAGCCATTTACTGGAGAAACACGACACAACTGGTTTAACGCAACCCAATTGTTGCGAAGGAACGGCATGCCACGCACCGTGGAAATCACCGACTTGCTGCTGAGAGAAGCCCAACAGAGCCTTCTGGAAACCAGCATGGCGCTTGAGGACGTGGTTCCCGTGTTTGAAGATCTGGATAACGCTGGCTATTGGTCTGTTGAGTGCTGGGGCGGGACGTCATTCAGTTCCTGCATACGCTTTCTCAATGAAGATCCTTGGGAGCGGTTGCGGACTTACCGGAGGCTGCTCCCCAAGACCAGGTTGCAAATGTTGCTGCGTGGACAGAACTTGGTTGCCCATCGGAACTTTGACGACTCGATCGTTACCCGGTTTGTGGAGAAGGCGGCGCTGAATGGCATCGACGTGTTCCGCATCTTTGACGCACTCAACGATGTACGGAACCTGATGGCCAGTGTTGAAGCCGTGAAGAAGGCCGGCAAGCACGCGCAGGGTGCAATCTGTTATGGGCCGAGTCCGGTGCACACGATCCCGGTGTTTGTGGACATCGCGCAGCAGATCAAGGAGATGGGTTGCGATTCCATCTGCGTACACGACGTGGACGGTCTGCTTAAGCCACAGATGGCCTACGATCTGGTCAAGGGAATTAAGCAGAAGTGCGGAAGCGATACGCTAGTGAGCGTCCACACCCATTCGACGACAGGCGTCACTATGGTTTCGCTAATGAAAGCGATTGAAGCAGGATGCGACATCGTGGACTCAGCTATCAGCTCCCTGGCGCTAGGTCGGGGTCACAATCCTACCGAGAGCGTAGTTGCAATGCTGGAAGGGACCGGTTACGAGTCGCGCCTGGACCTTGAGAGACTGCATCGCATCAAACGGCATATCGCCAACGTCCGTCCGCGGTACGGCGAGTTCTTCAATCATCCCATCGGTGTTGAGACGGAGATTTTCCAACACCAGGTACCGGCGGCGGTCATCTTAAGCATGGAATATCAACTGAAGGGCCAGGGCGCAACCCATTTGCTGGACGAGGTGTTGGCGGAAATCCAGAGGGTTCGCCGGGACGCCGGATATCCCGCGCTGGCCATTCCGGCAAGTGAAATTCTCGGTACCCAGGCAATGTTTAATGTCTTTCACGGCAAGTACAAAGTGATTACCAGTGAGTTCGCTGACTTGATCCTGGGCTATTACGGCACAACTTTGGGGGACAAGGATGCGGACGTGGTTGCGAAAGCAGCAATCCGGGCGAATAAACCCGCGATCAGCTGCCGCCCAGCTGATTTGCCGGAGCCGTCATGGCAGCGGATGCGGACCGAGGCCATGGCTCTCGGCTGCAATGGTAGCGATGAAGACATTTTGACTTACGCCATGTTTCCCAAGGTGGCCGCGAAGTTCTTCCAGACTCGGACGGCAGGACCGAAAAAAGCTAGTCGAGAATTGAGCGAAGCCAAGTCCGCTAAAAAACCGGCGGCACTGGGGAGCGCGAGCAACAAAGCTGAACCGGGGCAATCCCGCACGTACATCATCAGCATTAGCGGTGAGGAACACACAGTCACGGTGACACCGGCGCAGTAAGACTAAGTCAGGGCCGTCAGATTTCTGACCTGTGCCAGGGAGGACCATCATGCGGACAACAGCACTCAAACCGGCGAGTGCGACCATGGAAGAGCGAACCGCCGAACTTCGGGAAAAAAAGGCGAAGATCAAGGAGGGTGGCGGCAAGCAACGCATCGAGAAACAGCACAAGGCTGGTAAGCTCGCCGCGCGGGAACGCATCGACAAGTTGGTCGATCATGAAAGCTTCCAAGAGATTGGTCTGTTTGCGAAGCATCGTGCCACATACTTTGGCATGGCAGACAAAGATCTCCCCGCCGATGGCGTGGTTACCGGATGCGCGACGATTGATGGCCGCTTGGTCCATCTGGCCTGTCAGGATTTCACGGTAGCCGGCGGCGCAGCGGGCGAAGTGCACTGCGCCAAAATCACCGACATGATGAAGCTTTCCATGAAGACGGGGAGCCCGTTCATCTTTGTCAACGATTCCGGTGGCGCGCGCGTGCAGGAGGGCATTGACAGCCTGGCGGGCTACGCCAGCGTGTTCTACAACAACGTAATACTTTCCGGAACCGTACCGCAGATTTCCATTATTTGCGGACCCTGTGCCGGCGGCGCAGCTTACAGTCCGGCTCTGACCGACTTCATCATTCAAACCAGGCAAGGGCAGATGTTCATTACCGGCCCCCAAGTTATCAAGCAGGTAACGGGAGAGATCGTGACGGCAGACCAATTGGGCGGCCCTGCGGCCCAGATGAATCGCTCTGGTGTCGTCCACCTCATCGCCGAGGACGACGATGGAGCGCTTGCTCTTGCGCGACGTCTGCTGAGCTTCCTGCCGTCGAACAACCTCGAGGACCCTCCGCGGCTCGCATACAGCCCGGATTTGGCCGACGATCCAGCGCTAAATGACTTGTTGCCGGCAGAACCTAAAGTTGCCTACGACATCCGTACCGTGCTCGAGCGTTTGCTCGACCATCAGGACTTCTTCGAAATCCAGCCGGGGTTTGCCCAGAATGTAGTGATCGGTTTCGGGCGCATCCAGGGGCGCACGGTGGGGATAATCGCCAATCAGCCCTGCGTACTGGCGGGGGCTCTCGACATCGACGCCTCCGACAAGATGGCCCGCTTCATTCGATTCTGCAATGCTTTTAATATTCCCCTACTCACTTTTGTCGATGTGCCGGGATTTCTGCCTGGGGTTGATCAGGAGTACGGCGGCATTATTCGGCATGGAGCAAAAATCCTGTTCGCTTACTCGGCAGCGACCGTGCCAAAGATAACCGTCGTAATACGCAAAGCCTACGGAGGAGCTTACATCGGCATGTGCTGCAAAGACCTGGGTGCGGACCGCGTGGTGGCTTGGCCGACAGCGGAAATCGCCGTGATGGGGGCCGAGGGCGCTGCGGAAATTGTGTTTCGACACGAGATTGACGCCGCAGAGGACAAGGTACAGCGGCGGGATGAACTGATCGAACTCTATCGCAAGACGTTCGCCACTCCCTACATGTCCGCCGGACGTCGGCTCGTGGATGACGTGATCGAGCCCTCTCAGACCAGGCGATACCTGGCCATGGCCCTGGAGGCACTGCACACCAAGCGGGAACTTCGCCCGGCCAAGAAGCACGGGCTGATTCCTCTGTGAGGCACTTTGGGAGCAAAGGAAATGGATTTCAAGTCAAAGTCGTCCCACGAGGTGACGTCCGAGACGTTGTCAGTGATCGTAGCGGCCGTCACGGAGTTTCTCGGCAAGAAAGTCCGAGTTCGGTCGGCGAGAAAGCTGATGACGCCAAACGCAGTCGATCCCTGGGCACGGCAAGGGCGTGTAATGGTCCAAACCTCGCACAACCTACCTCGGAGAGGACGTTGAAGATGGCGAAGATCGCTTCAATAACGAAAAGCGGCGGAGTTCTGGAGCGGAGTGGCCAATGAAGCTCCAGATTTCGGTCGATGGGCAAACGTATGAAGTCGAGGTTGAGGTCGCCGAGGACGATTATCCCCAGCAAATGCAGGACAATTTCCCCTCGCCGACTTCGGCCACCATTCAATCGACCGTTTTACGCACCCCTTCCAAACCGGGGTCTTCCCTGGATGCCGACGATCACGAAGACAAATTGTGTCGCAGTCCTCTGGCCGGAATTGTCGTGCAGGTGCCAGTGGCCGCGGGGCAGCAGTTGCAGGTGAACGATCTGATGGTGGTACTTGAAGCGATGAAGATGGAAACCGCCATCACCGCGCCGGCGGGGGGAAAGCTGAAATCGGTTAACGTAGTGCCTGGAGAATCCGTGAAGGCAAATCAGGTGCTGGTCGAATTCGACTGACTTCGTGCTGCCGGAGCGATCCCCGGCTGCGTGGGCATTTGATGGAAAGCCCAACAAGGACAAGGATAACCAATGCGTCTGAAACCTTTCAGAATCAACTCTCACGGCCGCATAGTCTTCCCCGGCAATTTCTTTCCAGAGTTGGACTTTTCCGTATTTAAGACCCTTAAGCAATTTGCGGCAGTGATCCGGCGGGACTTTGGGGAGAAGGCTCCCACGGACGTGGAGATTGTTGCGCGCTTGCATGCGGGCGAATACCAAAGCCGGTATGAACTTTGCCGCGACCTGGTGCTGAACCGCTTTTGGATGAATCGCTACACCTTGACCATGTACGAGAAACGTCCCACCCGCTGGAAAGATCTGGCGCGTGAGCGCGATGATATCTTTCTTCCGGTGTACAAGCCGCGCGATGACTCCGCGATCACCACAGCGATCGAGGCGGGCTACCAAGCTTTGTCCCCATCGTGGGACGAAGACATTGAAGACAGGAGTTTCAGCATTCTGCTGAATGTTTTTCGCAACAAACTCAGCGCCGGTGGCGAGCTCCGCCCTATCCGTCCGACGGTGTCGGAGGCGCTGGCTGACCCCGCGAACCGCACCCGCCGCTTGCTGACGTATGACCCTGATTATCTGCGCTATGGGTTCGACGATGTGGTCGACTGCCTGCATCCTGTGCCCGAGCTGGAGGCACTGATGCGGCAGTGCATGATCCTTCACAACCAGTATCCTTGGGACCCGGCAACCAGCACGCAAATTGAAATCGGCAAGCTCAAGGACGACGATTATGTCGTAGCATTCCATCCGCTCAACGAAGCCGTGCTCCGTTTCATACAGCGGGTAAAGCGAGACGAAGACTGGGGACCGCGGGTTCGCCCGAATCGGATGATCCGACCTGACACTCTGGCACTGAGTGACCCCATCAAGCCGTATCCTCCAGTGGAAGTCAGCAAGCGATTTAAAATTCTTCCACGGATTGAGGCCATTGCCGTCTATGAAGGTGAGATCACCTGCAGCAATGAAGACCTGATCCGCAACCACGCCTACTGTTGGTCGCGCATGAGCGCCACAGAGATCAGCCAGAAAACCGGCATCGAGCAGCGGCGGTACACGCAGTTGCCGCTCGAGGACATGGCCCTGCTTGCGGCCAAGAAGGCCCTGGCAAAATCCGGCCGGCGGCCGGCTGAGATTGGCGCGGTACTGATTTGCACTTGCACCAGCACCAAACTCATTCCATCGATTGCCACCTGGCTTTCAGGTGAGCTCGGCCTCATGCAGACGCATACTTCGTGCGACATTGTCGCCGCCTGTGCGGGCATGCCCTATGGTATTGGTGAAGCGGTACGCCTGCTGCAGGAGATCGAGCGACCCGTGTTGCTCGTATGCGCGGAAAAGTTCTCCGACAAGATCGGGACGATTCGAACCTCCCGCATGATTTTCGGTGATGGCGCAGCGGCCGTCGTGGTGGCTCCCGCGCCGGAAGGAACTCCTTCCGACATTGAGTACTTCCAAACCTACGCCAGCGGTCCATGGTCGGAAGTGAATTCCATCATCTGGCCCAACCCTGAGTTTGACAACAACATTACCGTCTACGGGCCGGAGGTGAAGGCCCTGGTGACACGCTACCTGAAGCAGATGATGGGCGAACTGGCCACTCTTCCGAACCCCAACGGCGGCGACGGGTCGCTCATCGACGCGATCGACCTGGTAGTTCCGCACCAGGCCAACAAGAACATGGTGCTTACGCTGGCCGAAGCGGCCGGAATCCCAGGGGATCGGATCTTTTTCAACATCGAACGGGTTGGCAACACTTCGTCCGCGAGTATTCTCATGGCCGTCCATGACGCCGTGCGCGAAGGCAGGATTGACCGTCCCATGCGGGTTTTCGCTCCAGGGTTCGGCGCCGGCGCTGTTGGAGGCTACGTGGTTATGCGGATCGATCCCGCGATTGTGAGCTGCAATTCCGAGGACAGGAGTCTTGAAATGGCAAACGCTGCAGATGGAAGTGGAAATTTCCAGGCGACATCGCTCGCCGGTAAGGTCGCACTGGTGACCGGTGCCGGGCGCGGCATTGGACGCGCGATCGCGCTTGAACTCGCACGCCGTGGGGCGAACGTGGCGCTGAACTTCAGGGCGGATGCCAAGCACGCCGAAAGCGCGTCGGATGAGATCCTCGAGTTGGGTGTCGAGTGTCTACTTGTCCAGGGCGATGTGGCCAAGAAAGGCGAGGCCGCGCGCATCGTCAAAGAAGTGCTCGACAAATGGCAGCGCCTCGACATCCTGGTGAACAACGCAGGCATTACGCGAGATCGAAGCATGCGCAAGATGACCGACGAGGACTGGGCCGCCGTGATCAACGTTAACCTGAACGGCACATTCTACTGCACCAGCGCGGCTGTGCCGGCCATGATCAATCAGAGATTTGGGCGCATCATCAATATCAGCTCGGTTGTCGGCCAAATGGGCGCATTTGGCCAGGCCAACTACGCGGCCAGCAAGGGCGGTATCATCGCATTCACGAAAGCCCTCGCGCTGGAAATGGCCCGATTCAATATCACCGCCAACGCCATCGCCCCTGGCTTCACTTCTACGGAAATGGTGGATGCCATTCCGGAAGAGATTGCCGCGCAGATCAAGGCCAAGATTCCTCTGGGACGCTTCGCATCGCCTGAGGAAATCGCCAAAGCCGCCGCTTTCCTCGCCGCCGATGGGGACTACATCACCGGGCAGGAGTTGAACGTTAACGGCGGATACCACATGTAAGAAAGTTTGAGCTTACTGAGAGCGAGGGGCCAACCACCCATCGATGTGCGGCCAGGTGTTCTTGCTGGCTCCGCTGCCTGCCATGATTCCGATGTGACCACCCTTGACCCGGAAGAGTTCCTTGTCCGCGCTGCTGACCTTCGCCATGATGGGCTCAGACTGGCATGACGGCGTAATGTGGTCGCCGTCGGCGATTACGGTTAGAAGATTGGCATGAATGCGACTGAGGTCCACGCGCTCACCTCGAATCACCAACTCGCCGCGCATCAGCTTGTCGTTCCGATAAAGATCCACGATGAGCTGGCGGAACGCGCCTCCGGCAAGAGACACATTGTCGGTGACCCACGAGTTCATTGCATGCCACGATTCCACAATGCGAGGATCGTCGATGTTGTCCCACAACTTCACGTAGTTTCCGACGTAGTTTTCCACCGGCTTGAGTGCTTTGGCCCCGTAGTCGATCATCTCCCCGGGCATATTGCCAAACGCCGCGAGAACTTTGTCCACATCAAAATAACGCTCGTCGGTCCACCGCGCGAAGGTCAGGTCCTGCTTGTTGGAAAAGTCCAGGGGAGCGGTCAACAAAATCAAGTTGCGCAAGCCTTCGTCGCCACGGAGGGCGGCGTAGATGGTGGTGAGGATTGCTCCGATGCACCACCCCAGGAGACTGAACTCTTCCACTCCAGAGATTGCTTTGAGCTTGCGGATCGCGCGCGGCATGTAATCCAGGGTGTAATCGTCAAACTTGAGGTGCTTGTCTTCCGGCCCGGGCGCTCCCCAGTCCAGCAGGTAAAGATCGTAGCCTTCGTTGACCATGTATTCGACAAAGCTGTGACCCGGACGCAGGTCAAGAATGTATGGCCGGTTCATGAGAGCGAAGACCAGCAACAGGGGAATCGGATGGCGCTTCTCTTTCGGAACAACCGGGATATAGCGGTAGAGCTTCGCCTTGTTCAGCGTCCAGACCAACTCTTTCGGGGTCTGGGCAATGGAAGCTTTCGTGGTCATCACCTTGGTAAGCGTTTTTAGCCGGTCTGCAGCGGCTGTAATTCGGTCGGCAATGACCTGAGCTTCTGCCATCCTATTTCTTCCCTCTCTTCACTGGCTTCGTTTTGGTTGTTCTCTTCTTGGTTGATTGCAGCGCTTTCCCCGGCCGCACGCGAGGCCCTGCGCCGGCTTGCACAATCAGCCGCTGAATATTGTCCAATTTGGCATCCAGGTCGTCCAGGCGCATCTCAATGTTGGTCATGCGCTCAGCAATCGAAACAACATCAGCCCGAGACGGCATCGCCAGCTGCTCGAGGGTTTTGAGCATCGCCTTTTCGATGGCTTCTCGGAATGGAGCGGAGATCGTCAGATAGCTGTCGAGCATCGCACCCGAAGCTTGGGCGTAAGCCTCGCTGTTCACCATGTCGACCATAGTCTTGCCCCAGGCGTCCATATAGATGTCGCGCATCCCCCGCCAAGGTTCCATCGGATCGAACGGCTTAGCATCGCGGGTTGTGTCGTCAGCCATCTTAGAACTCCTCTCAACATGAGGATACTCCGCCGGGTGGCTTTCTACACCCGGCTGCATCTTTGGGCGAGTGCTTCGCCTGAACTCGACAACCGTTAGTTTCTGGCGGTGTTAACAAACGGCTGCGAAGCCATATTCAGGAACGATTTCTGCGCTTCGATTACAGTGTCCGCTCCAAGCTGGAACGTATCGAGGATCGCAGTCGCCGGTCCAGCCGCCGCGCC
Organism: uncultured Acidobacteriaceae bacterium; assembly: GCA_963837915.1. Classification (GTDB taxonomy): domain Bacteria; phylum Acidobacteriota; class Terriglobia; order Terriglobales; family Acidobacteriaceae; genus DASRAA01. The sequence continues at coordinate 11,756 of CAWIPZ010000005.1, forward strand.
GAGCTGCTTCTTGGCGGACTCAAAGCCGGCTTTGTTCTGCGCGCCGGCAAACTCAAGCATCTTCTTCTGGGCATCCACCGAGCGCTCGACCGACTTCCGGACGCTCGTGCTGACGCCATCGGCGATCTTGGAGTAAGCTTCGAGGCGCACTTTGACAATATCAGTGGCGGCTTCGGTTTGCTCGACCACTAGGTCGATGACGTTCTTCTGGTTTTCGATTGCGGTCTGGACGGCCTGGCCGGCAAAATCGAAGAAGAATGCGGGCGGCGTTACCGGGAAGTAGCTGAATGCCTTCTTCCAGGCCCCGATTAATTCGGCGGTCTGCTCGGTGGCGAGGTCCAGGGTCTTCTTTTGCAAGTCGGCGACGCGCTCAACACTATTGAGAACGAGTGGAGTAACGGCGTCCACGAATTCAGGACTTACGGCTGCTGCAACTTTCTTGGTTGACTTGGAGGTACTGGGCATGATTTGCTCCTTTTAGCAAATGTTGCTGTTTATGTTGCACTTAATGCTGCACTGCAACATAACTTTATCCTACTCCTCTTACGCGGCGTGTCAAGAGCAAAGATGAAACAAAAGGTTCCTCAGCCACTCATTATCAAGAAGTACGAGAACCGGCGTCTTTACAACACTTTAACCAGCCAGTACATCAACCAGGAACAGGTTGCCCAATTGGTGCGCGAGGGCTGTGACGTGCGGGTCGTTGATGCAACAACCGGGGAAGACCTCACTCGGCTGACCCTGGCGCAGATCGTGCTGGAAGACGCCAAGACACCCGATTCGGTTTTTCCCCTCGACGTATTGCGCCAGATGATCCTGGCCTCCGGCAGGGCAACGCAGGAAAATGCTCTGCGGTACATGAAGGCGATGATGGACATGTACCAGAATGCCTATCGTGCTTTACCGGCACCGATGAACCCCTTCGAGTTGCTGCAGGGGCGCTGGGCCCGGCCTCCGGCCGCTAATGCAGCTGCAGGCGGCCCGCAGTCGCGACAAGAGCAGCCCTCGGCGGTCTCCGAGAGCCATGCGAAAGCCAGTGAGGTGAACGAACTGAAACAGCGAATCGAAGAGTTGGAATCATTGCTGACTAAAGTTGTACCCAAAAAAAGCAAACCGAAAACGAAATCTCGCCGCAAGGCTTGACGCAGTGCGGCAAAGTAGCTACTCTCAATTTTCTGCACCGCCCGCACGCAGTCAGGACACGAACTTGACTTCGCCCAACCAAGCCGGTTGACCCAAGAAGATGCGGGGACCAGGAGAATTGATGCATCGCTCTGAACAAGAATCCGCCACTAAGAGTGTTCCTGAGCCGGTAGAAGACGCAACCGTCCCCAATGCTCCTCCGTCATTGGAATTCAACCCCATCGACACGCCGATCGTCGACGAAAAACGGGTGCAAGCCAGAGAGGGCGGGTCCCGTGGGAAAGTTGTCGTAATCACGGGAGCCGTGTCGGGAATCGGCCGGGCAACTGCTTTGCGTTTCGCAGAGGAAGGCGCACGAGTTGCTGCGTGGGATGTTTCGGCCAAGTCCGCGCCCCAACTGGAATCAGCGATCCAATGGGCCGGGGGTGAATCCTATTTTCAAGCTGTGGACGTCGCCAGCGCCAGCGCGGTTGAATCCGCCGCCGCTGCAGTTGTCGAGCGATGGGACCGCATCGACGTTCTCATTAACAATGCCGGTATTGTCCGCGACGCCCAACTCGTGAAGTGGAATGGCGGCGCGCCCGAGTCGATCATGACCGAGGAGATGTGGGATTCGGTGATCGGGGTTAACTTGAAGGGCGTATTCCTGGTGACCCGCGCGGTTGTGCCCCACATGATCAAGGGCGGCGGCGGCGTAATTCTGTCCGCGGCCTCCGTGGTGGGTATTCTGGGGAACTTCGGGCAGACGAATTACGTGGCGTCCAAGGCCGGTATCATCGGAATGACAAGGACGTGGGCAAGGGAGTTGGGAAGGTACAAGATTCGCGTGAATGCGGTAGCGCCGGGATTTATCGCCACAGACATGGTGAAGGCGATGCCCGCGAAAGTCCTCGAAGCCATGGTGGCACGAACGCCGCTGGGACGAGCAGGAACACCGGAAGATGTTGCCAACACATACTTTTGGCTCGCTTCGGACCAGGCAAGCTTCATTCACGGTGCCGTGATTTCTGTTGATGGCGGAGTTGTAATCGGAACCTGAGCAGCACGGGATATTTAGCGAAATAGAGGCGGCGCTCGTAGGCAGCGCCAGCTCGTTCAGGCTTCTAAAGAAAACACGCGTGATTGAGTCGGACTTCCCTAGGAACCACTTCGGATAGGTGCCGCGCAAGTCGGGACAAACTCCTACTGGCGGTTAGTTGTGGATGCGACTCCGGCTCCAAGCTTCCAAAGCAACAACGGTCGGAGCGTGACTCCTCGGCCAGCTGAACTGCCACTCGCACCGGAGGCTGGCCCCGACAGTTGTCCATAAGACTTCTTCTGGGAAGTTGAACATTTCGATCCGGCCGAAATGACGATTACGAAAACTTATCCCCTCATCGACGACGGCACGGTGCCCGGCTTGTCGCCGGCTTCTGCTGGCCATGGTCAAACCCCGACGGCTCAGGCCTACTCGTTGACGATGTAAAACTCGACGGATTCAGCATGCCGTGGAATGCGATGCCGATGCGGAAAGCCGGCGCCCGGGATCCCCAAATCGAACTTCCGGGCTTCTGACCCGAACGGGATCAATCAAGTGGGGTGCGTGATTGCGCCGCGCGGTCCCGATCTGGGCGATTGTCGATTACTTGTTTACCGATTGCGAGGACATTTGGTTTGTGCGGTCTGGGACTTGCGAATACCATGCTCGACATAGGTCCCGACGATGAGAGCCACGGCTTCAAGGAAAGCTTGGTCGGCATCCGTGAAAGCGGCTGGATCGTGGCTGTCGACGTCGATCTCGCCTACGATGCGGCCATTCGCATGGATGGGAACGACGATCTCTGATTTCGTCTCGATGGAGCAGGAAAGATAACGGGAATCGGAGCCGACATCATCAATGATGACGGTTTCGCCCGAGACTACTGCCGCCCCGCAGATGCCCCGAGTCACCGGAATCCGCACATGAGGTGTCGGCGCGCCCACAAAGGGTCCCAAGACGAGGGTTTCTGAATCGTCCGGGTCGAGCATGTAGAAGCCAGTCCAGTTGTAGTGCGCCAGTTGCCCTGCGATCGCCTTGGTTATCCCTTCTTGCAGAGATCTTAGAGACGGCGCGGTCGAGGCCATCTGTCGGATTTCGTCAAGTAAGGAACTCATTTCCTGAGTCAGGCCGGAAACAGACATGTTGATTTCTACTCCCATCATCTCAAAGAGATGGTTCAAACCAATATCAAAGATGGAGAGATCAAATTTGACAGCCGCTCCTTGACGCGGCAGGGTCCAAAGAGTAGGGAGTCGGCAAGCACCAGATTATGAATAAGATATTTCGATCCGATCTATTCTGAGGATCCCGAAGATGTTGCGATATCAACCACGGGGCACGGGAAACTTCACAATAACCTAGACTGTGAGGCTAGTTTCTCACACAGGCTCCTGTAGTCTCCGAACCGCTGCAATAATCTGCTACCATGAGCCGTTCGGTGAGGTGGTAATGCCCCAATATGTCATAGAACGGGAAATCCCAGGCGCGGGGAATTTTTCGGATCAGGAACTGCAAGAAGTCGCCCGAAAATCGGTGGATGTACTGAAGGCGATGGGGCCGGAGATTAAGTGGCTGCACAGCTACGTCACCGGCGATAAAGTTTATTGCGTGTACCTGGCTCCGGATGAGGAGACGGTGCGTGAGCATGCTCGGCGCGGAGGCTTTCCGGCCAATCGGATCTCCGCGGTGCGGCGAATGATCGATCCCAATACTGCAGGTTGAATTATCCACCGCTTCCCGTTCGAAGGGTGGGCCGTTCGCCAGAGCTAAGCGCTTCCCGAATGGCCTGTTCGACGGGCATGGCCCAGCCTCCCATCCACGCCGCCATACCCACATCATTACCGACCGTGCGACGGGCGAATTCCAAGACCTTCTCCAGTTTGTGTTGCTCAGCGGGGGCGAGCGGGGCGCCTAATCGCTCGCGCAGGGCAGCCGCGGCCCCTGCGAAGCGCAACGATTGCACCGGGTCGGATTGCGCGGCGGCATTTGCGGCGAGACACTCGAGCACTCTTGCGATGCCGCGCTGGTGACCCAGATTCTGAAACATCTGGATGCTTTCACCGTACAGGCGGCGGGCCTCGTCATTATCACTCTGATCCCAACTGAGACTGGCCAAATCGGACAGGGCACAGGCGATTCCCCAGCCATCCCGCGAGAGGCTAAATGCTGCCAGGGCCTGCTCATAGAAAGAGCGTGCAGCCGTCAAATCATTGCTTTCCCTGGCGACATCGCCTTGGTAGTTCAATGTCCAGGCGATACCGGCCACATCACCCACCTTGCGGAAAATCGCCAGACATTCGTCATAGAGCGAGGACGCGCGCGCAAGCTCGCCTTGCAGCTTGGTCACGTTGGCGAGATTGCTGAGAGCACGAGCAATGTCCGACGGATCTCCCGCCTCTCTCCATATCGCGACACATCTTTCAAACAGAAAGGACGACGTGGCGAGTTCGCCGCGATCGCGAGCATTTACGGCCAAAGCGTTAAGCGCAACCGCAACCCCGCGGTTATCGTTTAACTCGAGACAGGTTTCCAGACTCTCTTCGAACAGTTGTTGCGCAGGAGCGTAATCGCCCTGCTCGCCGGCCAGAACCGCAGCAGCGAACAGAAGGCGCGAGCGCAATTTCGGACGTGCCGCAGCTCCGCCCAAGGCGAGGAGCCGGGCGATGCGACTGCGGCCTTCGGTAAGATACTCGCGGGTCTCCCAAAAGCGAAACAGAGCTGTGCCGAGGCGAAGACCCCAATCGGCGTCGCCGATTTTGATGAGGTACTCGAGCGCGGTGCGGAAGTTATCGTGCTCAATCTCGAAACGATCGAGCCATTCGGGATGGGTGGCCGCTTCTAATGCGCCTTCTTCGGCAAGCACGAGGTAATACGCGGCGTGAGACCGGCGAGTCGCAGCCGTGTCGTCGCTCGCGGCCAGACGTTCGAGCGCATACTCTCGAATGGTTGAGAGCATGATAAAGCGCGTTTCGCCTTCCGGTTCCACCTGCTGCACTAAGCTCTTGTCCACCATGGAAGCCATGCCGTCGAGTAAGTCGAGACCTAAATCGCCCTTGGTATCACAAACGGCCTCCACGGCTTCCAACGTGCAACCGCCGTTGAACACCGAAAGCCTGCGGAAGAGAGTTTGCTCGGCAGGGTTGAGGAGTCCGTAGCTCCAATCGACGGTGCCGCGAAGAGTTTGCTGGCGAGTTGGCAGGTCGCGAGCTCCGCCGGTTAGCAGGTTGAGACAGCTTTCGAGGCGCGCGAGCATTGCGGACGGCGAGAGTAGCTTAATACGCGCAGCCGCAAGTTCTATGGCGAGAGGAAGGCCGTCAAGGCGAGCGCAGACGGCAGCGACAGCGGATGCGTTTTCATTGGTCAATGCGAAGTCGTGCTTCACTGCGCACGCGCGTTCTACAAAGAGTGCAATCGCAGGAAGGCGGGAGAGCACATCCAGCGTCCCTAAGGATTTCGGGTCGGGAAGTGTAAGCGGGGGCACCGGAAACTCGTGTTCGCCATAGACGTGCAGCGGAGACTGGCTGGTAACTACGACCTTGAGCTCGGATCCGACCGAGAGCAGATCGGAGATGAGCGGGGCAGCGGAGACGAGGTGCTCAAAATTGTCGAGCAGGAGAAGCAACGGCTGGTCGAGGCCGCCGAGGTAGTCTTTCATGTTTTCCTGCGCCGACTGATTGCCGGTCTCGCGCACTCCCAGCGCCTGGGCGATAGTGGAAGCGATCAACCCAGGTTCTGCCACCACCGACAGCGGAACGAAGCAAGCGCCGGACGGAAATTGATGGCTGATTTCGCCCGCCAATTGCAAAGCAAGTCGCGTCTTGCCGATGCCGCCTGGACCGGTGAGCGTCACAAGCCGGACATCGTCCCGGCCCAACAGATGGCGGAGCGTCGCCGACTCGTGTTCGCGTCCGATGAAGGCGTTACGCTGCACTGGGAGGTTGCTGGGGCGAGGCTCTGAGTGGCGGGCGGGCGCTTCAGCGAGGCGGTCGCGCACGGCCGCCAGGTCGCGAGCCAAATCCCGGGTGGATGCGTAACGTTGCTTCGGGTCCTTGGCAAGGCAGCGTTCCACAATCCAAATGAAGGGAGCGGGCGCCTGAAGCATTCTAGAACTGATATGTTCTGGCTCGTCGCGAAGGATGGCAGCCGCGGTTTCCGCCGGAGTCTTCTTCTGAAACGCAGGGACACCAGTGACCATCTCGTACAGAACTGACCCGAACGAAAACTGGTCGGAACGAAAATCGAGTTTCGCGCCGTTCGTCTGCTCCGGTGACATGTAGCTGAGTGTTCCTATCAAGGCTCCGTCATCGGTGATGGGACCGGCAGAAGTGGAGAGATCTGAGACAGGTGGGTCGTCTGCGAGCAGTTTCGCCAAACCGAAATCCAGGACCTTGGCTGCACCATCAACAGAAACCATGAGGTTGTCAGGCTTCAGATCCCGATGGACGATACCGATTTCGTGCGCCCGCGCGAGGGCGTCAGCAACCTGTGCCGCGATGGTGATCGCCTTGCGGAAGGGAATAGGACCGGATGCCACCAACTCACGCACCGTCTCGCCACGCACCAGCTCCATGGTGATGAAGTGCCTGTTCTCGATACAACCGAGCTCGTAAATTGTGACAATGTTGGGATGATTGAGCGCGGAGGCGGAACGTGCTTCCGTCTCAAAGCGGGTTATGGCGTCTGCTTGCGAATGATGGTTCAGCGAAATGGTCTTTATTGCGACTTCACGGCCAAGGCGAGTGTCCCGGGCGCGATAAACCTCGCCCATGCCGCCAGCGCCGAGCTGCTCAAGGATTTCGTACGCGCCGAAGCGCATACCCGGAGCCAATACGGGCGGAACTGAACCCGGCGTGAGCGGCAGTGTCATGAACCTCATTGGCCAAGCGGCCGAACAGTCAAACTGACCGCTCGACGCAACGTGGCCATGTGGAATTGATGCTTACATCGACGCCGCGACGCGTTGCGGCACCACCCCTTGATGCGCCTATAATACTCACAATCCTGGGGGAATTCATGGACATTCGAACACTGCAGCGACCGCTGAAGGAACAGTATCGCCAAAATCCGTCGAGTTCGCGAATCACCCTGAAGGCGCGCGGCAGCCAGACAGACGCTCCGATTACATGCTCGGTGGACTTAGGCCGAGAGATCTACAGGGCACAAGCCCATCAAGGCGTCGGAGGTATGGGTACTGGCGCCTGTTCGGGAGATTTATTGCTGGGCGCCTTAGCCGCATGCGCACAAATCACTTGTCAGATGGTAGCCGCCGCAATGGGCATCCCCACGGAAGGAATAGACGTTACGGTCGAGGGCGATCTGGATCTGCAGGGAACGTTGGGAATTTCAAAAGAGACGGCTGTAGGATTCGAGAGTATCCGAGTCATCTTCGACGTCCGTGCACCCCACGCAACCGAGGAGCAGTTAAGCGCATTGCAGGAGAAAACGGAACAGTATTGCGTTGTGCTGCAAACCTTGCAGCATCCGCCAGAAATCGATCACCGGTGGGAGGAGCACTGATAGAAAAAAGCATTCAGAGCGCGTTTCTAACCGATTGAATAATAAATAAGTTACTTGTTTCAAGGGGACGGTTCGATTCCCACTCGCGCCTCCCGTCACCCGAACGCGAAGCCCAACCTGAAATCGCGAAGTCGCCCGCAGTTCGCCAGTCTTATTGCTTTTCAGACAATTGCATCTGGTGTTGCAGGCCGCTGCAAACGTCGGGACTCGGCGTCTGTTTCTGGACCCCGATGCGATAGTTGAGGTAGTCGATTTTTAGCTTGGCGGTTCCGCCGAAGCGAATCTTGCTAACACTGACGTTATGGGCGGGCAACCAGAAATCGCCAATCTTCGCGTATTCGTGTTCGATTTCGGTGTGGCTGATCCAAAAAGAGGGGTTCTTCGCAGGCTCAGCCGAGATGCGGGAGACGGCGAAATCAGCAGCGTCAACCCAAATCCGGCCGCGATACAAGTACTTGTTCTTCGACCGGGGTATCACTTCCATCACATATTGCGGCCGTCCGCGGATGGAGTCGGTGCCGGCAACTCGAAACTCGTAGTTGTCAGGTGTCAGCGACGTTCGACCCTGGTTTTGTTCATCGAGAGCTTCTTTCTCGTTCTCGAGCAATTCCTTGAGGACGCGATTGACCAGGAGCCGGGTGCCATTCTCGCTCACAATACGAAACTTCTTTTCGGCTGGAGCTGTGTACTGCATGTCGACGACCATTTCCGCGCTTTTGTCGGACGGCAAACCTGAGTAGTCAAGCAGGTAATGACGACAGCTTTCGTAATGCCGAAGCATTGAAGCGCGGTCCTGGTTCCGGCGCATGAGCTGGGCAACGATTTGCGGGGCATCCGGTGAAGGCTGAGTGGCAACAGACTGGGCCAGCGCTCGCGGTCCCAGGAAAAGCGCGATCAGCAAGCATCCCAGCATCTGGCCCCAGCTGGCAGTCCCTCTAGTTGTCCAGTGCACCAAAGCCCACCCTTGCTCCCAGGAGCGACCCATTGTTTCCCATCCTACTCGCGTACGCAGCGTGCACCCAGCGTTCGAGGAAAGATATTCTCGAGTGCCGAGTCTTGTACGGCACCTTGGTGAGACGCAGACTTTCAGTTGTAAACAGCTCACGGCTACGAGGTAGTTCTGTAACTGCGGTTTCATTCGACGCCGGGAGGATTCGGTTCACGGTTTATCCGGATTCGAACGTAACTTCCAATCGATCTGGCGCAGCATGCCCAGCAGCAGTTCAGCGTCGCGAGCGTTGAGGCTCATACGCCGCAGCAGGCGACGGACCTTTTCCTCCGTCGCTCCAAGAGATGCAGGCGTAGCGTAACCGCTCAGTCGCAACGTATTCAGTAGCGCCTTGGTGAGGCGTTCGAGTTCCGCCGAAATCACTGGAGCTGGTGGGTCGACACTGGCGAGTGGCGGAGGTTGGCGTGACAACTCGTACAGAGTGACCGCGACTGCCTGCCCCAAGTTCATCGAGAGATGCTCGTCCCGCGTGGGGATGTGAATAAGCCAGTGGCAATGGGCGAGGTCCTCGTTGCTGAGGCCGGTTTTTTCGCATCCGAAAATGATTGCGACCGGAGCTACGGCCATGTACTGGCGGACGAGAGCAGCACCTTCGTCGAGCCGATAGACAGAATGCTGCAAGTCGCGATAGTGGATCGCGGTAGTACCCACGACGAGACCACAGTCACCGACAGCTTCGGCGAGCGCTGTAAATTCCTCGGCACTTGAAAGCACGTCGGCCGCAGCACCCACCGCAGATCGGGCCTCGCGGAACGCCACCTCGTAGGGATTGACCACGCGCAGCCTAAGAGCGCCAAAGTTGCTCATGGCGCGCGCAGCGGCGCCCAGATTGAGCGGGTTGCGCGTTGACTCCAGAACCACGCGCAGACGGTCGAGTTCAGCAAGTTGCGGCAAGCGGACTAATCTTATTCCAGAAGAAAGTCGATGTGATTGGCCTCGATTTGTACCGCCGTCGCGGCCTGTTGCGACTTGGTCCAAGCCACCCAGTCGGCGTCGGTTCCAAGTCCCGCGAATTCGGATTCCGTGCCCCGAGTTCCCAGCTTGACGTTCGCGGCCCAGCCAATGTCGGAGCGCACGACGCGTCCCTGGCACTTGTCGAGGAGTGCGCGATAAAGCTGACGCGCGGGCATCTTCCACGTCCCGGCCGGACTTCGACTAAGCGCCACCTGACGATCTACCGGAATAAACGCGGTGAGCTGCGACTGGGTTGTCATCATCTCCAGACCCTTGGACTTCGCGGTCGCGTTGTGACTGGAATGGTGACCGACCTTATAGAACACGGCCCGCGCCAGCAGGTCTTTGGCGGTGACCGTGGCAATCTTGCCATCTGGCGCGGTGACTTGCCACGCGATGGAGGAATCCTGCCACGACAGCCAATTGCCTTCCTGTGCGTCGCCGGGGAAGAGCAGAACTTTGCCGTCCGCTATGCGCTCGATGGCGAGGACGAGGCTGGTGTTATTGGTGAACTTATCGAGTTGGATCGCCAGACCTGAAGCGCCGCTCAACCAGTCGTTATCGACGGAACGCCATGCTTGCGATGGATCGAGATACGTTTTGTCGAATGCATCTACGATACGAGGATCGGTGCGCGTCAGGCGAAAGCGCTTATCGAAAGGAGCCTCGGAGGATGCATTGTCGGCGCTTGTCGCTGGCTTGCCGTCGCCGGACTGTTGCAGAGCCGCCCGGGTGAGGGCGTACAACTCGGAGCTGCCTTGCTCGCCAGTATCGTGAATCGCGTCGAGATCGCGCGGCGGACCGAGAACGTAAAAACGGAACCCCGGTAGCCAATCCGGTTCGATGACCGGTTCGCCGGGGTTGCGATATTCGGCCTGTTTCACTAGCCCGCGAACGCAAACGATGGAATTTTTTGCGGCGGCGGCGAACGTTGCACCATCCGCCTGCCCCGACGGCCCGGGGACCACCGCGGTATCTCCGCAGAAGCCCAGCAGCGAATCGACCGCATTGGCGGCATCGTTGTCGCTACCGGCTGCGCGCATGGCCTGGGCGGCGGACTTCACTGCAATCGCCATCGTGTCGCGTGCGTTACCAAGCTGCTTGGCGAGAGAGTCATTAGGATCTTCGGTCCACGCCAGCCAGACGTTGTCGATCTGCTTTTTATTGGCAGGACTGAGTTGACTGCTCAGTTTTGGGAATCCCGAGAGATGATCCTGGTGCTGGTGAGTTGCGACCACTAGATGAAGATGTCCGTTTGTGGTGTTGTCGATGTCGGCGATCACGTCAGGAAGCGAGACCTTGGTCGAGGTCGCACCGAGCGTGCCGCAATCAATGAGAACGTGCTTTTCGTCGCCTCCCGGATTGAAGGTCAGCAGGAAACAGTCACCCAGGCCCTGGCGGTACATGCGCACGCGCAGCTTAGGCACTGTCGGCGAGGCTGGAACTTGCGCTGGGGCCGTAGCTTGGGGCTGCGGCTGCGCGGCAGGTTTCTTCTTACGAACAGCCGCGGCGCGCGGCGCTTGACGAGACCGGCTGACGCGACGTGCTCCGGGCTTCGATTTTTTACCTGCTTTGCGTGGAACGGTTGGCATGGTTGGCCTCACTCTCACAGTCCGCGATGCAGTAGCGCAAACGGCTCGCGCTCCGGGTGGTCGGGATCGGTGTTGACGTATGTAGAACGCGCACTCGTAATTTGAGTCATGCGGAAGCCCTGCTGCTGTGCCAGTCGGGTCTTGCTCTTCAGGTTCTTGCGAATGCAATATCTGACCTTGCGCCGTCGCAAATCGGCAACGAGGCTTGAGCCGCCCTCGAAGATCATGGTCGGTCCGTTGGGATCGGTGGCGTCCGCCTGCACTTCATCAGCTTGTAGCACCGTGATCAGCAGTTGCGGGATTACACCGCCATCAGGCTTGGTGCGTAAGGCGAAGCGCGCCGCATGCACCTCGAATTTCTTGTTGGGATCCAGGCCCATGTATTGGGCATCGGAAGAGCCCCCGCGCTTGAAGTAGGCATCCAGCCAGTTGTGGATCTTTCTGCGAACCTGCCGTTGCAGGTCAAACAGGGTATTGCGCTCCGAAACGTCGCCGTGCGATTGCGCGAAGACATATTGAAGCACTTCGCCACTCAACAGGCCGAACAGCGGTTCCAGCTTGCCGGAGTAGGACTTTTCGTCGTTTTCCGGAGTTCGCCAGATCAGGCTGTCGACACTCATAGTGCGAACATCGGGCGGATAAATTCCGCGGCGGCGGAATGCCTCCACGAAAGCGACGCGATACTTGAAGCGATCGTCATCAACCAAGTCATAGTCGGCGGTGATGATGGCCCGCAGATATTCGCCAAAGGTGATGTCCACAGGCGGGCAGTAGTCGAGGGCGCGAATGCACATGGTTAGGACATGGCGCGCGGCTTTTGATGCCTCGCTGGCCAGGCGCTGGACAAGGTCGGGATGAATGGCACCCTGCCCCAGGATTCCGATGCCGGCGGTGGCGATCCGGAGCAGATCGGACGTGCGCCGCTCATAGATGGCAAGAAAGGCATCAAAAATGGCCGCAACGAGGATGGCACCGCGAGCGTGCGGCTCCGTCGTCGCCTGGTAAGCAGCGGGGTCGGGAACCTGACGCGTCCATACGTTTCCCTCCCATTTGCCGATAGCCTCACGAAGGGCACCACGCAGACCGGTAGCGTGACCAAACTGCCCGGCCAGCTGTCCAAGAAACGTCTGATGGTTGGTGAAGTTACCCTGCGTGGCTGCGATCTGGTCAGTCAGAATCTCGGGAAAGGTGAAGTGCTGTAGCAGCGCGACGATATCGGCGAAACCTTCATGGAACGCCAGCACGTCGGGATTGGTGGCATTAACGAACTTGCGATGCATGCCGTCAAGAAGCGCGTGCGTGGTCTCATGCGAGACGACGTCCTGCGAGAGGCACGTGAAAACCGTGCCACCTGGTAACTGTTCGCCGGTGTTGTCGGCATCGGCGTTGAAATATCCAAAGAGCAAGGCAACTTTGTCGGGCGAATAGTAAGCATTGGCTTCTCGTAGAGCGTGCGGATAGATGCGCAACTGCGAAACGTAAACCGAGTCGTCCTTGGTGCCCTTCTTGGGGTCGCGCACCGGCCTCCAAAGAGTCTTACGGCCGAGCGCATGCTCGAAATTGTCGATGGTCAGGCGCGACACTGCGTACGCCATCTGCTGATGAAACTGCGGCGTACCTTCGCTGGGCGCCAGTCCATTCTGGGCCAAGAGCGACGGGTCGTTCAGGTCGACCGGCTCGTAAAAACAGGCACTGCCGGGATCGGCATCGATGACATCGAGGTATTCGCCGCGTGGCCCTGCTTGCAGTTGTTCCCACGGAACCTTAATGGTGACTTCGCTGATGGGAGCGGTTTGATAATCGGTGGCGAGGCTGGGGTCGATCGAGAAGGCGCGCAGGCAACGAAACGGCGGGTCGGCGAGTGCGTTGCGATGCGGGGGTTTTGCAGGAGCGGATTTGGGAGGAGACGCCGCTGTTGCGGATTTCGCAGTCGCGGCGCCAGTCGGCACGGTCTTCGGATCGGGTGCAGCGGTTTGCGGCGGCTTGCGGGCGGGTGTCGCCATAGTCGTTCCTTTGATTGCTGGGATGCGCTGCTAGCTTTAGTCGATAACCAACGAAAGATAGCAGAATTCGCAACCGTCGCGAGCGAAACTTGCACGGACGATTTCCGAGCTACGGCAGCGGGCGGTTCGTGAGCAAATAGTTGTCGCCGTTTTGCTTTACGACTTGAATGTTGGAGCGGCCCACCAATTGTTCAATATGGGGCCGTGTAGCTCCATAAACTAGCAGGTACCAGCGGTTGGGCGATTTCCATAAATCGACGAACTTCGCGTCGTCGATGAAGACCTGCGGCGCGCCCAGAGCGTAAGAACCGTACTCCAGGTTTGCGGCACGACCGTTAAGCAGCAACGCAGAACGGTTGGCATAGAAATACACCGACGAGAATGCATAGTACTCATTGGCTCCGATGAGGCCACCGGGCGGAGCGTGCTCCAGCGCAACTGCTAGCGGATAAGATCCGAGATACGGATCAAAAACAACCAGCGCGATGCGTGCGGCCTGCAGGAACAGGATCATGCAGGCTGCCAGCGCGAGCGCTGTCATCCGAATCCGGTTTCTGCAAATAACTATTGCCAGTGAGGCCGTGCCGAACGCGAGAGCCGCAAGAGCCAACGGAAGTTTGAGATACGCGAACGCTGCCAGCCGCAGATCGAGCACATGCCCCATCGAAAGCGTGTAGACATCGGGATTCTGCACCAACGCGCTGGAGATGTCTCCCATGGCGGGCAAGCGCCACACCACTACGAGAATCGCCGCGAGCACCAGAAAAAGTGCCGTCATGATCACCAGTAAGACGCGCGAACCAATGCGGACCCAGCGTCCTCCAGCGGCCAGCGCGGCGCCGATCAACAGCGCCAGCGCCGGATAGATGGGCATCGAGTAATACTCTTGGGTAGTGGAGAAGGTGAAGAAGACCATTACGACGCCGACCCAGCATAAGGCCATCAAGCGCGTCCGGCCGGCTCGCGTCGTGGGCTTGTACGACAATGTGGGAGTGCCCAGTAGATACACCGACCATGGAAAGAGCCACACCAGGTTCAGCGTCCAGAAGAGCAATCGGGGGACGGTGTTGTAGTCCCGCGGATAGCGGAGGTTCAGAAAGCGGAGCAGATGCTCATTGAAGAAATAGAACCAGAAGAACCCCCGATATTCGCCGGGACGGCTGTGCAGCGAAAATGCGAAGTAAGGCGGATTGCGTAGTGTCGCCAGGACGTGCCAGGGGAGAGCGATGACCAGGGCGACAATGACTGCAAGGAAGATATGCAGACGCTTCCACGAGGCCAGCGAAAACAGTTGGCGGGTAACGGCCATATAGACCACGCCCGCAAGCACTGGGAAGACGACGGCGATCAGCCCTTTCAGCAGCACACCCAGACCGATCGATGCGCCAAGAACGACTGACCATTTTCGCGGCTCAGGCTCGTCCGGTTCGAGCAGGCGTAGCCATGCCCAGATTGCCCCAGTGATCGTGAGCGTAACGATGGCGTCGGGAATGAGGATGCGGGTGAAGAGAAACAGCCCGACTCCAGTGGCCAGTACGAGACCAGCGTAGAGTCCAGCGTCGTCGCCAAATGCCCATCGCCCGAACCGATAAATGACCCAGCAAAGTAGCACGCAGGAAAGAGCGAGCGGCAGGCGGGCCGCCCAATCATGCACGCCGAATACTTTGAAAGTGATCGCCATCATCCAGTAAATGAGCGGCGACTTTTCCAGATACGCGACGCCATCGAGACGAGCCGTCACCCAGTCTCCCGAGGACAGCATGGTGCGGGCGATTTGTGCTTGAACGGCATCGACGTCATCCACCAGCCGGGGCGGACTAATGACGCTTACGAGGAAGACGAGGCCAGCCGCGGCGAGGACGACCCAACCATGCCAGCGACTGCGGCCAGCGTGCTGGCCGGATTCTTCTCCTCGACTCTCGTAGTGATGTTCCACCGTTTCATCCAAATGAACAGGACCAGCAATCCCCATAGGTGATATCCAAGATTCGCTCGACGTTCCAGGTGATCGTTTAACAACTTGCGAACGTAGGACCAGCGGAACAACCCGCTCGCGTTGACGGCTTCTTCGGAAAGCGTTTCCAGCAGCAGGGGCCGTAAGATGCCACGGAACCACTCGTGAACGGGAATATCGAAGCCAAGCTTGGGCCGATGCAACACAGAGGGCGGCAACTTATTCTGCATCAGCCTGCGCAGCACATACTTCGACTTCGAGCCACGTAGCTTGAAGTCGTCGGGCAATCGATTCGCGAAATCGACGATTCGGTCGTCGAGAAACGGGGGCCGCACCTCGAGTGAGTGCGCCATGCTGATGCGGTCCACTTTGTAGAGAATGTCATCCGCAAGGTAGTAGCGCTGATCGAATTCGAGGAAGCGTCCCAAGCCGCGTCCAGGCCGCAAATCCCGGAGCATTCCAGACAGTGGTGCCGGATCCGAATAATTAAAAAGCTGGTCTTTCTCTTCGTCAGAAAATGTTCCGTTCCAGAAGAGGTGCGCTTTCCCTTGTTCCATCAGAGAGCCTTGCAGGAAGCGCTTAACCTTGTACTCAAAGCTGATCTTGTCGTCGGACACAGGAAGCAGGCTTGCGGCGGCCAGTCCGGCTTTCATCAACAGTGAAGGAAACCTGCGCGCGATGTCGCTGTAGCGGTCAGCGCGGTAGGTGAGATAGCCGGCGAAGAGTTCATCTCCGCCCTCGCCGGTGAGAATCACTGTCACGTCGCGCGCCGTCATTTTGGCGAGGAACCACAAAGGCACAGCACCGGCATCGGCGCTGGGCTCGTCCGAGTAGTACGCGATCTGCCGGATGGCATCGGCGAGTTCGGCGTCGGTATTCAGGTCAAACTCGGTGTGGTTGGTCCCGAAGTGATGGCTGACTTCGCGGATGTACTGGCTCTCGTCAAAGGTTCGTCCCTGGAAAGTCACCGAGAACGTATGAATGCGATTGGGGCTTGCCGCTGTCGCATAATGCAGGATGGTGGAAGAATCGAGACCTCCACTGAGCCAAACGCCGAGCGGAACGTCAGAGACCATCTCTTCCTTCACGGATTTCTGGAGGAGGTCGTCAAGTTCGTCGCAGGCGGCATCAATCGTGGACGGAGCGGGCAAAGCTCTCTTCTTCGGAAGGTAGGAATGGGTGCTACAAACGCCGTTCTTCCATTCCAGCATATGACCGGGCAGAAGTTTCACAATGCCATCGACCAGCGTGTACGGCGCGGGAACGTAATTCAGGCTGAGATAGCAGTTAAGTCCGGCAAGAGAAATGCGCCGCGGAACATCAGGATTCGCAAAGATACACTTGAGCTCGGAGCCGAAATAGACTTCGCTGTCCTGCTGGAAGTAGTACAGAGGCTTAATGCCCATGCGGTCGCGTGCCAGCACGAGCCGCCGCTGTGACTGCACCCAGATAGCGATGGCGAACATGCCACGCAGACGGGCAAACGATGCATCACCCCAGCGAAGAAACGCCTGCAGGATGACTTCCGTATCGCAGTGCGTATGAAAGACCGCGCCTTCGCGTTCCAGTTCCTCACGAAGTTCGACGAAGTTAAAGACTTCGCCGTTATAGACAATGACGGCGTCTCGGTCGTCGCTAAAGATGGGCTGATCGCCGCCCGCGATGTCGAGAATTGCGAGCCGGGTCGCGCCGAGCGAAACCTCTTCGCACTCGAACCGGGCCTTTTGATTCGGGCCGCGGTGAGTAATCGAGTCGATTGCGTTGGTAAGAACGCCTGCGGGCAGGGGTTTGCGGAAGTGTGAAAAACCGGCTATGCCGCACATCTAAGTATGAGGGTTCCGTTCTGCCTGCGATCGCAAGAGTTGCTTTTAGCCCGCTGGATCCGTGCCTCAAGTTAGTGTAAACCGGCGCGAGGACATTGCGAAATCGTGAATCGCGAAGCGAGAGAGACGACGTGGAAGCAATTACTATGATGCTGAGTGGAGGACCGCCGTGCATACCATTCTGTTCTACGATCTGGTCGATGACTATCTGGAAAGGCGCCCGGCATTCCGTGCTGAGCACCTTGAATTGGCGTGGCAGGCCCATGCGCGTGGTGAATTGGTGCTGGCGGGAGCCCTGACCGATCCCGCGGACGGCGCCGTGCTGCTGTTCCGTGGTGAGTCGCCGGACGCGGCAGTAGCATTCGCGAAAGCCGACCCTTACGCGAAGAACGGACTGGTCAAGGCGTGGCGAGTCAGAAAATGGAACACTGTTGTGGGCGATGGTGCGGCCCCACCCCCAGCGGGATAGGCGACATCGCCAGCGTGAGATCCGTCCAAGGGCCGAATGCTCGGACTAGCTATTGTTGACCCATTCTCTTTTCCATGGCTTCGTGAATCTCCTGCTGCCGAATCTGTTGTAGCTGTTCATACTGCTGCGGGTTCAGAATGGTCTTAATTTGCGGATCGCTCTGCGCATGGATGGCCTTGATCTGCTCCACCTTCTGCATCGGCCCTAGCGTGGTGCTGTTCTTGATCGCCTGGACCTTGGGAGCATCAGCCTCCAGAATCGGCATCAATTGCATTTTCTGTTGTGGGGTCAGGTTCAACTGCTTGGCGATAGCCTGCAACTTTTGCGCCTGGCCAGGCGCCTGTGCCTGGGCTCGAGGCGTATTACCAGCCAACACAGCGAAAGTAAGCGCAAGGACCGCGATTCGGGCGATATAACTCTTCATGGTTCTCTCCAAGAGGATGAAGTAACTTGATCGAGCGGGGCCGGAAGTTCAGATGAGCTTCTGGGATTCGCATCGACGACCCGGCGAACTCCCGGGTGCATGTGATCTCAACAGAGATACCAGATGTCCGGCAATTGGGAAAGCGCAAACGGAATGGATTCCCAGCGAGCGTATGCCTCTGGAGTCGCGCGGACTTGTACGATACATTCATTTATCTTCACGGGCTTTCTGATCCCGTATGCCCGATGAGACATTTTCTGATCTCGTAGCTGCCAGCAAGGAGGACAACAGCGTGCTGACCATCCCGCAGGATATCTTGATTGTCGCAGCGTCGATTGCGGCTTCCGTCGCGTTCTGGTGGTTGATGCGATGGTTTTGGCCCCCGGAACTCCGCCGCTTGCACAATGAAATCACCGGATGGCAGATCAGTGTATTGGGCACCACGTATGCGGTGATCGTTGGCTTTATGCTGTTTGCCGTGTGGTCGGAGTTTCAGGTTGCCGACCAGAACGCCGAAGCCGAAGCTAGTTGTCTGATCAATCTCTACTGGGCCTCATCAGGTTTACCGGTAGCTCAGCGTCAACAACTTCGTAGTCTGGCCGCTGAATATGCCGACGTCATCATCAACGATGAATGGCCTGCCATGAGTCAGGGCAACATCAGCCACAGTGGCACTGAGGTCATCGAGAAGCTGTGGTCGGCGGCGTCACAGTCCCAGTCGCTGACCGCTTGGGAACAAGTCAGTCTCGAACAGACGATGACGGAGCTTGGCAGCGTCACCGAACATCGCCGCATTCGCCAATTGCAGAGCCAGACTACCCTGCCTTGGATTCTGTGGGCAGTGCTCATCATCGGAGCCATGATCACCGTCATGTCGTCCTGTCTCTTCGGGTCCGAGTATCCCGCGCTCCACGTGCTACAGGTTGTGACCCTGTCCCTGATGTTGTCGATGGCTCTCGTGGCGGTCGCCGACATCAATCGGCCGTTCTGCGGCTCCGTCCACGTAAATCCGACGGGGTTCGAAAACGCGAAGCGGACTTTCGCCAAGTACGGCGGAGTTCAAGGGACCCGATGAAATCGAGTCCCGCCGGCGCAGAGTTCAGGCCAGTTGCCGACCTGCCTCACTCAGCCGCGTCGGGTTTGAAGATCATGCCGCGGCTGGTTTTTCCATCCATCAGCACCGACAAAGGCTTATCGAAGTGCAGCAGACGCACGCACCCGTGATCTTCGGAACCCGATTGAGTTGACAGCCATTCCCAATCGACGAAGCCTTCACCGGCGTCGGGGTTCACCGTGAAGTAGCCAATCTGAAATGCGGTGAGATTCTGGAAGAAGTGGCTGCCTTGCGAAGGCGTGACGCGGAAGTCGCGGAAGCCCGACTCGACAATCGCGCGCGCGCCCGAGATCTGGTCCCACGTGACCGGTATGCCGAGCCAGGGCTCGTTCGACCCCCAGCGTCCCACGCCCACTAGAAGATACGGAGCCCCCTTGGCCCCGAGCTCGGCATTGAATCGCGCGACACCTTGGGCGACATCGTGGCTTTGGGCGCGCTCGAAGCGGTGAAAATCGACAACGATCACGTCATGAATATCTTGAATGCGTCCGTGTCCCAGCACCATCGCGCTTTGGCAGATGAGGCGGTCGGGTTCCACTTCCCCAAGACGCACGTCTCCGCCCTCACGAGACATCACCAGCGGCCGCATCTGCAGGAATCCGAACTCCGCATCGTCCCCGCGGCGCTGGGGCATCCGGACAGCAAACTCAATCTCGACCGGGCGTCCCATGGCGTCCTCGCCGATGGTCATGAGTTGCTCAAGAATTAGCGGGAGCGGAAAAATGCCATGCTTGAGGATGGGTGCGAAGCTGATGATGCGCGCCCCCGGACGGCTCAGCCCATCGTAAACGGCATGGTTTTCCGCTGAATATGTGGACGCCAGCATCTGCAGAGTCCCATCCGCCTCTGCCACTCGAATGGGAAACGCGACTTCACGCAAATCATCCGCCGGGTCTTCATGATGTGCACGCGGAGTCAGTTCCAGCGCCCAGAACTCGGTCTGCGAATTGGCGAGAATATCTTCGACCGATGAGAATTGCACCAGGTGGCGCGGATAACGCGGGCTGAAAGTGAGGCACTTTCCGCCTCCCACGACGGCGCGACCCATACCTAGCGCGACCGCTGCAAAGCCGTCCTTCACTGTGACCGGCGCCAAGGGATAAAAATTGCGCGAGCGAACCACGCCTGAGAAATCAGGATAGAAGCGTTGCCCATGCTGGTTTCCCACCACCTGCTGGATGAGCACCGCCATCTTTTCTTCTTCCAGGCGATAGGGCGTAGCCCGCACGTAAGCCTTGGAGTGCTGGCTGAAAGTCGAAGCGTACACGCGTTTGACTGCTTCCATGAGCTGGCGGAGGCGCACTTCAATGTCCGGATCGTGGTTCCCGAGCATGAAGGTGTCGTACACGCCGGAGAAGGGCTGATATTGCGAGTCCTCGAGAAGGCTTGACGAACGCACCGCCAGCGGGAAGGAGACTTTCTCGAGAAACGCCCTTAGGTGTGCCTGGATATCCGCGGCCAGCGGTGCCGCTAGAAACTGCTCAACAATCTCGCTGTCGCTCTTGCAGCGCATGGCGAAGTCGTGCAGATCGTTTTCAGCCATGAAGTGATCGAAAACGTCAGTGGCTAGTACCACTGTGCGAGGCACAGCAACGCGAACTCCCGGAATTCGCTGCGGCATTTGTGCGGGGTGCAGCAAATGGCGCGCGAATGCAAGTCCACGAGCTTTACCTCCCAGTGAGCCGTCGCCAATGCGCAGAAAATATGAGTCTTCCGGCTGAAAGATCTCGGGGTTGAAATCGCCGACCAGAGTGTGACTCTGCTCACGCCGGTAGCTCGTGATGGCGTCGATCAGGTCGCGACGCAGTACCTCAATGCTGGCGAAATCCGAAACTTTGCGCGGACGCAGTTTTTGCGCGACTGCAAATTCTGTGCGGGCCATCAGCCAGTGGGAGAAGTGATTGCGTCCAGCATGATAGGAGATGCTCTCAGCAGGCACGGTCCGCAGGGCTTTCTCCAGTTCGTTGAGGTTGCTGGCGCGAGCCACTGCCGTCTTGCGATCGGGAAGGCGAAAGACAAAATCGCCGAAACCAACCTGGTCAATCAGCCAGTTCCGCAAATCGCCCAACAACGTGGGCGAGCGCTTTTGCAGGAACGAAAATTCTTCGGCATAAGCTTTGTCCATGAACTCGGTGCGTCCCGATTGCAGCACGATGGGCACATCGGGTACGACGCTGCGGATCATGCGCGCCAGGTCAAAGCCAGACTCCAGCATAAGCTGGCCCCGGCGTGGAAACTCTACGTCGAGCACAACTCCCAGCAGGTTCTCGCGGTACCGCAGCGCCAGTTCAGCGCCACTCTCGAAGTCCGACGCCAGCAGTATCTTAGGTCGCGCGCGCATGCGCACCAGCTTATGGGCGACGTTCAGGCCTTCGCTGATCAGGCGCCGCGCCTGGCTGATGAGCTCGGTGTAGATGACCGGCAGAAACGAGGAATAATACCGTATATTGTCCTCGACCACTAACATCACCGGAACACCCATGACTTCGGTGTCGTGCTCAACGTTCTGTTTATCTTCGATGTACTTAATGATCGAAATGAGGATACGTGCGTTGCCCTGCCACAGGAAGATGCGTTCGATGGGGCTGTGCGGCGTGCGCGCGACGAAGTTTTTGACTTCGCGATAATCATAGGCGAGCACAACGACCGGAACATCGAGACCAGCTCGCTTTACTTCGGTCGCCAGCTCGGCAGCCGTCATGTCCTCGACTTCGAGGTTGGTGACAATGAGATTGAAACGCGAGTCTGACCGCGCGAAGGCAAGCGCTTCGGCACCCGTCTTCACATGCGTAATGCGCGGCACGTGTTGCAGGTTGAGTTCGTACGATTCGCCGATGAGCAGTTCATTCAGGCGGCCGTCTTCGCGCAGGATGAAGGAGTCATAGAGACTGGAGACCAGCAGAATGTCCTGCACCCGGAAGGGCATCAGGTTTTCGAAGGCTTCGAACAGCTTCTCGCGCTCGATGACTGCGTCGATTGCTGGATTGGAACTCATGCAGCAATACTAACTCTCGCGGCAGTGGCCGCGCGGTGACGCGGTTCACCCCACGACGGTCATTTGATACCGTAGAAGCACGCTATGTCATTCCTGGACGATTTCGGCTTCAAACCCATGCGGCTTGGCATCCTGGTGATCGTGGTCATCATGGCTGGCACCGCTTACACCACCTGGCGCAACGCCCGTATTGATGCGCTGGCACACGCGGCGCTCGAAAAGAAGCCCGATCCCACAGCCGTGAAGCGGCTGGCCGGTTATTCGGGCCAGCGCGCGAGCGAACTGCTGCTGGTGGTGGCGTCTGGAGCGCCGACTCAGGAAAACCGTCTGGAAGCTCTGCAGGCGCTGGTTGTCCGTAAGGATGCGGCGCGCATGTCGCGCTTGTCAGCGCTGATTGTGCCGCCGGAGAGCTTCGCGATGCGTCAAGCGCTGGCGAATGCCATCTACCAGACCGGATGTTCGCCAGAGTGTGTGCGAAACATTCTGTATTTTGAGGAGCGGATGTGGCGCGGCGACCGTCCGTCGGAAGAAACCCAGGCAAAACCTCCTTCCGGTTTATCGGAGAAGGAGCAGGAGTTGCAGACAGCACTGGACGAAATCCTGCGCAAGAACAAACCCGCCTTGGGAGCCGTGCTGGAGGGCGTCTACGGATTGGCGAGTTCCTTTCCCAGTCCGTTTGCTACAGAGATCGTAAGCCGGCTGGGCATCACCGAAGCGTGTCCGCTGTTGATACGGACCTATCTCACGGTGAACGAGCAGGTGAAGGCGTCACCCGAGTATAAAAACGTCGCCGACGCCGTAGAGAAGCTAGGATGCAAGAGCCGTCCGATTCCCAGCCAGCCATGAGCAGCGAATGTATGATTCGGCTGCGCTAGAGTTTCAGGGGCCGGTTTTTCAGGGCGGAAGCACCACGCTTTAAGGTTCCTTACGAAGCTCGGATTGCTACTTGTGCGGTGGAACAACTTAGGGCCGCAACGAAGCAATTCAGCCGCGAAGCGGCGATGTGGTGTTAGACCCGGGCGTCAGCCCGGGGCAAAGTGGCAGATTTGCTGGAGCCGCGGAGCGGCGTTCTTTGCTTCGTAACGGATTCTGTATCGTTGCTTTGTACCTATGGAAGAGACTTTTTCAGGAGCCTCTTCTACCAACCGCATTTATGAAATGACGTCACGCCCACGGAGTCGATCATGAAACGAGTCGTTGCTGTCGTCCTTCTAGCAAGTACGTTAGCGCTAGCCCAAAGCAATCCAGCCACAGCTTCTCCCAGAATCACCTACCTGCGCTGCGGGACGCTCTATGACGGCAGGAGCGACGCTGCGCAGAAGAACGTCATGTTGCGTGTTGTGGGCGAGAAGATCGACTCAGTGGCAACGGCAACGCCAGAAGCGGGAGCCGAAGTCATCGACCTGAGCCACGAAGTTTGCCTGCCCGGTTTGATTGACACCCACACTCATGTCCTGCTTCAAGGCGACATCACGGCCGACGACTACGACGTACAGCTTTTGAAGTGGTCGACGTCCTATCGCACGATCCTGGGAACGGTGGCAGCGCAGCGGGCGTTGGAGTATGGCTTCACCACCATCCGCGACCTTGAGACCGAGGGTGCAGGCTACTCCGATGTCGACATCAAGAAAGCCATCAACAACGGGGTCATTCCAGGGCCCCGCATGCAGGTGGCCGGACGTGCGATGGACGTGACTGGCGCCTATCCGCTGCTGGGGTATTCGTGGGAGCTGAAAGTCCCCAAGGGCGTGCAGGAAGTGGATGGCGCCGAGGGCGGACGCAAAGCGGTCCGCGAACAGATTTCCAATGGCGTGGACTGGATCAAGGTGTACTCCGACCGCAGCTATTACGTGCAGCCAGGCGGCGTGCTGAACGACGTTCCGACATTTACGCTGGATGAGCTGAAGGCGATTGTGGACGAGGCGCATCGCGAGCGGCATAAAGTGGCGTCACATGCGGCGGCTCTGAACGGCGTACACAACTCGGTGGAAGCCGGCGTGGACAGCATCGAGCACGGAATGTACATCGCCGATGCGGACCTGCAAACTATGGTGGCACACGGAACTTACTACGTGCCGACATTGTTTGTGGGCGAGTACGTTGCCGAGGGCCGTGCAGCTGCGGGCGCGAAGGTCTGGGTGGACATGATCAAGATTCACGAAGAC
The DNA here is from genome assembly GCA_963837915.1 of uncultured Acidobacteriaceae bacterium. Lineage (GTDB taxonomy): Bacteria > Acidobacteriota > Terriglobia > Terriglobales > Acidobacteriaceae > DASRAA01. The sequence goes on from CAWIPZ010000005.1 coordinate 35,936, forward strand.
ACCTTTCGTCGCGCGCTGAAGGCGGGAGTGAAGATCGCCTTCGGCACCGATGCTGGCGGATTCGACTGGAAGATCGATCCAGCGAAAGAGTTTCCCATCATGGTGAAGTATGGAATGACGCCTGCGCAGGCGCTGCACTCCGCCAACATGAGCGCCGCTGAATTGCTCGGCATGCAAGACAAGATTGGTTCGGTGGAGGCCGGAAAATATGCCGACATCGTCGCGGTACCGGGCGATCCTATGGCCGACGTTCAGCAGTTGGAGAAAGTGAACTTCGTGATGAAGGGCGGAGTTGTATACGTGCGGCCCTGAAGATCACAGCTGAAGAGATTAGAAATCAGTTTGGCTAGCTGCTTCTAAGGCCAGCGTCTTCTCTGGGTGGAAGCACTACGCTTTGATGCCAAAACGACGTCAAACCCTCGTGCTGTTTTTTTTGCGCAGATCCGTGAAAATCCGCGGCTGAATTTGCCTTTGACTCTTGCCCGATTCTTCTCCGTGACCTCTGTGTCTCCGTGGTGAATTGTTCCTGATCCGATCCTCAGGGCCTTATCACAAAGCGCCGTGACCCACGCCCTTTCGCTCTCGCTCCTGACGCGTAAACAATGTATGGCGAGGACGGGGATTTGTGTCTCTTGTCAGTCCGCACCCAGCTTGCGGGGTGGTAGTGGCTCTTTAAAATCTCAAAGCCCGGGGGAACTACCGAATTGAACCTTGCATACTTGTATGTAAAGTATGATAATCAGCTGTATGACTAGTATGTATTGTATGGCACTTTTGACCGCCAAAAGCGTCCAAAATCGTGCTTAACTCTTTCAGTATGATATGGATACGTATAAATATCATATTTATCAATCGTTTGCGAACAATTTACCCCTAAGCCATTGATTCTAAACAGTCGTAGAATCTAGTCTTGTGTTTACTGAACACTCGACGTCGATTTGGACCGGAAGTCCCGGTAACTGCGACGCCTAGCGCCGCCTAAATCAGCGGTATCTGCGGCGCAGCCCCTGCCGGTATCTCACCCGTGACCCGAGGGTCGTCGGCAATTTCGATGGCACGCTTGTAAGGCACGAATCCGAACTTCCTGTAGAAAGCCAAGGCCGAAGGGTGATCGGATGTGCAGGTGTGCAGCCAAATTCGCCGCGGGCCGTGCTCCCACTCCAGCGGGAGGCAGTGTGCCAGCAAGGCCCGTCCGGCACCTTTGCCAATGAGCGTGGGTGTTACGCCGAAGAACGATAACTCAATATCGGGGAATCTGCGGCGATCGAACTCGAGTAGCCCCTGGTCGATCCCCGCGTACGACAATGCAAACGCGTCGACTGCCGGGTCGTGCAAAATGGCGCGCAATTCTTCGTCATCCATACGTAACCGGCTGAACCACAGCCACGGCTCTCCGATTTCCCGATACAGCTTCCGATACCAAGCGAGATCGGGATGCGCGACGCGCCGTACCACGAACTCCGACGTTGTGGGAGACGCCAATTCGACAGGCCGGGCGCGCATCTCGAGGTAGGTGACGATGTTGGCCAGCTTGCCGGCGGGCAAATCCGTATATCCGTCATGCATGGCGTAGAGCGTAGCAGACGAAAACATCCTCCACCACCGTCGAGCCGGGGCTCTACGAAAGCATGCCGATGTTACGTGTCGCGTGCGCTATAATTCGCCGCAATCTTCCCGCTTCGGCGACGATGCAATGTTGAACAGGGGCGACCACTCACTTTGAATAAAAGGAAGCCACCACAATCGCTGCTGGATCACTTCATCGTGATCGGCGCTCTCAGCCGGCGATTCGACGTGCCCCATGCCCTGTGGGGAGTGGTCATTTTTGCGGTTTATTACCTGGTTCCTCTGGTCCTTTGCGCCTTTGAAGGGGTCCTCATCAGTGCCACGGCCGCTCAGCAGAAACTGTTGCCGCCGCAGATTATCTGGCTGGCGAAGCACGTGGGCGATCGGCCATCGGTCACACTGCCATATCTGCGCGACTCCACGCACCTTCTGATGGCGGTGGTGATCTCGATCGGCGGCGCGGTGGCTATTACTGCGCTCGACAGCTTCGACAGCGTCTATCGCTCCGTCGCCAATCCCGAACTTCTTAACGTGACGGAAGAACAGGTGCACGCAGAAAGCCGCCGGGCCGAGCGGCACCTGGGTAGCGTTTGGGTCATCGTGCTGTTCGTCCTGATCGCCGCATTTTGCGGAGCAGCTCTGTATCTTGACGGCAAAGTCAATATCGGCTGGTGGGGCAATCCAGCCTACGGGAACGCCGGCCTGGTGCTAGCGTTGACGATTCCGCTGGCGATGTTTTACGGGATGCATGCTCTCTATCTGCTGGCGGTAGGCCAGCATTCCATCAGTAAGTTGATTAGTAAAGGCATCAAGCTGCGTCCGTTTCATCCCGACGGCTCGAATGGTTTCGCCAGCCTGGGAAACTTTCTCCTGTTGCTACTTGCGCTTTGCATTCTGTGCGCTCTTGCTGCTTGGGTAACACTCTGGCACGGATACCTTGGCATCGAAGATTTTCCCGGAATCTGGCTAGGTGCGATTGGCGTTGTGGTCTTCATCCCATGGATCGTTATTCAGCCGCTTATTCATGTGACGCGCGAAATCCGCCGAGCGCAAATGACCCACCTCGCTCCTGTGGAGCGACTGCTGAATACGGTGCTCAACAAGACCGAAGCGCAATTGGGCGAGCCCGACTTCCGCGTCGCGAACATCGAGGACCTGAAGACCTTGCGGGACCTGCACGTTGTAGCCAGCGATGTCTACGAGACCAGTGTCTTTCCCTTTAATCGCAAAGTTGCGGGAGTCCTCAGCATTGGCTATGTACTGCAGGTAATTACATTGGTCAAAGAAGTAGCGGGAAAGTTCAAGTAGAACCGATTCCAGGCGCGATAGCGCTAGTCCAGGCGTGATCGCCCGCGGGTAAACATCAACACCAAAGAGCGCTGAACGAACGGCAGGTAGACTAGCGCCGCGGTCATTCCGAGCGCCAATCCGATATTGATGTGATGGATCAGCAAGAACGGCGACAACGCCCAAAGCAGATCCATAACCAGCAGAACGGGAAATAGGCGGCGGAATTTTTCGAGCAGCAGTGAGAAATCGAAGGCTACTGCCGCAAACAAGTAGAGTCGCACCGGGATGAGCACCACAGCACTGGCCACCAACAACGCCAGCAGTAGCGTTGGCGATGGAAGCTGGGAGTCCGCAAATATCCCCCGGATTTCGTCGAGATTGGCCAAGGCGGAAACGTAGAACGCCAGATACATCGCCTGCATCAGCAGCAGCAGGGTCAGTACCAACACGCGCGGCGCAGCCGGCAACTCGTCGGGAGCAACCAGAATCGTACGAATCGGCGCGTCTTCGCGCTCCGTTGCGGGCGCGGCGGGAACCGTCTGCAAAGCCAGAGACGGAACGTCGGGGCGAGCCGCCGGTACTTCTATCGCGCGGATCTGGGGAACTTCTCGTGCCACCGGTTGCGCGATCGTCACCGGTGAAATGAAGCGATAGCCACGGCCAGCGATGGTCTCGATATGCCGGGGCTGTGCGGCCGAGTCACTGAGCGCTTCCCGCAGCTTGTTCACCGCCGAGTTCAGGCCGTGGTCGAAGTCCACAAAGGTGTCGTCGCCCCACAAGCGACGCCGCATCTCGTCGCGCGTCACCAGCTCGGTGGGGCGTTCTAGGAGCATCACCAGCAACTGAAACGGCTGCGAATGGAGCTTGAGACGGACCCCGTGCTTGCGTAACTCTCCAGTGGCCTCATCGGCCTCGAAAACTCCGAAGCGAAAAATCCGGCGTTGGCTTTCGGCCGTCATGGGCGGAAATCCAGTCTACCCGCCCGAGCCACGGCCAAGCCAGTCCAGACCCCCGAAGCGCCTTCGATCGGCGACGACAACCGCCTTCGCTCCAATAACTTGCACGATGAGGTATGAATGAGCCGCATTTGAGCTTTCATGCATTGCGGAGGCGCGCCGCGCCGCTGATTCTTTCACCATGAAACGCGCAATGCAATTTGCAATGGGCTCGTCAGCAGCCGTTCTCCTGCTACTCACTCCCGCAGTAGCTGCCCGGCTGGAGCCCGATGGACTACAAGCCTTCGACCAATACAACGCCGCCGTCGAAGCCAGGATCGAGAAGCAGCATGGAAGCTCGGAAACCTTCATCGCGGTCTTGAATGGCAGTCAGTCTCACCGGTCGGAGGCCATCTCTGAGCTGAGGTCAGGAACCGTCGTGATCGAGTCTGTGCTGGATCGGCCAAAGCCAGTACCCGGCGGATTAGTGCACCACTGGCGCGGAACAGCCTTCGTTGCCGGTGCGAGGTCGAAAGATATGGCGGATCTGCTGAAGGACTACAACGGCCTTCCTCGTCACTACGGTCCCGAGATCGTTTCCTCGCGCGTCCTCTGGGAGCGTGCCGGTGGAGCGTCGGTTGCCATCCGCATGAAACAGAAAAAGATGGTGACCGTAGTGCTCGATGGTATTTGGGACGTGCAGACTCGCTCGGTTGACTCAAATCGCGGGTACAGCGCTTCCCGGAATACGCATATCTGGGAAGTGGATGCTGCGGGTAGCGTTGGGGAACATCACATGAAGGAAGGCGATGACGACGGCTACCTTTGGAGGCTCAACTCTTACTGGAGCTTCATGGAAGTGTCTGGTGGACTGCTGATCGAGTGTGAGGCGGTCTCGCTGACGCGTGACATTCCCGGTGGTTTGGGATGGCTGGCCGCGCCGTTGGTCGAAGAACTCCCGCGGGAATCGTTGGAGTTCACCATGCAAGCTACCCGCAGTGCATTGGCCGAGAGGACCACAAAGGAGACGGAGCGATGAACCAGTTGTGCGAAGTACAGGTAAGGGAAGCCAAGATTGCGGACCGCCGGCAGAGCGGCTTTGTCAAAGCGCTGCGTGTGCATAAAGCGCTGACAGCCGACATCGAGAAGCGAGTACTCGTCTGGATGGCGGTGCGGACTCCGAGGTTCGTCAACTCCGATCACCTCACAGCACTGGGATTTCTAGCGCAGGTCTTTGCTGGGGCTGCATACGCATTGTCGGCGCGAGACTGGCGCGCGCTGTGGCTGGTGAACTTCTTCGTCGTTCTGAACTGGTTGGGTGACAGTCTCGACGGAACCCTGGCACGCGCACGCGATCAGCAGCGTCCGCGTTATGGATTTTATGTAGATCACGTTGCCGACACCTTCGGTGCGCTGGCGCTGATGGGAGGATTGGCGCTGTCAGGTTATGTGCACTGGCAGATTGCGGCCGGACTGCTGGTCGGGTTTTATGTGCTTTCCATTGAGAGCTTCCTGGCGACCTACACGATGGGGCACTTCCATGTGTCACACGGCATCTTCGGTCCAACGGAGATCCGCCTCCTGCTGATCGTCGGCAACATTGCATTAATGGTTCATCCCTATGCGTTCATCCTCGGCAAGACCTTCCTGCTCTTCGATATAGCGGGCGCGATCGCGATCGTGGTGATGCTGGCGATGGTCGTCGATACCGCTTGCCGTCATATTGCGGTGCTGTATCGCGAGGAAAAGCTCGAACTCGAAGTAACCGGCGCATAACCGTACGTCAGGATTACCCATCCACCAATCGAGAGCTGGCTGGTTCTGGCCGGATGAGTTGGTGTACACTCCGTGACTCAGTAGCCAAACTGGTTCAGAAGTCTGGAGGCGTCATGCCGCTCCATCTGGAAAGCCGCCCCATCGGCGATGTCCTGGTCATTCAGTGCCAGGGACGAATTGTCGCCGGAAAAGAAGTGTTCGCGCTGCATGCTTTCGTCGGGGATTCGTTCGCAAAATATGTTCACATCGTGATGCAACTCGACCAGGTGGAGTTTATCGACAGCAGCGGGCTGGGGGCGCTGACCCGCCTGATGCACACAGCCCGCGCGAAAAGTGGGGACATCAAACTCAGTGGAGTGCCCGCGCCGATTCGCAGAGTACTTGAGATGACCAAGATCATCACGCTGTTCGAGACCTATGACACAGTGGAAGAGGCCATCACGGCGGCTTATCTGGGATCGCGATATTCCAAGGGAATTGGCGGAGATTCCCGGCCACGCGTGCTGTGCCTGTTCGAATCGTCGGATGTCCGGTCCTTTATGCGTGAAGTGCTGCTGAGCTCCGGATACAACGCCTTGGCGACCGCAAACATCGACGATGCGAAGATCCTGCTGAAAGCGACCAAGGCGAAAAAGGTGGTAATTTCGGCGAACATGCAAAGCGTATATGGCAGGCCCACCCGCAAGGTGCTTGAGGAAATCGACCCGGAGGTCTCGCTGATCGTGCTGGACGAAAGCTTCGCGACGCAGGACCCGGGAGAAGCCGCCGAGAAATTGCTGAACAGCATTGGCGGTGAGTAGAGATGCTCTCGACGGCTCCTTCGCGTCCTTCGAGCGGAGTACAGAAGTGATTTCGCGGCGAGAATTTGTCATCATCGCTGGCGCTGCTGCCGTTATGCCTCGCGCTTCATTGGCGGCTGACAAGGTCCCTTCCATGCTCGATCATCTTCTTCTCGGTTGTAGCGATCTCGATCAGGGCATCGCGTTTGTGGGGAAGCGGACCGGCGTGCGACCCGCGATGGGTGGAGTGCATCCGGGACGAGGAACACGTAATGCGCTGCTATCGCTGGGGCCACTGCATTACCTCGAAGTCATAGCGCCCGATCCGGCGCAAACAGAAACTCCCAAAACCCGGGCCGAGTTGCCCGCGATGTTGAAGCAACTTGCTGCACCGCGGCTCGTGGATTGGGCTGTACACACATCTGACATCGTGGGAGTAGCCGAGCGCTGGAAAAAAGCAGGCATGGCGTTTCAGGGACCGACACCTGGTTCGCGTGTGCGCCCCGACGGAAGGATGCTCCGCTGGCAGACCCTCAATCTCAACAACGACCGCGATGGCCTCCTGCCATTCTTTATCCAGTGGGGAACCGATACAATGCATCCCTCGGTTGATGCTCCCCCAGGATGCAAGCTGGAAAGCTTTGAGGTATTCAGTCCCGATACCGCTGCGCTGTCAGCGGAGTTACAGAAGCTGGGAATCTCCGTCAATGTCGGGAGAGGAGCGACAGCGCACCTACGAGCGCAGATCTTGGGGCCGAAAGGGACGCTAGTCTTGGGCGAATGACACGAAACACCCCGCATCGCCGCTTGGAACAGATCCGCTGGGGTGAGAGATGTGGTCCGCCTGACACCGTTCGGCTTCAGCTGGAACCCAAGACAGGGAAACGGTAAAAACCTGTGCCATTCCCACCCCACGCTGGTCACTACTCTAAGGCTGGAACGGTTCCAATACAACAGGGGCATTACCGTAAATGGTGGAAGAGTTACACTGACTTGCTTGTTTATCAATAAGGTCGAATCATTTACCCTAACCAATCTGCGTACAGGAGTTGTCCTGATGCAACGCGTCGTCCTTGCAGTCATGGTGCTTGCCTCCCTCGTTTCATTGGCACAGAACAAGCCGCCCGCTTATCTGGATACTTCACTTCCAGCCGCCACCCGTGCCCATGACCTGGTGAATCGCATGACTCTCGACGAGAAGGCATCGCAGCTCGAGGACTGGGCCATCGCGATTCCGCGCCTGGGAGTTCCGGATTATCAGACCTGGAGCGAGGCGCTGCATGGCGTTGCGAGGGCAGGATACGCCACAGTCTTTCCGCAGGCGATCGGCATGGCTGCCACCTGGGACCCATCGATGGTGCAGCAGATGGGTGACGTAATCGGCACCGAGGGCCGCGCGAAGTACAACCAGGCACAACGCGAGGGCAATCACCGCATCTTTTACGGTCTGACTTTCTGGTCTCCCAATATCAACATCTTCCGCGATCCCCGTTGGGGGCGCGGCCAGGAGACTTACGGCGAAGATCCGTTTCTCACCAGCAAAATGGGTGTGGCATTCGTCATCGGAGTGCAGGGCGACGATCCCGATCATCCGAAAGCGGTGGCCACAAGCAAACACTTCGCTGTGCATAGCGGGCCCGAATCGCTGCGCCACGGTTTCAACGTGGATGTGAGTCCGCGCGACCTGGAAGAGACCTACCTGCCCGCATTTCGCTCGACGGTGGTCGATGGCCACGTGAAGTCGGTAATGTGCGCCTACAACGCGATCGATGGAGCGGCTGCCTGTACCAACACGATGTTGTTGAAGGACCATTTGCGCGACGCCTGGGGATTCAAGGGTTTCGTGGTCTCCGATTGTGGCGCCATCGTGGATGTGGCCAACGGACACCACAACGCACCTGACGTCCTGCATGCTTCGGCACTGTCGATCAAGGCCGGCACCGATCTTTCGTGCAGCATCTGGTCGCCGGGCTTCAATACTTTGGCCGACGCGGTTCGCCGGGGCCTTGTTTCCGAGGCATTGGTGACCGCCGCGGCCGAGCGACTCTACACCGCACGAATGCAACTGGGGTTCTTCGATCCTCCAGGAAATAGCTCGATGGATCGCATTCCGTTTTCCACCGTTGCTTCTGAGCAACATCGCAAGACTGCCCTTAAGGCCGCCGAAGAGTCGATGGTGCTGCTGCAGAACAACAATGGCGCGCTGCCAATCAGTAAAGCACCTCACGACATTGCGGTCATCGGGCCGACTGCCGATCTGCTGGTCTCTCTCGAAGGCAACTACAACGGGCAGCCAGTGCATCCTGTGAGTCCGCTGGATGGCATTACCAAGCAATTCCACTCTTCCACGATTCACTATGCACAGGGTGCTACCCTGGCCAACGGAACCAGCGTACCGGTGCCTCGCACGGCGTTCGGCAGCGGGCTGCGCGCCGAGTTCTTTGCTACTCCTGACTGGACCGGCCGTCCGGTGCACGTCACCACCGAGCCCGAGATTCAGCACGACTGGGACAACGCCACTCCCACACCCGAAGTTCTGACCTACAACTACTCGGTTCGCTGGTCCGGCACAATACGCGTTCCCGCAACAGGGAAGTACATCTTTACGGTCGAGCCCGGATCGGCTTTCCCGTACTCGCCGAAAGAGACCTACCGGTTTGTGCTTGACGGCAAAGTCCTTTCAGAAGGCGATCTCAACAGCGGCAAGCCGAATCCAAAGACAACGGGAGCGAACAGTACTGCACCTCCGAACATGTCGGATTCGAAGTCGGCAAAGGTCGAGGTCACCTTCGCCGACACGAACCCGCATGACTTCCGGCTGGAATATAGCCACTCTGGCGATCAGTCCGGAGGCGGTGTCACCTTGAGTTGGGAGGCTCCTCCGCAGGCTCTGATCGACGAAGCGGTTGCGGCCGCGAAGGCCTCCGATCTCGTTGTGGCCTTCGTGGGGCTCTCGCCTGAACTGGAGGGCGAAGAGATGCCGATCAAGATCGAAGGCTTCGATGGTGGAGACCGCACCAGCATCGATCTTCCGGCAGCGCAGCAGCACCTGCTGGAGTCCCTGGGTGCAACCGGCAAGCCGGTCATCGTGGTGTCCCTCAGTGGTAGTGCACTCGCACTCACCTGGGCCAAGGAACACGCGGCTGCAATCCTTCAGGCTTGGTATCCGGGCGTGGACGGTGGAACCGCGATTGCGCGCACACTCGCGGGCATCAACAATCCAGCGGGCCGACTACCCGTGACCTTCTACGCCGGCACGAGCGACTTACCGGCGTTCACCAACTATTCGTTCAAGAACCGAACCTATCGTTATTACACGGGCAAGCCGCTCTGGGGTTTCGGGTACGGACTGAGCTATTCCACCTTTCAATACGGCCCGGTCAAGCTGTCGAGCGCCACTGTTCCGGCGGGCCAGCCCCTGACAGCAACTGTCAGCGTTACCAATACGAGCAAAGTCGGTGGCGATGAAGTTGTGGAAGCCTATCTGAAAACTCCACAGACCGATGGGCCGATCTACTCGCTGGTCGGATTTCAGAGGGTACACCTCAATGCGGGCGAGAGCCGGGATGTGTCGCTCGAGCTGAGTCCACGATCCCTCTCGGCGGTCGATGCCAAGGGCCAACGATCCATCCTGCCCGGGACGTATCACCTGAGCGTTGGGTCAGCCCAGCCGGGAGAAACTGCCTCCAAGTCTGAGGCCGACTTCACGGTTAGTGGGACAACTGCGCTGCCCAAGTAAACGCGCGATTCACGATTGTTTAGAATCAATGGGTTAGGCAGGCAATAATATAAGTTAGCAAACCAACGCTCGCTATAAACTGACACGCCAATCGGGTTCTTGCCGGTGAAATGGAGGTTCACTGTGCAAGAATTGCTTTGCGAGGAGCAGTACTCACCGCTAGAGCATCTCGCCAGATCGGTGAGATTAGATGGTCGATGGCGAGAGTCCATTTTCGCGATGTTCACCCCATACTTTGACAGCAGTCACAGTGGCGACGGCAAAGGCATTTGGGTTGTGTCTGGATGGCTGTCAACCGTCGAGCAGTGGGAACGATTCACCGTTGATTGGAAACTGGTACTCGCCAAGTACAACGTGCCGTACTTCCACATGAAGGAGTTTGCCCACTCGGTTGACGCATACGCGAACGGATGGAAGGGCGAGGATACCAAGCGTGCTAATTTTATTCGCTCGCTCCTAAGCGTCATCAAAGATTACGCGCGAGCCAGCTTCTCATCCATGATTGAAAGCCGCGTGTTTGCTGAGGTAGACAAGGAATACGAGGTTCGAGAGAACTTTGGCAATGAGTATGCCTTGTGCGGAAGAACCTGTGTTGCGAAGGTGAACCTCTGGTTACGCGCACACGGCTACGACCGTCCGGCTGAGTATGTGTTCGAGGACGGCGACGAGAGAGGGAGACTGTCCTATCTAATCGAAAGTACCGGATATGCAGCTCCGATATTCAAACCGAGTCGCGACCGTGTGACCGAAGACGGCTTGGTTGTACCTGGACTCATTCCCCTGCAAGCGGCGGACTTTGCAGCTTACGAACTGCGAAAAGGATGGGATGACTTTGGAGACACCAACGAGATATGGAAATATCGAAAGTCATTTTTCGGAATCGGCCAGATCGCGCAAGGGGAAGGCGATTGTGGGATTTTCACAGCCGATGACTTGAGGGACACTTGTAAAAACGCAGGCATCCCTAAACGGTGAAAGCCGCGTTGGTGATATTCGCTGACCTTTAGCGTGAGTGAGGAACTAGGAAGCGCTCAAGTATCTGGAAGAAAACATACAGCCCACAAAGCGCCGCCAACGCGATGCCATAGGTCATTAGGACTTGGCGAAAACGAAAGGAAACCCGATAGCCTTGGTAATCTTTGCGGACAACGCCGCCAGAAAGCAATTTGAGCCGATACGAACCGAGAGGAATTATTGGGATGAACAAGAGTACCAACCACTTCGTTGCTACGTAACTGCCATCTTGATGCGCGTCAGCGTGTCCGTAGTAGGTTGTTCCGAACCCGTTGGCTGAGAATGGCATGTTGAAGGGAAAGGAAAACCCCGGTGCTAGCCGGGGTAACGAACGCTCAAGCGGATATTACCGCAGGAGCCGTTTTGTGTCCATTAAGTCTGCTTCCGAAAATTCCTCGGAGTCAATCCTTGAATCACTTGCTGGACTCGAAGAAGCAAGTCGGTTGTTTGCAATAGCGGTGGAGCGTCGCTATGGGCCGATTCTTCGTGCTCTGCGGATTGAGCGATCTCAAAACGCCCCTTCAGTTCAGGGTTGCGCTCAATCAAAGCCTGCGCAACCTCCTCAAGCTGAATCGTTGCCTTGAGGTGGTCGCGCATGATGTTGCAGATGGATAGCAGAGCCTCGCGCACTTCGTTGTCAGTCATAATCCCTCTCTTGCAAGCGTGCGGTATGATTAGCGCATGAAGTCTAATCCCAAGCCAACGGCTGAGTACACGAGATTCGAGGATGCCTTGCGGCACGTACTCTCCGTGCCAAAGGCTGAGGTCATGGCCGAGATCGAGCGCCGGCACAGGCCAAGAGAAAAGCGGAAGCCTAAGACTTCCGCTTCGGACCGCGCTGTTGGCGACGATGCCAAGTCCCGCTAGGATTCTTAGCAAACGGGATTTTAGAAATCCGTCGTTTCTCCCACCTTGCCAGTGAGTTCGGCGTAAGTCAGCCGTTTGCCCGCGACTTGGGATAGTGCCAAGGCAAACCGTTGTGCGTCAGTAATGCGGTTCTCTTTCTTCTTCCCGCCGCGATGATTGAACCGAAACACTTGCTCATCGATGTACTTCGACAAGTGATATGGTTCGACGGCAACGTATGTGCCGCCCAAAGTGCGTTTCAGTAAACTCCAGAAATTCTCGATTCCGTTGGTGTGCACCTGACCGTCAACGTACCGTTCGGTGTGCTTCACGAAGTCATGCACGAAGCGAGAGTGCAGATAGTCGTATCCTGTCCACTCGTCGGTGAACACGCGGGAGCCGTGCTTCACTTCGCGCATCACTTCGGCCTGTAGGGTCTCGCGCTTCACGTCGGGCACGATTTTGGCGCGTACCTGGCGGAGATCCCGGTCGAGCATTCCCATGACGATGGTCTTGCCAAAGTTGGTTTGCGCGTACTTCTTGGCGCGGCTGCGGTGCATGTTCTTAGCCTTGCCTCCAATCCATGTCTCATCAACTTCAACCGCGCCGCTATCGCCGCCGAGCTTATGCTTCGCGCCGAATCCGCCGCCACTTCTCAGGGCGGTACGCAACCGATGCAGAACGAACCATGCGGACTTCTGAGTGATTCCCAGTGATTTGCCCAACTCGTAGCTGCTGATGCCGTTCTTGCAGTTGACGATCATCCAGAGCGCAGGGAGCCACTTGGTGAGCGGGATAGGGGAATCCTCCAGCAGAGTGCCCATCTTGACGGTGTATTGCTTCCAGCACTCCTTGCACTTGTAGCGGCGCTGTTTGGCGAGGTAGTAGCTCTCGGTATGGCCGCAAGCGGGGCATACAGGCTTGCCGTCCGGCCAGCGGACGCGGGCAAAGGCCTCGACGCAAACCTGCTCGTCGCTGAAATACTGGATTGCTTCTTGCAAGGTCTTGGGTTGGTTCTGTTCGGCCATAAGATTTACCTCCGTCTAACTTCGCGTTTTACGCCTCTTGTGGTAAGTGATAGGGCATGGTCATTAACGGCGAATACGTCCTGACCGACGGCGATCTCAGGGACAGCAGAATGCGTGCGCTTTTCGCCCTTGACGAAGCGCAGAAAAACCTCAACCGCCTAATTGCCGAAGCCAAGATGATGGGCGAGAAGCTACGCAAAGTCGGCAAACTCCTAGCTACCCTTGAGGTCGAAACCCCAAATCCCCTGAGTTCTGAAGCACAACTTTTGGCACTGCCGAAGATGGAGTACGAGGAAGCCCTAAACCTTGAAACTGTAAAAGCGCTGGCGAACTCCATCGCCTTGGCGCGAAAGGCACGTGCCGACGCGCTGGACATCAAGCAGGGACTCGAATAGTGGTTAAGTCGCTTCATAATCAACCTCTTACTCCAACCGGAACACAGATTAGCGCAAAGAGATTGGTTTGTCAACTATATTGTTGCCGTTAGGCAGAAATTGTTCGCAAGCGATTGATAAATATATAACTTATACGTATCCATCTCTGCCATAAGGACTTAGCGCGGCTACTTTCGTCATTTTTTCGCCTTCGTCATGCAATTTGGTATGAAAAGTATGACAAGTATGACACACGCAATCATGTGCTCTTGTTTTCATGAGGTTAGACGGCCTTTACTCCAGCAATCGGAAAGATTCGACCTCAACGCGACCTCGGAGACGATCTGTCAAAGAGCGGCAAGACCCGCAGCGTTAGTGCGGGGCGAGCAAGGCACACAAGTCCCTTGCCTCACGATCGATTATTTACACGTCCGCTGGCGGAGTGAAAGGACGTGGGTCACACGGCAGGGTGATTGGTGGTCGGAGTCCAGACTTTCAGTCATCCGGCGGATACACCATTTCTATGAAATTTGGTGTATCATAACGATCATGAGTAGAACCAACATTGAGCTTAACGAGGATTTGATTCGCAAAGCGCGGAAGCTGACCCGACTCAAGACAAAGCGCCAAATCGTGGACCGGGCGCTGGAATTGCTGGTCCGGTCGGAGAGCCGAAAGGGCATTCTCCGCTACTACGGAACCGGAATATGGAAAGGTGATTTGAAGGCGTCGCGGAGAGATCGAGTTTGATCCTGGCGGACAGCTCAGTATGGGTTGACTTCTTCAGCTCCAAACCCGGACGGGGCGGCGCGGAGTTGCGCCGCATGATCGAGGAGAGCGAACCCTTTGCCCTAACGGGAGTGGTGGTGGCGGAAGTTTTACAGGGATTAACCCGCGACGCGGCCCGCATTGAAGGGTTTCTGGCGCAGTGGGATATGTTGGAACCACGGGGATTTGAAACCTATCGCGAAGCGGCCGCGACTTACCGTGCCGCGCGAGCGCGAGGCATTTCGCTGACGACCATCGATACCCTCATTGCAGCCATTGCCCTTGAACATGGCGCAAGCGTGTTTACACTCGACCAGGATTTCTCCAGAATCGCGCGGATTACGGGGTTGGCGCTGTATCGGTTTTGAGGAAAACCCCCGCTCAAGCTTCGCTTGAACGGGGCACCCGACCTGAAGGATTTTCGTGGCGGGAGGCGTTACCCGGGACACGCGCGAAAGAACTAAAGAAAATCCCGCTTTTAGGCAACCTGGAGTATTAGCACAGTCGCGTTAGCGGCGGCGTTTGTGGCCGTCAATGTAAACGACACACTGCTGATCTTATTGAGGGGGCCAAGGACGCTCCCCCCCACCCCAGAATTGCCTGGGTGGCCGTCTTGGATGTACGCGCTGATATAAACGAGTGCCACTGTCTCGGCGAGGAGTCCCGGTCCCCAACCCGCCCCGGAAGTCAATCCGTCCATCATGCAAATGATTAAGACATTGTCGTATTCATGGCCGCCCGGCGAATTCCAGGTGTGTACATCAGACTGGGATTCATTCACTGCCCGTACGGTCAGTTGTTTCGTATGGAGAAATGCGAAAGCCATAGCCAACCCTCACTGTAGTGCCAGGAGCGTGCCATGGTCGCACGATACCGCCCTACGGTCAACCAGCAAGCGCTGGAGGAGGCCCTCACAGGCACTCGGCAAGGAAGCCCTGCGGGTGCGCACAGCTTGATACTCGAGCACGAAACCAAGAGCCCCACATCTGCCAACAGAGGGCAGATATGGGCCACGGGATATGTGGGCCACCAGCCCCTCGTGAAGATTTTTGCGTCAGAAGGAGGGTTGACCGGGCCACCCGCCCGCGGGTTCGATCGATCCCAGGTTAGCCCAAAAGAAGGGCGAACCTGGGGCACACGGCGATTCATACTCACGGGCAAAAAGGATTCTTCAAGAACTCCTGTTCGGCTTTTGTACTGGGACGTCCGAGCGCTTGGTTTCTGTCCGGAAAACGACCAAATCGGATAATCTGGTCGCGATGGCAGAGGGCGTTCTGAAGGGACACAGCGTCGCCAAGATTCACGAACAGATTCACGCCTTTTTCCTGCAATTGCAGATCCTCGGCATGCTCAAACGGGAGATAGAAAAAAAGTCCCTGAACGGTCAGGACGTTCTTGTCATAATGTTTTCCGAGTGCATGCTCCGCTAAGGATCTGGCCCTGGGATCGTTGGCGAACGCTTCCCCGGCTCCGCGAAAGATATTCCGCGAAAACTGATCCAGTATTACGATCAACGCCAAGGTTCCCATCTGCGTGTGCTTCAGATCGTCGAGCGCGCCGGTTGAGGCAAGGCGATTGGCTTCGAAAAACCGCTGCCTGATCTCCTGATCAAATGCGTCGGTGGACTGAAACCAGATCGGACGACGCTTACCCAATTCTGCCGAGTCCGGCGAACCAAACCAGAAATCAAGGACTTCCTGCACGAGAAGATTGCTGTCCATTTTAGAAACACTCCATTTGACTCCGGTCGCAGAGTTGCACCGCCGTTAAGCCTTGCTACGGATGACACCAGCGGGTAGAGCGTGTCGTCGCTATTTCACAACTTGGTGCTGGAGCGAGGGGCGGACCGAGCGCTGGTTTTCGGACCGCCTCTCGTCGCATTCAGACTAATGACTCGGCTTCAGAGGTGCACCCGTGTATTGATTGAACCCGTTTCGCAGCGGGAGCAAACCGAAGGGCACCATCGCTGGGGTTGGCCCCGTCGCTGTCCACCACGCAGGAAGCGTCTTGAAAGCGAACACCATATCGTAGTCGGTCGCCACTGAGCCGGTATTGGGGTCCTGGGGCTCGGTTCCGTTGCGGTCCTGGAACCAGCGCGACCAGTCTGGGGAGCCCGGCGCCGGCGAACAGATATAAATCGTCACGTTCTTGCCCGTGCCCTTGGGGCACGGCTTGAACGGCGGGTTGTTGGGACCCGTCGCGGGATTGGGATACGAAGGCAAGAGAAAAGACAACATCGTCTTTTTCTCGGGTTGCCATTCTGCAGGACCGTGACAACTCATGCAGGATGAATCGGGTGCATTGTCGATAAAGTTCGTCCCAACCTTGATGTCGTTCCGGGCGCCGTCGTTCGGACCCGATAGCCGTCCGCCCCAGCCGAGCGTCATGGTCGCATAAGCGGGGGCCTTCGGATTGATCCAGGTTTCGTGCAAGGCGTTGGTGGTCACCCCGGGGTCATTGCCCCACATCACTCCCAACGGCACCATCTTGTCCCAGGCATCGCCACTGGCGCTGGCATCGTAAACCAGCGTCGAAAAGACCCATCCGGTCTTCGGCGAGGAGGCAGTGTCTTTGACAATAATGTCGAACTGCATCACGTAGCCGTTCGCCACGCTCGACGGTGACGGCGGGGAGGGAGGGCTCGTTTCTGGTATCGACACATAAAGCGGCCACATTGCGGCACCACTGGTTACCGGCCACCAGTTGCTCTGCACTTTAGGGTCGTTGGAGCAAAATAAGGCTGCCTTAACTACGACGGAACCTTCCTCAAACTGAAAGTTAGAGGTCTTGACGCTGGGTTTCCGCGCCGTGGTTCCCCACACTTTATAGAGAGTGTAGGCGGCCCGCTCGTCATAGTATGTGAGAACGTTGGTATCAAATGTTTGTGTCAGGCCGGTGCCAGGAAAGATGCTAGGACCAAACTGAGAGGCAGTATAGGTTCCGTGGATGCTCTCGCGGATGGACCCAAGCCAGGGCTCGGTATACCAATGCGCCTTGTCGCCGTCCCAGTTCTTGTAATCGAGGAGCAACTGCCGCGCGTTGGCGCTTACATATTGCTTCAAGGCTGCTACGTATAGCGCCGCATTTTGCTGGTTGATTTGTTTGCCGCCGATTGCTTGTGACCACGGCGGGTCTTTGAGCGGAGGAGGCGCCTGAGTTGGCCAATTGTGACTGAGCTTAAAGAATGGTCCCGGGTACTGCGAGGCCGGTGGAATCAACCCGTTGTTTGTTGCGAAGGGGTCATTCGACACGACAATGTTAGTGTTACTGAAGGTATGCTCCTGCGCAGATGCGACGGTGGTCATATCGAGCGTAGTCCCAGAAAACAGTCCGGTTATCGCTAACCCGCATAGCAATAGCGCGGCATTCCGAAGTTGAGTTTTCAGGCCCTCGAAATGCAGAGGATGTTCCAGCAGGTCCTCTGCGGTTCTTGTTGTGTGAACTAAAGAGCGAATATCTCTTCCCGGCATAGTACCTCCCTCGGATGGAACCAGACTCTTGCAGCGGACCGTCAAGCCAAATTCAAGCTGGACTTTCGATCGCTGTTCCCGGTAGATCGATAGGATGCTTCTATTTCTGCATTTGAGGGTGAAGGGTTGACTAACTGTGCCAAGGTCCGGTGAGAAACAAGAGTGAGCCCAACTAAACTCTACCAATACAGAAGTATCCGGCCGACGCTGAATCTATTTAGTTGAAGAAGTGCTACACACTATCGCGGTAGAGATTCATTAAGTCAATACCACTGAGGTGGTGGGTAGACAGATAGTTCCAGGCAAGCTAAATCCAAAATGCGCTATGGCTAAGAACCATGGCATCGAACTAAGGCGTGGTGCTTTTACCCCAAGAATTACGGGGTGGGCTTGCACCCACCCCGCTTCAATTACGTTACTGCATTCAAGGCCGGGGCTAAAGCTCCGGGTCGATGGTTAGCGTTTAGCAGCACGGCTAAAGCCGTGCCCTTTCAAAGCGCGTGTAAGCGGGCCCTTCGACTCCGCTCAGGGCAAGCTCTGAAGGCCCGCACTACCCGTTCAACAACTACACGAGCCCCTGGTCGAGCATGGCGTTGGCGACCTTTAGGAAGCCGCCGATGTTGGCGCCATTGACCAAATTGCCGGGCGTGCCGTACATCTCGGCCGTCTCGTAGCAGTTCTTGTGGATGGCGATCATGATCTTGTGCAGACGATCGTCCACTTCTTCGCGGGTCCAGGTCAGGCGCATGCTGTTCTGCGACATTTCCAGACCTGAGGTGGCGACTCCACCAGCATTGGCTGCCTTCGCCGGGCCATAGAGCAGTCCGGCTTCGAGGAACAGCTTGGTGGCTTCGAGCGTGCTTGGCATGTTCGCGCCCTCGGCAACCAGCTTGCAACCATTGTTGATGAGGTTGGTGGCATCCTTCACGTTGATTTCGTTCTGCGTGGCGCTCGGGAACGCGCAATCGGCCTTGATGTTCCACAGCGGGTTGTAGCCGAGTTTCACGTCGGACGGCATGAAGATGGCCTTCTTGTACTGGTCCGTATAGTCGCGGATGCGGCCGCGGCGGACATTCTTCAGGTCCATGACAAAGGCCAGCTTCTCGCGGTCGATGCCATCGGGATCGTACACAACGCCGTCGGAGTCGGAGACGGTGACCGGCTTGGCGCCGAAATCAAGCAGCTTCTCGACGGTGTACTGGGAGACGTTGCCGCTGCCGGAAACTAGGCAGAGCTTGCCTTCGAGCGTGTCTTTGCGGGACTTCAGCATTTCGTTGGCGAAATACACACAGCCGTAGCCGGTGGCTTCGGGACGAATGAGCGAGCCGCCCCAGGCGAGGCCCTTGCCGGTGAGCACGCCGGCGAACTCGTTGCGCAGACGCTTGTACTGGCCGAAGAGGAAGCCGATCTCGCGTCCGCCCACGCCGATGTCGCCGGCGGGAACGTCGGTGTCGGGACCGATGTGGCGGCTGAGCTCGGTCATGAAGCTCTGGCAGAAGCGCATGACTTCGTTGTCACTCTTGCCCTTGGGATCGAAATCGCTGCCGCCCTTGCCGCCGCCCATGGGCAGCGTGGTGAGCGAGTTCTTGAAGACCTGTTCAAACGCGAGGAACTTCAGGATGCCGAGGTTGACCGAGGGATGGAAGCGCAGTCCGCCCTTGTAGGGGCCGATGGCGCTGTTCATCTCGATGCGGAAGCCGCGGTTGACCTGGATGTTGCCATGGTCGTCAAACCACGGAACGCGGAACATGAGGACGCGCTCGGGTTCGGTGATGCGCTCGAGAATCCGCTCCGAGATGTACTCGGGGTGTCTCTCCAACACAAGACGCAAAGACTCCATGACTTCCTGTACGGCCTGATGGAATTCGGGCTCGGCGGGGTTTTTGGCTTTCACTAGTCCCATTACTTCGTTGATGTAATCGCCCGGGGTCTTAATCCCGGACTGCATTATTCCTACTGTCATAAAAGGTCCTCCTAAGAACCTTGCTGCTGTAATTTACAAAACCCTGTTGAGGGCCGAGACTCTCGAAGCTGTCGCATTCTTGGCCCGAGAGAGAAATTCGAATTGCCTCAGGGGCTAAAGCACAACGTTCACTGCGACCGGAACGACACGGCTCAAGCCGTGCCCTTTCAAATCGCATTCATGGTACAAGTTCACGATTCTCGGCACACGTAGTCGCAAAGCGGATACTTGGCGAACAGAGTATTTGAGTACTGATTGCGCTTCTGCGCGGTGACCGCTATCACCTGAAAACGTGACTAACGGGCGAAAAGAAACATTTGTAACAGTCGGCCGCATGAGCTGGTTGGCGAAAGTGTCCGATGGAAGTTACACCAAAACGAGGGAGGAAACAATGGGGGAAGGGGGGGTAGGGCATCGGAGTTGATATACGAGGACGGAGCCGCCGCTACGCGGCTCGGGGATTGTTGTGGCGTTGTTTCCGCGGGCTTACGCCCCGGCTCAAACATAATGTCGCCCTTCGGGCTCAGTGCTGCATCTGCCGTGAAAAGGGGGCAATGGAAGAAAGGATTTACCTCAGCGGCTAAAGCCGGGCACAAAAGCAAGCTCGTGAATGCACCGCTGAAGCGGTGCTCCACCCATTCCGGTGAGTGCTGGTCTATGGATCCGCCGAAGGCAATTTGTGGCGTAGTGGACGGAGCGTCCTGACCAGCGAAAATCGTGATAGGGTCTATCAATTGTTCTTATTAGCGCGGGGTACGGTTGACCTGCTACGTTTAGAAACCCATGACGAGTGCACCGCTTCCGGCCGTCTCTCGCGGGCTCTTCCAGGGCTACGATACGGGTGCGTTTTTCGATGAGATGTTCCTGCCGACGGGCGCCCCGCGGCCGCACTACGCGAAGCTGCTGCAGATGCTGGCATCGATGCCGGCGAGCCAGTTTGAAGACCGCCGCAACCTGGCGGACATCGCGTTTCTCCTGCAAGGAATCACGTTCACCGTATACAGCGACGGCACAGGCACGGAGCGGCTGTTCCCCTTCGACTTGATCCCGCGGATTCTGCCGCACTCGGACTGGGAGAAAATCGAGCGCGGGCTGCAACAGCGGGTGGTGGCGCTGAACCTGTTTTTGCAAGATGTGTATGGGCAGCAGCGCATCCTAAAAGAGCGCAAGATTCCGCGCTCGCTGGTGTACTCGTGCAAGCATTTTCACCGCGAAATGATTGGCGTTGAGGTGCCGCGGGGCATCTACACGCATATTTGTGGCATCGACCTGGTAAGGGACTCGAAGACCGGCAACTTCCTGGTGCTGGAAGACAACGTGCGGACGCCCAGCGGCGTTTCGTACGTGTTGGAGAACCGGCAGGTGATGACGCGCACGTTTCCAGAAGCGTTTCAGTCGTACGAGGTGCGGCCGGTGCATCACTATCCGACGGAGTTGTGCCGCATTTTGCGTACGCTGTCGCCGCGCGGCGAGGCCAATGCGCAGGTGGTGCTGCTAACGCCGGGCATCTACAACAGCGCGTACTTTGAGCACAGCTTTCTGGCGCAGCAAATGGGTGTCGAGTTGGTGGAGGGGCGCGACCTGATCGTGGATGCGGGCGTGGTGTACATGAAGACCATCCACGGGCTGCAGCGCGTGGACGTGATCTACCGCCGCGTAGATGACGACTACCTTGATCCACTGGTGTTTCGTCCGGACTCGCTGATGGGCGTGCCGGGCCTGATGGGCGCGTATCGTGCGGGTAATGTGGCGCTGGCGAATGCCGTGGGGAACGGCGTAGCCGACGACAAAGCAGTGTGCGCCTATGTGCAGGACTTCATCCGGTACTACCTGGGTGAAGAGCCGATTCTGGGAACGGTCGAGACGTATTTGTGCTCGAGGCCGGACGATCTGCGCTACACGCTCGCGCATCTGCCGGAGCTGGTAGTTAAGGCGGTGGGCGAGTCCGGAGGATACGGCATGCTGATCGGGCCGGCGTCGGACGAGGAGACGATTGAAAGCTTCCGCAAGAAGATTGAAGAAGATCCGCGGAATTACATTGCGCAGCCGGTCATTGGATTGTCGCGCGTGCCGTCGTACGACGTTGAAACCAAGCGCATGTGCGGAAGGCACGTGGATTTGCGTCCTTATTGCTTGTATGACGGGCAGGATGTGACCATCATTCCGGGCGGGCTGACGCGGGTGGCGCTGCAACCCGGATCGCTGGTGGTGAACTCCTCACAAGGTGGGGGAAGCAAGGACACCTGGGTATTACAGGAGGAATCCTGAGCAACGTCATGTTGTCGCGGATCGCGGATTCGCTGTTCTGGCTGGCGCGGTACATGGAGCGTGCAGAAGATACAGCGCGCATTCTCGACGTGAACTATCACATGCTGCTGGAGCAGTCGGCGACGCCGTACCGGTTGCGCTGGGAGCCACTCATTGTTATGGCGGGCGAGCAGCAGCGCTTTGCGCAGTTCTATACCGAAGCGAATGCGCAGACGGTATATGAGTTTCTGGCGTTTCGCGCGGACAATCCGAACTCGATTGTGCAGTGCATCACCAAGGCGCGGGAGAATGCGCGGACAATTCGCGACCGCATTTCGCGGGAGATGTGGGAAGACATCAACGGGCTGTACCACTCGGTGACGCGGTTCGATCCGGCGGAACAGCTCTCGAGCGGACCGCACCGGTTCTGTGATGCGGTGAAATTCGGTAGTCATCGGTTTTTTGGCGTGACGGATGCGACCCTGCCGCACGATGAAGGATGGGACTTCCTCAAGATAGGGTGGTCGCTGGAGCGCGCGGAGATGACAGCGCGGCTGGTGGACTTGCAATTCCAGTCGTTACTGGAGACGCCGACGATTGCCGGAACGGCCGACAACCATCAATGGATGGCGGTGCTGAAGTCTGTAGGCGCGTATGAGGCGTACCGGCGGCAGTACCACTCGCCCATTGAGCCGGAGCGGGTAGCGGAGATGCTGATCCTGCATCCCAAGCATCCGCGTTCCATTCGTTTCAGTATTACCGAGTTGCAGTCGGGCTTGCGGGCGATCAGCGGCACCAATGCCGGGTCTTATGCCAATGAGGCGGAGCGGCTCACCGGAAGAGTTCTGGAAGGACTGCGCTATGACACGGTGGAAGACATATTTCGTCGCGGGCTGCACAGCTACCTTACGGATGTGCTTGCGAACTGCCGGACCATCGGCGAAGACATTGCTCACTCATACTTCTATTACGGAGCCCGGGCATGAACCGCTATCACCTGCTGCATGTGACCGAGTTTGTTTATGACGGGCCGGTGTCGGAGAGCTACAACGAGGTCCGGCTGCGGCCGATGCATGACGACAACCAGAGTTGCCTGTCATTTCGGCTAACGACCGCTCCGGCTTCGCCGGCCTTTTCGTATCGCGATGCACTGGGCAACTGGGTGCACCAGGTGAATGTGCTGCCCGAACACAGCCGATTGCGAGTACATGCGGAATCAGTCGTGCTGACCCATCACGTTCCATCGGTTACGAGTTGGGTGCAGCTCAGCGAACTGGAAGGGCGACAGGAGGAGCTGAACGAAGAGTTCTACGACATGCTTGCTGCCAGTAAGTTTGTTCCTCACCTGCCGGAGCTCTCGCCGCTGATTGTGGAGGCTGAAGCACGGTGTGACGGGACGGTGGCGGGGTTTGCGCAAAGAGCGTCGGACTTAATTCACGAGCGCTTCCAGTATGTGAAAGGCGCAACCCACGTTAAGTCTTCGATTGCGGATTCGCTGCAAATGGGAGCAGGAGTGTGCCAGGACTTCGCGCACCTGCTGCTGGGAGTGCTGCGTAAGCGGGGGATTCCGGCCCGCTATGTGTCGGGATACCTGGTTCCGCACAACGAAGAAAATCCCGACGCGAAACTGGAAGAAGTGATTGGAGGACAGGCCTCTCATGCCTGGGCCGAAGCGTATGTGCCCGATGCGGAGTGGATGCCGCTTGATCCCACGCTGGGCAAGCCGGTCGGGATGCGTCACGTGCGCATCGCCTATGGACGCGATTACTCCGACGCAGCACCAATTCGAGGCGTTTATAAAGGTCACGCCGGACAGCGGCTTTCAGTGGATGTGAGCGTGCGTCCGGCGCTGGACGACGACGGCCACGAAACTCTGTCGGAAACGGCGGCGATACCGCTCGAGCCCGAGCCGGAAGAGCCGCGGGCGCAGCAATCGGGGCAACAGTAAGAACAATTTGGTCCCACCCTTTCCCAAAATCAGGGAAAGGATCGGGCACCCAGCGAGAGTCTTGATCCCACCCTTTCCCAAAAGAAGGGAAAGGGTGGGGCACCCAGATTTTAGGAGGCCTGTTCGCGGTCGTCGTGACTGGCGGTTGGGCGAGATGCCAGCAGCTCCTGAATGGCGCGTAACAGCGACTCCGGACCTTCAGCCTTGCGGATGTAATGGTTTACTTCGCGGAGTGCATGTTCCGGGACCTCGATACCGGACACGAAGATCACGGGTACGCTCGGCTTGTAATCCTTCATTGCCTGAGCAACGACATCGGCGGGCACGCCGGGCATGCTGTAATCGAGGAGCACCAGATCGATCGGATTGGTGCCAAAGAGTTGTAATGCCTCGGCACCGTCGGCGGCGCTAGGAACCGCATAGCCTGCGTCTTCCAACAATCGGTAGCGCGCGAGCAGCACACCGTTGTCGTCGTCGACAGACAGGATGAGCTTGCGCCCGTCGTGCGAAAACGACGAGATCATAGGCTTCCTTTGCAAGGGCCCGGAACTCACGTTTGTGCCCCACTTGTGCTAATTGAGTCGGACAATATTGTAAGGCGGGCGGGACTGTCTGTTCGATACCAGACTAAAGCAGCCCGAGTCGGCTGTATTCATCACGCACGGTCCGGTAGCATTCGCAAGCGGCGCTCTCTAAAGCTACCCGGTCGCGAACGGTGACAACGCCACGCGAGTGGTGAATCATGCCAGCACGCTCCAGAAGTCCAACGGCAAGCGTGACGGTGGTGCGTGGCGAGCCGAGCATTTGGCCGAGGAAATCCTGTGTCAAGGCAAGCCGATCAGACGACATCCGGTCACGACAGGAAAGCAGCCAACGGGCGAGGCGCTCCTCAATGTTGTGCAGACGGTTGCAGGCAGCGGTTTGCGAAGTCTGCACCATGAAGGCTTGGATGTATTTCTGGAGATGGCGCCGCAGTTCGCCGTTCTGTTCAAACGCTGACTTTAGCTTTTCCGCTTCGATGCCGAACCCCGAACCAGCGATTTGCATGAAGGTCAGGACAGGCGAGTGTCCGGTACCGAGAAGGATGGGGAGGCCAACGACTCCGTCGACGCCGATGACGCCAACTTCCACGGTGCCGCCGTCGGCGACGCTCACTACCGCAGAGGCGATTCCGTCCTCGAGAAAGTACGCGTGGCTGGCGTTGCCATCGAGCAGGACGAGCTCCTGGGGGAGGTCCAGCGGTGCCAGATGAGGAGCCAAACTATCGAGCTCGCTCTTTGGGAGGGAAGCTAAGACACGATTCCTGTAGTGAGAATTTGGGGTGTTCATGCTGCTTCCTCAAGCCGGAGATATCCGGCATCCGGATTCGCATGAGGACCTACCCCATGGCGGGCAGACTTGCGTCTAGGGATGTCAAGCCAAGTGTACGCTTTTGAGCGGCAAGGCGTAGATCTGATATCGGACGCAGCGCAACTCGATGTAATGCGGCCCGATTCGATGACATTCCGAATCAGCGGTCCGCTGGGAAGTGGGCCCGGATTTTCATGCCGTTCGGGCAAGTTCTGCGGTGTTCGTCCTCGGCATGTTCGAGCTTTTCAGATTTGTATGCTCTGACGGTATGGAAGCAAGACAGGCAGATGCTTTCGTCCGGCCTATCGAGTCGGCGATAGAACTCTTTACGTTCTCGAGCAAGGTCTGCCATGGCAAAAACACAAAGCCCTTGGGACCCGCATCTTTTGGCCAGATTGAGGGAACCGCGGGCTTCGTTGAACGTGAATTAGGCCGAGAATATACGCCTTATCAACGGTCGTCGGTCTGTTACCGAACAGTTAAGAGGCAAATTGGTAGCCGTTCTGAGGAATCGATGGCCGCGCCCAGCTTGAAATCCAGAGGGCTTTGCACGCTGGGTCGATCGGGATTATCCCTCTGACAAATTCGCCACGTAGGTGACGCCCCGATTGACAGCTTTTCGGGTGCATTGTTAGATTTTTCTCGGTGCCGGTACCCCTCTTGGACAAGATGGGAGGTAGCGTCGTGGCCGATCAATCGATTAAATGTCATCTGTGTGGCCAGCCATTGGAAGTCGCGATTGCGCGTACCGATGAACGAGGTTGGGCTGTTCACAGTGATTGCTACGCGAAAACGATTGCGCAGTCCTTGATCGACAGCAGCACGTCGGAGCCCAGGCCCATTCCTTCAAACTGCTCCACCGCCGACCCGGGGTCGGCTTGACATCGCAAGTTGGGCCGATATACTTGACTCCTAATATGTCGAACGCCACTCACAACGCGACCCCTTGTTGCACCATGGCCATGTGCATGTGCATGCGTGTCGGTTTGTGGGTTGCGCGTTGAAGCGGCAAGAAGAAGAGTAAGAGCCGCAAGATTTCAAAGCGACCCACAGGCAACAAGCTGTGGGTCGTTGTGTTTTCCGGGCCAAATTCAGACAGAGGAGCAGTCGATGAGCGACGCCAACCAGAAGCCGCAGTATCACCTCGACACGCTCGCCATTCACGGCGGGCAGGAGAAAGATCCCACAACCAAGTCGCGCGCAGTGCCGATTTACCAGACGACGTCTTATGTATTCGACGATGCCGACCACGCCGCGCGGCTGTTTGCGCTGCAGGAGTTCGGCAACATCTACACCCGCATCATGAATCCGACGACCGATGTGTTTGAGAAGCGCATCGCGGCGCTGGAAGGCGGACTGGCGGGGCTGGCGCTGGCGTCAGGACAGGCGGCGGAGACACTGATCATCACCACGCTCGCTTCGGCGGGAGACGACATTGTTTCGACGACGTCGCTGTACGGCGGAACCTACAACCTTTTTCACTACACACTGCCCAAGCTGGGGATCACGGTGAAGTTCGTCGATGCCGACGATTTTGACGGGCTGCGGAAGGCCATCGGGCCGAAGACGAAGGCGCTCTATACAGAGACGCTGGGGAATCCGAAGCTCGATATCGCCGATGTGGAAGAGCTGGCGAAGATAGCGCATGACGCCGGCATACCGCTTGTGATCGATAACACTTGCGCGTCACCGGCATTGTGTCGGCCGATTGAGTGGGGAGCGGACATTATCGTCAACTCGGCGACGAAGTATATCGGCGGGCATGGGACGTCGATTGGCGGGATCATCGTCGATGGTGGAAAGTTCGACTGGGGAAAGTCGGGGCGGTTCAAGGACTTCGTCGAACCGGACCCGTCGTATCACGGGGTTTCGTACACCAAAGCGTTTGGGCCGCTGGCGTTCATCATCAAGGCGCGGGTGCAGGGGCTGCGCGACACCGGCGCGGCGCTGGCGCCGTTCAATGCGTTCCTGTTGTTGCAGGGCACGGAAACTCTTCATTTGAGAATGGAGCGGCACTCCGAGAACGCGCTGAAAGTGGCTGAGTATCTCGCAGGCCATGCGGACGTGGAGTGGGTGAACTATCCTGGACTGCCGACCAGCAAGTATTACCAGCGCGCGAAGAAGTATCTGCCCAATGGCGCGAGTTCGCTGGTGACATTCGGCATCAAGGGCGGCTTCGAGGCGGGCAAGAAGTTCATCAACTCGGTGCAACTGTTCAGCCTGCTGGCCAACATTGGGGACGCGAAGTCGCTGGTGATTCATCCCGCGTCGACCACGCATCAGCAACTGAGTGAAGCAGAGCAGCGAGAAACCGGAGTGACACCGGAACTGGTGCGGCTGTCGGTGGGCATTGAGGACGTGCGCGACATCATCGGCGATCTGGAGAACGCGCTGCAAGTGGCCACCGGCAAGAAGGCGGTGGCGACAGTGGCGGGAGCGTAGCGATGAGCGAGGTACTACAACCAACCCGGGAGGGCGACCTTACTTTCGCGTATGGTGAGCCCTTCCGCCTTGAGGCCGGGGGGAGCGCTGCAGCCGGTGTCGATTCGCTATGCGGTGTATGGCGAATTGAACCAGAGACGCGACAATGCGGTGCTGGTGTGTCACGCGCTGTCGGGCTCGGCGCGCGTGGGTGACTGGTGGCCGGAGATGTTCTCGGCCCCATCGCACGCAAAGGCGGCGCGCGATGGGGGCCCCGATGGCACGGTTTTCGATCTGGCGCGCGATTGTGTGATCTGTACCAACATTCTGGGGTCGTGTTACGGCTCCAGTGGTCCTACTTCTGTCAATCCTGCTACTGGCAAGCCCTTCGGTCCCGATTTTCCCCTGGTTACGATTCGCGATATCGTCCGCGCCCAGGCGCACGTGCTGGAAGAGTTGGGAGTGAAGCGGCTGCACATCGTGATTGGGGCCTCGATTGGCGGCATGCAGGCGCTGCAATGGGCGGTGGACTTTCCCGAGCGCGTGGAGCATTGCATCGCGATTGGTGCGGCCCCGCTGGCGGCAATGGGGTTGGCGCTGAATCATCTGCAGCGTAAGGTGATCCAGCTCGATCCGGAATTCAAGGACGGCCGCTATGCGGCAGGTGAGCAGCCGGCCCGGGGGCTGGGACTGGCGCGAGCGATTGGCATGATTTCTTACAAGTCGCCAGAGTTGTTCGAGGAACGTTACGGGCGTAAGCCGAACCGCAATGGTGAAGATCCTTTGCGGACGATTGCCGAGCGGTATGACGTTGCCGGCTATCTCGATCACCAGGGCGAAAAGTTCGTGACACGATTTGACGCTAACTCGTACTTGGTGATTTCGAAGGCGATGGACACGTGGGAGTTGGGGAGAGGCTATTCGTCAGAAGACGAAGCGCTCAGACGGATTGCGGCAC
This sequence comes from uncultured Acidobacteriaceae bacterium, assembly GCA_963837915.1. Taxonomy (GTDB): domain Bacteria; phylum Acidobacteriota; class Terriglobia; order Terriglobales; family Acidobacteriaceae; genus DASRAA01. Next base: position 64,408 of record CAWIPZ010000005.1, read on the forward strand.
ATGTTTCGCTGGTGGGAATCTCGTCGGACTGGCTGTTTCCGGCGAAGGACATTCGCGCCCTGGCGAAGCGGATTGAGGCTGCGGGCGTGCAGTGCGATTACACTGAATTTGAGACAGGGCACGGACACGACGGGTTTCTGGCCGAGATGGATGCCGTTGCGGCGGTGGTCAATGGGAGCTTTCATGCGCGACGGCTGGCGGTGGTGCACAAGAATGCGGGACGGAAATTGAGCGGGTAGGGAATTGCCGCGCGAAGTGCGGCGTTTGTCGCCGATTAAGTTACTTCGACGTCGGTAGGGATTTGCTCAACGACCTCAACCAGACCGAGGGCAAGTGCCTGGTCCAGTTGATGCCGGAACAGCTGACGGACGCCTTCTGCGCCGCGAGATTGCATCGCGTCGCGCAGGGCAATTTCGTTTGGACGGTAGCACTGCCAGCGGTTGCGCCCGGCTCTCTTGGCGCGATAGAGGGCGTGATCGGCGAGCGCGAGGCACTGGTCCCAATCCAATAGTTCCGGGAAGGCCTCAGAGAAGGGATACCGCACAACTCCTAGAGACAACGAGAGCGAGCGGCCCATCTCGACGACGATGGCGGGCGCATTTTCGAGGAGTGAACAGCGCAGGCGCTCCGCCATCAGCAGGTCTTCCTGGGGGGCGGTGACGTGGTCGAGGATGAGAAACTCCTCGCCTCCCCAACGCGCGAGGATGGCGGTGGCGCGCACGCTCTGGCGCAGCGTGTTGGCTGCTTCGAGCAGTACCGTGTCACCGACCGCATGCCCCAGTTCATCATTAATCAGTTTGAAGTGATCGAGATCGGCGAGGCACAAGGCGAGAGATCGTAATTGGGCCCCGGGCAAGTTGCGCAGGCGTTGGCGCTGCAATTCGGCGATCCAGGGCTGAATGGCGGACTTTACGTGACGACGGTTGCTCAAGCCGGTGAGAGGGTCGGTGACGGAAGCAGTCTGCAACGTTTCGACCGCGTTGCTCAATTCGGCGGTGCGCTGTTGGACTTGTTCCTGCAAATCACGGGTGTATTGTGTTCTTCTTTCGTCCTTGGCGCGTTTGAGGAGGTTCACACGATCCGCCAGGGCGAATGCGAGCAAAATGCACTCGACGGCTGAACCGGCCTGCGCGGAGTTATGGGTGAAAACGGTGGTGGGGAGTGCGCGTAGGAACATGAAAATGTAAATCACATTTCCGGCCAGCAATGCGGTCCACGCGACCAGAAAGAAGCGCGCCGGCCGGTACCCTCGGACCAAAGCATCCAAACCAATCACAGCGTAGAAAACTGTGATCGTGAGACCGATTAGAGCGAGGATGAGGGGAAGCGAAAATGGCGCTCCCGCGAGGCTTGCCAGACATGCCACCGCGGTTATGGCGGCGATTGCCAACAGCAGGAAGTCGACCTTACGGGAATGGACGCGAGTGACGAGGAACTCGCGGACGAAGAGGATGCTGAAGAATATGGCTGAGGCGGCAAGATACGGCTGGTAGTCGCGATCCCAGGCAGTGTGATGCGGCCAGAGGTATTGGTAGAAGAAACCGGTGCGAGCGGTCCACAGCGAACCGAAAGAGATGACGTACAAAACATAGAACAGGTAGACGCGCTCGCGAATGGAAAGGTAAAGAATCAGGTTGTAGAGCGCCAGCCCAACGATGATGCCGGCATAAATCCCCTGGGCAAAAAGCGACGACCGTTGCTGCAAGGTCCATTGCGGGAGCAGCTGAATCGTGGCGCCGAGAGAACTGGACTCGCCGAAGCGGCTGGTGTCGCCGATTAAATGAAGATAAACGACCTGCTCGCTGTTGTTCTCAAGCGAAATGGGAAGCGCCGTGTCTCCGGAAGGTAGGGCGCGGAGTTGCGGCGGGACTTCTAAACCTGTTCGCTCAACAGAGAGGTTGCCCCCCTGGATGGAGTACAGGTCGACGTACGACCAATTGCGGGACGTTTGCAAGACCCATCCCGAAGCTGGAGAGGCGGCGGCGTGAACATTGAGCCGAATCCAGTAGCCGCGGCAGGCGCTGGAAGTCGGAGCCTCGTTGGCGATTTGGCGGTAGGTTCCAGACTGTGCGGAATCGAGGGAGATGTCGCCATGCGGATCGCACATCATCTCGGCGAAGTTCGCGATCGAGACGCCGTTCGCAACAGCAAGGGTCAGCGCTGGGCTGTGCGCTGGTTCCAAGCCAAGCGCAGGAAGGACCGTAACAGCGACACAGACACCTAGCAGAAGGAGAATCGCAGCGCGTTGGGAAGGCACGAAAATCATGTAAAAGCCGCGGGGATGCCTCCGGCGCAGCGGGCTCCCTGAACTATTGGACAGTTCATAACGCAGGAACCCTGTAGTGTTGCAGATATTGGTAATGCAAAACAACCCATACAAGTGGAATAGTTGCCATTTGCAGGGAATGTTCTTGGGATAGTTCTGATTCGGGAGCGATGTCCCGTATCGTCCCGTCCGACCATTTAGAATAAAAGGTTTGCAGAGGTCTTCATGTCGATCATTCGGTTCCTCATGCTGTTGTCGCTGGTGGTGTGGGTAGGAGGCATTATCTTTTTTGCTTTCGTGCTCGCGCCGACCGTATTCCACCCTGGGATATTGCCGAGCCGCCAGCTTGCCGGCGCTGTGGTGAGCCGCAGCCTGGGGATGCTGCACTGGATAGGTTTGTCGTGCGGGATCTTGTTCCTGATCACGTCGGTCGTCGACTCGCAGGTCATGACGGGGTTTGCCTCTCCTTTTGCGGCGCGAAATCTGCTGGTTTGCGCCATGATTGCGCTGACGCTCATCAGCATGGTCGCCATCTCGACCCGTATGCTGGCGCTGCGTAACGACATGGTCTTCATCGACAATGTGCCGGTCGACGACGCCAGGCGAGTCGAGTTCAATCGCCTGCACGTATGGTCGACGCGGCTGGAGGGTGCCGTGCTGGTCTTCGGTTTGGCGGTTATCTTTCTGACTTCGCGGCGATTGGCATAGAAAGGTCATACTCCTTATGAAAGCTGGAATTATCGGCCTACCACAGGTAGGCAAGACGTCGTTGTTCGTGATGTTGACCAAGCAGGCGGTGGCGCATCGTACCGGAGGTTCGCGGGAGGCGCATCTCGGGGTAACCAAGGTTCCTGACGATCGACTCGACCGCCTGGCCGCGCTGTACAACCCCAAGAAGCTCATTCACGCCAGCGTGGAGTTTACCGACGTTGCGGCGCTCAGCCAGGAGGCGCTGAAGGAAACGGCCTTCGCCGCCAACCTGCGCAATGTCGATGCGCTCGCCCACGTGGTGCGAGCGTTCGAGGACCCATCGATTCCGCACGTAGTAGGAGCTGTTGACCCGCTGCGCGATATCAAGAACATCGACCTCGACCTCATCATTAACGATCTCGGGCAGATCGAGAAGCGACTGGAACGCGTCGAAAAAGACCTGAAGAAGATGAAGACGGCGGAACTCGAAAGGGAACACGACCTGCTCAAGCGTGCCAAAGAGCATGTCGAAACCGAGCGGCCGCTGCGCGAGATGGAGATGACTCCCGACGACAAGAAGCGCATTCGCGGTTTCATGTTCCTGAGCGAGAAGCCGATTCTGTACGTGCTGAATATCGGGGAGAGTCCAACGCTGAGCAAGGACTTGGAAGAGGCGGTCGCCAAGTATGGTTTGTCAGAAGTGGCGGCCCGTCCCAATACCGGGGCCCTGGCGGTTTGTGCGAAGGTCGAAGCGGAGCTGGCCGAGATGAGCGATCAAGATGCGGCAGAATTTCTTGGGAGCTATGGTCTGCAAGAGAGCGGATTGGTTCGACTCATTCGCAAGACGTACGAATTACTGGGGCTCATGTCGTTTTTCACCGTGGGAGAAGACGAGTGCCGCGCCTGGACGGTGGAACGCGGGTCGAAGGCGGTCGAGGCCGCGGGCGCGATTCACACCGACTTGTCGAAGCACTTTATTCGCGCCGAGACCATTCATTGGGACCAGCTCCTGGATGCCGGTTCAGAGGCGGAAGCACGTGCACGTGGCACGCTGCGGCTGGAAGGCAAAGAGTACATCGTCAAAGACGGCGACGTGATGCATATCAGACATAGTGGCTAGTGCCTGGTGGCTAGTGTCTAGAAACAAGCGAGCGGCGAATGAGGCAGACTAGCCGCTTTCGGCAATCACAGCTCTGCTATTCTTCTGGCTGCCCATGAATCCCATCCTCCTCAGCATTCTGCTCGGTCTTACGGCGGCGGCGGCCAACGTGTTCGGCGGCGCGGTGATCGTGCAGAGGACGTGGGAACGCAATTACCTGCGCTACTTCGTAGCGCTGGGAGCGGGGTTCATGCTAGCCACGGCGTTGGTGGAGATGGTCCCGGAAAGCCTGGCGCTGGCCGGGCGCTCCGGAGCGCTTCTTGTACTGGGTGGCTATCTCCTGGTGCATTTTTTCGAACACACGCTCACACCCCATTTTCATTATGGTGAAGAGACCCATGCGGACGAGTTCGTCCATTCGCACAAACGCATGTCGGTGCTCGTCGGCCTGATGATTCATACGTTCTTCGATGGGATCGCCATTACTGCCGGGTTTCTGATCTCACCATGGCTCGGTTGGGTGATCTTCCTAGCGGTGTTCATGCACAAGATACCCGAGGGCTTCACCGTCACCTCGGTGATGCTGGCGAGTGGACTGAGCAAGGGAAAATCCTGGTTCGCCTCGGTGATGCTTGGCCTGTCCACGCTCGCCGGAGTGCTCACGATGGCGATCGGGCAGCATGCCGTGAGTTATGGCTTGCCGGTAGCTGCGGGAGTGACGATTTACGTTGCCGCGTCCGACCTGATTCCCGAAGTCAATCGCGAGCCCGGTGTCGGCATGGCGGTCGTCGTGTTCGTCGGTGTGGCGATGCTGTTCCTGCTCGACCAGCTTTTCCGTATGCACTAACGCAATTCCGCTGACTTGCTGCTGACGTTCCTGTAAGATGTGCTGCCTATGACCAAGAAACTCGCCACTCTCTCTCTGTTACTTGCCCTGGGTTGCTCGCTGTCGGTGAGCGGCTTCGCGAAACACAAGAAATCCAGCGACTCTTCGTCGAGCACGAACACGACGGGCGAATTCGACTATTACCTACTGACGCTGTCATGGGCGCCGGAATTTTGTGCCACCAATTCTGCCGGTCGATCTTCCGCTGAATGCGCTGCCAACAAGCACATGGGACTGGTGGTGCATGGCCTGTGGCCGCAGGACAACAACGGCAAGTGGCCGGAGAGCTGCGCGAGCACTCCGCCAGTTGCGTCCGCTACGGTCGACCACATAATGCCGATCATGCCAGGCAGTTCTCTGATTCAGCATGAATGGGCGAAGCATGGAACGTGCAGCGGGCTTTCGGTGCAGGACTATTTCGCTGCCATCGAGAAGCTCTACACTGGGCTGACGATTCCGGACGACTTCAAAAAGCCGTCGCAGAGTGAGCAGACCGGCCCGGCCAACATCGAGAAGGAATTTGCATCGGCCAACAAGGCCCCCGCGGAAGCGTTTCGCGTTTCGTGTCCGCAGAACGAGTTTTCGGCGGTAGAAGTTTGCCTGAGCAAGGACCTACAGTACCAGGCCTGCCCAACCACGCTAAGAGAATGCAAAGCCCCGAAGATTGAGGTGCGGCCGGTACCGTAGGAAGATCGGAGCCGGTGAAGAAATGCGGATTGCGGAGTTTCGTCGCAGAAGGATGGTAGGGCCGGCTGGGATCGAACCAGCAACCCTCAGCTTAGAAGGCTGATGCTCTATCCAATTGAGCTACGGCCCCATCTTGGCTGACGCCGAACTGTCGTTTCAGCCGCTTTCATTATCGCAAATCACGGCTTGTATGCGATAAGCACGGAAGTAACCCGCTGGAGTCCCTCGGCCCAGCGGGTGCGTGCCTGAGCCTCGTCGTTGCCATAACCGAAGAGGTAGAGCGTCACAGAGAGGCCGGGTGCGGGATCGTCGTCGGTGGGCGAATTGGTGTGATACCAACAACGCCGCACGGCGAACTCGCAGGCAATTGGCTCATCGTCTTGATCTGACAAACGCCGGGCGAGTGCCTTCACCCACTGCTCATGCCGCTCAAACGAGAAGCGCGCGGCTGCGTCGCGGAAGATGAGGTCAACGTAGGAACACATCTTGAGACGTGAGTCGTAGATGTCCTCGGCTTCGCCGAGTTCGTCATCGAACCAGACATCGCATTTCGCGGTGAGCCGGGGCGACGATGGGGTATTGAGGGCGAGCAGGAACTCGGCGAGTTCCGGGTACCGTGATGCTTCAGGGATTTCGAAAACGTGTTCAGGGTGGGTCAGCAAATCGAGGTAGCTGTGTGATCCATCGGGCGATGACCAGGGGAACTCAAGGGCGGGATCGTCGGCGCCGAGTTCGACTGACCAGTCGGCGTCCACTAGAGTTGCGCCCAGTCGGGAGCGGAGACGGATTCGCCTCGCTCAACCCTCTGCACGAAGGCGATGGCCTGGCGCTCAGCCCAACGGCCATCGTATCCGTTCGCTTCGGCCAGAAAAGCGCAATGTCCGCCGCTAGAGGTTTCGATGTAAGTAATATTTGGGTTATGCAGCAGTTTCTCCAGGGTAGCGGGCAGCACGCGGATGAAGGGATCGTCAGCAGCGTGCAAGACCAGAGTCGGAACTGCAATGTGATCTAGCACCTGAGTCGAGGCGGCGCGCGTGTAATAGTCCTGGGCGTCGCGGAACCCGCAATAGCGGGCAGTGACCTGGTCGTCGAATTCACGTAGGCTGCGCAGCCCGTGCAAGTAGCGGGTGTCGTAGCGTTCCGGATAGAGCGCGGCCTTGCGTTGGATGCGCTTCTTCAACCCTCGCATAAATTTCCACTCGTAGATCCGGTTTTGGCGGTTGTGCAGCGCGTCGGCCGAGGCCGCAAGGTCCATAGCGGGCGAAACGCCGATGCCTGCCGTGATCTGGGGCGGAGCTTGCGTTCCCCATTCGCCCAGCATCTTCAGGACAAGGTTGCCGCCCATCGAGAACCCGGCCAGTGCCACCTTCTGCAGGCCATCGTCGCGAATCAAGGTTTCAGCAACCGTCCCCACATCGTCCGACATGCCGGAGTTGTAGAGTGTAGGGCCGAGAGTTTCGGTGCCTCCGCAGTTGCGCATATTCATGCGGACGACGTTCATGCCGGCGCGCCATGCTTTGCTGCCGGTCCCGATCACGTACTGCGAGTCGCTCGAGCCTTCGAGTCCATGGACGATGATCATCGTCGTGGAACTGCCGCGTTTTTCCTGCCAGTGGCAATGGCAGAGCACTTGCACGTCCGGCTCGACGTGAATCAACCGCTCTTCCGCTGGAGGCATTTCGTTGCGCCGAGGCAGAAAGTTGCCGGTGATGGTTTGCGCGTGTCCGCCGAAGAACGGACGGCGAGGGACAAACGGCTCGCCGAAGAAATCATGCGCACCTGTGGTCTCGGCGGGGCGCAGCGTGTGCGAAAGCGTCGTCATTTCACGGGCTACGGATAAATCGTTGTCTCTATCTGGTTCGTACTGTCGCATCTATAATGGAGGTGACTCGTCGTCTTCTTCCATTATCGCAGGGGTGCCGTGCGGTAGAGGGAACCTTAGTTGGGAGAGATTATGCCGATTTTCGAATATCTCTGTGCCGAGTGCGGCCACAAGTTTGAAGCGATTGTCTTTGGTGGACAAGCGGCCGAATGTCCAAAGTGCCACACTGCGAAGCTCGAGCAGCAATTGTCGACATTCTCGGCTCATAGCCATGGCGGTGCCGCGCCAGCCAGCCCGTGCGGACAGTCCGCCTGCTGCATGAACAATGGTGGCGGCTGCTCGATGAACTAAGGTTTCCTCGCGCGTTTTCACTGCATATTCCGACGGTCTCTACGCGGTTCACGGCCGCAGGAGGCGCGGGTAGTGGATGCTATAATTTGAGTTACTGCGGTGGGTGTAGTTCAGTGGTAGAACTCCGGACTGTGGCTCCGGCTGTCAAGGGTTCGAATCCCTTCACCCACCCCAAAATACTTCCAGCCGGCTTCCTTCCATTACAACTCCAAAGAACACCTAGACCGTTTGGCGTCGTTTATTTGCACACAATTTGACCCAGCGGAATCGTGGCCAGGTCGATCCAGCGTTCCCCACTGCCTTTGACAAAAGTTATGGTATCGACGGCGATTTTCCGGCTGTCGTCGCAGGTGTCCCAGCGGGGGCGCGCCAAGGCGACGACTTTTCGAGCTTCGTCGATCGTGTCCATCTTCACGATGGTCAGGTGCGGCATATAGGGCCATGGCTCATCGCACTGGAGCGGGCCGCGATTGAGCTGATCGTGCAACTCGCGGAAGCGATAAGCGCCGTGGGCCACGCGGATAAAAACTGTCGGGGTTGAGGGGATGAAGGACTCAACGTCACCCATGGTTACGTGGAACGCGGTGACGGTGCGGCAGGTATCGTTCAGCAGCTGAATCGCTTGCTCTTCCGTGCCCCGCAACGCCCGCGGAGGAAGGATGGTGATGTGGGCATCGGCATGGGTATGAGCGGGATGCAAATCACGCCGCATTTCCTCAACGAAGACACCAGCTGGACTGCGGACATAACACACGGCCGCATACACGAGACCAGTCATGAAGCCCTTATTATAGCGATGAAAATGCGTTCGTGTCGTAGCACGAGCGGAGTGCGGCTCGATCGAGAGCGGCGATAATCGTTGTTATAATCGAGGCAGTCGGGGCGTAGCGCAGCCTGGTAGCGCACCTGCCTTGGGCGCAGGGGGTCGGAGGTTCAAATCCTCTCGCCCCGACCAATTCTCAGTTTTCGCGTGTTCGACGCCTCATTGGCCTCTGAAGATACGGAGGCTAGCGCCTGGTAAGCAATTCAGCTATAGCTTTAAGCAATTCCGAAGGCGGCTCACCCTTCGACACAAAGCCGTCCGCGTATTCGAGAGACGCAGGACCGGCGCTCCCGGACGCTATGAGGATCGGCACGCCGGGCTTGATCGCTTTCATGGCACGGGCGATTTCATTCCCGTTACTGCCGCTGAGGAAGTGATCGGAGATCACGAGGTCGATCGGGTGGTCTTTGAAAAGCGCCAGACCGGTTTCCCCCGATTCTGCCGTCATCACTTCATAACCGGCCCCGCTGATCAGCAATTTGCGGATCCGCAGCACAATCTCGTCGTCATCGATACACAAGATGAGCGGACGTCGCGAGATGGAAGGTCTGGATCCCAACGGTTTACCCGGCCGAGTGAAGGGAGTATACCCCGATTTTGGTGCAAATCGACGATCGTTTCGGTCGTGGTCGATTACGAGTCCGTTCTTACGGAAGGTAGGGCTTTGCTTCGACGTAGCCAAATACGGCAAGCGCCGCTTGGCCCAGACTAATGCCGCCATCGTTCGGTGGCACGCTGTGATTGGTCCAGATGGCTACTGGCGTCTCACTCGTTGCATTGCGGAAGTCTCGCTGCAACAACTCGTTCTGAAAGACTCCTCCCGAAAGAACGACAGTATCAAGTTGGTGCGTCGCACAAACGGTCAAGGCAACATTGCTCAGGCCAAGACTGATGCCACGCTGAAAAGCACGAGCTATATCGGCAGGGTCCTTGCCGCGCAGCTTGTCGTGGATGACCGCTTGCAGTAGCGGCCGATAATCGAGTTCCTGGCCAGCGAATGGAAATAGGTAGGAATCCTCGGTCGTCGAGCGCAGGGCGAGTTGTTCCAGCCAGATTGCGGCCTGCCCTTCAAAGCTGATCGGTCGCGTGAACCCAATCAGAGCGGCCGCCGCGTCGAATAGCCGCCCGACAGATGTCGTCGCAAAACTTCGAACATTCTTCCGGACCAGCTCGAATGAAGCGCGATATCGTTCAGGGAAGCAAAAAGGAGGCTGAGTTAAGTCCGGCAGGTCGTCTAGTTGCGCCAGAAATCCCGCTGCGGCCTGGACCGGATTCTGCGCCGCAGCATCGCCGCCCGGCAGCGACGCCGGCCGCAGATGAGCAACGCGTTTAAACCCTGCTTCGACACAGCCGACAAAGATCTCTCCGCCCCAGATGCTGCCGTCATCGCCAAAACCAGTCCCGTCGAAGCTTATCCCGACGACTCGTTTCTTCCACTCGCTGCGCTCCGCAAGAACAGAGGCGATATGCGCCCGGTGATGCTGAACGGCGAGCTTTTGTCCGGCCGGGAGTTGCAACGCGTGCGCAGTCGACGCGTATTGGGGATGCGAGTCGTGAACTACTAGAATGTCGTCCCATCGCACTTCGTACATCGAAACGAGATCGTCGATGGTCTCGCGAAAGGCGCGATAGGCTTCGTAATGACTAAGGTCCCCGATGTGTTGGCTGACAAAGGCCTGGCCATCGACTACGAGGGTCACGGTGTTCTTAAGGTCCGGACCTACGGCCAGGATCGGGCGCTCAGTCGGCAGCGTCACCACCGCTCCCGGAGCATACCCGCGCGAGCGACGAAGAATGATGGGACCGAAGCTGCCAGCCCGAACTACCGAATCATCAACCCTTCGAGCGATCGGACGTTCGCCAATCAAAAACGCGTCGGCTATTTCGGAGAGTTGTTCCAGCGCCTGTTCGTCTTCATACGCAATCGGTTCGCTCGAATGATTCGCGCTAGTCATCACCAGTACCTCCGGGGCTCCTGCTGCGAAAAGCAAGTGGTGAAGCGGCGTGTAGGGAAGCATGATGCCGAGTTCCGCATTGTCTGGAGCGACTCCTTCAATCCGCTCCTTGGCTGGCACCAACACGATGGGTCGCGCGACGGAACAGAGGAGTCTTTCGGCATCTGCTGACAGTTCTACTAGTCCATCCGCTGCGTACAAGTCTCGCACCATGACGGCAAACGGCTTTTCTTTGCGGAATTTTCGTTCTCGCAACGCAGTCACTGCTTGTTGATTGCGCGCGTCACACGCGAGGTGATATCCACCTAGTCCTTTTATCGCGAGAACTTTTCCCGCACGTAAGAGACTTACGGCCTTCCGTAGCGCCGCTTCCCGGGTTGCGACTGTCTCCCCGCCAACGTGCAAGAAATAGTTTGGACCGCAATTTGGGCACGCAACCGGCTGGGCATGGAACCGTCGATTGCCTGGGTCGTGATACTCCAAGGCGCAATACGAGTCCAAGGGCCAGCTTTGCATCGTCGTGTTGCAGCGGTCATACGGCAGGCGGAGCACCACCGTGTAACGCGGTCCACAGTTGGTGCAATTGATGTAGGGATAGCTGTAGCGGGGATCGCTGCGATCGAAAAGCTCTTCCAGGCAAGCGTCACAAACAGCGAGGTCGGGCGAGATTCGGACCGTGGGATGCTCGCGACGTTCGCTGCTGCGGATGGTGAACTCCCGCAATCCCAAGGGACTGACGGGAGTGATCAAGACTTCGGCGATATTGGCGGCGGGCGGAGCCTGAAGCTTAAGATCACGAACGAACGCGTCGAGGCTTGGTACGGCTCCCTCCAGGTGAATTTCCACCCCTTCTTCACCGTTCAACACCCAACCGGCGAGAGTGTTGGCCTGGGCAAGCCGATAAACAAAGGGACGGAACCCTACGCCCTGCACCACTCCGCGTACGCGAATGGAGCAGGCTGCGGCCATACCTAGTCCGCTTCAACCATGCAGGTACGCCCTTGCCAGCCGACCGTTACCACCTTATCGTCTTCCACCAACACGGGCACGCTCCGCTGCCCACCAGAGAGGGTCTGCAAGCGGCTGCGAGCGGCGGCATCAGCGTCCACGTCGTACTCGACGAAGTCATGACCGAGCCATTGCAGCCAATCACGCATTTCCTGAGTGTATGGACAGCGTGCTGCGCCGAAGAGTTCAAGTCTGGCCACGATCTAAGACCTCCAATAGCTCGCGAACGATATGGTAAATCGAAGCCTGCACTTCCTGGATACGCGGAATGTAGTCGCAATGCACCACGATGGGGAAATCAGCCAAGCTGCGCCTCTGTATCTCGCCCCCGTCATATCCGAGCAATGCGACCGTTAGCATCTCGCGTTTGCGGGCCTCCTCGAGCGCCATAATAATGTTACGCGAGCCGCCGCTGGTGGAAATGCCAACTGCGATATCGTCTGGTTGAGCTTGGGCGATCAGCTGACGCAGAAAAATGACCTCGGTGCCTACATCGTTGGCCACGGCAGTGATGTTGGCAGGTTCTAACGACAATGACACCGCGGGAATTGGCCGATATCCGTGTGGCGGAAGCACGCAGTCGATGGCCCAGTCGTTGGCATCGGTGGCCGATCCGCCATTGCCAAACAGGATCAGCTTGCCGCCGCGTTGCAAGCGCTCGTAGATCGCCAGGGCGGTGTTGCTGATCTGCTCCGCCTGCTCCCGCGCCACTTGGTCGCGCAACTTCGAGTCATCGCGCACCTTCATCTGAATGGACTCGGCAACCTCATCGACCAACGCGTCCGTATCTTGCTTCTCGCGTCCCAGAAATGGATACAGAAACTCTGACTGCCCCACGTCGTAGCCGAGTTCGCGGTGTTCGAAGAACACATGCACCGTCTCCCACAACGTGTGATAGAGCATCTCAATCATTTCCTGGTGCATGAAGACGTCTTCTGTAGGAGGCTCAAGAGCGTAGGAGCCCTCTGTTCCGGGCAGCGCAAACGTCATCGCATCTTTGGCATTCGCGTCCTGCAGCGCGGCCCAGACCGCGGGGTCGCCTTCAGGCGGCCCAAATCCCATCACGATGTCTTCCGGACGGACAATCGCTTCCACCCACGGCCGGAAAAGGATGGAGAGATCAAGCGCCGGCAGCGCTCGCTTGCCTACGATAACAGGGTGAACGAACTCGACAGAGACGTGCTGCGCGTCTGTGGCATAAGGGCCGCGCCCAAAGGCCAGTAGGCGTCCGCCGCGCAGAAAGCGCTCCGACATCGCGCGACAAGCCTCCGCCAGACGCAGCGCCTCTTGCGAGAAAAAATGTTCGTAGATATGATTTCTCGCCGTCAGCCGCCCTTCAATTTCGGTGGCGAGTTGGCATCGGGTTGTCATGGTCTGTCGTCCCTAACAAATGCGGGGAAGTGGATCTCCCACCAGCATATCTACGATGCGGCTGCCCCCATACGCGGTTGTCACCAATACCGCCCCTGCCGGCTGCTCACATACCGAGCCGATCATCCGGGCGTCCTCGCCGCCGGGCAGCAGGTTCATCGCGTTGAGCGCAGCGTCGGCGTAGTCGGGCGAGACAACCGCCAGGAACTGGCCTTCGTTCGCGATATGCAGCGGATCGAGCCCCAGCAATTCACAAGCTCCGCGCACGGCATCGCGAACCAGAACGTCGTCTTCGTTGAGTACTATTCCCAACCCGCAATCCCGAGCCAGTTCGTTCAATGACGTGGCTACGCCGCCACGAGTCGGATCGCGCATCCAGCGGATACCGGGCCCAGCCGCGTTTGCTATGGCCTCCACCAGCGGCAGCACCGACCGCGTGTCCGAGCGCAGATCAGCTTCAATGTCGAGTTCTCCACGGGACAGCAGGATGGTGATGCCATGATCGCCGATCGGGCCCGACAGCAAGACTTTGTCGCCGGCTCGCACCGACCGAGGGTCGGTCTTTACACCGTGAATAAGGCTGCCGATTCCAGCGGTCGTGATGTACATGCCGTCTGCCTTGCCGTGTTCGACGACCTTAGTATCGCCGCCCACGATCTTCACCCCGGCCCTGCGCGCAGCGTTTGCCATCGCGCGCACTTCCGCTTCGAGCGTCTCGGTTGGAAGTCCCGCCTCCAGGACGTACGTCACAACCAACGCCTCCGCCCGAGCGCCCGACACCGCAAGGTCGTTTACCGTCCCGTTCACTGCGAGTTCGCCGATCGACCCACCCGGAAAGCTGAGCGGCTTCACCACGAAGCTATCAGTCGTGATGGCAATTCGCGCTCCACCGATGGAGAGCTGAGCAGCGTCGGCGAGAGGCTCTGAAGTCGAGCTATATAACAGGGGCGCAAACAGGCCTTCCACTAGCCTGCGACTCGCCTTGCCGCCCGCTCCGTGGGCCATCTCGATTTGCGGCTCACGAAAGCGAACGCGCGGCGCTGTAACGGGATCACTCAGGCCGTTTGGCTCAGCCCGATCTCCGTTGCTGCTTTGCGGTGTTCGTAGTTGTAATAGGCTGCGCATGATCCTTCCGATGACACCATTAACGCTCCGATAGGATGCTCCGGCGTGCACTCACGACCAAACAATTTGCACTGATGGGGCTTCAACACGCCCTTGAGTACTTCCCCGCACTGCGCAGCCTTTGGGTCGGTGACTCGCACGCCCGGCACCTCGAAGCGCTGTTCGGAGTCCCACTCTCCGTACGTGTCGCGGATACGAAGGGCTGACTGCGAAATAAATCCCAAGCCTCGCCATTCAAAGTAAGGACGCAGTTGGAAGACCTCGGCCATCGCGCGCAGTGCCGCCCGGTTTCCTTCCCACGGAACTACCCGTTTGTACTGGTTCTCGACCTTGGCTTCGTCAGATTGCAACTGGCACAGCAGCATCACGATCGACTGCAGCATATCGAGTGGCTCGAATCCTGAAATCACGATCGGCTTGTGTTCATCTTTCACGATCCATTCGTAAGGGCGGCAGCCGATGACGGTCGACACGTGGCCCGGACCGATGAACGCGTCCAGTCGCATATCCGGGGAATCGAGAATTGCCCGGATCGCCGGGATAATCGTCACATGGTTGCAGAAAACTGAAAAATTACGAATGCCCTCGGCCTTAGCGCGCATCAGCGTCAGCGCTGTCGAAGGCGCCGTGGTTTCGAAACCGATTGCAAAGAACATCACGTGCTTTTCCGGATTGGCTCGTGCCAGCTTGAGCGCATCCGATGGTGAATACACGATGCGAACGTCCATACCACGGGCTTTATGTTCGAGCGGGCTGCCATTCGTGCCCGGCACACGCATCATGTCGCCGAACGCGGCGAAAATTACGTCTGGATCTTGGGCCAGCGCCAGGCCATCGTCAATCCTGCCCATGGGAAGCACACACACCGGGCAGCCAGGCCCGTGAATCAACTCGATATTCTCCGGGAGCAAATCCTTCAGCCCGAAGCGATAGATGGCATGCGTATGCCCCCCGCACACCTCCATGAAGCGGTAGTGCCTGTCGGGATCGGCCAGCCGCCGTATTTCATCTACGGTTCGCGTGATCAATTCCGGCTCGCGAAACTCGTCAACAAATCTCATGACGCCTTCTCAGTTGGTTCTTCTTTCCGCTCTTCGTTATCCGCCTCGTCCAGTCCGTACCCTTGGACCTCCTGCATGGCCGCCTCCGCCTCACCCAGCATTCGGAGCGTCTGCATCTGGTCGTTGGCATCCTCTTCGCTGATCTTGCTCATGGCGAAGCCGACGTGGATCAGGACCCAGTCGCCCGGTGCGGGACGGTCGTCCTGCAACAATCCCAGATCCACGCGCCGCCGCACGCTCACCACATCAACCAGCGCTGAGTCAGGGTTGTCAGGCGAAATCTCGATGATCTTTCCGGGTATTGCCAGGCACATGGTGCATCCTCCAGGCGGCATTGCGTTTTCGTCGTCGTAATCCATCGCGTTTACCCCTGCTTTTGGGCCACGATGTCGAACGTGCACTTGATCTCATCCTTGAGCTTGATTGCTCCACCCGCGACCGAAACTGGGGCAATCCCATATTCACTCTGCTTCACTCCGAACTCGCCCGAAGCGCGCAGCTTGTCGCCCGAGATCACCACTCTGGCTGAAATCTGCAATGGATGGGTCTCGCCATGCAACGTGAGTGCACCATTCAATGCTGCCCAATAGCGGTCGCCGCTGCCGCTAACCTTAACTTGCGAGCAGTCGTACTGGATTTCCGGAAACCGGTCGACTTCTAGCACTTCGTCATACATCTGGCGCTGGATCTCGCGCCGGTCCTTATCGCTAATGTCATCCGTCACTTGCAGCGAGTCTGCTTTGATCGTCAAGTGTAAATGCGCATCCTCCAGCGTCGTACCGGTAGCAACGAACTGCGCCTCGCCCTGAATGTCGCGGACAGCGATTTTCGGGCTATGCCCAAAGGCGGATAGCAGGCCAGTGGAAAAAGCTTGTACAGTAAACGTGCTGCGCCCGGCGTCAACTGTGTAGCGAACTGCGGCTTTGTTGGGTGTCGGTTGCGCCGCATCGGCTGCTGATTGCACTCGCGATCCTCCTCGCAAATTCCCGGTATTCGCCCGCGGAACCTGTCGCGCTCGCCCATCGATCGGCATCGCATCAACGTCGGGTCAGCGGGTTCGAGTCCCCTATCTACATCTCTACATCGACCGCAACTTGAGGTACCGTTCCAGATCCGGCAATGCCCCCTGCGCCAGGTTGCCGATGCCGGCTTGGCCGAGGTACTTCCTCACCAGGGGATTAGAAAGAATCAATCCCGCGCCAAATACGATGAAGGCCACGCCACTGAGCATGAACAGTGTGTCCTTGTCAGTCGCTACATCGGAGTGATTATTGCTCTCGTGCACGGCTATCTCCTTGTCTTGGTCAATTCAGAACGACCTCTTAATTCGATCGCTTCGGTTCTTGCAAGCTTCGTTCGACCACGGCGGCCACCAGCTTCACCGCTTCGTCCACCGCCGCTTCCACCTGTTCGCTCAATCCCATCTGTCCTTCTTCGCCACCAAACGTCGCGGGTTCGCAACCTACAAGCAAGATTTTGTTCTTGAGTGTCCCGCTCATGGCAACGGCCATCCGCAGCACGTTCAACGGATTCATGCCGTGCGTCTCAACAACTCCCGCTTGCTGTTCATCCAGTTTGCTGAGGTCAGGCTCAACCAGCGAAACCGTCCCCGGCGCCTGCCCGTGCGGATACGCATCCACCAGGATGACCGTCTCGTACCCATCTTGCAGGGCATACGTCAGATCGAACCCGCGGATCCCGAAATCGGCGACACGCACGCTGGTGGGAAGCTCGCGTGCCGCCAGACGTCTCACCACTTCGACGCCGAATCCATCGTCCCCGAGGAAAATGTTTCCGATACCGGCCACTAGGATGCGCGCCTGTTCCGTCGTCGTACTGTTCTGCGCTTCTTCTGGTGCCAGAGGTTCAATCTCTGCCGCGTCGAAAAAGAAACGATGACCCGGCTGCCGCAGCAGTCCCAGATCGCGTCCCGGATCGTCCTCCAGCACGACACAAATATGTGTCTTGCTTTCGTAGTCCTGCTCGATGCTCTCCACGTGAGCGAGCTGCCCAGCTAAGGCGATATCAAGCACATCGCCGCCCGCACGCGGGCGCAGCCGCACACGGTCCCCCACCTTTACCTCGACACCGCCAATCGTTATGCGATCGACCGTCGTCTTGTCCTCGAGCAACTGCCATTCCCACTCGTTCATGGAGTGCTCTCCTTGACCGGCCGCAATCCGCGCACTGCACCATGTAGTTTCATGAACTGTTCGGCAGGCATCGTCTCCGTGCGTTCCAGAATCTGGCGGGCGCGCTCGTCCGACTGCCGAATTTCGCGCTTTTCGTCGTCGGTTAACGTCATGATGCGCAACGAGAGAATCTCATCGATCTCAGTCCCATCAAACAGATCCCCTGCGCTTTCCGGAGCAACCTGCGGGTAATCGTACAAAATGATGGGCGAAGCCAGCAGCGTGTCGTGTTGCCCCGGCTCGCCGACCAGCACCGGCCACGCGCCCACGTTTTGGCACGCTGCGGCCTGTTCCTGCAACTCTTGGGGAGGCTCAAACAGCGAAACAAACTCGCCGCCTTCGACGCCGAGGATCGTGTGTGTGGAAACCAGTGATTGCAGTAATGCGTTGTCCCGGCTCGCTTCGGGATCTTCCAGCGCCGAGGAGTTCCGAACGACAGTATTTACCTTGAACGTATTTTCACCGACCAGATGGGCTGCAATCTCGAGCTCGCCCCGCACCGCAGACTGGCGTCGCACTACTCTGCCCTTGGAGCCTTTACCGGCTGGCTCGGGTTCAATCACAAACTGCGCCGGGAACTCGAACGCATGGATTATTGGCCGCGCCAAAGTCGTCTCAGTACCGAAAATAGGCACGCTGACATCCCGTTCCACCGCTTCCTGCCACACATCGCACGCGGGGTTCGCCTCAGCAGATCGCTGCGTCAGCCGCAGTTGTAGTTGCAGAAAGCGCAGTCTGACTTCTAACCTTGTGCCTGAATTACCCCGTACGAGGCACTCAGTCCGCATATTGCATGCGTCCGTTCCGCCTTGCGCTTCGCTGTAAGCCTGCGGATACAGCACCCCAAAATTCCAGCGCTGCTGGTTCTTCACCGACGACGGCCTGTAGGGATACAGCATGTACCCTTCGTACAGCACAGCTTTCGCGATCTGATCGACGCGCTCGAGATTCATGACTGCACCGCTTCTTCCGCCGCCAGCATGTTCTCCAGGGCCTCTTCCCAGGTCGGAATCCCGTGCCGCACTTTGTAGTCGTAAAGCCGTTCGAACACGTCTCGCCGCAGGCACAGCCACGCGCTTCCCGGGTAGTAAGAATCCATCATGTCGCGCCACACCTTCACCGGCAGCCGGTAGCGCGCCTCTTTTTCCCACGAGATTGGCGCGACCTGCATGCTGCCGCCTTCGTGCGAATAGAACACCGTGCCGCTGAACATCAGGCACAGGGGCACTTCCCCGTCGCTGAGGGCATGAAAATATTTCGTGGCCGCCACGTTGAAATCGAACGTGCATGGGACAGGAACATCGACAACGGTCGCGTCTTCGAACGGCGGCACGTTCACGCTGGCATGTGTCCAAAGCACGTTGCGCAGAGTCTGGCTCCATCGCTCCGGTTCGCCAAATAGGTCGCGCAGCTTCAACTGTTCTTCGGCGGCATATCGGCGGCGCGTGACTTCGATCTGAATCTGGCAACGCAGGGCAACGCTCTGAATCACCTCGCGCGGGTTGCCATTCGTAATCCGCAGCTTGAACGCAATCGTAGGTGTGGCCGAGAAGCCGACCACCTCCGCGCCTTCGATCTGGAAGCCGAGATCAGGCATGGTTCGCTCCGTGCACTACCTGTGCTTTGGACCGGAGTAGGGTGAAGAAGTTGCCAATCTCTCGCCAAACCTCTTCTCCGCCCGAAAGTCCGCGCCAGTGCACGCGGATCAGGCCTACCAGCCGGAAACACTCGTCGATTGGGGCAACATAATACTCAGCTCGCGAAGCCTCGCGCGCATGGCCTACCCGGTTCACCAGCAGGGCCTCCACTTCAGGTTGCATCCGTCCCAGCACAGGATTGGCCTGCACGATGTTGTTCCAGGTTTCTAGCGGAAGCAGTGACTCCGTCGCTCCCGCCGGGCTGGGATAGAGGGCGCTCACGCGCGAATCAGTGCCACTCAACACAAAAAAAGCCAGATTGATCGGAATCAGCAAGCCGTCCCACTCCGCGTCCGTCATCTGAAAATCGACTAGCCGGCGAACCTCGCGCGGTACCAGCTTGAACTTCGCGTCGCTGCGGCCGCCGAACAGCAGGGCACAGGCGGTGCAGGCGCAAAGCACCCGTCGCTGTGGCAATTCGATGAGGTGCGCATGTTCAGACCGCACCGCCACGCTGCACAATTCGCAGTGCTCCGCAGTTCGCGGCTGTCTGCGAGCCAGTTGCCGAAGCGTATCGAACGCCCGTGCTTTTCCGATTGCCGATTCCGAATCCACCATGACCCCTGTCAAACTCAATCACGCGGCGAGGCTCAGTCCATTCCCTCGCGGCCCAAGGTTGGTACCGACGACGCCCCAAGCAACGCGTCCATCGTCACGAATCCTGCCGCTGCCGGCTCCTCGAGCCCTTCCACTACCAGCGACGTCAGATCGGGAGCGGCCTCGTAGATTGCTTCCTCTACGGCGGCCTTTACGTTTTGCGTGGTCGAGCCACACACGTGTCCTTCGATGCTCACGCGCACGCGAACCTCAGTTCCATTTACACCAAGCAGCGTTGCTTCAGCGCCCATCTTGTAGAGACGCGAGCGGATCTCCGCCAGTTTTCGCTCCACCCGAGTTTGGAGCTCCTCGGGATGAAGCCCATAAAGCACTAGCAGGCTACTGACCAACGGATCCTGCCCTAACTCGTCAATCACTCGCGTGCCGCCATCGCTCGACTGGAAGACTATCTCCAGCATTCGTTCTAGCGCCGTCCCATGCATCTCCATTAAGAGTTGCACCAGCTCCTTAGCGGAGGAGCGAACCGCCGGATCGGCGATGGATTCCAACTCATGTACTCGCTCACCGATCCGCTGCACCTGCTGCTGGAAATCCTTTTCGTCAGCCACAATCCTCCTTCATCAACAACAGGGCGAGAGCGAACCGATCTTGCGCATTCCCCCAAACGCGTAAGACGACCACCCTCGCCCCTTCTTTACAACGTGAGTCAGGGCTGCAATCCAAACATCGGCGAGTGTTTGGTCTCCAGCACCTTTCCGTCACCCAGGTACATGTGGACACCGCACGGCAGGCACGGATCGAAGCTCCGCACGGCACGCATGATGTCGATGCCCTTGAACTTGTCTGGACCGTTCTCTTCGAAGATTGGCGTGTTCTGTACTGCGTCTTCGTAAGGTCCCGGAGTGCCATACACGTCGCGTGGATTGGCGTTCCAGGGTGTCGGAGGATATGGGTGATAATTCCCGATCTTCCCCTTGCGAATTACCACGTGATGAGAAAGCACTCCGCGCACGGCTTCGTGGAAGCCGCAGCCGATGGCTTCTTCCGGCACCTTGAAATCGGTCCACGTCTTCGTCCGGCCGGCATGTAGTTCCTCCATCGCCTGCTCCATGAAGTGCAGCGCGGCACAAGCCGCATACACCTGGAAGTAGGTCCTGGCGCGGTCACGCTCGATGGCGTTGCTCCACTTCAGAATCTTCCACTCGAACTCGACTTCAGGAAGGGAAGTGGTCTTCGGGAGATACATCTTGACGCTGTTGCCGGTCGACTTGATGTAGCCAATGTCGACGAGACCCGCTAGCGCGGTCGCCCACAGACGCGCGATCGGTCCGCCGCCGGTATCGAGAG
>CAWIPZ010000006.1:0-49898 GCA_963837915.1 uncultured Acidobacteriaceae bacterium
TGCCTTGCCCTCGGGGCCGAACGTCTTGTCTACGTAGAGTTGTCCGAGCGCCATTCCGAGGTTCCGGTCGGTGGTTTTTACGCAGCGCTTCCAGCGCGGTTCCATTTCCTGCTGGCCCGACATGAACTTGCCGTTGAACTGGAAGTCTTCCTCCACGAACGCTTTGGTCAGCAACTGCGCGTGGTCATTGATGGCCTTCCAGCGCAGATACGTCTTCCAGTCGGCAATGGAGACTCCATCCAGTTGACCGTTGACCTGCTTAAAGAAGTCGGGATTGCCAACGTTCAACGAACTGAACTTGGGCGACCCATTGCCGGCGAAGTAAGCGGTGAGATCGAAGTTCGGCGCCGTGGCTGAGATTTCGGCTACTGTCATTTTGTGGTCACGCGTCTTTGGATCGCGGCGTTGTGTGCGGTCCATGGAAGCCTGCGCCAGTCCGCTCTCAACAGACAGGACCGTCTTGGCCTCGGCGGCCGCGATGTCGGGCTTGTCGCCCGCCAGCTCAAATACTTTCTGCACGTGCTCGACATACTTTTGCCGCGTCTCGACCGACCGGGGGTCGTCCTTAATGTAGTAGTCGCGGTCCGGTAAAGTGATGCCGCCCTGGTCGATGAAGGCAATGGTCGCGTTCGAATCGTGCATGTCAGGCTGGGGATAGAAAGCAAACAATGCCGGCGTCGCGTTCTGGTGCATGTAAGCGACAACCTTGATTACGTCCGCCTTGGTTTTGATGGCGTTGATGCGCGCCAACATCGGAGCCAGCGGAGCCGGGCCTTTCGTTTCTATGGTCGACTCATCCATGCATGACGTATAGAAGTCGCCCACCATCTTCTGCGTGGCGCTGTGCTGGCCGGGAGTCTGCGCCTGCACCAGGATGTCGCGCAGAACGTACAGGTTTTGTTCAGCCAACTCGTCGAAGCGGCCCCACCGCGATTTGTCGGCTGGAATGGGATTGTTCTTCATCCACGTGCCGCAGGAGTACTGATAAAAATCAACGCAGGGATCGACAGACTTGTCGATCGCGTTCACATCAAAGCTGGGGATCTGTTTGGGGACTCCGGAATCGGTGGCGGGTGTCTGGGCGAAACAGAAGATTGCGGAACACAACAGGAATACCACCAGAAAACTACGCATCGGCCTGAATGCCTCGCATGATGAATTGTCGCCGCGCACAAACGCCAGCGTCGCACGCAGGACCTGGTAAAACTTGGGCTGGTCACGCCCGAATGGAGAGGGAAGAGCTGCCAATCTCCAATCAGACACACTACTACAAACGCGGTGGACAGGGAAACTCGTGCCGGGCAAGCTCAGACTTTAGTGAGAGCTGCCCGGTCAAAACAGCTTCAGGTGAATCGTGAGGTACGTCTTGGGATCTTTCTTGATCGCTTCGATCAGCTCATGGGTTGAGGCCAGAGTGGCGTCGGCGTTGTTATAGAGCGAGGGGTCCTTGAGCAGCTTGCCGGCGCTGCCTTCACCCCGATCGAGCCGGTCGAGTATCGAATCCAGGTGCGAGATGGTTTCGTCGAGTTTCTTCGCCAGGGCTTCGTCCTTGGCCAGTTTGCCGATCGTGCCCTTGCCGGCGTTGATGTCAGTGATCAGTTGATTGGCCTTGGCCAGCGTCTGGTTGGCGTTGTCATAGAGCGCGGGGTCCTTGATGAATTTACCCGCCGTCCCCTGACCGCTGTTGATCTGGTCGATGATCTTATTCAGGTTATCGACTGCCAGATTGGCCTTGTTATAGAGTTCGTCGCTATTCAGCAGCTTGCCGATACTGCCGTTGGTGGAGTTCGCCTGGGCCACGATGTGCTGCAACTGGGTGAGCATGTCGTTGGCGCGGTTGAAGAGCGAGGGATCGTAAATTACCTTGCCGATCGATCCCTGTCCACTCTGGATGTAGGTCAAGATGTTGTCCAGCCGCTTCACCAGCGTGTCCACGTTCTCTAGCGTGCCTTGGCTGGCACGCACCACGTCCTGCAATTGCGCCACGTCGCGGGTGGGCAACTCAGTATTATTTTGCAGCCCACCACCTTTGGACTGGCGGCAATCCAGATCGACGAACACTTCGCCCAACACTCCTGCAGTGTCCAACGATGCTTCACAATCCGGGCCCATGGTGTTCTGGTACTTGGTGGTGATCTTACTCAGGACCTCCACCGGCGCAACCCGGCGGCTCGGATCGCGCACCACTCGGATTCCGATGACGTTCCCAATGTCCACACCTTCCAGCCTGACCGGTGCTCCCACCCGCAGGCCGCCGGCGTTGTCCACGTAGGCGCGAATTTTGATTTTCTTGGTGAACAGACCCGTAGTGCCGGTCATGACGAATATCAGGGCCGCAAGGGTGATGAGGGCGAAGATGACGGTCAGGCCAACCCGGAGTTGTGACCATCTCACCTGTTTTTCGCTCGGCACGTTCTGACGGTCGCCCCTTTTGACGCCGAGCGGCAGCTAGGCCGCTCCGCGGGTTATACCTGCGTGTCCCGAATCATAACATCGTAACCCGTGCCCAATGGAAGCGCGCCCCAACCATTCGCGCCGCCTTTGCCGTAAAGCCCTGTATAAGCCCTACAAATCCAGTTCCGCACGGATCATATTGTCTTCCAGGTTCGAGTGCATCTTAAACCCTAGTTTGACGCACAAAGCCCGCATTTCGCGGTTTTCCGGCAGCATGTTCGAAATTAGCTTCTTCAGACCGGCCTCTCGCGCGACAGCGATCAGGCGGTTGTAAAGCTCCGTGCCCAGACCCTTGTGCTGGGCCGCGTCGATGGCCACCGCGGCCAGCTCGGCCTCGTCCCGTCCGTGGATCTTGCTCAGCCGCCCGATGGCCAGCAACTCCGGCTCGCCGGCTTCGTCCTTGCGTTCAGCCACCAGCGCCATCTCGCGGTTGTAGTCGATAAAGCAGATGCGCGTCAGCCGCTCGTGCGCCGTGCGCTGCGTTAACTTCAGCGGCTGGAAGTATCGCAGATATACGCTGCGTTCCGACAGTTTTTCGTGGAACGGAATCATTAACGGCTCGTCTTCCGG
The DNA here is from genome assembly GCA_963837915.1 of uncultured Acidobacteriaceae bacterium. Classification (GTDB taxonomy): domain Bacteria; phylum Acidobacteriota; class Terriglobia; order Terriglobales; family Acidobacteriaceae; genus DASRAA01. The sequence continues at coordinate 3,025 of CAWIPZ010000006.1, forward strand.
CCGAATGGGACGGATAACTACTTCGTTGCCATCCTTCATCTTCCACGACGACACCAATTTCACCGGATATGGCCGAATTGCGGACTGAGGCAATTCCTCCGCTGTCATCCCAGGACCATGCAACACTACACGCGCATCCAAAGCCAGCAGCCGGTCAGGCGACGCCAGCAGCGGATTGATGTCGATCTCCTTCACCCAGCGCTGTTCCACCACCAGTTGGCTGAAGCGCACCAGCAACTCGTCCAGCGCCCCAATGTCCACCGGCGGCCGGCCGCGCACGCCTTGCAGCGCTTTGAAAATTCGGGTTTGCTCCATCATTCGCCGCGCCAGCGTCGAGTTAAGTGGGGGCAACGCCAACGCGCGATCGCGAAAGACCTCAACCAGCTGCCCGCCGGTACCGAATAGCATCACCGGCCCAAACTGCGAATCCAGGCTGCTCCCCACGATCAACTCGTAACCATCGAGTTTGATCATCGGCTGCACGGTTACGCCCTGGAAATGTTCTGCGCCTGCTTTGGCGGTCACCGACGCCTTGATGCCCTCAAAGCCCCTGCGCACAGCCTCAGCATCCCGCAGGTTCAACAACACCCCGCCGACATCGGTCTTGTGCGTAATTGTCAGCGAATGCAGTTTCAACACGACCGGGTAGCCGATATCGTCCGCCTCTCGTACGGCCTCTTCGTTGGTTGCCGCGATTCGCGTCTCCACCGTCGGAATCCCGTACGCTGTCAGCAACTGCTTCGACTCATACTCCGTCAGGATGGTGCGGCCTTGTTCGCGGGCTTCTCGCAGAATCCTGCTCGCCTTTCCGCGCTGTACTTCCGCATCGGCATGTTGCGGCAGGGTCGGCGTCTCGTACAAGCCCTTCAGGTTGTAGGTGTAGCGCCACATGTAGTTGAACGCCCGCACCGCGCTGTCAGGAAACTGAAAGGTGGGAATTCCAGCATGATTCAGGATTTGCTCGCCGGCCGCGACCTCCGTTCCGCCCATCCAGCTGGCTAGCACCGGCTTGCCGAATCCCTTGGCATACGGCTTCAGCTTTTCCGCAATCTGGGTCGGGTTCGTCATGTCCTGTGGAGTAAGGATCACCAGCATGCCGTCGATGGCGGGATCTTTCGCGGCAATCTCGAGTGATTTCGCATAGCGCTCGGGTTCGGCATCGCCCAGGATGTCCACCGGATTGTTGTGGCTCCACTGCGCTGGCAGGATTTCGTCGAACGCCTGCATGGTCTGCGGAGACAGGTCTGCGAGTTCGCCTCCGCCGGCGACCAGCGCGTCGGTTGCCAGTACCCCAGGGCCGCCCGCGTTAGTAAGAATGCACAGCCGATTGCCGCGCGGACGCGGCTGCTTGGCCAGTACATCTGACATGAAGAAGATGTCCGAAATGCTGTTGACCCGCAGCACGCCGCTGCGGCGAAACGCCGCATCCAGCACTTCGTCGCTGCCGGTGAGCGAACCGGTGTGCGAAGCCGCAGCCTTGGCAGCCGCAGCCGTACGCCCCGCTTTAATCACGATGATGGGCTTCGCCAGCGAGACCTCGCGCGCTGCCGACAGAAAGGCGCTCGCATCGCCGATCGACTCCATGTAAATAACGATGCTGTGGGTCCGCGGATCGCTGCCGAAGTAATCGATCAGGTCGCCCCAGGTCACGTCGAGCATCGAGCCAGTCGAAACAAAAGCGCTGAAGCCAACATTTTCGCGCAGGCTCCAGTCGAGTATGGCAGTCAGCAGCGCGCCGCTCTGGCTGATAAACGCAACATTGCCCGGCCGCGCGATCGAATGCGCAAACGTCGCATTCAAACCGCGCACTGGATTCATCACGCCCAGGCAGTTTGGTCCGATCAGCCGCATCTTTCCGCGGATGATCTCTGATATCCGCGCTTCCAGTTCTTTGCCGTGTTCACCCGACTCCTTGAAGCCCGCGGAAATTACGATGCCCGCGGGAATGCCTGCGGCCACCGACTCAGCCAATACGTCCGGAACCGTGTCGGCCGGCGTGGTCACTACCACCAGGTCCACCTTGTCGGGCAGTGCGGAGACACTCGGGTACGCCTTGATCCCCAGTACATTCGGGCGCTTGGAATTGACAGGGAAAACCGTCCCGCCAAAAGGATTGCTCAACAGGTTCCACAAAACGGACCGGCCGACGCTTCCCATTCGCTCAGTCGCGCCAACCACTGCGACACTTCGCGGAGCGAATAGCGGGTCGAGCGGGTGGCTTTCGGAGCGATAAACGTCGGACGAAGGATCGGCCTTTGCCCACGGCTTGCTGTTTTGCACTGCAGTCGTCATATAAGTGCCTCGCAGTCTGCTATGAAACTCCAGTTTAGTCCGTCCGCATCGCCCAGCTTGCCCTAGAAGTCACTTTTTCCAGTGACCGTGCTCACATTTCATCCCCGGACCGTGCCTTGGCCTATAACGCTGCAATGGTACAATCGTGACTTCCTACACGAGACCTGCGGCGACGCGCCCTCTGGATGGATTTCCGACCCTTGGCACAAACGACCGAAGACCGCGCCATTACTTACGCCGACGCTGGTGTCGATATTGAGCGCTCCAATCGCACCAAGCAGCGCATCAAGTATCTTGCCCACAAGACCTTCAACCGCGGCGTCCTCAGCGAGATCGGCGGCTTTGGCGGTCTGTTTGCTATCGACAAGAAGCGCTATCTCGATCCTGTCCTCGTCTCCAGCGTTGACGGTGTCGGCACCAAGCTGAAAATCGCCTTCGAGATGAACCTGCACCACACCATCGGTGCCGACCTGGTAAACCACTGCGTCAACGACATCGCCGTGCAGGGTGCCGCTCCCATGTTTTTCATGGACTACTTCGCCACCGGCAAACTGAAGCCCGAGATCGCCGAAAAGGTCGTCAGCGGCATTGCCGACGCCTGCAAGCAGAACGGTTGCGCGCTCATCGGCGGCGAAACCGCCGAGATGCCCGGGTTCTACACCGACGGCGAGTACGATCTCGCGGGATTCATCGTCGGCGTGGTGGACCGCCCCAAAATCATCACCGGCAAAGACGTGCAGCCCGGCGATGTTCTGATCGGTTTACCCTCTACCGGGCTGCATACGAATGGCTACTCTCTGGCCCGCAAGCTCTTTTTCGAAGTGGCTCGCTACACGCCGGATTCGTACGTTAACGAAATCAAGGGCAAAGTCGGCACCGAGCTGATGCGCACCCACAAGAGCTACTGGCCCATCGTGCGCCGCATGATCGACGCCGAAGCCGTCAGCGCCCTGGCGCACATCACTGGCGGAGGCATCACCGAAAACCTGCCGCGCGTCCTGCCCAAGGGCACAGGCGCGATTGTCGAATTCCATTCTTGGCCGGTGCTGCCCATCTTCCAGCACATGCAGGCCATCGGCAACGTTCCGCAAGACGAAATGCTGCGCACCTTTAACATGGGTATCGGCATGATCCTGGTAGTTCCGTCCGCCAAGTTCAAAAAGGCGCAGACCATCCTCGAGCGCTGTGGCGAAAAGGGCTACACCATCGGCCGCATCGTCAAAGGCGACCGCCGCGTCACCTACCAGTAAAGACAATCCATCCTGTGTTGCGGACGAGCGAGCGCGAAGTCGATGTTGCCAAAAGAACCGCTCTTGCACCGCTTTGTATCAGGGCACGACTTCGCAGGCTGCTGAGAGACTTACTTTTGCAGAGGTTCGTATCGGGGCACGACTTTCAGTCGTGCCGCTAACCCTCTTAATTATTGTCATCCCGAGCGGACTTTAGTCCGCGAGGGATCTGCTTTTCTGATTTTTTAAGCAGCCTCTTCGCCCGACGGCATCTTATTGGCGAGATCGTAAGCCCGGCCGACAACCGACAACTGACAACTGCCTACTGGCAACTGCCGTTCATGCGGTATCTTTATCCGCATGAAACATCTGCTCCTCATACTTCTCTTTGCTCCTACACTCTTCGCCGCCGACCTTTCGGGCATCTGGTTGCACTCTGCCAAGCAGCCCGACGGTCACACCAGCCAAACGGTTCTGGCCCTGCAGCAGTCCGGCGATACGCTTACCGGCAAGATCGAACATCCCTGGGGCGCGCTCGTCATCAAGCAGGGCAAAGTCGATGGCGAACATTTTTCCGTCTCCGCCGTTACCAACGAGGGACGCGCCTATGTCTGCGAAGGCATGTTGCAAGGCGACAAGCTTCATTTCACCGTGCATGACGGCGAAGGCAAGCCCTATGACGTGGTTGCCGCCCGCGTAAAATCCGACCCGTTCACGGTCACCAATCTCATTCCTCCGCCAGCACTTCACGACGTTCCTTACAACGGCCTCGCCAAAACCCCTCCCATGGGCTGGAACAGTTGGAACCTCTTTGCCGAACGCATCGACGACAAAACTGTTCGCGAGATGGCCGATGTGCTCGTCTCCAGTGGCATGCGCGACGCCGGATACATCTACCTCAACATCGACGACACCTGGGAAGGCGACCGCGATGCCAGCGGCGTTATCCACTCCAACAACAAGTTTCCCGACATGAAGGCGCTCGCCGACTACGTCCACTCCAAAGGACTGAAGTTTGGCATCTATTCGGGACCCGGTCCTTACACTTGCGCGGGATACGCGGGAAGTTATGGCCACGAGGCGCAAGACGCCAAGACCTACGCCGCGTGGGGCGTGGACTACCTCAAGTACGACTGGTGTAGCGCCAGCAATCTTTATCCCGACTCCGCCATGCAAGCCGTCTATCAAAGGATGGGTGACGCCCTGCAGGCTACCCATCGCCCCATCGTGTACAGCCTCTGCCAGTATGGCCGCGAGAACGTTTGGGAATGGGGCCCCAAGGTCGGCGGCAACCTGTGGCGCACCACCGGCGACATCGACGATACCTACAAGCGCATGATGGAAATCGTCGACACCCAATCGGCCATCGCCAAATACGCCGGCCCCGGCCACTGGAACGATCCCGACATGCTCGAGATCGGCAACGGAGGCATGACCACCGACGAGTACCGCACCCACATGAGTCTGTGGGCCATCTTCGCCGCGCCTCTGCTGGCGGGCAACGATGTCCGCGGCATGACCCCCGACATCGGCTCCATCCTGATGAACAAAGACGTTATCGCGATCGACCAGGACCCGCTCGGCCAGCAGGGCCAACTCGCTTTCAAGCGCGATGACGTGGATTACTGGAAGCGCCAGCTCAGCGGCAACGGAGTAGCTATTGCCGTAGTCAACCGCGGCAACGCGGCAGTGTCCGTGAAGATTCCCTGGAAAGACCTCGGTATCGACCGCGAAGTGGTCTTTAGGGATGTGTGGAACGGCCTTGATGTGAAGGCACCTTCCGACTCAGCTTTCACCATCCCGGCGCACGGGTCGCGGCTGTTCCGGCTGAAGGCGCCGAGATAACCCCAGTGTCTGTGCGTGGGATCTGCTTTCCGTTCGAGGGTTTCATAATCTGCCAGGCGAAGGTGCCCAAGCTCGCGCGGCGAAGTTGACCGAGGACTAGAACCTCTTTATTGATTTTGACTCGCGCGAATTGCTAGTTCAACGTATTGAACGAACATAAACAACGGCAAAAAGCCACCAACGATTCCGAACAGCGGTCCAAATACAAGTGCGAATCCCGCTGAAGCAGAATCGTGCCCAGATCCTTCCAGGAAAGATCCGACCAATGCACCGAGCATTGTGAGCGCCCAAACCACGACACCCGATATCGCTAAATAACCCAGGCAACCCCAAAGTGAAGGATAAATAGCTGCGTTCTCAGGCAGAGCCAATTGCTCTTCCACTACCCCGAAGAACAACCTGAACACAATGACCCCCATCATGAACGTTTGGATTCCGATCGAGTTCGCAATCAAGTCTCCCACTATCGGAATGAAGCATAGGACCGTCACAGCAACGCTAGCGATTAACCCAGCCTTCGTGATTGGCCAAGCCATTGTTATCACGTCAGCGAGCGGGGTCGCATTGGTCGAACCTAGCATCAGGGGTAAGGTGAAGATGACGAAAAAACTTACAAAAACGCCTTGCAACAATGGACGGCCAATCACACTAAAGAGACAGCCACCCGCGCCTGCAGCTCCGGAGCCGGAATCAACGGCCGAAAATAAGCCAGCTGCCAGAGCGAGCGGCAAGAAACTCACGAAGAGATAAATGAGAATTGAGACCCAAATCTTCCAACTGAGTAAAACCGCCGCCCCTGCGGACAACGATGCCCAAAACATGGCGCACCTTCCAAATTAGTGGAGGGACTGAATTCAGCCGCGGTGAACGGAGAAGGATACGTGTTCGCTCCCAAATAGCAAAACTCTTTTTTCAAACCTCGCAGAGACAGGCGCTAGAATCGCCCCTCAGTTATCCAAGACCGTACCTCGTCTGCGACGGGGAACTGTGCAGCAGGAGCATTGTGGAATCGGGCATCAAGCGTGTATGCATTTACCTCTAGCGGGATATCTTCGTATCCTCCACCAGACAGAAAGCCACGGACATAAAGATTCGAGAATTCGGGAACGCCCAGCTGCCTGTACTGTTCGACATGCACCAGCTCATGAAAAAGCAGCCTATCTGCGAATGCTTCATGAGACACGACGACATCACAGAAGGTGATCGCCGCCATAAACGAGAAATCTGGCAGATTTCTGAATCCCATGGCCAACAATTTCGGGTAGAAAGGCGGGTTCGTAACGCGCCTATCAATGAGCCTTACCAACCGCGCAGTGTCGAGCACTTCTGCGCTAAAGAATCCAGCCATCGCATTTCGCTGCATTGCGGTCAGAGGTTGAGAATTGGGATTGAAAGAGGCGCGTTGATTATTGATGTAATCAGCCACTAGATCCGAGAGCTGATTCACCTGATCTGCGTTCAACTGTGGCGTACCCATCGATACGAACATATCACCAAGGCTGTTTAGACCGCGGCGCAATTGTGGGATTCATCCCTTATCACACCGCACTGTGTCCTACGCACTTTCGCCTTCAGTCCTCAAGCAGCTAAAAACACCACGTGTGAGGCAAGGGATTGGTGTCTCTTGCCGGCCCTGCGCCCAGGCGCAGGCTTTCTCAGTTCTTTGACACCTTGACGCCACCATCGTGCCTATATGATTTGTATGACTTGTATGACACGCAGGAGTCATACTTTACATACTTGTATGCCAGCGATTGGCGAACAAATGGCGAAACGATACGAACTAACCCCTACGGGCACAATTGGATGCGTATAACTACATTTAGAATCAATCGCTTGCGAGGGTAAATATCCCTTGACACCAAGTGAATAATCTGCGAAGATGATTCTGCTATGAAAGTTAAGCAGAGCATCCCAAAGCACTTACGCTACACTCTGGATCAGTTCAAAGCCCAGTTTGCGACCGATGATGCGTGCCTTGAGACCATCAAGGAACAACGCTATCCGGGCGGTGTGACTTTCTGCTTCGATTGCCAGCAAGAGCGTAAGCTGTACCGCATTGCGGGACGCCCTGCGTACTCCTGCGAAGTCGGGCACCACTTCTATCCGCTTGCGGGAACCATCTTCGAGAAGTCCACCACTCCGCTGCATATCTGGTTCTACGCGATGTACCAAATGGGATCGACTCGCTGCGGCATCTCTGCGAAACAGATTCAGCGTGAGACCGGAGTGACCTACAAAACCGCGTGGCGTATGTTTCGCCAGATTCGCTCGTTGCTGTCCGAGGGAGACATGCAACTGGAGGGATCGACGGTGGAGATAGACGAAACCGGAGTCGGCACCACCACCAAGCGCTTGGGGAAACCCAAGAAACCGCTTACTACCGTGTTCGGCATGGTCGAGCGTGGCGGACGAGTGAAAGCCGTGATTGCTGATGACCGGAAGAAAGAGACCCTGATGCCGATCATCAGGAAATACGTGCTTCCCGAATCGACCATCTTTACTGACGATTTCTCGTCTTACGTCGATCTCGGCCACGATAAGAACGACTACCGCCATCACCGCATCAATCACTCGACTGGCGTGTACGTCATGGGTGACATTCACACCCAAACAATCGAAGGATTTTGGAGTTTGATAAAGCGCGGAATCGGCGGCGTGTACCACTCGGTGAGCACCAAGTATTTGCAGACCTACTTGGACGAGTACAGTTTCAGGTACAATCGCCGCGAGAGCGGGAACCTGATATTCCACGCGATTTTGGAGAGGGTTTCAGAGCAGGCGTGCTCGAAGCCTTCTGCACCAATCGCAAAAAATCTTCCCGTGTAAACGGGCGCGTCGTATCGCCTTCGGTATTCTTGGCGGAACTCTTAGGGCGACTCGGCATAAGTCAGAACGGCGCAATTCTCCGTGATTGGAGGATAGCGCCTTGTTGTGTTCGTGTCAACGATTGGCAGCGGCGATGATTTTCGTTTATGGCGACGATAGCGCGGACGAACTGAGGCAACGAGTTTGTTCGGTGGCGATTGTAGCTGGACTCGAAGAACAGTGGGATCGGCTACAGCCTGAATGGGTGGCGAGAAACGGCACCATTCCGTTTCATGCAAAGGACTGCGAGAGCGATCAGCGTGATTATCAAATCTTTTGTCACCAGCAAAACAAAGAACTATATAAAGATTTGGCTGTCATGCTCGCATCCAGCGGGTTGATCGGACGCGCCATTGCGATAGACCTGACCGCGCAACGAGAGGTGTTCGGCCAAACACTGGACATCGCTTATTACAGAGCATTCGCGGAATTACTTGAGGATGTTAAGAGCCTCTGTCTTCACTTTAGACAACCAGCAAAATTCAAATTCGACATAAGCACCAACCAGGAATATAACGCAGGTCTCATATACCAGCAGTTCAGAGAGGGTGATCCAGAAGTATTTGACCTTTTCGCATCTGAGATAGTGTTCGGACGCGCTAAAGAATGTCCACGGTTGCAGACCGCCGACATGATCGCTTTTGAAGGCATGAAAGTACTCGACAACACTGTCGGGCCCGTTAAACGCCCGATACGACGATCATGGCAGACTCTGACATCGGAAGGCAGATTCGGAGCCATCGCTTACAGCCGTGAATATTTTGTCGATCTGAAAGCGAAGATGCCAGAAGTCGAAAAACTTGTAGGCTTCAATCAGGCTGATTACGAACTCTGGCTGAAAGAGACAAACCGCCAGCACAACATTAGCAATCTAATTCACTTTACCGACTGGAAACTCAAACAGTCGCGGCACTAATAATACACATCTGGATTTTCCATGACTTCCTTGAGGCTATCGAGACGGCGGAGCAGGGCGTCATAGGTTGTTACTATGGACGAATGAACGTGGCGGTAATTCTCAGGCGCTCCCGAATATTGGTTGAATGCTGCGGCTGCCTGTGGGGAATACGCAGCAAGGGCTTCTGAAGTGTCCTTCGCCCACTGTTTTACAGAATCGTGCCATGCTGTTATTTGCTCATTCGCACGCACGCCAGGAGCGGTGCGTTCCAAGTCTTGCCCCTTGGACATTAAGGCGTATAAAGATGCCAATCGACGATTCCGTTTGCGTTTGCGATAGGCGTCGATCCCTTGGTTATAGAGCATCAAGGCCAGCACAAGAAACGTCATGACCCACATGGAGATGACGTACCAAGTAGCCTCGCCGTATCGATGGCTCTCACTTGCCAGCACGACAAAAATTAGGACGGCCAGATTCAGCGCAAACCTCCTAAGGGGCATTGTTACTCCCCCTCAGAGATTGTATCACTTGGCTTGAGGGGATAATTACCCTTGCGAGAAATTTTCGTCCAAACCATTGATTCTAAACGATCGTTGAAAAATAGTTTTCGATGTGTTATGCGCGAGTAGAACACCATCGCACACCTGCGGGAAGAGCCACTCTCGCAGCGGTTTTGTATCGGGGGCACGGCTTTACAGGCTGTTGAAAAACTCGCTTTCGCGACAGTTTTGTATCAGGGCACGGCTTCAGCCGTGCCGCTAGAGGCGTATAAAAGACCGGGCTTTAGCTGTGGTGTGTCAAGAGGTTGTTGACATCGAGACCGGATCGGGTGATGGGTGGTTTCTGGTTTATTCCAGCATGAGGTCGATGCCAGTTGTACTCATGGATCCAAGGCGCGAGTTGGCGGAGTCGATCGGCGGAATTCTGATAAAGCCGTACATAGGCCCACTCGCGGATAGCCGTCTGGATGAAGCGCTCAGCTTTGCCGTTGGTGCGCGGAGTGTAGATACGGGTGCGGATGGATTGAATCTGCAGGTCGCGGCAGGCCTGGGCAAACAGCCGTGAACAGAAACACGGACCGTTGTCGGTCATGACGCGACGGACGCGGATACCCAGGCGGGCGAAGTAAGCGACAGCCTGACGCAGGAAGTTGCTAGAGGAGACCGCCTTTTCGTTGGGGAGCATGGCGGTGAAGGCGATGCGGGAGTGGTCGTCGATGGCGACGTAGAGGAACTCCCAGCCTGCGCCCCGGGTCTCGTCCTGGGGGTTGCCGGTGAGGCGATGGCCGGGTTTATGGATACGGGCCAACTTCTTGATGTCGATATGCAGCAGGTCGCCGGGAGCGGGGTATTCGTAGCGCACGATGGGAACAGCGGGTTCGAGCATTCGTAGTTTATTCAGTTTCAACCGGGTCAGGATGCGGCTCACAGTAGCGCGGCTCAAGCCTGTGGCCTGGGCGATGCGCACGCCGGTCCAGCGTTCACGCCGCAAGCAGACCACGCGTTCCACCAGCGGTGGGTTGATGAGGCGGGGCGAATGACGCGGACGCGAGGTGCGATCCCGCAACCCGTCCCGGCCAGACTGGCGGAAACGCGCCACCCACTTGGCGGCGCTCTGCCGACTGAGCTTGAAGGAGGCCGCGGCCTCCTTCAAGCTCAACTGTCCCTGAATCACGGCTTGCGCAAGTTCCTCTCGACGATGAATCGTAAGTCGAGCATGATGGTGATAGTCCATTCGGCCTCCTGGCTCGCTGTTGCTTCACACCATCAGCTTCCCAGTTCTCGGTCGAATGGACAACAACCTATTGAAACTTCACATTTAGCCCCTGAGAGAATTTCTCGCGAGCGAAAAGGACTTGTCCGCAGCCTGTGAACTCGTGCCCTGATAACAAAGGTCGGCGGATCGTCAGTCGTTCCGGTAGTTAATCAGCGGCTTCTGCTGCGTTGGGATCGCTGTGTAATAGCTCTTCCCAGCAAGCTGCTTCTTGAAGTCGTCCTTCGCCGCCTGTACCAGGGCCGGATCGGTGAACAAATCGAGCGCGGTCAGAGCGATGGCCTTCGCCGCAACCACCATGCCCTCCTGCCCGATGCTCATGCCGGAGGCAGCGGCCGCCTGCCACGTATGGGCCGCGGTGCCCGCTGGCCACGTTGCCGCCGAGAATCCGATCGTCGGCACGTTCCAGCTAATGTCGCCTACGTCGGTCGACGCGGCCGGCTGGTTGGGATCGAACTTGCGCAACGGCTCAATCTCCTTGGTCGCATCCAGGCTCGGCGGAGTCTCCATTCCGAACGTCTTCTGCAGTTGCTCCGCAAACTTTTTCTGGTCGGTATCCAGCGTATAGCCGCCAACTTCTTCCAGGTTCTTCTGTGCTACCGCAGCCAGCGCGTCATTGGGAATGATGTTGGCGTCGCTTCCGATGTCCCTCACCTCCAGAGTCGTGCCGGTCATCAGCGCCGCTCCTTGCGCGATCTTTTCGATGCGGTCCCATATGTCTTTCAGCGTCGTATTCGACGGGCTCCGCGCCATCAAGTCCATCTGCGCGAGGTCGGGAACGATGTTCGGCGCCACGCCGCCCTTCGAAATGATGTAGTGCATGCGGGTGTTGCTGGGCACATGCTCACGCAGGAACTCAATCCCGTTGCCCATCAGCATCACGGCGTCCAGCGCCGAGCGGCCGCGGTCCGGCGACATCGCCGCGTGCGCAGCCACGCCGTGAAATGTGAACTTCGCCGACACCACCGCCAGCATGCCGCCATTGGCCACCTCATTGCTGTTTCCCGGATGCCAGTGCAGCACCACGTCTACATCCTTGAACGCACCTTCGCGGACCAAGTACACCTTGCCCGATCCGCCCTCTTCGGCCGGAGTGCCGTAATAGCGCAGCGTTCCCGCGATGTGGTGGGCCTCCATGTACTGCTTCAGCGATACGGCCGCCAGCGCCGCCCCTGAGCCGAGCAGGTTGTGCCCGCATCCGTGTCCCGGCGCGCCTGCTTTCACCGGGTCTCTCGTCGGCTCAGGCTGCTGCGAAAGGCCGGGCAGCGCGTCAAACTCACCGAGGATCGCGACCACCGGTTTGCCCTCACCGTAGCTCGCGATGAACGCCGTCGGCTCGTCGGCCACGCCCGCCTGTACGCGGAAGCCAGCCGCCTTCAACTGCTCCTGCAGCAGATCCGAACTTTTCGTTTCGTGGTATCCCAGCTCGGCGTAATCCCAGATTTGTTTGGAAACCTGTTGCCAGTGGGCGGCGTCCTGGTCGACCAGCTTCAGCAGTTGCGCATGGGCGTCTGAAGCCGCCTGTGCTGTTGCCGCTCCGGTCAACAGCGCCGCAACCGCGACAGTCCACAATAGGGTGCGGATCTTCGAAGAGGAAGACAACGAAAGCGGGGAACACTTCTCCATGGGCAGACTCCTCAGCTGATCGACTGGGCTGTCGAATTGAACAGAGTGGAAATCATGCCACACAGGTAGCGATCTATGCGAATTGGCTTCGGAGCGGCTATTCCTCTTCTTCAACCACTTCACCGCGCTCGGCCTTAGCAGCTGCGATGATCTTCTCCTGCTGCAACGCGGGTACAAAGTCGTAGTGGTCCATTTCCATGGAGAAGCTGCCGCGTCCTTGCGTCATCGAGGTCAAATCGGTGCCGTAAGTGAGCATTTCGGCCATGGGCACCACGGCCTTTACCACCGTCTTGCCCGCCTTGTTGTCCATGCCCTGGATGCGTCCGCGCCGGCTATTGAGGTCGCCCATGATCGATCCCGCAAACTCATCCGGAATCGTGATTTCAACGTTCATGATGGGTTCGAGAAGCGTGGGTTTGGCTTGCTCCATGGCTTTGCGGAAGGCGATGCGCCCGGCCGTCTTGAATGACAATTCGTTCGAATCCACATCGTGATACGAGCCGTCGTAGAGCACGACCTTGAAGTCCACCACCGGGAAGCCCGCCAGATATCCGCGTGCTGCCGCTTCCACAATCCCCTTCTCGACCGCGGGAATGTAGTTCTTCGGAATCGCGCCACCGAAGATCTCATTGACGAACTCGAAGTTTGCGCCGTGGGGCAAAGGTTCCATCTTGATCTTGCAGTCGCCGAACTGGCCGTGTCCGCCCGACTGCTTTTTGTGGCGGCCCTGCACATCGGCGCGTCCGCGAATTGTCTCGCGATAGGGAACCTTGGGCGCCTTCAAGATGACTTCGGTGTGGTAGCGGTTCTTCAGTTTGGAAACCACGACTTCGATGTGCTGCTGCCCAGTCCCCGCGATCAGGAACTCCTTGGTTTGCGGATCGCGGAAGAAACGCAACATGGCATCTTCTTCCATCAGCTTGTGAATACCGTTGCTGAGCTTGTCTTCATCGGCACGCGTCTTGGGCTCGATGGCAAAGGTGATCGCCGGTTCGGCAAACGTCACCTGTGGATACTGAATCGGCGAACCCTTGTCGCCCAGCGTGTCGCCGGTAAGCGTGTCCCTCAGCTTGGCGACTGCGCCGATGTCGCCCGCGTGCAGCTCGTTCACCGGTACAGCCGTCTTGCCCTGCATGGTAGAAAGATGGGCAAATTTTTCGGAGCTGCTGCGAGTGAAGTTCTGTACCGTCGCGTCGTTCTTCAGCACTCCCGAGACAACCTTGAAGAATGAGATGCGTCCCGAGAACGGGTCGCTGATCGACTTGAATACGTAGAGCGACAGCGGCTCCGTATCGCTCACCTTGCGCGATGCCGGTTCGCCATTGTTCGCGGTAGCTGCCGCCGTCACGGTGCCGCGCTCGACCGCCGTCGGCAGGTAATCCACGACGAAGTCCAGCACCTCGTCGGTGCCCATGTTGCCCAGCCCCGAGGCAAACAGCACGGGAAAGATCTTGTCTTCGCGGATCGCATTGTGCAACCCAGCGATAATGTGTTCTTCGTCGATCGTGCCTTTCTCGAAGAACTCTTCCATCAGCGAGTCGTCGCCTTCGGCCACCAACTCCACCAGCCGCTCGTGCGCGGCCTTGGCCTCGGCTTCCATGTTCGCCGGAATCGGCCCCACCGTCGCTTTCCCGTTGCCGCCCATGTCATAGGTGTAGGCGTGCATCTTGACCAGGTCCACCACGCCGGTGAAACTCTTTTCCGAGCCCACCGGCAACTGCACGGGGACTACCGTCCGCCCGAATGCCGTAGTCAACGACTCCATCACGCGAGTGAAGTCGGCGCGTTCGCGGTCCATGCGTGTACACACAATGGCGCGCGGCAGCAGGAACTTGTCGGCGTAGTGCCAGATGCGCTCCGTCACTACCTCCACGCCGCTCACTGCATCTACCACGACCAGTGCGCTGTCGACCGCCGGCATTATCATCTCGGCTTCGTGGATGAACATGCTGAATCCCGGCGTATCCACCAGGTTGATCTTCGTCTTGCCCCACTCGATGACCGCCGTGGCGGCCGCAATCGACATGCCGCGCGAGATCTCTTCCTCATCGTAGTCGGTGACGGTGGTGCCTTCGTCCACGCGCCCGAAGCGCTGCGTAGCACCCGAGGTAAACAGCATGGCCGATGCCAGTGAGGTCTTGCCTGAGTGTGAATGCCCAACCAGGGCGAAATTGCGGATGTTAGCGCCTTCGTACGTTTTCACGTAGCACTCCCCAAACAATAGATAGAAGCTAGATGAGAGCTTCCGCTATCGCCACACGACAGGTCGGGACTCCGCTGGTCTCAGAGGCGTTCTTCCCCGGTGGCACGAACATCGCTGTGCCCGAATCCCCGAGGCTGCCGATGAGGCAAAAAGGCGGGGCACCATGCCGGCCTGCGCATGGTGATGCTGTAACAAACTTGCAATGCTAGCATACGGGGTTTGCGCGCTCAATGAGCGGGAAACGAGCTGAGTACTGCGGCTCGAAGTTGGCTTGGGTCGCCCGACGACAATCCGGACCTGAAGCCTACTACTGCCCTGCCAGCAATCCGGCCTGGCGCATCGCGGACAGCATGTCGAATGCGCTCCACTCTTCCACGATCTTTCCATCGCGCAAGCGAAAGAGGGTCATGCCATTGATCGTGATTCGCTTGCCGGTGGCGGGGAAACCCATGCCCGCATGGGTGTTGGTCCCCGTCGCGGTCCAGAACACGGAGACAAGGTCACGCTCGGCGACCATCTCGTTGACCTTCACGCGCATGTCGGGCAGGGCGGTGCGTTCCTCCCTGGCCGCGGCCATATCTTCTGCGAGGGTGTAGTTGCGACCGTCTCCGTGCGCGACGAACGTGCTAGCGTGGGAATCGGTGTATTGGTCAAGTTGCCCCTTGTCCAACACTTGCTCGAAAAAGCTCTGGGCCACGCCCTTGTTGCTTTCCTGAACGCTGGGTTGCTGCCCGGCCAGTACGGAACCAATCAGCAATGCGGTAATCGAAATTGCCAACTTGCGCATAATTACCTCGATCGAGTAAATTAACGTAACAATTGTTACACTAATCGGAGTCTAACCCTGAATGGCCAGACCGTCAAATCCGGAAATTCGCACTCAACTATGTGAGCGGGCGATCGATTATGTGCTGCAACACGGTTTTGCCGCAGTCTCGCTGCGGCCGATGGCGAAAGAGCTGAAGACCAATGCTCGTATGTTGGTCTACCACTTCGGATCACGAGAAGGCCTGATGCGGGAAATCCTGGTCGGACTGCGTGAACGCGAGGACGTTGTGATTCAGCGGTGGTTTCAGAAGAAGAAAACGCAGTCGAGTCTCGCGGAGTTTGTGCTGTGGTACTGGAGGAGGTTGAGCGTTCCCGAAGCACGCCCGGCGGCATTGCTGATCTTCGAGCTCTATGCGCTCGCTTTGCGCGACCCAAAGTCTTACCCGGGTGTGCTGACAGACCCGATTGAATACTGGCGCGGTCTGGCCGCTAACACGGGAGTACGCATGAAGAACGCCGCTGAAGCCACACTGCTCCTGGGTGCTACGCGCGGCCTGCTGCTCGATCTGACTGCCACGGGCGACCGTGCCCGAGTGAACAAGGCCATTCGGTTGCTTGCGGACTGCGTAAGCAAAAAGCGCGCGTTCGGTGCCCCAGGTTCGCGCCGGACTTTTCGGCGCTAACCTGGGAACACCGTCATCCGACTATCGCTACCGCCGCGTTTTCTTCGCGGCTTTTTTGGCCGCCTTCTTTGGCGCCGCCTTCTTTTTGGCTGCGGTTTTCTTTGCGGTGGCTTTCTTCTTAGGTGCGGCTTTCTTCTTTGCAGCCGTTTTCTTTGCCGCAGTCTTCTTGGTTGCCTTCTTGGGAGCGGCCTTCTTCTTCGCCGCGGTTTTCTTGGCAGGTGCTTTCTTCTTAGGTGCAGCCTTCTTCTTCGCGGGCTTCGCCTTCGATTTCGCCGCGCTCTTTGTCCCCTTCTTTGCTGCAGATTTTGCAGGAGCTTTCTTCGCAGGTTTCGCCGGGGCCGTCGTCGCAGCCGGAGCCGTGGTCGCGGTCGGAACGGTGGTTGCAGCGGTAGCCGGAGCCGTTGCGGCAGTTGCCGACGCTTTCTTCTTACCGGTCGTCTTCGCCGCCTTTGCTGGGGCAGGAGTCCCACTCGACGAATCCGAAATGCCGGCCGGAATCGTGGTTACTGCCGAAGGTCCGTCGGCAAACAACAGCCGCTGCACGTTCCGCATGTTCTGCGGATCGTAGTCGCGCTGCCACCAGCTCTGCGTACCCGAACCACACGCGCTCAGCACCAGGGGCGTTACCGACGTCGCTTTGCTCACCGCTGCCCGGAAGTAATAATGATCGACCAGTCGCACCGCTTCGGTGGCGAAGATGCGCGCGACCGCCGGGTCGTAGATAGCCAGCAGATTGTCGCCGTTCTGGGTTTCGCCCCCTTCCGCCAGGTTCGAGGATCCGGTGAACACCACTGGATTGGCATCGTTGAAGTCAATCACGATGAACTTGTCGTGGATCACCTGTCCCGCGCCGCCGGTGAACTCCTTGTCGAACGGCGGAGGCACCTGCTTGACGAGGGCGGAGAAGGGAACCAGTTGCCCCGGCTGGCCCGGCTTGTAGAGCGAGAAGCCGGCATCGGTTTGGGTCATGCCATAGGAGAAAACCTTGCCGCTCAGGTGCAAGTTCTGCAAAGTTTGCAGCGTCTCGCCGCTGCCGCCGAGTTCCATTATGGCGAACATCACCGAAGACTTGGCACTCTTCAGAGCCTCGACGACAGTTTGCATCGACATGGGCGGCTTAGGATGCGGAGCAAAGCTGACCTGGAAATTCGGAACGCCCGCGCCTTCGTTGGGGAACTTGAACCACTGTGTGGCCAGCGGCGTCTTGATATAGCCGCTCATGTTCGAGAAGACAGACTCGAAAATCTGCTCGTAGGCATCGGCGACCTTCGGATCGTCGAACACCAGGACATTGTTGGCCTGCACGTAGAGTCCGCGCACCGAGAAGTTGGCTGACCCGGTCAGCACTTTGGTCGTCTTGCCATCTTTCTTCTGGATGATGATCTTGTCGTGCGCAAAGCGCTGGAAGTGCCCTTGCTTCACGTTGTTCGCGCCCGCGGATTTCAGCAGCCGCGTGTGAACCTGTACCTCCAGCGCCGTTCCCGTGTGCAGTGGAGCGTTATCGAGGAAGATACGCAGCCGCGATCCGAGCGACTCGCACATTTTCAGAATGTCGGGCTCGTCGAAGTCGTAAGCGAACATGTCGACCGTGATCGACTTGTCGTTGACGCACTCGGTCAGCAGATCGAACATCAGCTTGCGGGCGTGCCATCCCAGCCACTCGTACGCCGGCTGGAAGGGCTTAGTGTCGTAGTCCAGACTCTTGGGATCGGGACGGATAGGCGCATTCTTGAACTGAGTGGCGTAGGCCTGCGAGCTGACGTAGCCGCGCGTCAATCCGAGCTGGAAGTTGCCCGCCTGCGGCGGCATGAGTTGGATGCACACTTCCGCCGAAGGTCCATCCACCAGCGTGGTTCCCTGGCAGTAACGCGCCGTCACTTTGTACTTGTAGTCGCCGGGCACGACGTTCTGAGGAAAATGCACCCAGTGAAATTTCTGGAACGGCGCGGCCTGCGACGTGGTCCACTGTTGTTGCTGTTGCTGAGGGGTGGTCCCAGCAGTGACCGGCTGGGTGAAGTTCAGCCGGTTCGACAGAAACTGCGGCTGCCCATTGGGAGGCGTAAGTTGAATCGAGAATCCTGCCAGATCGTTTTGCTTGAGTACGCTGTCGTCGAGACTGAAGGCGAGCAGTACATCGCCATCGCCGGCATAGGCCGCGACAGTCAATCCGTTATTCGACACGCGATCGCTGGGAGCAGTGGGCACGAGAACCTCCTGGGGAAACCTGAATGCATAACTTCGTGGGCACAAAATTTTTGCCGGATCGATTGGCTGGAATGAGAGAGGACTTCAGGCTCTGGCTTCCGTGCTCAATGCGCTTCCGAACGACGCTGGAGTTGCAACCAGACTGAGTGCTCCAGTTTGCTTGGGAAAACGGCACGATTGTACACCCGTTTTACCGCGGGCTGGGTGTGCGAAATCACCGGCAGTTCCACCTAAGGGGCTCGGTTTCCGGAAGACTTTTGTGTCCGTGCTTTGCCAGAACGTGCCGATCGCTCATTATCCCCTTGACTCGACACTGAAGTGGTGAGAACATCCCCCAGTCCTACACAGAATTTCTAGTTCATACCCCCGCCTCTCTCCCAGCTT
Organism: uncultured Acidobacteriaceae bacterium; assembly: GCA_963837915.1. Classification (GTDB taxonomy): domain Bacteria; phylum Acidobacteriota; class Terriglobia; order Terriglobales; family Acidobacteriaceae; genus DASRAA01. The sequence goes on from CAWIPZ010000006.1 coordinate 21,799, forward strand.
CTTTGGCGATAAGGCATTCGGAATCATTCTATTGCAGGGATCGCGCGCACCCGTCGTGAACCCGGCTGTGCCACTACGTCGCTCTGCGACAGTACCTCTTACTCAGATTCGCCGTGTCAGCTAAATCACAGAAATGTCCCAGCTTAGGAGGCTAGGAAACTATGAAAAGAAATCTCGGATTTTGTCTGGTTCTCGCACTACTCACCGCCGGCGCAGCAACCATGGTTGCGCAGGACTACTCGATGGCACCGCCCAAAGTGCTGGTCACGCAGCTCGAGATGCTCAAGCCGGGCGTGAGCGGCGCTCCGCACATGAAGACCGAAAGCGCATTCGTGCAGGCCATGACGGCAGCCAAGTGGCCGACCCACTACCTGGGAATGGATTCGATGTCGGGCGCATCGCGCGCGCTGTTCCTGGTAGGCTACGATTCCTTTGCGGCGTGGGAGAAAGACACCCTCGCGACGCAAAAGAACGCCACGCTCTCATCGGCCCTTGATCGCGCCAGCGTCGTGGACGGCCAACTGCTTAGCGGTTATCTCGGGGGCGTGTTTGTCTATCGTGAGGACCTCAGCCTGCGCCCCAACACCACCAATGCTCCCCAGTCGCGCTATTTCGAGATCATGCGCTTCAAGATTCGCCCCGGACACGATCAGGACTGGGACGAACTGGTAAAGATGTATATCGATGGCTACTCCAAAGCCACTCAGACCCAGCACTGGGTGGTCTTCCAGTCCATGTATGGCGCCGATAACGGTGGCGTGTACATCGTGTTCAATTCTATGAAGTCGCTGGCGGAAGTGGACGGCGGAATGGCTGACTCCAAAAAGTTCGCCGACCAACTGGGCGCCGACGGCATGAAGAAGGTTAGCGAATTGACCGCAGCCTGCGTCCAGGACGTCCAGGTCAATTTGTTCGCCTTCAATCCCAAGATGAGCTACGTTGCTGATACTTGGGTGAAGGCCGACCCGACGTTCTGGAAACCTATGATGGCGCCAAAGGCAGCAGCCAAACCGGAAGCCAAGGCCGCCCAGTAGGCTCGTTCGTGAGATACCAAGCGGTGGCCCACGATTGCTGCTTCTGGCAGTTGTGGGCCAAACCGCCCGACTCTTTCATTGTTGCGGCTGCGAGGGTGCGATGTTCGTTGCCGAAACAGCAACCATCTGCTCGCCGGCTTCGGAAATAATCCGTACGATCGAAAGACCTGGCTGTCCCGCAACCACCTGCGCTGTCGCATTACCGTTCGAGTCGGTTGTCACGGTTGACGTTTTCGAATCGGCGGACAGATCCCCGCCTACGAATCGCGAGTCACCTAGCTCGACACGGAACACGACCGCGACGCCGCCGACACCGCCTTCGCTAGACTTGACAGATACCGTCAACGGCACCGAACTGCCAACCAGAACGCTTTCGTGCGGCTCGGTTAGGCGAGTCATTTCCTTCATCTTCACTTTGGCGGGCGGCGTTAGAACGGCTTGGCCGCTGCTCAAGCTCGCCGGCGCAGGCTTGCCCGCTTTCAACTGGTTTAGGTCAGTATTGGCCGCCAATTTCACCTCCAAAGTAAGCACCCCCGTTGACGTTTCGCCGAACGGAGCCACGATCCACTCTCCGAGGGGAGCGACCATGTTTGTGGTTTTGCTGAAGTTGAACGTTCCCACGCCGTTTTTCACGTCTTGTCGAAACGATAGGAGCTTGAAGTTCGCGTAGACGTAAGTTCCCTTTACCTGCCTGCGGCCGCCGCAGACTTTCGCTGTCGCGCCAAAGCAAAACGCGATGTCGGCAGTCGCGGGAGCTCCTCCATCTCGCGGCCGACGAGTCTGCTCGACGACCCAATCGTCCTTCTGGTGCGTCGCGTCGTGCGAAAGAGTGATCTTTAGATCGGATAGATACCGCAGCAGGTATATCCCTTGGCTCTTTGTGACCACCGTATTGACGGTCTTCACTCCTGCGGCGTCGCCGCCTAGGTCCGCGAACTCAGCGTCAGGGTCCCCCCAGGTTACCGAGACCGTATTTGCCATCTTTCCTTTGCTGAACATTATCGGGCTCGCTTTCTGCATGGTAATGACGATTGAGTCTTGGGCAGACGCCACAGTCCAGCAAATAGAAGCGATAAGCAGCAGACCAACCACGGTCAAAAGGCGATGGAGACCGATAGTTGTTTGGAAGAATTCCGTTACTTCCTGAGTTTGATTTCTAAATGCGCTCATATTGGCACCTCTTGTTACTCACGTTCATTGCTGTGCGGGGGCAGCCACACCGCCGGACCGCCCCGGGCTGAAGACGACTTCCCATCATCGGCCAGAGCGAGCCGACTCCTAGTCGCGCGACAGCAGTCGCCGCTTGCCGCGAGCCGTGTTTCAAAAGCTCATCGGAGCGTTCGTTGGCTCCAGGTATCCCCAAACCTGCACGTAGGTTTCGGGCGGCACGATCGGCGAGTCATGCACTTCGGTGTTGCCGAAGAGAAATGTGCTGACGCTCGATCCCTGCACCCAGATCGGTGCTGCCCCAGAAACCGCTGCCTCCCCGGTTGGCAACGGATCCACGGACGACGGTGCTGCCGCCGGGTTACAGCATCGGCATGAAGACTTCGTGACCAGCTGCACGTCCACGTGGTCGTCCTTCGCCCAGCAGGAGATGTTCACGTGCTCGACCACGAATCGATGGCCGGCAGGCACGCGGAATCTTGCCTCCCGGCCCGCGGTGAAGGCGAAGCCAAACGGCTCCCGTCCGATGAAGTCGAAAAGAAACGGCTGCAGCTGCGCGTGGGAGCGACTGGCGCCCGGTTCACGAGGCACTGTGCATTCATTAGCGCGCATGATCCCCATCGCGTTCGTCAGTGAGGCAGCATGGCACACGTCTTCGGCCGCTGTTGATTTCTTGCGATTAACTTCTATAGATCCCATGGCGACCTCCTTTTTTATGGCTACGGCGGCGATTACGAGTGGTGCGCACGGGGCAGCGTCACCGCTGAGCTGCCCCTGACTGGAGACGACTGGCATAAACCGGCCAGAGCGAGCCGCCTCCTAACTTCGATTGCTCATCCGGCGGCGCACGAACGTAGTCGCCCCGATGAGTCCCGAACCAAGCAACAACAAACTACTGGGCTCCGGAAGCGGCAGCGCGATGCTGGCTGCATCCACTTCGGCATCGATTCCGATGTCTGCCACTCCACTTGGATCGGTTATGTCCACCGTGAGCGTTTGGCTCGTACCGCCAGCGAAGTTGACGACATCGAGCGAGTTGCTGTTGGCTAGGCCGAACCACTGAACTTGGCCAGCGGTGCCCAGATCTCCGGCCCAGGAGATCATGTAGTCAGCCTGCGTTGAGCTAACGTCCGTCTCCAGCATCGTCAGGTTCGCTGCGGCATACGGCAGAACCCCAACCACGCCCAGGGAAAACGTGCCCGCAGAAGCCTTGTCCCCGCGCACTGCGGTGGCGTTTTCGACGATCGCGCCCGTACCCACAACTCGCTGGGCTCGGGCGGTAGTCCCGGCCTTGCATCCGAGGTTGTTGGGAGGTGGAATCTGCACCAGTGGAGTGTTGCTGGTCGCCGACTTGGTCGTCGATCCGCCGGTGCATGTAACGGACACCGTGGCCGTGTATGTGCCGTTGGCGTTCCTGACGACTTTGCCAAATGACGGCTCACTCGATCCAAGTAAGGTAGCTAGCACTAACAGCGCCAAAGCGCCCATCGACTTATACGTTGTCTTCATGTTGACCTCCTATGGCCAGGGTTTTGGCGGTGAGTGACGCGTAGCGCGCATGGGGCAGCTTCACCGCGGAGCTGCCCCCGCCGCTTTCACCAACTGTCGTCGCGTTCGCGCAACCTTCGTCCATTCCCTTCCAATCGCCTTTGGAGAGCTTCTCCGCCGTTGTAGCGGAAGCCAGCGATCAGTACGGGCAGTGAGGGAAGCAACCGTTCGTCCTCGGTAGCTACCTCCAGGTTGGCCAGACAGCTTCGGTTCGCGATCGTGACGAGCAGGTGAAACAACTGGATGAACGACATGCAGTGCAGCTGGTCATAAGCGAATGGTTGACGTGCCTGACTCATCTCGTCCTCCTCTTCTCGTGTCTCGTGGGTTTCGAACCCCGGAGGCGGAAACTTCTGACCCACCTCCGGGAGCTCCTCCCCTTCAAGCGCTTCATCGAGTCGCCTCGATTCCGCCGCTCTTGAGCGTGGACATTACGGCCACTGCCGCTTCGGGTTCAATGGATAACGGCTGACTTCACGATGGATACGGCGTGACTGTCGGATTCGCTGCGTATGACCGTCTCAGCCGCTGTAGCTGCTGGCTTTAGCTGGTCACCTGACTGCAAATTAAGGCTTCGCGAATCCCTTCGAGGAGGTATAATCCGCACCAATACCGGGGCAAATTTAGGGGAAAGCATTGAGCGACACTTACCGTCTTCTGCGCTTCGGAGTCTTCGAGCTCAATCTCGATCTCGAAGAACTGCGCAAAAACGGCACTCTCCTCAAGCTCCCGCCGCAACCGTTCAAATTACTGGCGTTACTAGCCAGCCGCTCTGGTCAGGTTGTGACGCGGGATGAGATTCAGGAACAGCTGTGGGGAAATGACACCTTCATCGATTTTGAACAGGGTGTAAATAAATGCATCAAGCAGATTCGCACTGCACTCAGCGACAATCCCGACAACCCTCTTTACCTTGAGACGATTCCCCGGCGTGGATATCGCTTTCTTGCACCGGTGCGCACCAAAACCGTTCCCGCGCCTCCGCCCCAGGTAAAAGAAGCCAGTTCGGGATTGCTGGCGAACGTCGTCGGCCAAGTTCGCGATCGAGTTGCAGCCGCGACTCCGAGCGCGACACCGACTCCACATGCGGCATCCGACGATCTGACACCACTGCCAGTGTCCGAACCCGCACCCACTCCCACATCACCGCCGCAACGAACCAGCAACCGCTTGATCTGGATATTGATTCCGTTCCTGCTCGTACTCGCTGCCGTCGTGTTTTGGCTTGTGACGCACTCCGCGCACTAGATGACGCGAACTGGCAGCCTTTCTAACTTTCCATTCCATGAATCTGGGTGCCCTATCCTTTCGCCGTTTTTGCGAAAGGGAGGGACAACTGACCACTGACAACGTCTTTCTAATCCGCCGTCGCTGCTTCTGCACTGGCGCCTGCGCTGTCTTTCGCCCGCAGCGGCAGCACCACCATCAGCGCAATCACTGCGCTTACCACCGCCACAATCGCCGGCCACCGGAAATCGTTTGTGCTGTCCACCAGCACTCCTCCGAGTGGAGGCCCCACTAGGCACGACACGCCGAACCCCGTGAACAGAAATCCCAACAGCTCGCCCAGGCCTTCAATACCAAACCTCGCCGCCGCCACCGCGGGAGTCATCGCCGCGATTCCGCCATACCCTACTCCCATGATGATCGCGAATCCAACCAGCGCCGCGTAGCTGTGCAGCATCACCCACACCACGCAACTCAGCAGCAGGAGCCAATAACTCACCTTGTACATATTCAGCAGGCCAAAGCGCGGAGCCAGCCCATTCAATCCCAGCCTGCCGACGACACTCGCCGCGCCGACGTATCCGATCAGCGTCGCTCCTGCCACATGGCTCGCGCCCACATCCATGGCGAACGCCGGCAGAAACACGAATGCGGTGAAGATGGCAGTCCCCGAAAACGCCAGGCTCGCGTACAAATGGACAAACGTCCGCGTCCGCATCATGCCCATCACGTTCGTCGTATCTTTCGCGCGCAGCACCGGAGGCCGCGTCAACAGCGCCGCGCAACCCAGCAGAATGATGAGGCTCGTCCACCCGAAGATCTCAAACGCCATGCGCCAGCCGAAGCGGCCCGTCAATCGAGCTGCCAGCGGCGCTGCTACCAGCGTGCCGCAGCCAATCCCGCTGATCGCGATTCCCAGCGCAATATCGCGCCGCTCTTTGAACCACTCGCCCACCGCCGCGATCGCGGGAACATAAATGCACGCCAGTGCCGTGCCCACGCCGACCCCATAAGTCACATACAGCATCGCAAACGAATGGACGCGCGCCGTCAGCAGCAGACCAGCCCCCATCAGCAACGCGCCCGCTGCTACCACGTAGCGCGGCCCGATACGGTCTGCCACCTCGCCCGTAATCGGCGCCAGGAAGAACGACAACACCGTCAGCGTAGAGAAAATCGTCGACATCGACGCGTGGTTTGCGTCGAACGCGACCCCCAGCGGCTTCAGAAAAACTCCGAAGCTGTACGTAACCCCGAACCCCACGAACGAGACGAAGAACGCCGCCACCACGATCAGCCACGCACGCGGCGAGTCGATTCCGGAATTTGAATTGGCGGGCGTAGTCATTGGCTGTTAAAGGTCTGTGGGGAGGTTCGTGATCTCGGTGGCGAAAGCATACTGCGGAAGCAGCCTTGTGCCAAGCGACTTTACTCGGGATGACAAATCCAAAATCAACTCCGTGTCCTCCGTGCCTCCCTGGTGAAGACCAGGAGTCTACGCTTCGAAATGCGTGAACAAATTATTCAGCGACTCCGCCAGCGTCGGATGCGCGAATATACCCTCGCGCAGCGTCGTGTAGGGCAGCTTTCCCATCATCGCCACCTCTAGCACCGACATGATCTCGCCTCCCTCGATGCCCAACACCGCCGCACCCAAAATCTGTCCCGTGTCGCCGTCCACCACGGCCTTCATGAAGCCGCGAGTCTCGTCCACTTCCAGGGCGCGCGCTACGCTCGTCATGGCCATCTTGGCGACTCGCACGTTCTTGTTCTTCGTTCGAGCTTCGGTTTCCGTCATCCCGATCCGGCCGAGCTGCGGATCGATGAACACCGTATACGGCACCAGCCGCCCCGCGATCGTCGCGTTGCCCTTCTCGATGACGTTCGTGCGAATAATCCGATAGTCATCGTACGAAATATGGGTGAACGCCGGTCCGCCCTTAATGTCGCCCAGTGCGTAGATGCTCGGTGCACTCGTCTCCAACCGGTCGTTTACCTCGATGAACCCCCGTGCGTCGGTCTTGATTCCCGCAGCCGCCAGGTTCAACGTATCCGAGTTAGGTACACGTCCGGTCGCGACCAGCAAATGGGAACCGGAGACCGCAACCTTCTTTCCTTGTTGTTCAATCTCGACCGTAATGGCTGCGCCCGTCTTGCCCACGCCGGTCGCCTTCGCATTCAACAAGACCTTTATTCCATCCTGCTCAAGGATGCGTGCGACTTCTTGCGCAACATCGGGATCTTCTCTGCCGAGTAGCTGTCCGCCAGACTGCACGATAGTCACTTGGCTGCCGAAGCGCCGAAACATCTGCCCGAACTCAAGCCCGACATAACCGCCGCCTAGCACCAGTAGGTGCTCGGGTACAAAGTCGAGTTCCATGATCGACGTGCTGTTGAGGAATGGCACATCCTTCAGGCCGGTCAGCGGCGGAACCGACGGACGCGCTCCCGCATTAACGAAGAACTTCTCTGCGGCCAGTTCGCGCTGGCTGCCGTCCTTAAGCCTGACATTGAGAGACTTCGGCCCGGTAAAACTGCCTTCGCCGAAGATCAGGTCGAGGTTTGCTGTCTGCTCGATTCGTGCTTGGCTGCCATTGCGAAAGCGCGCCACGATGTCGCGCTTGCGCTGGCGAACCTGCTCCATGTCGATGCTTAACTCACCGGTGTGGACACCGTAGTCAGCGCCACGTCGCGCCAGGTAAGCGACCCGGGCACTGGCGACCATCGTCTTGGTTGGCGTGCAACCTTCGTTGATGCACGTCCCGCCGACATGCTCGCGCTCCACCAGCGCCGTGTGCAAACCAGCATTCGCCAAAGCCGTGCAGAGTGGCGTTCCCGCCTGGCCGGCACCGATTACAATCGCGTCATACTTTTCGGTCGTTGGCATGATGCGTTTAGAACCTAGACACAACGAACAGGCCCAACGCGATGGCGATAAGATCTTCCGGGACTCCGACCGCAATGTCAGGCACCTTCAACGAGCGGACAAGTCCAACCCGCGTGTGATAGCCACCAAAGGCTCCTACCAATGCTCCAACTGCGGCTGCGATCACTCCCACCCATATTGAGGCCGCTCCGGCCACAGCTAAACACGCGCCTGCCAGCATCCCAAATATCAGCCGCGCCCCCAGCGGCATGGGAGCCGTACGCGCAGGAGTGCTGGGCAATTGGTCCCCGACATACTCCAGTAGAGCCAGAACAGTGAACAGCACCAGCGCCCAGGTCGAGCCCATGAAAGCAAACGGCGTGCCGGAAAGATTGATCCAGCCTAGATGTGCACCCCACACCACGGCCGCGACCCCGGTAAAGGTTCGCAGTCCAGAGACCACTCCGATGCCGAAGATCAGTAACAGCACGAATCCCATACTCATGCAGCGTCCTCCAACAAAACCGCGGATTGAATTTGGGGACCCAACAGACGACGGAATGGATGACCGCATGATTCGGCCGATTCAATAAAATCGCCTCACGTAGATGAGGCGTCGAATGACTCTGTGGGGACACACGAAGTCAGGCCCGGAGGGCCGACATATCAAAGCCCGGTGCTTCAGCACTGGGTAGGCCGCCACATAATCCGCCGGTCCCGGAGCCGGCTAGCCGGCGAAGGGACGCCATATCCTCGCGAAGGCTTCGGCCCGAGCAATTGTGGTTACCAAAGTTCATCCCTCTTGGGTACTTTCGTAAGTTGACTACCCTCCCGACTCGTGCCACTCTCCTATCGTGGGCGGACTCCGCCCGCTAGGACGCTGCTGTACTTCGCTGCCGATTCGTCGGCGGCTTGGCACGATTGATTGACGGCTGACGGCTGATCGCCGAAAGCTGGATTGGAGGCTCTTATGTCCTGCCCTTCCCACTCCGTTACCCGTGCGAACGCCTCTCCACCCGAAAATCCAGCCCGCAACTCCTTACGCCACAGGACTTTACGTATAACTCTTTTGACTGCACGCTTTTGCGCGGAGATCCTGCTATCTCCATGAAAACGAGGAATTTGCAACATGGGGGGAGGGGGTGTGTCACGCGTCACATACCCGAAACGGGAATGGCCGTATGCTGACCAGTCTGTAGCTACCATGAGCGACCTCGTCCAAATCGCCGACCTCTCGCCCATGCCGCGCCTGCCGGGCGCGACGCGTGCCTATCACGCCATGGTCAAGCCGGTGGGGGCCATCTGCAACATCGATTGCTCTTATTGTTATTACCTGCACAAAGAAAAGCTGTTGGGTAGCCAGAGCAAGTTCCAGATCACCGATGAGGTCCTCGAAACTCATATTCGCCAGTACATCGAAGGCCAGGACCGGGACGAAGTCGTCTTCTCCTGGCAGGGCGGCGAGCCGACGTTGCTGGGCCTGGAGTTCTTCCACAAAGTCGTTGACCTGGAGCAGAAGTATAAAAAGCCCAGCCAGCGGGTTGAAAACGACCTACAGACCAATGGCACGCTACTCAATGACGACTGGGGGGCGTTTCTCAAGCAACACAAATTCCTCGTCGGACTCAGCATCGACGGGCCGAAGGAACTGCACGACCATTACCGGGTCACCAAGGAAGGGAAGCCCACCTTCGACAAAGTGTTCGCCGCCTCGCAGATGCTGCATCGTCACAGCGTGCCTTTCAACACTCTGAGCGTCATCAACCGCGTCAATGCGAGAAAGCCGCTCGATGTCTATCGCTTCTTGAAGAACGAGGTTCGCCCGCGGCAGATGCAGTTCATTCCCTGCGTTGAGCCTAAGGTCTTTCGTAACGTCGCGCCGCAGATGTGGGACGCCGACAGCTTGCCGCTGTTCGATTCGTCCGCCGCGCATCCAGGCAATCCTGACTCCGTGGTCACCGATTGGTCTATCGATCCCGACGACTGGGGCTACTTCCTCACCAAGATCTGGGACGACTGGTATCGCCGCGACATCGGCAAGGTGTTCATCAATTTGTTCGAGACGGCCGTCGGGCAGTGGATGGGCAAGGAATCGCAACTTTGCATCTATCACGAATTCTGCGGCAAGGGCGTTGCCATGGAGCACGATGGCAGCCTGTATTCCTGCGACCACTACGTCTATCCGGAATACAAGTTGGGCAACATCATGCAGACTTCGAGTTCGCGCATGGTGTTCTCCGACCGGCAGAAGGAGTTCGGCTATGCCAAGTTCAATACGCTCCCCAAGCGCTGCCGCGATTGTAAGTTTCTCTTTGCCTGTAACGGAGAGTGCCCCAAGAACCGCCTGATCCGCACGCCCGAAGGTGAAATCGGCTTGAATTATCTGTGCAGCGGCCTGCAGAAATTCTGGCACCACATCGATCGCGACGTGCACGACATCTGCCGCCGCATCGCGCGCGGCGAGCCGCTCAAGCCGCAGTAATACAGTTAAGAAAGTGCGAAACTATCGCATGTTTCCCGTATGCCCCAGCGAATAGCGTCCCGGCTGCGGCCACACCGTGAGTCCATGCGGTTCTTTTCCGACGGGAATTTGTTTCACCGCTCCTGTCGTTGTATCGAACACATAAACTACCTGATCGAACCGCCCCGAAACCCAGAACTGTCTGCCGTCCGCGCTGACGTTGCCCATGTCAGGACTTCCGCCGCCCGCAATCGGCCAGGTCGCGACGATCTTGCGCGTCGCGAAATCCAGCACTGAAATGCTTCCAGGTCCATGAGGCGCGCCGTGAACCCGGTTCGATCCGCGATTGGTGATGTAGAGCTTCGTCGCATCTCTACTCGGATAGAGTCCATGAGTTCCAACGCCGGTGTGAATGAACCCGGTCTCCTTGAAGCTGTCGCCGTCAACCAGAAAGACGCCATCGGCCATCATGTCGGCAACGTAGAAGACTTTCCCGTCAGGCGCGATACGAACGTCTTGCGGCATTCCCCCTTTCGAGAGCTTCAGGTATCCCACAACGTCACGCTTCACGAAGTCGATCTTTGCCAGGGTGCCATCGAACTCACAGGTGAAGATCGCATAGCTTCCGTCGATGGAAAAGTCCGCGTGATTGATCCCTCGGCAATCCGGAGTCTTGATGGTGTACTTGAACGCCATGGTGTGCGGATCGCGCAGGTCGAGCCGCCTGTCGGCCTCAGCCACCACGATCGCCGACTTGCCGTCAGGCGTGAAGTACATGTTGTAAGGATCGATCACCTTAACGTCTTTGCCCGGTTTCCCAGTCTTCGGATCGATGGGCGTCAAGCTTCCCTTGCCGCGCTTCTCGGAGTTGTTCGCCACCCACAATGTCTTCAGATCGTAAGCAGGGACAACGTGTTGCGGGTTCTTGCCGACTTTGAAATGGTCAACCACTTGGTCAGTCGCAGGATCGATGACATACACGTCATTCGACTTGACGTTAGGCACGTAGACGCGCGACAGGTCCCCCGAAACAGCGGGACTCAACATGTTTGGCCCGGCTTCGCTGTATAGGTTCGACGGGTTCACCACCGCAGGCATTCCGGGAACCGTTGCGATATGCTGCGGAGCAGTGACTGTCGCGCTGGCGGCGGATTTCGAGCCGCAACCCGTCGCGACAGCGAGTAGATCCAGAGCGAGGCAAAGTGCGATGGCGAGATGTCCGCGAGATTTCATGACCTTCCCATACGAATTGGTTGAGGGTTATTGTCGTGGGGGAAGTAATTAGCGTTGCACTGTGTACTTCCGAATGGCCGCAACCGAGCTGTTGACGATCTCCGTCACAGCCACCTCTCCCAGCGCACTACTCGACTTGCGCGGATCACCCTCAATTCCATCGCTATTCGGGGCGATACCGCTGAGTCGATCCGTGCGAACCGTTGCAGGCGCGACCGCCATCTGCAGCGAAGTGTCCATCAATCCGGCATGTCTGCCGGTTTGGGCAAGCGTGTAACCGTGCGCGAGAAGAATTGCCTCAAACGTGTCCGTAGAGGCCCGGTAATACTCCTCGAGCGCGATCACCCGCACGCCGGAGCTGTTCCACTCCCGCGCCAACTTGGCGGCCGCGTTCTTCTCCAGCGCCTGGTAGCCGCCGTGGTCGCCGAGAAACACGATGTTCTGAAACCCCGCCTGCTTCATGCTACGCGCGGCATACTCCAGGGTCTTCGAAAATGCGTCGTCGGGAATCGTAATCGTTCCCGGATAACGCATATGTTGTGTGGGAGGATTGATTGCACCTTCGGGTACATACGCAATGACGGGTGCCACCAGTGCATTTCCCAACTCCTGCGCGATCTTGCCGGCAAGCACCTTGGCGCGGACATTATGCTTTCCCAGCGCGATGGCAGGGCCGCTCTGTTCTGTTCCGCCAATCGGGACAAGCACCGTGTTCTTGCCCGAGCGTATCGCGTCACGCAGTTCGGTCCAGGTGAGGTCTTCGATATAAATGCTGGGTTGCGGAGGCTGCGCGGAGGGATGAAGTTCACCTGTCGTTAACACAATGCCTAACAGCAGCAGAGCCGATGTCCAACTTGTATTCACGTTCCGCGCTCCTGCACTTCATTGCTCGACGGACCCAAATCCGAAGCGCATGAGTTGAAGGTTATCAGAGCAATGATTCGGACGCCGCAAGCGGAATCGAGAATGACACTCCGCTCAACTACCGCGCACATGGGCAATCACTCACATCTCATCGTGACGGCTCTCACAGTCAGGCAAGTCGCGGCGTTCCATACTGCAAATAGTGTTGCAGGCGATCTATCGACCTGCGAATAGGGCTCCTCTCGTGTTCAACCCCAGGGACACTCGCGCGAAGGACGGACGTATGAGCGATAACATTCCAACCCTCTCAGAAGATCGAATTGCCTATCTCGAAGGACTGGTGCGTCAGGCGCGCACGGCTGCCGCTGTTTTCAGCCAGTTCACACAAGAAGACGTGGATCGCATCGTCAAACCGATGGTGTTGGCAGGATTGAAACAGGCGCAGTACCTGGCGCGGCTGGCGGTGGAAGAAACCAAAATCGGCGTCATGGAAGACAAGGCCATCAAGAACATGGTGGCTACGGAGTTTGTCTACAACTACGTCAGAGACAAGCGCACCGTCGGTGTCATTCGGGAATATCCCGAGCGCGGTCTGGTGGAAGTGGCGGAGCCGATTGGCGTCATCTTTTCGCTGCTTCCAATCACTAACCCCACATCGACCGTGCTGTTCAAGTGCATCATGGCGATCAAGACGAGGAATGCGGTCATCTTCAGTCCGCATCCCAGCGCATGGCGCTGCTGTTTCGAGGCGGTCCGGATTATGTACGAGACAGCCGTTGAGCACGGCGCTCCCGAGGGCGTCTTTACCTGCCTGGAGTCGCACAACCTCGAGGACAACAAGTACCTAATGCACCACAAGGACATTGGCCTGATCGACGCCACCGGAGGCCCGGGCGCAGTGAAGGCCGCCTACAGTTCCGGTAAACCCGCGCTGGGCGTTGGCCCCGGTAACACACCGGTGTATCTGGAGAAATCGGCCGACCTCGATATGGCGGTGGTGGACATCATCACCTCGAAGACCTTCGACAACGGCACGATCTGCGCATCAGAGCAGACGATCGTGATCGACGATGAGATTTACGACATCGTCCTGGATAAGTTTGCCGGGCTCGGTGCGCACATCTGCAACGAGAAAGAGACGGAGTTACTCGCGCGTACGGTGATCGATCCCAAGACCGGTTACATGCAGCCGACGGCGGTGGGGCAGAAGGCCACTACCATCGCAAAATTCGTGGGCATCAATGTCAAGCCGAAAACGAAGCTGCTGGTCACGCCCATCTCGGGCGTAGGCATCGAGCATCCGTTGTCTATGGAGAAGCTTTTCCCGGTGTTGTCCGTGTACCGGGCGAAGTCAGTGGATGAGGCACTGAAGGTCTGCGTCGATGTGAACCACAACGGCGGCTTGGGACATACAGCAGTTGTGTTCAGCAAGAACGAAGCAGTCATCCAGAAATTTGGCGATGTAATCAATGCGGGGCGCATCATCGTGAACTCGCCTGGGTCGATCGGCGCGCTGGGCGGCGTGTACAACGACATGGTGCCGACGTTCTCGTTCGGTTGCGGTACTGGCGGTGGCAACAGCACGACCGATAACGTCAACGTCTATCACTACCTCAACATCAAGCGCGTAGCGCGAAGGACACAAGCGCATATGTGGTTCCGCGTTCCCAACCAGATTTACTTCAACATGAATGCGACGGAAAATCTGAGAAATTTCCGGTCGAAGTCGACCCTCATCATCACCAACGCGGCGCTGGAGCAGATTGGCCACGTGGATGCCGTCAAGCGGTGCATTCCGCCGGAGACGCAGGTGCGGGTGACCATCATTCCCGATGCCGAGCCCGACATCAAGATCGTCAAGCAAGGCGTCGAAGCGCTGAACTTCTATAAGGCCGACCAGATCATCGCGCTGGGTGGAGGATCGGTGATCGACGCGGCGAAGATCATGAAACTGCAGTATGAGTTTCCCGAGGCCGACCTCGAGGAACTTGCGGCTCCGTTTCTCGACATCCGCAAACGCGTGGTGCAATACCCGACCGTGAAGACGAACCAGGCGCGGATGATCGCGATCTCGACCACGAGCGGCACGGGCAGCGAAGTCACACCGTTCGCCGTGCTCACCGACAAAGAGCGCGGCTTCAAGGTGACGCTCGCCGACTACTCGCTCACCCCGGACGTGGCGATCGTCGATCCGCAGTTTGTGATGTCGATGCCGAAGGGGCTAACGGTCGATACGGGCGTGGATTGCCTGACGCATGCGCTGGAAGCAGGCGTCTCGATTTTCGCGTCACCGTATACCGATTCGAACGCCATGCAGGCGGTGCGGATGGTGTTCAAGTATCTGCCAATTGCGTTCGAAAACCCGCATGACGAAGAAGCGCGCACCATGATGCACAACGCGGCGTGCATCGCGGCCATTGCGTTCTCGAATGCGTCGGTGGGCGTGAACCACGCACTGGCGCACGCGTTCGGCGCCCGCTTCCACGTGCCGCACGGGCGCGCCAATGCGCTCATGCTGCCGCACGTGATTGCCTATAACGCCGCGGTGCCGACGAAGTTCATGCCTTCGCCCAATACGAGGGCGTATGTGGCGCACAAGAAGTACGCCATGATGGCCGACTTGCTGGGCTTGGGTGGACACACAGTCGAAGAAAAAGTGCAGAACCTGGTGACCGCGACCGAGCAACTGCTCGACCTGTTGGGTGTGCCGCGTTCGATCGCGGAGATGGGAATCTCGAAAGAAGAGTTCGAGGCTGCGATGCCCGACCTGGCGAAGATCGCGTTCGACGATCCTTCGTGGAGGTCGAATCCGCGCATGCCGCTGGTCAGCGAGCTCGTCGAACTTTTCTGGAGTGCGTATAACGGACGCGGAACGAAAACTGTGGCGAAGAACGCAGGCAAGAAATCAGCGCAAGAGATGGTGACGGTATGACGATGATCGCGGATGTGTACAAGGTGGATAGCGAGCGGGTGGCGCAAGCGCTGGCAGAGGCGCGCGAGAACCTCAACAGTACCGAGAGCGAAGTGACGCTGGACTTTTCCGGTGTGCGGCGAATCGATCCCAAAGGCTTGGGAGCGATGGAGGACATCGCAGCCGCAGCGGATGCAAAGTCAGTCAAAATTGTGCTGCGCGGCGTCAACGTTGATGTTTACAAGGTGCTGAAGCTGGCGAGGCTGGCGCCACGATTCACGATTCAGAACTAGCGCTGGTTCCTGAGCCACCGCATTCGTTCGCGCGGCTACGAACTGCATGGAAACACGAGCCTGGCGATCGATCGCGCAGGCTCATTTCTTCTTTAGGTCTAACCTGTTGGCTTGCCACTGTGAGGAGCTGGCGCGGCATGCGGCATGGGTGCTGCATGCGGCGGAAACTCCTGGTCGCGCATTGGTCCCGCGGGTTGACCCATGCGTAGGTTCTGCTTCTGCTGCGGCTCGAGTGGCCGTCCCGGGTGCTCCTCCATCGCCGGTGCTTTCTGCGAATACGGCATCTTCTCCTGTGGTGGAGGAGTGCGTGCGACCAGCGGCGGCCGAGTTGTAGGTGGACCCGCGCGGTTGGCCTCGCTGTTGGCTGGCGGTTCGGACGCGGGCCGCTCGGTTGGTGGTGTCGGATTTCGCGCTGCGCTTTCGTTTACCGGAGCGCGTCCTGGCGCGACGGCTGCGTGTTGCACGATCGTTGGCCGGGCGGCTGACACAGGAGGATGGGTAGCCGCGGTTCCCGCGCTGATAGCGCGCGCAGTGGGATTGATCTCGGGGTGAGGAATGACCTGCGCTCGCGCGAACTGCTGCGGATCGACCTTCACGATATTGCGTTCTACGGGTTCAGAGTTACGAAACGCGTTGGCAGAGACCGCGGTGGCAGCGACCGACTGATAGCGGTAGTGCACGTTGTTGATGTTCGTGACGTTGATGTTGGCCATGTTGATGTTGCGAACGTTGGTAACGTTAATCTGCCGGAAATACACATCGCTGTGGTGATACCAGGGATAGAAAGGTTCTCCGGGACCAAGCGGAAACCAAGCCGCGACTCCGCCAGCCCCAAATCCGACGGAGAAGCCGGCGCCGCCTACGAACGCGACGAATGCAGGCGCATAGACCGGCGCGACGACAATCGGCCCGGGCAGCCAGCCCCAGCGCGGTCCGATTTGTACCCAGCGTCCGTAGTGATACGGTGCGAATCCCCAAGCCTCTTGACCGAGCCAGGTCCATCCCCACGGCTCGACCCAGACCCAACGTCCGTAGCGATAGGGACACCAGCCACCCGGCAAACCCGCGGGATACCAGACGGGGCCGTAGTCGGCCGCTACCTCCCAGCTTCCGTAAGGATCGAGGTCGTAGTATCCGGGGACATACGTGCTCACGTACTGCCGTGACTTGGCGTTCAGGTATTTCTGGTCGCGGCTGGAACACCATTGGTCGAAACTGTCGGGGGCCGGAAGGGCAACGGAATCGAAGGCTACCGGATTTGTGCCAGTCAGTTTGAAGGCCTGGCCGCTCGATACCGTCTGATTCAATCCGTTGCCGGTGATTTGCAACTCGCCCTGGTTCACCGTCACGATGGTCACGTTCTGGTCAGCGAAGGTGTCGACGCGATAATCTCCCGGACGCACGATAGTCAGCGCGGCGTTGGGAGTGTCGATCTCAATTTCGTGCTCCGCCTGCATGTCGAAGGAGCGGACGCGCAGCGTTCCCTGCGCAAGTCCGAGTTGAATCAGTTGGTCGGCGAGACTGGTTGTAGTGAGATCAGTTTGGGCCGACATGCGAATGGCGACGTTCCCGGTTTCCAACTCGGCGCGAGCGTCTTTGTCGGTCCACAGGCGATCGCCCGAGGTGAGTGGATAGTTCGGCGCGGCCTGACTCCAGTCGTTTTCGCCGGCTGGTTCGAAAGACACCGCGCCCTCGATATAGCTGAGGCGCGCGGTGCGATCGGGCGGGTCGCCGCTTTGAGGCTGCGTCTGGGCGAACACCAGCAACCTAACCAGCAAACAAACGAAGGATGCGGCGAGAACGATCCGTGCAGGCACGCGCATGACTTCCGTCTTTCCGCGCTGAGCTAGGCCGTTTTCTTGTGGCGCCGGCCGGCATAGCGCTTTGCCGTTTCGGCAAGAATAGCCTCGCGTTTCAAACCCGTGTCGCTGGAATGAGTTGCTTTTTCGAGCTTGGATTCAGGGATTGGCTCTCCCTCGGGAACATGCAGTCGCTGATGCAGCTTGCCAGGATGCTTACTGAATGCTTTCGCCATCCATTTACGCTTGGTTGCGGTTTTCGCGGCCTTCTTCTTCGTCTTCATCGTTCCTCCGGGTCGTACCTAAAGCATGTGATGTCAGTCGGAGGCGAGGCGATGCCTGAAGTGGGAGGCATTTATGGGACGCGAGCGAATGAACGCGTCGGTGTCACTGACAAACGGACGCTGGCGGTGTTCCAATCAGCTTGTTGAGATTCCAAGTCACTTGCTCGAACGAAGGGAGCAGGACGATGCAACTCCATCTAGAAACAAACGAACTCAATCTGCTGGCGAACCTGCTGATGGAGCGGGGCGCAGCACAGTCATCAGCCACGACCGACGATCTACTGGAGATGGTGCTGGCCCGTAACCTCAACTTTGATACTGATGAGTTTGAGTGGCTCGCCGACATTCTTGCCGCGGAAGAGCGAAGACTGAAGGAAGAAATCTCGCGCCAGCCAAGCGGCCCCCAGAAGGCTGGAATGGAAGAAACACTGGCGCTGCTAGAGCGGCTGTTGGAAAAGGTAGACGAGGCTTGTGTGATGTTCTGACGCGCCGGGTGGGCCGAGCGTGAACCCGAGGCCTATCCCGGATAGTTGCGTCCTTGCTGGATCCAAGCCTTGATTTGGTCATCCGTGGCGCCCGCTTCGTGCAAATGGGCCCGCAGCTCGTCTTCCGTCATGGTTCTAGAAGTGCTCTTGATGATGTGTTCGCCGAAATCGACCCCTATTACGATGAACCCTTCCGGTTCCGAACCTTTCACCTTGATCACTCGGTATCTTGTCGACATGTTTCTCCTAGGATGACGTGCGCAATGCGGTTTCAGATTAGCAGATTCAGTTTTTCCAGAGTTCCAGGCTGCCGGCGAGACCCGGATTTGCCAGTCAGGTCGGCGAAGCGGATTGCTGACCATGCGGTGTTCGAGAGTCGTCACCGGTTGAATGAATTTCACGTAACATTAACTTCGACTTCATAAGGCAAGCTCTACAACTGCTGTATTCGGAAGTCTTGGCCTCATTTGCCCATGCGCTTGCCAGTTAGCGCTTAGCAGGAGCTGGACATCCCGCACAGGTTTGACGTGGCTGGACGACAACACTCTGAAGCACTTTCTCCAATAGTGAGGTTTGCATGAGCGACGGACGCTGGGTTCTGCTGATTGCCAGCGAAGTAGGGGGCACTGAGTCTGTCTCCGATCGGGCGATGGAACGGTTGTGCGAGGCAATCCAGGAAGAGGGATATCGGGTCATTCGCACGTCCACTCCCGAGGATGGACTTGCCCTGGTGAAATCGGACCCGTCGTTCAGTGCGGTCCTGCTCGATTGGGACCTGACCGAAAATGTTCAGTTCGATGAGCGCGCGGCGCTGAGAATCATGCGAGCCGTGAGACGGCGCAACGGCAAGGTGCCGATTTTTCTCATCGCTGACAGGACGCTGGTCAGTGAGCTGCCGCTCGAGGTGATGAAGCAGGTGCACGAGTACATTCACCTGTTCGGCGACACGCCCGCCTTCATTGCCAACCGGGTAGACTTCGCAGCCGTGCGGTATCACGACCAGCTACTGCCGCCGTATTTTCGTGAGCTGAAGAAATACACCGACCAGGGTGCGTATTCCTGGGATGCGCCTGGACATATGGGAGGTGTGGCGTATTTGAAGCACCCGGTAGGCATAGCCTTTCACCAGTTCTTCGGCGAAAACCTGCTGCGCTCGGACCTGGGGATTTCGACCGCGGAACTGGGGTCATTGCTCGACCACATTGGGCCGCCGGCTGAGTCGGAACGAAATGCTGCCCGCATCTTTGGGGCGGACTGGACGTTCTACGTCCTGAACGGCTCTTCGACGTCGAACCAGATTGTTGGCCACGCCGTCATCGCGCGTGATGAGATGGTGCTAGTCGACCTGAACTGCCACAAGTCGATTTGCCATTCCTTGACGTTGACGGGTGCGCGTCCGGCGTACCTCAAGCCGACGCGAAATGGCTATGGCATGATCGGGCTGGTGCCGCTGGCACGCTTCCGAGCAGAACCAATCAAGGAGTTGATCGAGCGCAGCCCGTTTTCCGCCGGCGCAGTAAGCAAACAGCCGAGTTACGCGGTGGTGACAAACTCAACCTACGACGGGTTCTGCTACGACGCTGAGGCAGTGGTGAAGGAGTTGGCGAACTCAGTGCCGCGGGTGCATTTCGATGAAGCGTGGTACGCGTATGCCAAGTTTCATCCGCTGTTTCGCGGGCGCTTCGGCATGGACGTGCCGCAGGACATGCCCAACCGGCCGCTCATTTTTGCTGTGCAATCGACCCACAAGATGCTGGCGGCATTTTCCATGGCGTCGATGATTCACGTGAAGCTCAGTCCGCGCGCGCCGCTGGAGTTCGACCAGTTCAACGAATCGTTCATGATGCACGGCACGACCTCGCCGTTCTATCCCATGATCGCATCGATCGATGTGGCAACCGCGATGATGGACGAACCCGCGGGCCAAACGCTTATGACGGAGACGATCCAGGACGCCATCAATTTCCGCAAAGCCATGGCCTCAGTCGCGCATCGGCTAAAGTCGGCGGAAAATGGCGACGCCAGCGGATGGTTCTTCGGCATGTTTCAGCCTGACTACGTGAAGGATGTTGCCAACGACGAAGTATTTCGCCTTGAAGAGGCACCGGACTCGCTTTTGACGCAGTCGGCGTCGTGTTGGGCGTTGAAACCCGGCGAGGAGTGGCATGGTTTCAACGATGCGGACATTGCCGACGATTACTGTTTGCTCGATCCCACCAAGGTCACGATCCTGACGCCGGGCATCAACGCAAAGGGAGAGTTGGCAGAGTGGGGTATACCGGCGGCAATCCTCACGGCGTTTCTGGACTCGCGGCGGGTGGAAATCGCCCGCGCCGGCGACTACACGCTGCTGGCGCTGTTCTCGGTGGGTACCAGCAAAGGGAAATGGGGAAGCCTGCTGGAGACATTGTTCGAGTTCAAACGGCTTTACGATCGAAACGCCCCGCTGGCAGAATCGCTGCCGGACTTGGCCGCGAAGTTTCCCGACCGCTACGGCGCGCTGACCCTGCGGCAACTCAGCGACGAGATGCACACCGCCATGAAGAACCTGCGGCTTCCCGCCTTGCTGCAGGAGGCTTGCGACGTCGAACCTGAGCCGCTGCTGACGCCGGCATCGACCTATCAGAAGCTGGTGCGTGACGGCACAGAGAAGGTCAAGCTGACGGAGATGGCCGGTCGGATTACCGCCGTCATGCTGGTTCCGTATCCGCCGGGAATCCCTATCCGCATGCCTGGCGAACGGCTGGGCGATGCGAACAGTCCAACCATACGTTTTCTGCTGGCGCTGGAGGAATTCAGTAAGAAGTTCCCGGGCTTCGAACGCGAAGTGCATGGCATCGAAGTGGACAGCCAGGGTGAGTTCTGGGTGAGGGGTGTGATCGAGGTTTCGGCAGAACCGACCCAGCCCCCGAAACCCAAACCACGTACGCGGCCTTCAACGCGTGCCTCAAAGCGGCGAGGATAAGTTGGGCGTTGACCAGCCGACATTGATGAAGAACGGCGACGGGTTTGGCGAATCACCGATCGCGTTTCAGGCTGCTGACAGACCTGTCCAGTTTCGGTGGATTCAAGATGGTGAGGTACTCGCGCCAGTTCCGCAGTACCACGAAGGTACCGAGAGCGAGTGAAGCAAAAACAAAGGTACAGACAATTACGACCATGAAGTAGTGGCCGAATGCGCCGCCACTCTCGCCCTCGAAAAAGAATCGACCAAACTCGCGACCGAAGTTCATTCCAAAGAAGCCGGTCAGCACTGCGCCGCCGCCGAAGATCAGGCTAAGCATGGCAAGGCGATTGACAGCATCTGTGGTGCGCAGCTGGTAGAAGTTGTACACGAACTCGGTCATGTGCCTGAGTTCGCTGGCAAGCACGGTTTTCATGTCATCAATTCGGTACTCTTCACATTGCCGACGAAAGACGTCATTGTCGGCCTGTTTACAAGACAAGTCGTCAAAGTGCCAGTAGCCGCTGAAATTCAGAAACTGAATGCGGAACTCGTTCACCATGCGAATGCCGGCGAGGGTTTGTCGTCCAGTTTGCTGATCGTGCAGCAAACGTCGGGCGACCAAGGCGCTTCGTTCGCTGAAGTCGAGCAATACGGCCCGATAGAAACAAGCCACCACGGTCATCAGGTAGTAGCTGGTGTGAAACATTCGGCGGTCATCCAGATTTTCGCGCCAAACCATGGCGCCCGGTCCGCACAGGTGGTCCCGGCGCCGCACGTTGGATTCAGAAGTGGACTTCATCCGCAAAATCGAGCAGCTATGGCCAGTGAAGCCGATTAGCGTGGTTGCGGTGGGAGAGGAGAAACCCATGGCTTCGGAATGTTTGTGGCGAAGGAAGAGAAATTCTTCCGCTGCCGAGGAGATCTCGGGGTCGGAGAAGTTGGTGGTGTCGAGTTCCCCGAACGTATAAACCATCATGTTCTCATCGAACACCGGTTCGTACTCTTCCTGCGCATAGTCAGCGAAGTACAGCAGGCTCTTAACGGTGTTGGGCAGCGGGGGATAGAAGCCAACCATCTGTACGCTGTCGAACCGCTCCTCGCAGAGAGTGTCGAGTTGCCCGCCTTCTTCCAGCCGGATAGCCAACCAGTTCGGCGTGTGACCGTCGTGCAATCCTTCGGCAGTGACGGGATATAGCTTTCGCAGACGGCGATTGATCCACTGAGCTTGGGTGGCATCGAGGGAACCAGCGGTAACTCCAACCGACAGAACACCAATGCCCTCTGCCGAAAGGTAGAGCCTGAGATCCCGCACCTCCACACGTGCGCCCCGTCCGAGCGCGTCGGCGCCTTCAAACCACAAGCGCGACGAACCACCCACGCTGATGGTGTAGCAGCGCAGTTGGTTTTCCTGGTCGTCCGGGCTCCGCCCGATGCTGGTGTCAAAGAAAACATGCCGGACGATGGAATTAAAAAACAGCAGGTCCGTGTAGGCCGGGGAGTCCAAATCGAATTGGGAGTAAGTAGCTCGCTTCCAAGGGCCGAGGCGGGCCACGAGTTGGGAAGCGCGGCGTCCGCTTTCCCCCGCGATCCAGGTATCGAGGCCGTCAATCCAACGGGTGTCGGCAGGCCATGCCTGAGCATGGTCTTCCCGTATAGCTTCCTTGTCGAGGGCAAACGGGAACAGGAAGTAAGTGTCGACACAGTCAAAGGTGAGAGAAATAGCCATGTGAGTCTTGGAGCCATCCTGTCTGGGAGTGGAATGCGCCGATTCGCATTAGAAGCTGCGGGTCCTAATCAAAGCAAGTGCGACGCATCGTTTGATGGAGGGCGGGCGGGATTGTTCATCGAAAATTCACATAACTGGAAGCGAGTCGATGCGCCGCCGTCTGCAACAGTGTGGCTTTGCGTAAAGCAGGAACGTGGAATAGGTCTGTCTTCCACTGAATGCGGTGGCGTTGCTGAAGCCTGCCGTGTTCTCGCCGACTGGGACGCGGTGGTGTCGATGTAATGCGTGCCGTTATTGACTTCGGAGTGTTTCCCGCTCTTTAGGAGAGCACATCGATCCCACCACATCCATTAAGCTTTTGTCTTAAACTCTCTCTTTGCTCCTAGCGGAGGCTCATTTGGCACGTGTTTCCAAGATCTCACCGGCACTCAAGAAGCGCGCTGCGCAAATCGAAGTGCTACTCATGGACGTGGACGGCACCATGACGGACGGCAGTGTTACTCTGCTCTCGCAACACGACGGCACTGCTCTCGAAATCAAGACCTTTGACGCACACGACGGCCAGGGCCTGACACTGGCTCAAACCGCTGGCCTTCGTACGGGATGCATTACGGGCCGCGAAAGTGCTGCACTCTTACGCCGCGCCCATGAAATGAATATGGAATTCATCTATATGAAGCAGCCGCTGAAAATGCCGGCGTATGAAGAAATCCTGCGGAAGTCCGGCGTGTCCGATAGCGCTGTCGCTTATGTTGGCGATGATCTTCCGGACATTCCGTTGATGCGGCGTGCGGGTCTCGCTGTTGCCGTAGGCGATGCGGTCGCCGAGGTAAAAAAGGCTGCGCACTACACGACAAAAGCCCTCGCAGGCCATGGCGCGATTCGCGAAACCGTCGAGCTGATTCTGAAATCAAAGGATATCTGGGCAGAAATGATCGATAAAGCGAGAGCCTGACGGGCACTGAGATTCTCTACGCTGGAGTTCACGATGTCGATTCGACCAGTTAAGCGGTTAATCAAATCGAAGCCGACTCTCGAAGGTGCGGGCGTGCATCTTCGCCGCGCGTTCGGCTTTGGAAACACAAGAGACTTCGATCCCTTTCTCCTGTTGGATGATTTCCGCAATGATGTTCCAGAGGACTACCTAGCAGGATTCCCTTGGCATCCCCACCGCGGAATCGAGACCATCACCTATGTACTTGCCGGGACGGTGGCGCATGGCGACAGCATCGGGAACAGCGGCGTCATCTCGTCCGGCGATGTGCAGTGGATGACCGCGGGCAGCGGCATCATTCACCAGGAGATGCCGAAGGGCGACCATGCAGGACGGATGCATGGCTTTCAGTTATGGGGCAACCTTCCGTCGTCGCTCAAAATGACGGAGCCCCGGTATCAGGAAGTGAAGGGCGCCGAGATACCTGAAATCACTGATGACGACGGTACTCATGTGCGGGTCGTCTGCGGAAGTTTCTGGGGAAAGACCGGCCCGGTTGCAGGAGTAGCTGCCGATCCTATTTATCTGGACGTGTCCATCTCCCCCGGCAAACGAAAGACGCTTCCCGTGGAGACCGTTCGACACGCTTTCGCCTATGTTTTTGCGGGTGGCGGAAAATTCTGCAACGCATCGGGCCCGCTTGCAGTGCCAACGGAATCGATCAAGTGGCTTGACACCGCTCCTCCAGTGGACGCGGATAATCGTTCGCTGGTTTTGTTTGACAGCGGCGACGAAGTCTCAGTGCAAGCCGGGGACGATGGAATCCGATTCTTGTTGGTCTCAGGAAAGCCGCTCGAGGAACCTGTGGCCTGGTATGGTCCGATCGTGATGAATACGCAGGAGCAGCTTCGGCAGGCATTCACCGAGCTGCAAGAAGGGACTTTCCTGAAAGAGGGGCGGCGCAAGTAAGAAGCGCCAAAAGACTCCCCTACTGCTCTGTCACATTGTTGAGGGTGAAGACCGATTCCACCGGCACGAATTGCGCGACCGAATGGGATTTTCGCTATCTAACGAAATCAACGACAGAACTTAAGCGCGCGCAATTATCTCTTTTTTTCGGAAGCCGAGAGTAAGCATGGCCAAGCCAATATTGCTAAGCGTGGATGACGATTCGGACGTCTTGCGGGCAATCGAACGCGACCTTCGTTCGCAGTACGGCGCTGAATACCGGGTTATCGGAAGCGACTCACCTGAAGGTGCGCTTGATCTTCTGAAACAGTTGAAGGTCCGTAATGACAGCGTGGCTTTACTGCTTGCCGACCAGCGCATGCCGCGCATGGATGGGGTGGAATTTTTGCAGCAGGCGATGGGAATCTTTCCCAGCGCGAAGCGGGCTTTGCTCACGGCTTATGCCGATACCAATGCCGCCATCAGTGCTATCAATCAAGCCAGCATCAACTATTTCTTCTTAAAGCCGTGGGATCCTCCCGCAGAGCACTTGTATCCGCAATTGGACGACTTGCTCGATGACTGGCAGGCTTCATTTCGTCCAACATTTGAAGGAATTCGTGTGCTAGGCACTCGCTGGTCGCCTCGCTCCTACGAGTTGCGGGATTTTCTCGCTCGCAACCATGTGCCGTACCAGTGGACGGACGTTGAGCTTTCTGCGA
The DNA here is from genome assembly GCA_963837915.1 of uncultured Acidobacteriaceae bacterium. Classification (GTDB taxonomy): domain Bacteria; phylum Acidobacteriota; class Terriglobia; order Terriglobales; family Acidobacteriaceae; genus DASRAA01. Next base: position 47,248 of record CAWIPZ010000006.1, read on the forward strand.
ACGATCCGGAAACCAAGCGCCTGTTGGAGGCTCTGGGTCCGGAGGCGAACGATCTGCCCGTGGTCCTCTTCCCAGATGGCACCAAGCTGCTTGAGGGTGTTCCCGCCGATGTCGCACAAAAGGTTGGGCTGCGAACTCGCGCACAAACCAGTTTCTATGATTTGGCGATTGTGGGTGGCGGGCCGGCTGGGTTGGCCGCTGCCGTTTACGGAGCCTCTGAAGGCCTGCATACTGTGATGATTGAGCGCGAAGCGCCCGGCGGTCAGGCGGGCATGAGCTCTCGCATCGAGAACTATCTTGGCTTTCCCACCGGGCTAAGCGGAGCCGATCTGGCCCGGCGCGCCGTGGTGCAAGCCCAGCGTTTCGGAGTGGAAATTCTGTCGCAGGAAGCTGTTGGAGCCCGTGCGGAAGGGCCATACCGAATCATTAAGCTAGCCGATGGGAACGAAATTTCATGCCACGCGCTGATGATTGCAACTGGAGTGCAGTGGCGACGCCTCGACGCTCCCGGCATAGACCGGTTGCAGGGAGCGGGGATTTACTATGGCGGCGGCGCCACGGAAGCCCTTTCCTGTAAGGGTGAGATCATTTACGTAGTAGGTGGCGCGAATTCAGCGGGTCAAGCGGCTATGAACTTCGCAAAATTCGCAGAGCGCGTCATTATTCTTGTCCGCGGAGGATCCCTTTCCAGCACTATGTCGAAGTACTTGATCGACCAGATTCAAGAAACGCCTAACATTCAGCTGTGGACCCATGCTGGTGTGGTCGAGGCACATGGCGAAACGCATCTGGAAGAGATTTCGGTACTTTGTTCTGACACCGGCAAGACGGAGCGCGTTCCGGCAAATGCGATGTTTATCTTCATTGGAGCATTGCCACGCACGGATTGGCTGGCCGGTCTGATCGAGCGGGACGACCGCGGATTCCTTTTGACCGGTCCCGACGTTATTCGAGACGGACAACACCCGAAAGGGTGGACGCTCGACCGCGACCCGTTCCTGCTTGAGGCCAACGTCCCCGGCATCTTTGCCGTCGGCGATGTGCGCCATGGTTCCATAAAGCGGGTGGCTTCCGGAGTCGGTGAAGGATCGGTAGCCGTGCAGTTCATCCATCAGTATCTGAGCAAGGTCTAAATGATCGACAAATCTGAACTCCTTCGCCTTTCCGTATTCGCTGATTTGCCAGACGATCAGCTCGACTGGTTCATCAGCCAATCGCAAGAGATGACGCTCAAGGCGGGTGAGGTCTACCCACGCCAAGGTGCCCCAGCTGACGCGATGTTCGTGATTCTTGAGGGGCAGGTTCAATGGCGGGGTGAGCGCGGAGGGGAGACCTTTGTCTTTGATGTTGAGGCCGGCGACGTTACCGGGGTACTTCCGTTTTCAAGGATGAAGCAGTTCGGGGTGAACGGACGCGCCGTGGCGGACACGCGCGCCCTGCGATTTCCTGCGTCGAGATTTCCAGAGCTTGTACAGAAAATGCCAGAACTCACAGCGCGTCTCGTGGGCCTGATGTCCGACCGGATCCGCGAAACCACCCGCCTCGAACAACAGCGGGATCGCTTGGCGTCTTTGGGAAAGCTCTCGGCAGGACTCGCACATGAACTTAACAACCCAGCTTCTGCTGCGAAACGTGCAGCCAGTCAATTGCGCGACATTTTAAAGAAGGTAAAGAACGCGAGCCTCGAACTGGGAAGACGCGATCTCACTCCTGTCAGAAGTCAGAGATCGAACGATTGGAAGCTTTGTTCACACAGCCGGACGTAATTCCGCCCGACCCGCTGACCGTCAGCGACCTGGAAGATCAGATCGATTCTCTGTTGCGCAGTCATGGACAGGCCGACTTGTGGCTTTTGGCAGCGGGTCTCGCCCGGCGAAACATCAAGCCGGAGGTGGTCGAATCCTTGTTCGCAACCCTTGATGGGGATACCGCTCGAGCCGCTCTGGTCAGGATTGCCGCTTCCGAAGAGATTGCGAACCTGTTGCACGAAATCGAGAGCAGCACGTCGCGAATATCGGACCTAGTCTGCGCGATCAAGGAATACACCCACATGGACCAGGCGCCGGTGCAGAACGTGGACGTTGTAAAGAGCTTGGAAACTACGCTTACAATCATGAACCACAAGCTGAAACAAGGCGTGGTCGTGCGGCGCGATTATCAGCCCGGCCCCCTCCTGGTGAATTCGTTCGGCAGCGAACTCAACCAGGTTTGGACGAACCTGATCGACAACGCAATTGATGCGATGCACGGAAAGGGTGAGCTTCGTGTCCGGACCTACCGCGATGACGGTTGTGCGGTAGTTGTGATTGGTGATAACGGTCCTGGCATTCCCGGTGACGTGCAGCCCCATATCTTTGAGCCCTTTTTTACGACCAAAGGAGTTGGGGAAGGTACCGGCCTCGGCCTCGACACTGTCCAGCGAATTGTCAAGAAGCACCGAGGAAATATTGACGTGAATTCCAGCCCCGGTGACACGCGCTTTCAAGTGTGGCTCCCGCTGGCAGGGATCCCAACCTAGGGCGATATCGACTCTCTTTGCGAACCGCGTGCAATCGCGCCGGATGGACCCCTTTTAGAATGCTGAACCCGCTCTAACCCGACAGATGTTATTGAAAATATTGGTCGGGGAGAGAGGATTTGAACCTCCGACC
>CAWIPZ010000007.1:0-284957 GCA_963837915.1 uncultured Acidobacteriaceae bacterium
CGACCTCGCTGGAAGCGTTGCGTACAGTACACCGACAATGATCTCGGCGAAGCTCTGGGCCAGGCCTACGTGGCGGAGACGTTCCCTCCCGAAGCCAAGGCGCACACGCTGCAAATGGTGCATGAGCTGGAGGCCGCACTCAAAACCGACATCACTGAGCTGTCGTGGATGAGTCCTGAGACCAAGAAGCAGGCGCTGGAAAAGTTGTCGCGCATCGATAACAAGATTGGCTATCCCGACAAGTGGCGCGATTACAGCTCGCTCAACATCGTGCGCGGCGACGCCATGGGTAACTCGGCACGGGCCAATCAGTTCGAGTTCAATCGCCAGCTTGCCAAGATCGGGAAGCCGGTCGACCGCACCGAGTGGGGGATGACCCCTCCCACGGTGAACGCGTATTACAACCCGCTGGAGAACAACGTCAATTTCCCGGCCGGAATCCTGCAGCCGCCGTTCTATGACTACAAAGCGGACGACGCTACCAACTTCGGCAGCATCGGCGTGGTCATCGGTCACGAACTCACGCATGGCTTCGACGACGAAGGTAGTCAATTCGACGCTGACGGCAATTTGCGCAATTGGTGGACTCCCCAGGACAAGGAACAGTTCGACAAGCTGGAGCAGTGCTTCGTCAACGAATACGATGGCTTCGTCGCGGTCGATGACGTGCACATCAAGGGCAAGCTGACACTGGGCGAGAACACCGCCGATAATGGCGGGCTGCGCATCTCTCACATGGCGCTGCTTGACGTTCTGGCCGCGACTCCCGAGGGCACGGTCGAGGGATTCACTCCGGACCAGCGCTTCTTCCTGGGCTATGCCCAGATCTGGTGCGCCAACCAAACGCCGGAGACGCTGCGTTTGCAGGCCCTGACGAATGAACACTCGGCACCGCAGTACCGGGTGAATGGGGTAGTGTCGAACTCACCAGATTTCGCCAAGACCTTCGGTTGCAAGGAGGGTTCGCCGATGATCCGCAAGCCGGTATGTCGCGTTTGGTAGAGCTGTGAATTGTAAGCAGGGACGCTGGGGAATGCCTCTTCCAGCGTCTTTTTCTTCTTGATTGGATGTTCGGCGTTGTTCGCACCAGCCTTGCTACTAACGTCGCGACCGGCACCCTCCCAAGCTGCGTTATAGTGGGCTGTGTTACTGGTGCATTCCTTCCGGCCTCATTGTTTGAGAATCCTGGCGGTTTTCGCGGCGCTTTTGCTGCTTGCGATGGCGCCCGCCTGCAAGCGCGCCTCCATCGCCAAGCATGACTACATGTATGTCTCCGCCCCGGAGACCAGCCTGCGCGACCGCGTTGCCACCATGTACAACAAGCTCGGCACGGTGCACAACGGCGAACGCGTGGACGTGCTGGAACGGCAGAAGCGCTTCTACCGGGTGCGCACCGACGGTGGCGCAGAAGGCTGGATTGAACAGCGCAGCCTGGTGACGCAGGAGGTGTTTGATGGCTTCCAGAAGCTGGCGCAGGACGCAAAGTCGATAGACGTTCAGGGGCACGGCACCACTCGCGCCGAGCTGAACATGCACCTTACACCCTCGCGCGATGGCGAACATCTTTACCAGCTCAAAGAGGGCGAGAAGGTCGAGATCCTAAAGCGGGCCACCAGCGACAAGAATGCACCCAAGCCGCCTCCGCCCGCGAAGCCGGTCGCGAGCAGCGCAAAAGCGCAGACGGCCGCGAAGCAACAGAAGCCGGCTGCACCGACCCCGCCCGCAGCGACGACGCCTGCGGCTCCGCAAGCCAAGCCGGGTGCTGTAGCTGACAAGTCCAAAGAGGCTGAGCCGCCCAAGCCGGTCATGGAAGACTGGTATCTGGTGCGTAATTCGTCAGGCCAAGCCGGATGGGTGCTTCTGCGCATGGTCGATCTCGACGTGCCGCTCGACATTGCACAATACGCTGAGGGACAGCGCATCGTCGGCTACTTCGTGCTGAACACCGTGCAAGAGACCATCGACGATCAGCCGAAAGAAGAGCCGCAGTATCTCGTGCTATTGAATCAGCCGAAAGACGGCCTACCTTACGACTACAACCAGATCCGCGTGTTCACCCGCAATCGCAATAAGCACCGTTACGAGACCGCTTATCGTGAACGAGACATGGAAGGTTACCTGCCGGTGCACACCGGGCACGCAACATTCGACAAGGAAGGCGACCTGCCGACCTTCACCATCCGCAAGATGAACGACAGCGGGCAGATTGTAGACGTCACCTACAAGATGAATGGCCCGATCGTGCGGCGCGTACTGACTCCGGAACAAATGGCGGAGCAGAAATCCAAGCATGAAGCCGAGCTAGCCGCGAGGCAGAAGGCCAGGGCACAAAACCCTGCTGCTCATCAGAAACAGCCCGCGAAGAAAAAGAAGAAGCACCAATAACTCGGGTCGCCTAGCGGGAGTAGAAGTCTGCGATGGCAGCCACGACACGTTGCTGCTCGTCGTCGCGCAACTCGGGGAAGATGGGCAGGGCGAGCGACTCCGTCGCAGCGCGCTCGGACTCGGGAAAATCTCCCGGCTTGTATCCCAGGTAGGCGAAGCTCTGTTGCAAATGGAGTGGGACTGGATAGTAAATCTCGGTTCCGATTCCGCGGTCGGTGTGGAAGGCGCGAAGCTCATCGCGGCGATGTGCCCGTACGACGTACTGGTGGTAGATGTGGAAGGCTTCGGGGCGCGTTTGCAATAACGCGACGGGAGCCTGAGCATCTACCGTGGTCGCTGCATTTTTCACCAAGCCAGTAGCGCGGAAAAGCGCGTCGTACTTGGCCGCGATTGATCTACGTTGAGCATTCCAGCGGTCGATGTGCTTAAGCTTTATGCGCAGCACGGCCGCCTGTAATGCGTCGAGGCGGCTGTTCCAGCCGATCTCCTCGTGGTAGTAACGCTGGCGGCTGCCATGATTGCGTAAGCGACGAATGTGGGCTGCTAACTCTTCGTCATCGGTGGAGACCGCGCCGCCATCGCCATAGGCGCTAAGGTTTTTAGTGGGATAGAAACTGAAGGCGGCCGCCTTACCCAGCGTGCCTGCCTTCTTGCCCTGCCAGGTTGCGCCGAAAGCCTGGGCCGCATCCTCGACGATGGCAAAGCCGTATCGCTTCGCCAAGACTGCGAAGGCGTCCATGTCGGCACATTGTCCGTAGAGATGCACCGGCATGATGGCGCGGACGGGCCCCTTGGTGCTCAGCAGCTTTTCGACTGCTGCGGGATCCAGGTTCACGGTCGCGGGATCGATATCGGCGAAGACCGGGGTGGCTCCGCAGCGCGTGATGGAACTCGCCGAGGCGAAGAACGTGAACGGCGAGGTGATCACGTGGTCGCCAGGATGCACTCCTGTGGCGGCGAGCGCCAGCCATAAAGCGTCCGTGCCGGAGGCGCATCCTACACAGGCGCGTGCGCCGAGGTAGGCGGCTGATTCGCGCTCGAAGGCGTCCAGCTCCGGGCCGCCGATGAAGTATTGCGTGGTCAACACGCGCTCGACTGCTGCGGCGACGTCGTCCTTGATGGCCTGGTACTGCCGCTTGAGGTCGAGCATGGGTACCGGCTCGAGCTTGGCGGTTGAGACGGGGAGAACAGGCGCGGGTGAGGTGCTGGAAGGCATGCGAAGGTTCAATTCTAACAGTGGGCACAGAGCGGTGAATGGTGACTGGTTCGAGTGCTAGTTTTGGCAGCTTGCGGGTGAAGCCGTGGCCTTTCAAAACACTCCTGGAAGCGAGCGCGGGCCGCGGCACCCGCTGCCTGTTTTATTTACTTGCTTCATGAGGCCATTCCGACGGATAGTGACAGCCAGCCGCTCGCTCGCTAACGTCAACCCCAGTCATCCATTGACCACCGGGAAGTACCCCGGATCGGTTTAGTCAACCTAGATCAAGGCCCGATGGCTTCGGGCGTTTGGCCGGAGGTATCTATGAACTACCTTTCCATGAGCAGCTTGGGCGCGGTGGAGACATCGCCCAAGGTAGTGCATTTCGGAATATTTCTGCCCGGCGTCGATGCAGGCGCCGGATATGCTGTTTCCGTCAAAATCATTCACGAAAAGGACCAATATCTCCAGGCCGCCCAGGCGGCGGTGGTGGCACAGACTCACTCGGTGGATCCGACTTACGGCGATTACTGGTCGGGCCAGGTCGACCTCAACACCGCAGCTCCGCCGCCGGGGTCCACTGCCTTTGGGCAACCCGGACGTTACGTGTATCGCTATGTCATTCACAGCCCGACACAAGGCGACATCGACTTCATCATCGATCCGTTCTCGCGCGAGGTCGGCGTGGGCCGCCTGTCGGCGATCACGGTTGGAGGTGCGCCGTACACCTTCTCCGCTAATGAAACGAAATGGAAAACGCCGCCGCTCAAGAACGCGATTATTTACGAGTTGATGATCACCGAGTTTCGCGACGACCTCGATCGCACCATTCGGGAGCTGCCTTACCTGGCAGACCTGGGAATTAATTGCATCGAAGTCATGCCGGTCTCGAACGTTTTGAGCACGATCGACTGGGGATATGACCCGATTGGCTATTTCTGCGTGGCCGAGCGCTTTGGCAGGACCGCTGATTTTCAGCATTTCGTTGATTCGTGTCATCAGAACGGAATCGCCGTTATCGTCGATTCGGTCTATGGCCACACCGGCGGCGATTTTGCCTATACCCAGCTTTACAGCGCGCTGCAGAATGATCTGCCCAATCCGTTCAATGGCGCCAATGGCGACTACGGCATATTGAACGACTTCTCCAAGCGGCTCACGCAAGATTATTACTACTCCGTGAACCAATACTGGCTCGACACGTTTCACATTGATGGGTTTCGATTTGACGATGTGCCCGAGTATTGGGACGGACCGCTAGGGTCGGGCTATGCCAACCTCGTGTATTCCACATACCAGTACGTCAAATCGAAGGCGGGAGCAACGGACCATTACCAGCGGTTCTTTGATGCGGCCGGGAACGTCAACCTGATCCAGATCGCAGAATATCTTCCGGACCCTCCGGCGATTCTCTCCGGAAGCTACAGCACGGGAACATGGCAGGACGGGACCTTAGGGGCTGCCGCCAATGTCGCCGCCGGCAGTCCCGGCGCGATCGAGCAATTCGGATTCCAGCTCGGCCTGAACGGATATCCGGATTCGGTTACAGCCAATGCCGACACCATTCCCAAGACCGCGCTGCAATACATTGAGAATCACGATCATCAGCGTTTCATCTGCAACTTCGGGACGATCCCGATGGACAATACTCCGGCTGACGTGTTGCTCCAGCAAGGGGACCGGGACGACAACTGGCCCAAGGTCCAGCCGTATCTGATTGCGCTGCTGACGTGCAAAGGCACTCCGCTTCTGTCGGAGGGGCAGGAGTTCTGTGAGAATTACTGGATTCCTGACAGCGGCTATGGGCGGGTGATGCTCTATCGGCCAGTGCGCTGGAACTATTTCTATGACAACGACGGTAAGCCGATCATCCGGCTGATTCGGAAGCTGACGAAAATTCGGCGCGGCGGAGCGCAGTTCAGCGATGGCACGCATTACTTCTACAACGATGATGGCAATTTCAACTCGAAAGGATTGTTGGCGTTTTCACGGCAGCTGGGAAATACGTTCAGCCTGATCGTCGTCAACTTTACCGATCAGCAGCAGACGGCGAGCTTCGCGTTCCCCATCAGTGGAAATTATGTCGAGCAGATCGAGGGCGCGCAGAATCTGGCAGGGGTGGTTGCGGGCGCAACACAGACGCTCACGATACCGAGCAACTATGGGTGCATCTGGACTGTGAATTGAAGATCGTCGAGCGGAAAAGTTCCTACTCACCAAGAGGCACAAAGACACGGAGGAAGTCTGGCGGAAAATTGCGAATGGGTGGGTCACTGCAGCTGCACCTTCACGTTGAGTTTGCCTTCACCCGTGACGTCGACGGGAGTGCCGTTTTTCAGATAGGGCTGCAGCGCGGCGGGAGTGGCCCAATCGATGTCCCAGGCATTGTCCAGCGCCATCACGGTGTAAGAACCGGGCAGGGCTTCGTGCAGGGTGAACGTTCCGTCGCTGTCGCTCTGGTCGCGGCGGAAGAGTGTCAGGTTATTGGCCGGATTGCGCGGGACGAGCACTACCATTGCTCCCGCGTACGGCTTATCGTCGCGCAGCACCGTGCCGTCGATGTTGGCCACTGCATGAGTTGCCGTGACTATGAGTTGCACACTGCCGCCGCTGATTTCGAGCGTCTGGCCGGTGACCCGCGCGCCTTTGCTCAGCAGGCTCTTGATCTGAAATCCCGGAGCGTTGTTGAGCACTACGTCGTAGGTTCCGGGACGGACTTCGGTGTCGCTGAAATCGAACGTACCTTTGGGCGTCACCTCGGCAGAAAAGTTTTCGCTGGTGATGCGATTCACGAGGACGACATAGATTTTCCCGGGCGGGTGGGTACCGCCTTCGAACATGAGCGCTCCGGTGACAGAGGCGAGCGTGGGACTGTCGCGGGCATCGAGTTCGACCGTGCCGGATAGGTCCATCTCCTTGTACCAGCCGCCGCCATTGCGTTTCAGGCCGGGGTCGGGCATCTCGATGACGTAGTGGCCGGGAGCGATGCCGGTGTACTCGAAGGTCGCTCCGTTGCGCCAGTTCTGGGCTTGCGCCGACATGACCGGAACGATGGTTCCGTCGAAGATGCGCTGGGAGACACGGGGAAAGCCGCGCGCCGCAGCATTGCCGGAGTTCTTGTCGTCGGGGTCGGCGAAGCGCACGCGCAGATGAACGGCGGGCAGCGCGCGGACGCTGACGTCGGCAGTCACGCGATCGCCGGGATGCAAGACGATGGCGGTCGCTCCCGATGAGTCTTCGGCAGCGGGATAAAACGTCATGGGGTAGGCGACATCGAGCTGCGCCTTCTCTTCGGCCACACGCTCGGCGTTGTCAGGATCAGGCGGAGACGCGCCGGGAGTTGAATACTGCGCGTACCACGGCCGCGCCGACACGGCCACGTAGTAGGTTCCAGGCTCGAGATGGCCGAATTGATAATGCCCGCGGTCGTCGGTGTTTTCGTTGGCGACTTGCCGGGTCTGCTGGCGTCCAGCGTCGTTCTTGCGCTGATAGAGAGCGACGCTGGAGTTACGCACCGGCTCGCTGTCGTCGTCGGTGACCGTGCCCTCGATGCGCGAATCGGGAACGAGAGGAAAGACCAGGTTCTGGGAATCGAGGCCGGATCCCACGGCGATTCCGATAAAGAAGTCGCCGTGCTGGTGAAATCCCTGCGAGCGGTAGCCGCGCGCACTGCCCATGAGCGAATACTTGCCGGCGGGAAGGGCGGTGAAGGCGAAGCGTCCATCGGCCGTTGTGAAGACCTGCCGGGAGAACTCATTGTTGTCGCCGATGTAAATGTTCACCTTCACGCCGTCGAGCGGCTGGCGGGTGACGGAGCTCACGACGGTCCCGGTCATGGTGAAGGTGGCTGCGGATTTCGTCGATGGAGGGGGCGACGTCTGGGCCGCCATCGCGACCGAAAGCAACAGCAAGCAGGTGAGACGCGCGATCAATTTGTCCCCTCCGTGGTGCGGATGAGTTCCAGTGTGACTTTGGCGCGCTGGTTCGGCGAGAGCGTGACGTAGGTCGATTGGGAAACATACTTCTGCAGTACATCGGGGTTGGCGTACTCGATGCCGTCGGCCTGATCGAAGGCGAAGATGGTGTAATCGCCGGGCGCAATGGAGTCGAGGACGAAACCTCCGTTAGGCTCGCTTTTGCCGCGCGGCGGATAGTAATACGCGCGCAGCGCGGACTTGACGAACTTATCGGGAATGGCCACAACGGTCACGGGAGTGGTGACGCCGTCGGGAACAGTGACGGTTCCGGTGAGCGTGGCACTGTCGTTGCGCAACTCGATGGTCAGAGTTTGGGCGGGGACGCCGGCGGTCACAACGAGATCGTCGGTGAGCAAGTTGGTCTGCCCGTACTCGGCGGAGGAGACGTACCAGGACTCGCGCGCATCAATGACAGGGGTGTATCGGCCGGGTTCGACATTGCGCAAGACGAGGGTCTGGTTGCCCGACGCCGGATCGAACTCCGCGTACGATTTGCCGGTTCCCGGAGCGCTGCCAATGAGGCGAACGGTAACAGGAGGGCCGGCCGAATTGGGCACAAATCGCGCTCTTCTCGCTTGATTGGATTGGCCGTTCGACACCTGATTTACCACAACCTGAATCGTGGGAGCGGGAGCGAGGGCGAGGCGCAAGTTGTGTAGGTCACCCGCGAGATTGAATTGCAACTCGGCACGGACCGGCTGGCTCGGCCCAATGGACGAATACGCCTTGAGAACGTAGGCGCCTGCCGGCAGTGAATGCACGTCGAAGCGCCCGTTCTCTGCGCTGAACTCGACGCCGGTGGGGACCTGCACTCCCGACTGGTCGAACACCTGCAATCCGACACCTTGATTGGGTTCGTAGCCGCTGACGGTACCGGAAACAGCGTACACCGGCACCTGGCTAAGCGAAAGATTTGCCTCGGCTTGCTGACCCGCGACCAGCTGAATGGGCGAGGCGGACGCGAGATCGGGCACGCCGGGGTAATATACGCCAGCATAGCCAGACTTCGGAGGCTGCTCGGCGTCGAGCGTGGTATCGACCACCGGCGTAAATGGCGCGGCGCTGACGTAGTAGCTCCCGGGGCGCAAGCCGGCAAAGCGGAAGTAGCCGTCTTCGTCTGTGCTAGCCGAACCCTTGGACTCCCAACGCCGGCGTCCATCGCGAATATCGACGTAATTCAAGCTTAGCGACACGCGTTCCAGAGGAACTCCGTTGGCGTCGGTGACTTTGCCGGCGATGACTGATTCGGGTGTGAGCTTCACTACGGTGGATGGCGAGTTGGGGCCAACTTCGACCGAAGGAACTGCACCGCGCAACATATCCTGCTGGTTGAAGTAGCCGGGCTTTTGCGCGGACAACGAAACCATGCCGCCGGGGACTCCGTCGAATTGAAAGCGGCCACCACCGTCGCTAAACACCGACCGCCGCTGCATGCCGTTCAGGTTCACCAGCGCCTTGCGAATGGGCTCGCCGGTCACATCGTCAACCACCGTGCCGGTGAGAGTGAACTTCTGAGCGGTGGGCTGGCTGGGGGCCGGACCTGGCCCGTTGCCGACTGTCACGGCGGGAACTTGCGCAAAACACTGCGCCGCCAGGACGGTCATCGCGATCAACTGCCAGAATGGGCGGAGCAGAACACGGATGCTGCCCGAGATTGAGCAGAACTGAATGGGGCGCCGGATGGGCATCGATAGTTTTGAGGGCAACTGCCCCACCAGAGACTATAGACACCGTAATTGTGCCGGGAGTTGCGAAACCGTGCGCTACTTCCCCGAACGCTTCATAGCGCGCGCGATGAACGTCTCCTGGCTGTTCAGAGCGTTCTTTTTGCCTGCGTTGGGATCGCGCACATATTTGCCGTCGGGAAGCATGTGACGCGCCTTGGCCTGCTCCTTCATATATGTGCCCAGGATGTCGTCTTTGAGCACGCGGATGAGACCCTTGTTTTGGACTGGGAACAGCACTTCGACACGCCGATTGAGGTTGCGCGGCATCAGGTCGGCGCTGCCCAGGTAAATCTCCTCAGCGCCGCCATTCTGGAAGTAGTAGATGCGGCTGTGCTCGAGGAAACGGCCAACGATACTGGTGACCTGGATGTTATCGCTGACGCCGGGAACGCCGACGCGCAGGCAGCAGATGCCCCGCACCAAGAGGTCGACCTTCACTCCGGCCTGTGAGGCCTGGTAGAGCAACTGGATCATCTTCTTGTCAACTAAGGAGTTCATCTTCAGGATGAGGTGGGCTGGACGGCCGGCTTTCTGGTGGTCGATCTCGCGCTGCAGAAGCTCCTCGAAGCGGATGCGAAGCGAGCTGGGGGCGACCAGCAGCTTGCGATATTTTGACTTCGCGGAATATCCGGTGAGGAAGTTGAACAGGTCAGAGCAATCGGCGCCGATGTCGGGATCGCAGGTCAGCATGCCGATGTCGGTGTAGAGCTGCGCGGTAACGCTGTTGTAGTTGCCGGTCGAAAGATGAGCGTAACGGCGAATGACGTCGCCTTCCTTGCGAACGATAAGCGCCGCCTTACAGTGCACCTTGAGACCTAGCAATCCATACACCACGTGCACGCCATATTCTTCCAGCTTGCGCGCCCAACCGATGTTGCTTTCCTCGTCAAAACGCGCCTTCAACTCCAGTAGCACCGCAATCTGCTTGCCGTTTTCCGCCGCTTCGAGCAGCGCATCGACCACGGGCGCGTTGCGACCTACGCGGTAAAGCGTAATTTTGATGGCCAAAACGTTGGGATCGTTCGCCGCCTTCTGCAACATGCTCACGATGGGCTGGAACGAATCGAATGGATGGTGGAACAAGATGTCGCCGCGGCGGATGGTGGCAAAGATGTCCTCTTCTTCGTCCTTGAGCAGAGGTGCCGGGAGAGCCGGCACAAACGGCGTGTACTTCAGGTCGGGACGGTCGAACTTGGCAAGGCCGCGCACCCGCACCAGCGAAAGCGGTCCCGATATCTTGTAGATGTCGTCGCGATCGAGTTCGAGGTTGGTCACCAGGATCTCGAGCACCGAGGGCGACATTGCTTCGTTGATCTCCACGCGCACGACGTCGGCAAAGCGCCTCTGGAACACACCTTCTTCCACCGACTCCATCAGGTCGCCAGCCTCGAGGTCCTGAATGTCGGAGTCAGCATCGCGAGTAATGTGGAACGGATGCGCCTCAACAATCTCCATGCCCGGGAAAAGCGCTGCCAAGTTGGCGGTCACCAGCTGCTCGATCCAGACGAAGACCTGTTCCTTCACTACAACCTTGGTGCGGCTCTTGGGCTTCGGAGCGCTGGTCACTGGGACTAATTGCGGCAGCGAATCGGGAATCTTGACGCGGGCAAAGTGCTCGATTCCCGCCTCGTCGCGCAATACCACAGCCAGGTTCAGGCTGAGGTTTGAAATGTGCGGGAACGGCCGCCCGGGGTCGAACGCCAGTGGCGTAAGCGTGGGAAAGATGGTTTCCTGAAAATAATTATTGGCCAACACTCGATGCTCTTCGCCGAGGTCGGCAAAATTCTCAATGCGCAATCCGGCCTTGCGCAGAGCGGGCACAAGCTCCTTCGCCCAGCATTCGTGGGAAGCACGGTTCAGGCGAATGACCGACGCCCGAATGGCACGCAGTTGCTCGGCGGGAGTCATGGCGTCGGGACCGCTGTCCATCACACCTTTTTCGATTTGCCGCTTTAGACCGGCGACCCGCACCATGAAGAACTCGTCTACGTTCGAGCCTACGAACGACAGGAACATGACGCGGTCGAGCAGCGGGTTGGTGCTGTCCTGTGCTTCTTCCAGAACGCGCCGCTGAAAATCCAACAGGCTGAGCTCGCGGTTGATGAACAGGCTGGGGTCGTCGAGAGAAATGCCATTGTGCTCTGCGAGTTGCTTGGAAGGCGTCGCGGTACGACGGGACGAGTTGCGTGTCTTGGCGGGTGCTGCTTTCGCGGAAGTTGCCATACAGTATTTGATTGGTGGCTTTGGAAGCCCAGCGCACATTGTAGTGCGCGCAGGCCCGAATTGCCCAACAGGTTATGCTGCGCTAATTGGAATTGACAGCAAATTTGCCGGCTAATTCATTGGAAGTTAACAATTGTCCAGGGATTTATCCGCCGAAATGCCGTTTGCGCTTACTCGTACACTTGCAATTCGCGGCCTCGCGTTTCCGGCAGCAGCAGCGTGGCCAGAATCATGGTCAGATACGCGACGACCGCAAAAGCCGAGATGGCGTGCCCTAGTCCCATGCGCGCACTCAGGTAGCCGACCAGCGTAGGGAAAAGCGCTCCGATACCACGTCCCACATTGTAGGAGAACCCCTGCCCGGAGCCACGCACGCGGTTGGGGAAGAGCTCAGTGAAGAAAGCGCCGATGGGACTGAACACTCCTGAGGCAAAAAACCCCAGGGGAAAGCCCAGCACCAGCATGACGGAGTTGCTGATGGGCAGAAACGTGTAGGCAACGATCGCCAGAAACGAGCAGGCCGCGAATGACACTAGCGTGCGTTTGCGGCCCAGTTGGTCGGCCAGCCATGCGCTTACCATGTAGCCGATAAACGAGCCGACGATCACCACGAAAAGGTACGCGCCGGTGTTGAGCACCGAGAGTCCGCGGGTCGTCTTCAAGTACGTGGGGAGCCAAGTAGTGATCGCGTAGTAACCGCCCTGTGCTCCGACAGCGAGGAGAGCAGTCAGCAAGGTTGTTCGTAGCACCGCGGGGCCGAAGATCTCGAGAAAATTGCTAGCCTTTCCGAGGCTGGCTTCGCTGGCGCGCGTCTGCTGGAAGACTTCGGGCTCGGGAACGTAACGCCGTATGTAAAAAACCAGAAGCGCGGGCAGGATACCGATCCAGAACATAGCGCGCCAAGCGGTCGCGGCAGGCAGCAACGAGAACAACACGGTGTAAGAGATCGCGGTCACGCCCCAACCGACGGCCCATCCGCCCTGCACAGTGCCGACGGCCTTGCCGCGATACTGCGCGCGGATGGCTTCGCCCATGAGCACAGAACCTACCGCCCATTCGCCACCGAAGCCGAGGCCTTGCATTCCGCGAACGATGAGAAGCTGCCAGAAGGAGTTGGTGAAGCCGCTGAGGAAGGTGAACGCAGCAAACCAAAGTATGGTAAGTTGCAGCACGCGAGTACGCCCGAAGCGGTCGGCCAGCGACCCGGCAAGCCATCCGCCGACCGCGGAAATCAGCAGGGCGACAGTGCTCAACATGCCCGCTTGGCCGCGGCTCATGTGCCAGGCGGCGATCAGGGTGGGAATTACGAAGCTGTAGATCATCACGTCCATGCCGTCGAGTGCCCAGCCGCCAAAGGTGGCAACGAGAGTGGCGCGCTCGTTGCGCGTTAGATCGCGGATCCAGGGGCGGGTGACGGCTTGAGCGGGTGCGGTCGAGTGCATGAGTGTATGCCGACTGATTGCGCATCATATAGCAAGCTTGGCCAGCGGTCACAGGTGAATTTCACGGCAGGCCTTTCAGATACGGGGGGACTGTTTCGTTTGACACTCTCGCCTGGTTGCACTATTCATCGAACGATGCCGAAAGCGAGTTGGCAAGAGTTAGCGGACAACCGCGCATGAAGATCATTCCGGCAAGCGACTCGTCATTGATGGTGATGTTCGGTGACGTCATTTCCGCGGAGACGAGTGAGCACGTACTAGGACTGTTTCACGCTTTGCAGGCCAGGAAGGACAAGCGCATCCGCAACTTGCATCCCGGATATACGTCGCTGCTCGTGGATTTCGACCCATTGACGGTAAGCCACGAAGAAGTCGCGGTGATGGTCGGGTCGTTGGCACGCAGCGGGGCGTCTGCTCCAGAAAACGTCGGCGAAGTCGTCGAGGTTCCAGTTTGCTATGACCCAGAATTTGGGCCTGATCTTGCGGATGTCGCCACCCATACCGGCTTGTCCGTCGAAGAAGTGATCCGATTGCATTCGGGGGCGACGTATCGTGTGTGCTTTTTGGGATTCACGGCCGGTTTCGCCTATCTCGGCGGCATGCCGGAAGTACTGCAAATGCCGCGGCTGGCCACGCCGAGACGCGCCGTTGCACGCGGCAGCGTGGGGATTGCGGGCGGCCAGACCGGCATTTATCCTGCCGAAACTCCCGGCGGGTGGCGACTGATTGGACGCACGCCGCTGCGTATGTTCGATCCGCGGTCATCTCCGCCGACACGGTTGCAGGCGGGCGACCGGGTGCGGTTTGTGCCGATTGGTCGTGACGCGTACGAGCGGATACACCAGGAGCTCGCATGATGATTCGCGTCGTCAAGCCGGGACTCTTCACCACCGTGCAGGACCGTGGGCGGTATGGTTACGCGCATCTCGGAATCTCGCCTGCGGGAGCCGCCGATGCCTTGTCGCCGCGCATCGCCAATCTGCTGGTCGGGAACAGCGAGAACGCTCCGGCCCTGGAGATGACCTTGCTCGGTGCGACGCTGGAGTTTGACGAGGCTGCGGTGATCGCCATTTGTGGGGCAAGCTGCGAGTGTAGAGTGGGCCAGCAGCGCATCGTGGCGAACGCGGCGGTCGAGGTGGCGGCTGGGGCAGTCTTACAATGTGGGAGTACTACAGACGGTGCGAGGTGCTACCTAGCGATCCGGGGGGGAATCGATGTTCCGCTGGTGATGGGCAGCGCGTCGACCGATATACGCGGCCGGTTTGGCGGGGTTGAGGGGCGAAGGCTGCAAGCTGGGGATGTGGTGCGGCTAGGTAAGATGAGTGGTTTGCGTCCGCGGCGACTGCGCACGGGCGCGCTGGAAGCCCGGCGTCGCGCAGGCCCGATTCGCGTGACCCGCGGCGCACAGCATGACTGGTTCAGCTTTGAAACCTACGCGAGATTTTTGGCAACGCCCTACATTGTGAGCGAACAGTCCGACCGCGCCGGGCTGCGGCTAAAGGGCGAAGGGATCACGCCGCAAGAGCGGAGACAATTGCTGACCGATGGCATTCCGTTAGGCGCCATTCAAGTGCCGCAGGACGGCCAGCCGATCCTGCTCTTCGTCGATCAGCAAACCACCGGCGGCTATCCTAAAATCGGAAACGTGATTGCCGCCGACATGCATCGCGTCGGGCAGCTGCGGCCGCGCGACGAGATTAGCTTTGCCGAGGTGTCCATCGCAGAAGCAGTGGAAGCGCTGCGCGCGCAGGAGCGCTGGCTGAAAACAATTTGGCGAGATTGAGAGGGACGGGATGACTGAGGTTTCGATGGACATCAACTCTGACCTGGGCGAGTCGGAGGAGTCGCTGGCCAACGGCACCGACTTCGAGCTGATGCGCTACATCACCTCAGCCAATGTCGCCTGCGGCGGGCATGCCGGCGACGAGCGCACCATGCGCGAGACCGTCCGCTTTGCCAAGGAACTGGGTGTGGCAGTGGGCGCGCATCCTGGCTATCCCGACCCCGCCAACTTTGGACGCATCGAGTCGCCCATGGCGGCAGCGGAGATCGAGGCCACCGTGCGCGACCAGATTGCCGCCCTGGCGGAGGTCGCGGAGCCGCTCGGCGTTCGACTGGTGCACTGCAAGCCGCATGGGGCGCTCTATCACGCGGCAAACAAAAGTACCGAGGTTGCGGCGGCCATTGGACGAGCAGTGCTGGAGAGCGACGAGCAATTGATCATGGTAGGACAGGCGGGATCATCAACTCTAACATTGTGGGAGTCTATGGGATTGATCTGCGCTGCCGAGGCCTTCGCCGACCGCGCTTACGAGCCCGACGGTATTCTGCGCAAACGAACACTGGCGGGCGCGTTGCTCGACGATCCCGCGAAAGCGGCCCAACAAGCCATCAACATCGCCACCCGACACGTCGCAATCGCCACCGATGGCACGGAGCTGAAGGTCGCCGCTGGCACTATCTGCATCCATTCCGACACGCCGGGGAGCGTGCTGATTGCGCGCGCGGTGAATGAGGCGCTCAAGAAAGCGGGAGTGCAGGTGCGGCCGCTGTCGGCGTAGTCAATGGCCGAGCAGCTCTAGTTCTCTTCCCCCAGCAGCTTTCCCAGCGTCGGTTTGTGTTTGAGCGATTTCGACTTGGGCTTTTTGGTCGACGGCTCGGCGCGGGTCGGAGGGGGCGTGCCGATCTTCTCACGCGCGGCGGCCTTCACCGCCGATGCGGCGCTGAACGGCTTCGGCTTGCGCGGCTTCGAGGGCATTTGCTCCTAAGCACTCTCCGTCCGCATCTTAGCAGCAGTTCTTCTCTGGGCCACTCCATCATCCGGCAACAATGCGGTCGCCGTCCCCGGGGGAACGCCTTATTTGGTAACCGCGTAGAGACAGGAAGCCCAGCCTCCCACTGCCGCGGCGCTGGTTGGCGCGACAGCTGTGGGATAGGCCGGGCAAAGGGGCAAAACTTAGTCGGAAAAGCCGTCCGGTTGGGATACCGCGCCGACCTCGATGGTCGTGTCCACGTAATCGCGTCCGGCGACGATCGCT
Source organism: uncultured Acidobacteriaceae bacterium (assembly GCA_963837915.1). GTDB lineage: Bacteria > Acidobacteriota > Terriglobia > Terriglobales > Acidobacteriaceae > DASRAA01. The sequence goes on from CAWIPZ010000007.1 coordinate 15,991, forward strand.
TGCTTATCCAGTTCGAGCAGCTTCTTGTTCTTCACCGAACCCTCGAGTACGGAGATGGCGGTGTCGGTCGGCAGGCAGCCGGTCTCTTCCAGAAGCGCGCCCAGCATCACAACATTCGCCACCTTGGCTGTTCCGATCTGGTCGGCCATCTGCGACACCGGGATGCACACCACGCGCGCGTGAGTCAGGCTGAAGTCGGCCGGCAGCTTGTCCGCATTGTAGAGGACCAGCCCGCCGGGAGCGACACTCGCGGCGAACTTGCGCAGCGAGATTTCGTTCATCGCGACCAGCACTTCCGGACGCGAGGTGAGCGGCGAACCGATACGTTCATGTGAAAGCGTGACGTAGCAGTGCGCGCTTCCCGAGCGCATCTCCGGCCCATACGATGGCAGCCAGCTCACTTCCATCTGTTCACGCAGGCCCATTTCGGCGAGCAACTGGCCCATCAGCAGGATGCCCTGGCCGCCAAAGCCGGCGAAATTCACCGTGATCTCTCGGGTGTGATGGCGGCGTGACGGCGCCTGTTCGACTTCGCCGTTTTCCACGCCCAGTGCCTGGGCCACGGTCTTATGCGGAACCTGGGCCGACTCGGGCAGGTCTGGCTTGTGGTCGCGGAATACGCCCAGCGGGAAGGTCTTCATCAGCGTTTCACCGACCCACTTACGCGCCACCAATGGATCCATCTTCAGGATGGTCGGGCAAGGTGAGAGGATTTCGACCAGTGAGAATCCGCCGCCGTTCTTCTGGATCTCCAGCGCTTTCTTGATGGCCTTTTTGGCCTTCATGATGTTCTTCATGTCATTGAGCGCGACCCGCTCAATGTAGGTTGGTGTCTCGAGCGAAGCCAGCAACTCGGCGACGTGCAGCGGCAGGCCTTCGTTGCTCGGCCGACGTCCCCAGGGCGAAGTCGTGCTGACTTGCCCAACCAGGGTAGTGGGGGCCATCTGGCCGCCTGTCATGCCGTAGATCGAATTGTTGACGAAGAAGACGCAGATGTTTTCGCCGCGGTTGGCGGCGTGGATAATCTCGGCCGTGCCGATAGCAGCCAGGTCGCCGTCGCCCTGGTACGACATCACGATCGACTCGGGATGAGCGCGCTTCAGAGCAGTCGCCACCGCTGACGCGCGGCCATGTGCCGCCTGCACGTTGCCCACGTCGAAATAGTAGTAGGCAAATACCGAGCAGCCCACCGGGCTCACCAGGATGGCGCGCTCCTGCACGCCCAGCTCAGTCAGGGCTTCGGCAATGAGCTTGTGAACGATGCCGTGCCCGCATCCTGGACAGTAATGGGTCTGCTGCTGCAATTCCGCCTTGCGCTCGTACTTGTCGTAGAACGCCGGCGATTTTTCGTGTACCACTTCGTATTCGGTCACAAATTCCTCCCCACGGGCTAGACCGCCGCCGCCATGTGTGACGTCACCTGTGCGCTGATTTCTTCGGGCGTCGGCACGTTACCGCCCGCCCGGCCGTAGAACTCCACCGGCACGCTGCCATTGAGCGCCAGCTTCACGTCGTCCACCATCATGCCGGTGCTCAGTTCGACTGCCATTACCGACTTCACGTGCTGTGCAGTCTCCCGCAGTTCGCGGGACGGGAACGGCCACAGCGTGATCGGCCGGAACAGTCCTGCCTTCACGCCCTGCGCGCGCAACTGATCCACGGTCGAACGCAGGATGCGCGAGACGATTCCGAAGCCGACCAGAAGCATGTCGGCATCCTCGGTCAGGTAATTCTCGCTGCGGCTTTCGAGTTCCTGGGCCAGCGCGTATTTCGATTCCAGCTTGCGGATGTGCGCTTCGAGGTCGTCCGGTTCGAGGAAAATCGAGCTGACGACATTCTTGCGCGTCTCGTGATTGCCTTTCACCGCCCAGTCTTTCTCGGGCAATTCGACATCGCGCAGCTTGATTTCCAGAGGTTCCTGCATCTGGCCAACGTAGCCATCGGTCATGATGACGACTGGATTGCGGTAACGATCGGCCAACTCGAACGCCAGCACGGTGAGGTCAAACATTTCCTGCACCGAGGCCGGCGCCAACACGATGTTGCGGTAGCAGCCGTGCCCGCCGCCTTTCACCACGCAGAAGTAGTCGCTCTGCTCGGGAGCGATGTTTCCGAGCCCCGGGCCGCCGCGCACCACATCGACGATCACGCAAGGCAGTTCGGCCCCGGCGATATACGACATGCCTTCCTGCATCAAGCTCATGCCTGGTCCCGAAGACGCTGACATGACGCGCATGCCCGCCGATGATGCGCCGTACACCATGTTGATGGCCGCGACTTCGCTTTCCGCCTGCAAAAAAGTACCGCCCACTTCGGGAATGAGGAGGGCGGCATATTCTGCGATTTCGCTGGCTGGCGTAATTGGATATCCGTAGTACGCTCGGCAGCCCGCCAGCACCGCGGCTTTCACGACCGCGACATTACCTTTACAGAGTTGCCGCATGGGTCGCCTCCTTGTTTCCGTCGACTACGGCGCCTGCCACCTTGGGCGGCGCAACCAGCCGGTACACGGTTATCGCTCCGGGCTCGGGGCAGCAATAGAAGCAGGCTCCGCAGCCGGTGCAACCTTCGCCCGTATAGCTGGCCGGATGAACGCCGTACTTACTCAGCTCGGGAGCTAGTTCCAGGCACTCGGGCGGGCACGATTCCACGCACAGCCCGCATCCTTTACATTCTTCGACATCAATGGTGACGTCACCGCGCGGTTGTGATGCCATGTTCTCCTCGCATTTCGACAGTCTCTAACTCGTTACGCTGGAACCAGAGCTGTTTCTCGCAATACTCTGCCAGATGGTTACGGAAGCTGGGATGGGCAATCTGGATGAGCGCTTGGGCCCGCTGCCGGATGGTCCGTCCATGCAGATATGCGACGCCGTATTCCGTGACTACGTAGTGCACGTCGGCGCGCCCCGTCAGCACCCCTGCGCCATGCGCCAGGCGCGGCACGATGCGCGAAACCGTTTCTTCTTTCGCAGTGGAGGGGAGCGCGATGATCGGCTTGCCGCCCTTTGGAGCGCGCGGCTCCGCGGATAAAATCGAGCTGTCCGCCGAAGCCGCTGTAGAACCACGATCCGATCGATTCGGCGCAGACCTGGCCGGTAAGATCGACTTCGATGGCCGAGTTGATGGCCACCATCCGGTGGTTCTGGGCAATACGGAAGGGATCGTTAGTGTAGGCCGAGGGATGGAACTCGAAAATGGGGTTCTCGTCCACAAAATCAAACAATTGTTTCGTCCCCAGGACAAACCCGAGGATGATTTTCCGCGGCTTGAAGTTCTTGCGCTGGCCATTGATGACCCCGGCGTCGATCAGGGGGATGGCGTTGTCGGAGATCAGCTCGGTATGCACGCCCAGATCTTTGCGGTCCATCAAGTTGGGCAGGATTGCGTCGGGGATGCCGCCGATGCCCAACTGCAACACCGAGCCGTCTTCGATCAGCGTCGAAACATGCGCGCCAATCAAACGGTGCAGGTCGGTAATCTGGTTTTCCTTTATTTCGCAGAGCGGGCGCGACACTTCGACGATAGCATCGAGTTCGCTCACATGAATGAAGCTGTCGCCATACGTGCGCGGCATCTGGGCATTCACCTGTGCCACTACGCGGCGTGCGAACTTCGCTGCCGTCAGCGTGGTTTCCACTCCGACTCCAAAGCTGCAATACCCGTGGGAATCGGGCGGCGACACCTGGATGAAGGCCACATCGATGGGCATCTCGCCGCTTTCGAAAAGACATTCCACTTCCGACAGAAAGATCGGCGTGTAGTCGGCACGCCCGGCGCGCACCGCCTCGCGCACGTTGCCGCCAACGAACAAGGCGTTATGGCGAAAGCTCTCGGACATTTCAGGCGCGCAATACGGCGACGTTCCCAGTGTCAGCAGGTGGACAACTTCTACGCCCTTCACGAAAGGGGCGCGGTCCATCAGCGCTTCCACCAAGGCCTCAGGTTCTGCACAGCCGGGATGGATGTACACCCGCATGCCCGACTCAACACAGCGCACGGCCTCATGCGCGGTCATTAATTTGCTTCGATAAGGATCGATCCAGGACATGAAGTGGCCTCGTTCAGTGCGTCACTGCCTCTTGAAAAACTTCATCCCCATTTCGTGCACGCTCGTGCCCCAGCGTGGCGTAGTAGATGGCGCGGTTGAAGAACTGGTCGAGCATCTCTAGCAATTCCACCTCGCCGAAGATCTCGGCCGGCTTCTCCAACTCGGCATACTTCTGCAGGTAGTCCCACAGGTTCTCGCGTACCAGGGAGATCATCCACACCACCTGACTGGCGGGCACACCTTGCTCGAAACGGCGGGCGCCGATTTCGAGATACCGGCGTTCCACGTCGGCTTCGGTCTTTCCCATCAGCCACTCGCCAAGATGGCGATACACCTCGTAGACCTTCGCCGTCAGTTCGGCGTCGGGCACGTTGGCGTAAGCCGAACATTTGGGATCTGTGCGGTAACGATCATGCAGACTGCGCGCCAATCCATCAGAGTGGGTCTCGATCAGCTTTACCAGCCGATATGCGAGCATCATGGCTGACCTCTTTCTGACCGCGCGTGCCGAGGGAGGAAGACATAGCACAAGCGGAATCCTCACTTTTGTTACAGCATAAGTGTCGGCTTTTCCCCTGATTTCATCGGTGATTCATGTCACCCCGGCGAGTGATAAAAGTCACGAATTAGCAAAATGAAACAAATGATTCAGTATTTGTTGGCCATCAGCTCTTCACATTTAGCTGTCGGCTCCCAGCTGACAGCTAAGGGCTAAGCTATCTGCCAACAGCAGGCCGCCTCGCGTCCCCATGACATTTGTCACTCGTCCCGCCTGACAATCGGCACTAACAGCCGTTCTCGCTTTCGGCGAACATCGTACTCAAGACGGGGAAAGCCAAATCAGGAGCAAACGATGTCCACCGTATTTGCAGAATTACCCAACACCGCGCCGGCCCGAAACTATTTCGTGGCCAGGACCAAGGGCCTCACCAAGAAATATGGTGACGTCACCGCGCTCCACAACGTGACCATGGACCTGCGCGCAGGAGAGCTGCTGGCGCTGCTGGGGCCTAACGGCGCGGGTAAAACCACGCTGGTCCGCATGCTGCTGGGGCTGGCCGATCCCGATGCGGGCGGCGTGTCGGTCTTTGGCGAGAATCCCCGCGAATCGCACGTGGCGACGCGTTGCGGCGCCATGCTGCAGGTCGGCCGCGTTCCCGAAACCTTAAAGGTCCGCGAACACATCGACCTGTTCTCTTCTTATTATCCGCGGCCGCTGCCGCTGGAAGAAACCTTCAAGATCGCCGGGCTGGAAGAGTTCAAAGACCGGCCATTCGGCGAGCTTTCCGGTGGACAGAAACAGCGCGTGCTGTTCGGCATCTCGATTTGCGGCGATCCCGATCTGCTGTTTCTTGACGAGCCGACCGTGGGCCTCGACGTTGAAGCCCGCCGCCTCATGTGGTCGCGGATCCGCGCATTAGTAGCACGCGGTAAGACAGTCCTATTGACCACGCATTACCTGAACGAAGCAGACGCGCTGGCCGACCGCATCCTGGTCCTCCAGCAGGGCTCGATCGTCGCCGAGGGCACACCGGCGGAGATCAAGGCCCGCGCTATCGGCAAGCAGGTGCGCTGCGTCAGCCGCTTGTCGGCCCACGAGATTCGCCAGATCCCCGGCGTCATTAGCCTGAAAGAAGACCGCAACGCGTTTGAGCTGCAAGTGAGCGTTGCCGAACCGGTGGTGCGTGAGCTGTTGCAGCGCGACTCGTGGCTCTCGGACCTCGAAGTCACCAACGCCGGCCTCGAAGAAGCTTTCCTGGCGCTGACCCAGAACCATTCAACGCATTCGGAACGGAGCAATTGAAATGGCAACCACCACCTTTCCCGCGACTTACGCCGTGCCCCAGCGCTCGCTCGGACAGATGATCACCCTGTACGCGAAAGAGGCGAAGTACGAAATCCTGAAGTACGTTCGGCTACCGATTTTCTCGGTTTCGACCATTCTCTTCCCGGTTATGTTTTACGTGCTCTTCGGGATCGTGATGGTGCCCGCTGGAGCGCGCCGCGCCGAGACCGCAACCTACCTGCTGGCCACCATGGCGTGCTACGGAGTGATGGGCGTGGCCATGTTCAGCTTCGGCGTGGGAATCGCCATGGAGCGCGGACAGGGCTGGCTGCAGGTAAAACGTGCGTCGCCCATGCCCCTGCCGGCGTATTTCCTCGCCAAGATCGCCAATGCCGTGGTGTTTGCAACCGTGATCTCGCTGGTGCTGTTGGCCGTGGGATCTGCGTTCGGTGGAGTTCGGTTGAGCTTCTTCAAAGCCGCCGAGCTGATTGCGATTCTCGTCGCAGGTTCGATCCCGTTCAGCGCGATGGGCCTGGCGCTGGGATATTTTGCCAAGCCAAACTCGGCGCCCGCGATGGTGAACCTGGTGTACCTGCCGATGTCGTTCTGCTCGGGGCTGTGGATTCCGATTTTCATGCTGCCGCACGTGTTACAGAAGGTGGCACTGATTCTGCCGCCTTATCACATGAGCCAGTTGGCGTTGAACGCTATCGGAGTCAATCCGAATCCGTCACCGGCATGGGGACACATCGAAGCGCTGATCGGCGTCACGCTCTTATTCCTCGGCATCGCCGCCTACGGCTATTGGCGCGATGAAGGAGCGTCGTACGGATAGCGTCGTAGGAGCCGGAGAAAGCCGAGTTTGCCCGGCGAGGCTTGTCCGCCATCACCTGTCGCCCCGATGACGGACAAGCTCCAAGGGTTCCCAAGCCGCGTGCTCGTTCGCGATTTGGGGTGGCACGAACCGAAGCCCGCGTTTCAACTTCCCACCCGTTTGAAACGACCGGCTTCGGGGCGTGCAGCCAGACAAGAAGCAACGGGCGGGTGTATGGGAGTTAGTCATGACCAGCAAAACGACACAATGGATCATCTGGGCAATGCTGATGGCCGTCTTCTCGGTGCTGACGCTCACGGCACATTGGACGGACCTCGCACTGGCCCTCACCGTCACGGCAGTGTTCTGGTATGGGATTGTGCCGAGACCCCGTTCCGGCAGACAATAATGCTACGCGGCGGAGCCATAATAAGGAAGGCCATGAACACACTGCAGTCCATCTGGCACAAGATTTACCCAGCCGACCACTCGCATAAGTGGATGCCGCTCCTGTGGCTGCCCTTTATGGCTTGGTTCTTCGTCGATCCCTATTGGAAGCACGCCAGCGTCTTTCACTGGATATGGAACACTGCTGCCGGCCTATTCTTCATTTTTCTCTACCTGCAGTCCTTCTCGCGTCCCGGCCGCGTCAGAAGGATTTCCCTCGTACTGATGTTGTTGATGGCGGTGGTCTTCATTCCTTTCAACTCGGGAGGTGTGGGCCTGCTGATCTACACCGCGGCAGCCGGTGGTTTCAGCACTCAGTTCCGTTGGGTAGCCTCTTTGCTCGCCCTTGAACTCGCCATCCTGCTGTTCTATTCGTTTCGGTTGCATTTCGATCTCGGTTACTGGGGCTCCATGCTCCTGCTGATCGTACTCGTGGGCTTCGGAAACCACCACTGGGCAATCGCGCATTGCCATGATGAGAAAATGCGCCTTGCGCACGAGGAACTCGAGCACCTCGCCAAAGTCGCCGAACGCGAGCGCATCGCCCGCGATTTGCATGACGTTCTCGGCCACACACTCTCGCTCATCACTCTGAAGGCGGAGTTGGCCCGCAAGCTGGTCGATCGCGATCCCGAACGCGCCAAGCAGGAGATGCATGATGTCGAGAACGCTTCCCGCGCTGCCCTGACCGACGTGCGCGAGGCCATCCGCGGTTACCGCAGCGACGGCATCTTCGCCGAACTGGCGCGCGCGCGGACCGCACTGGAAACCGCTGGCGTCGCCGTGGAGTGCGATACCGATCCTGTGGTGCTCAGTCCAGCCCAGGAATCCGTATTGGCGCTCGCTCTGCGTGAGGCAGTCACCAATGTCGTCCGCCACGCGGAAGCCAGCCGTTGCAACGTGACTCTTAAGCGGAACGATTTGCTCTGCACCCTCGAAGTCGCCGACGATGGATGCGGCGCCGCCGGCCCGGAAGGTAACGGATTGCGTGGCATGCGCGAGCGCCTCGAGGCCCTTGGCGGTTCGCTTCGCCTGCTCAGTTCCAACGGAACCCGCCTGATTATTGATTTGCCTCTCGCCTCAGTCGCCCCTGCTCTGCGAAACTGAGGGCATGACAGGCGCCCGGCGCGACAAAATCCGCGTGGTCATTGCCGAAGACCAGGCTATGGTCTTGGGCGCGCTGGCTGCCCTGCTCGAAATGGAAGACGACATCGAGGTCGTCGCCCGCGCCCGCACTGGCGACGAAGCCCTTCGCCTCGTACAGCAGCATCGCCCCGACGTCTTTATCACTGACATCGAGATGCCGGGAAAAACTGGTCTCGAAGTGGCCGCCGAACTCAAGCGCCGTGGCGTCTTGGTGCGCGTCATCATTCTCACGACCTTCGCGCGTGCCGGATATCTGCGCCGCGCCCTTGAAGCCGGAGCGTCAGGCTACCTACTGAAAGACATGCCCGCCGAACAACTGGCCGATGCGGTGCGTCGCGTCCGCACTGGATTGCGCGTCATCGATCCGCAACTTGCGGCCGAAGCCTGGACCAACGAACCCGACCCGCTCACCGATCGCGAGCGGCAAGTGCTACGCCTCGCGGGTGAAGGCGTGGCGAGCTCTGATATTGCAACTGAACTCAACCTGTCGGAGGGTACGGTCCGCAACTACCTTTCAGAAGCCATCAACAAGCTGGGCGCCGCGAACCGCACCGAAGCCGCCCGCATCGCCCGCTCCAAGGGATGGCTGTAGCAACAGCACCCATTGATCGTCTTCTTCTACAATCGTCACGGAGGGCATCATGAAAGCCGCCATCCTCACTAAGCCTGCACCGATTGCCGATCGTCCTCTGCACATCGAAGACGTTCCGCAACCGCAGCCCGCGGCCGGACAGGTGCTGCTCAAGGTCCGAGCCTGCGGCGTCTGCCGCACTGACCTTCACATTACCGAAGGCGAGTTGCCGCGCAAGCGCACGCCGCTGATTCCCGGACATCAGATTGTCGGTGACATTGTGGCCGGCGCGACGGTGGACTTGCCGCTGGGGACCCGGGTTGGCGTCTCGTGGATTGGCGGCACGGACGGCACCTGCTGGTATTGTCGCAACGACAAAGAGAATCTTTGCGACTCGCCAACCTACACTGGCTACTCCGTCGACGGCGGATATGCCGAATACGCCGCCGCGCGTGCCGATTTCGTCTTTCCACTCCCGGCCAAGCTCGACGACCTGCACGCCGCTCCGCTGTTGTGCGCCGGCATCATCGGCTTTCGCGCCTTGCGCGTTGCAGAAGTGCACGCAGGTGAGCGCGTGGGGCTGTTCGGATTTGGGGCCTCAGCTCATCTCGCGATTGATGTTCTGCATGCGTGGAAGTGTGAAGTGTACGTCTCGACGCGCGGCGAGTCGCATCGCAAGCTAGCGGAGTCGATGGGAGCTACCTGGGTCGGCGCCGAAACCGACAAGCCGCCTTGCGAGCTCGATCGTGCGATCACCTTCGCCCCCAGCGGCGACGTGGTGATCGCTGCACTCAGCAGCCTGCGCAAAGGCGGAGTGGTGGCCATCAATGCCATCCATCTCGACCACGTTCCTGAGTTCGATTACGACCGGCTGTTGTGGGGAGAGCGCCAGTTACGCAGCGTGACCAACATGACGCGCGCCGATGCACGAGACTTCCTGCAGATTGCGGCGGAGATTGGCATGCGTCCGAGGGTGACGTCGTTCTCGCTCGACCAAGCCAACGAAGCATTACTTGCCGTCAAGAAGGACGCCATCGACGGCGCCGCCGTGCTCGTGATCTGAGTTACGCCGTTGCCGGGTCTTGCTTCTCCGTCGCCACTCCAAGCTCCTCAAACGCCTTTTGCGCCTTCTTGGCGTCGAACTTTCCATCACGTGCTAGCCGCGAAAGCGCCGCCGTCGCAATGGATTCGGCATTGATCTCAAAATGCCGGCGCAGGTACTGGCGGTTGTCGCTACGTCCGAAACCGTCGGTGCCCAGCGTTTCCAGCCGGTCGGTCAGCCACGGCGAAAGCTGGTCGGGGACGATCTTCATGTAGTCGGTTGCGGCGACGATGGGCCCATCCGCGCCCTCGATCGCGCTCACGATGTACGGCTTCTTCTCGGCCTCTCCAGGATGCAGCCGGTTCCAGCGTTCCGTCGCCAGCGCATCGCGCCGCAGCTCGTTGTAGCTGGTGACGCTCCAAACATCGGCGGCAACGCCATACTTTTCAGCGAGAATCTCCTGAGCGCGCAGCGCTTCATTCAATATCGGTCCGCTGCCGAATAACTGCACCACGGCCTTCCCGTTCGCAGCCGCGCGGTATTTGTAGATGCCACGCAGAATGCCCTCTTCGCAGCCCGCCGGCATCTCCGGCATCGGATAATCTTCGTTGTACAGCGTGATGTAGTAGAAGCGGTCTTCGTTTAACTCGTACATGCGGTGAATGCCATTTTTCACGATTACCGCAATCTCATACACAAACGTCGGATCGTATGCATGGCACGTCGGCACCGTGCTGGCCAACACCAGGCTGTGTCCGTCCTGGTGTTGCAATCCTTCGCCAGACAGCGTCGTACGTCCGGCGGTGCCGCCCATCAGGAAACCCTTGCCGCGCGCATCTGCAAACGCCCACACCATGTCGCCGATGCGCTGGAAGCCGAACATCGAATAGTAGGTGAAGAACGGAATAGTGATGACGTCGTAATTCGAATACGACGTACCCGCCGCCGTGAACGACGCCATCGAGCCAGCCTCGGTGATGCCCTCTTCGAGAATCTGGCCGCTCTTCTCTTCGCGGTAGTACAGCAGCATTTCCTGGTCGTGCGGCTTGTAGAGTTGTCCCTGGCTGGCGTAGATACCCACCTGCCGGATGATCGACTCCATGCCGAACGTGCGGCCCTCGTCAGGAATAATCGGCACGATGAGCTTGCCGATCTTCGGGTCTTTCAGCAACTGGCGCAACATGCTGACGTAACCCATGGTGGTCGAGACAGCGCGTCCCTTCGATCCGGCCAGTGACTCAGAAAACTCATCAAGCGCCGGGCCTTCGAACGGAATCGCCTTCAGCTCGCGCGTGGGCATGAACCCACCCAGCAGGCGGCGCCGCTCGCGCATGTATTTCAATTCGTCGCTGTCGTCCGCCGGGCGGTACAGCGATCCGTCGCGCGCTGCCGACTCCGGTATCGGAATGTCGAACCGCGTGCGAAACGCCGACAGCGCCTGGTCAGCCAACTTTTTCTCCGAGTGTGTCGCGTTGCGCGCTTCCGCCGAGCCGAGGCCGTAGCCCTTCACGGTCTGCGCCAGGATTACGGTAGGTGAACCGGTGTGCTCCACCGCCCGCAGGTATGCGTTGTACACCTTTTGCGGATCATGGCCGCCGCGCGTCAGGCGATGCAGTTCGTCGTCACTCATGTGCTCCACAAGCGCGAGCAATTCTGGATACTTGCCGAAAAATTCCTTGCGAATATACGCTCCGCCCTTGGCTTTGAAGCTCTGTAATTCGCCATCGACGACCTCTTCCATCCGCTTGAGCAGCAATCCGGTCTTGTCGGCGGCAAACAGCGGATCCCAATCGGTGCCCCACATCACCTTGATCACGTTCCAGCGAGCGCCACGGAAAGCCGCTTCCAGTTCGTTCACGATCTTGCCGTTGCCACGCACCGGACCATCCAGCCGCTGCAGATTGCAGTTCACTACAAAGATGAGGTTGTCGAGTTTTTCGCGCGAACCCAAATTCAGCGAGCCGAGAGTCTCCGGCTCGTCCGTCTCGCCATCGCCTACGAACGCCCACACCTTGCGCGGAGTCTTGGCAATCAGTCCGCGGTTTTCCAGGTAGCGCATAAAGCGCGCCTGATACAGCGCATTCAGCGGACCCAGTCCCATCGACACCGTCGGGAAGCGCCAGAAATCCGGCATCAGCCACGGATGCGGATACGAGGAAAGTCCCGGTGTATCGCGCAATTCGTGGCGGAAGTTCTTGACTTGCTCCTCGCTCAATCGCCCTTCGAGAAAGGCGCGCGAATAGACGCCCGGAGAAGCGTGTCCCTGGAAATAAATCAGGTCGCCGGGTTCGTTGCCGTACGTAGCGTGGAAGAAATGGTTGAACCCGACTTCCAGCAGCGTCGCCAGCGAAGAGTAGGTCGAGATATGTCCGCCGATGCCGGGGTCTTTCTTGTTCTGGCGATGCACCATGGCCATCGCGTTCCAGCGGATCAGGCTCTTGATGCGGCGCTCGAGCTTGCGGTCACCCGGGTACGGGACTTCTTCTTCGGCGGGAATAGTATTGAAGTATGGCGTGTTCAACTGCACCGGAACATCGACACCGGTCGTACGCGCACGTTTCACCAGCGCGCCAATCAGTTCGGCCCCACGGTTAGGACCTTCGTCGTCGACGACCTGGTCGAACGCCTCGAGCCACTCCGCAACTTCCTGTTCGGAGTCAACTTCGGGCTTTACGGGAAACTCGATAACGGAATTCAGAGACTTGTGCAGCGCCATGGTGACCTCGAAAATCTGCCGCGTCTTACGAGAACGGGAACACGGACTTCGCGAATATCGCGTTTAAAGAATCGGTTTTGTACAACTGCGTAGTACTTAAACTGATGCGGCGGCGGAGCCCCGGCTTCTTTTTCACTGCCTCTGCTTCGATTGCCGCTCAGGACTGGTTCCCCACGAAACCAGGTACTAACAAATGGGTGCTTCAAGTTTAGCAGACACCACGGGCTTAGGCAGCAGCCGGGGAGGCGATATTAGCCGTCCGCCGTTCTTCCGGGCAAGCAGGCGCTTTGGCTACCGGCACTCTTCGTGATCGCAGTCGCAGGCGATCTCTACTTCTTCGCTACCCGCAGCCTTGCAGTAGTCGCTGCAATACTTTTCGCCTTCCGCCACCACGCATTGGCAGGGCTCGTGAGCGCACTGTTTCGTTTCTTCGGTAGCCATGTCTCTTTCACTCCTGGATGAGTTTGGCGCGATTGCGGCGCCGTCGGTGAAGCGGGGTTGAGAGTAGCAGAATTCCGGTGCCGCAGCCCAATGAATTCCCCGTAAAACTGCCGGAAAGAACCACTAGAGAAGCGCGTTATGCAGGTCTTGCGCCCACATGCCGGAATCGCGCGCGCCTCGACCGAACTCAGCTAAAGACTGATTTCGATGGCCCGTGACGCTTTCGGTTCGGCGGCTCAACCGGCGGCGCAGCCTTCGCTTCCCACCCCGTGGTCGAGGCTCCTAGTAGACCCGGTTCATCTGGGCCCAGATCGCCATGCCGGCAATCACCAGAATAAGCAGCCCCGAGGCCGCACCCAGAATGCGCACAATCGGCGTGATCTTTCCCATCTTCCGAAGCAGTTGTTCCTGCTCGGCGCGCAGGTTGGCTGTGGACTCATCCAGAAATAGCTGATCATCTTCGTGCATGCTGAGAGTGCTGCGATAAATCAACACGATAACCAGCGCCGCGGTAATCACGGCCCAGACGACACTCAACATCATGATCGGGGACATACGCCACCTCGGTTCCAGCGAACCGGCCCTCGCGTCCAAGTAGGCTCTTGGCACTGCCCACCAGTCAGGGGGCCCTCACACGCCCAACATTATATGCCTTACCGGAACGTCAAATGGCAAGTTTTTCAGCGACCTGCGAGTACTCAATCTGATGACCCGGGCCGCAACGCACTGCACCTCCCGGCATCGCCCGGGCATCTATATCTGTGGGTGTGTGTCCCGCCTGCTCGCGAATGAGTTGTTGGGAACGCATGTTCAATTCGGCAGTTTGTTATAATCCTGCCCAGTCCTTCAGGAGATAAACCACAATGGCGACCACCACAACCACCCCGACGACCACGACGCCAGCCGTCGACATTAAGCCCATCAACTTCACCAACACGGCCATTACCAAGGTCAAGGAAGTGATGGCGCAACAGAACCCCGTTCCCGCCGGGCTACGCGTGGGCGTGGTCGGCGGAGGCTGCTCCGGCTTCCAGTACTCAATGTCGTTCGAAAACGGCGCCGGCATGATGGACAAGACTTTCAGCTTTGACGACCTCAAGGTATTCGTGGATGCCACCTCGCTCATGTATCTTAAGGGCGTCACCGTGGATTACATCGAGACCTTGGAAGGTGCGGGCTTCAAGTTCGAGAACCCGAACGTCAAGAGCACCTGCGGCTGCGGTTCGTCTTTTAACGTTTAAGCGACGCGTTCGCCAGACTTCTCAGCCCTGTCCCCACCGGATAGGGCTTTGTCATGCCCGCCGGCCCGACCGCGCAACGCAGCGCCACAATCGGGGTTTGCATAGACGCTTTCCGGTTGCGTCGGCTGCTATACCTCCAACGCATCGTGCCTATACAATAGAGAATTCCTGTTAAGCGTTTTGGCCGGACGAATTCCCGTTAGGAAGTGTGGATGAGGTTTTTGCGAAGATTTACCGTCATCGTTCCCTGTCTTTTATTTCTGGTATTCGAGCTTGGTTGTGGTGACCAATATCGTCCCATTGCCAACCCCATCGTCTCTCCGGGCGGACAGCCGCAAAATACCTATTCCGCGTACGTCCTGAATTACAACCCCACGGGCTTTGGCTCGACGACCCTGGTCGACGTCTCGGGCGATACGAACCTTCAGGTGCAGGCGACGGGCTATGGCTCGGTGTATGAGGCCTTCCAGGGCTCCGTATCGGGCGCAATCTTCGTGGCGAACCGTGATAGCGATTCGGTCAGCGAGTTCAGCCTGATCGGCACCGCGACGGTGACCAACGTCGCGCTCGCCCCCGGCTCCCGTCCAGTGGCAATGGCCGGTACCGCTTCCACCTCGATTTACACTGCCAACTCCGGCACCAACTCCTTCTGCCCTTACACCGGCTCAGTCAGTCTCATCAGCACATCCTCTCTGGTAGCGACCAACACGACCTGCGTGGGCGTCAACCCTGTCGCCATCGTGCAGCAGCCCAGCGGAGGTTATGTGTACGTGGCCAACCTGGGAGACAACTCCATCTCGGTGTACAACCCGGTCAGCATCAGCATTACCACTACCCTTACCCAGGCGAGTGGCCTTCACCAAAATCCGGTTGCGATGGTGTCCAGCTCCGACGGGCTTTACATCTACGTGGTTTCGCAGGGCAACGGCAGCACTCCGGGCTGGGTCGACATCATCAACACAACCACCAACACCATCGGCGGTTCCGTGCAGGTCGGCGTTGGGCCTACCTCAATCTACCTCGATACGTTTCTCAACCGTCTGTACGTGGCCAATACCGGCGGCAACTCGGTAACCGTACTTGATGCGTCCGACGTAGCCCTCGGCGTGACCCCGCCGATACCGACCTTGGCAACCGTTGCCGTCGGGTCGCGTCCCGTATCCGTCGCGGCGTTGCCCAACGGGCTGAGCTTTTACGTCGCGAATTCTGGCTCCAACAATGTCAGCGTGGTGAGTTCCAGCAGTTTCAGCGTTGTCGGCACAGTGCCGGTCGGAAACACTCCGGTCTTTATCGCCACCGAACCCTCGTCGACCAAGGTGTATACCGCGAATTCCGGCAGCGGCAACGTCAGCATCATTCAGACCTCGAACAATACCGTGGCACTCACCATGCCCGCGCCACAGCAGAACCCTAACTGCGACCCGCAAGTCAGTACCTGCGCTCCGCAGCAGCCCATCATGATTATGACGAACTAGGGGTCTAGCGCTACGTGACCAGGAACTCCCGACTGCGCAGATCCTTAATCCGATCACGCAACTTCGCCGCCTGTTCGAACTCAAACCGCTTGGCGGCCTCGCGCATATCGCTCTCCAGCTTCGCAATGTACGCATCCAGCTCGGCTTGCGACGTAAACTCCGGCAGTCCTTCCGCCTCGTTGGTCAGGTCAACGTAGTCGGCCGCAGCTACCGCCACCAGCGACATATCCAGCGGACGCACAATCGACTCCGGCGTAATTCCATGTTCCTCGTTGTAGGCCGTCTGGATGGCCCGCCGCCGATAGGTTTCATCGATGGCTTGCCGC
The DNA here is from genome assembly GCA_963837915.1 of uncultured Acidobacteriaceae bacterium. Classification (GTDB taxonomy): domain Bacteria; phylum Acidobacteriota; class Terriglobia; order Terriglobales; family Acidobacteriaceae; genus DASRAA01. Next base: position 32,047 of record CAWIPZ010000007.1, read on the forward strand.
ATCGAGTCCGTCATCTTGTCGGCATACAGAATCGCGCGCCCCTCGATATTGCGCGCACAGCGCCCAATCGTCTGGATCAGCGAACCCGCCGAGCGCAGAAAGCCTTCCTTGTCGGCATCGAGAATGGCCACCAGCGAGACTTCAGGCAAGTCCAGCCCCTCGCGCAACAAGTTAATCCCGATCAACACGTCGAACTCGCCTCTACGTAGATCGCGCAAGATCTTGATGCGCTCCAGCGTTTCAATCTCCGAATGCATGTAGCGGCAACGCACGCCGACTTCGCTGTAGTACTCAGCCAGATCTTCGGCCATGCGCTTGGTCAGCGTCGTCACCAGCACGCGTTCGTTCTTTTTCGAACGCTCGCGAATTTCCTTCAGCAGGTCGTCGATCTGCCCTTTCACCGGCCTGACCTCAACCTCGGGATCGATCAACCCCGTCGGCCGGATGATCTGCTCGACCACCACGCCTGCCGCCTTGGTCAGCTCATACGGCCCCGGTGTCGCCGAAACATAAATCGCCTGGTTCACCCGGTGCTCGAACTCCTCAAACGTCAGCGGACGATTGTCCAGCGCGCTCGGTAGCCGGAATCCATATTCAATCAGGTTCTGCTTGCGAGAACGATCGCCGTGCCACATGCCCCGCACTTGCGGAACCGTCTGGTGCGCCTCATCGATGAACAGCAAATAATCGCGCGGCACGTAATCCAGCAGCGTCGGTGGCGGCTCGCCCGGTAGCCGTCCCGTGAAGTGCCGCGAATAATTCTCGATGCCGTGGCAGTAGCCCATCTCCTTGATCATCTCCAGATCAAAGCGCGTGCGCTGATGGATGCGCGCCGCCTCCATCATCCGGCCCTGCTTTTCGAGCTCCGCCTCCCACCACTTCAACTCTTCCAGGATGCTGTCCACCGCCGACGTCTTGCGCTCCGGCTGCATCACGTAATGCGACTTAGGATAGATGGGCAGCCGCGCATACTTCTGCTTCACCGTCCCGAACAGCGGATCGATCTGCGCCAGTGACTCCACCTCATCGCCAAACATCTCGATGCGGTACGCATTGTCGTCGTACGTCGGAAAAAGTTCGATTACGTCGCCGCGCACGCGAAACGTGCCGCGCCGGAAGTCGCCCTCGGTGCGCTCGTAAAGAATTTCCACCAGCTTGCGCACAATGTCCTGACGCTTGATCTTCTGTCCCTTTTCCAGGAACAGCAGCATGCCGTAATAAGCTTCCGGCGAACCCAGGCCGTAGATGCAGCTCACCGACGCAACGATGATGCAATCGCGCCGCTCAAACAACGACCGCGTCGCCGCCAACCGCAACTTGTCGAGCTCGTCGTTGACCGTCGATTCCTTCTCGATGTAGATGTCGCCCGCCGGAATGTACGCCTCGGGCTGGTAGTAGTCGTAATAAGAGACGAAGTATTCCACCGCATTGTGCGGAAAGAACTGTTTGAACTCGTGATAGAGCTGTGCCGCCAGCGTCTTGTTGTGCGCCAGGATGAGCGCCGGCCGGTTCATCTGCTCGATGACCTTGGCCATCGTGTAGGTCTTGCCCGAACCGGTTACACCCAGCAGCACCTGGTGCTTCTCGCCGTCATACAGGCCGCGCGTGAGCGACTCGATGGCCCGGCCCTGGTCTCCGGCCGGCTGATAAGGACTGGCTAGCTTGAAATCCATGGATGGCTCGACCCACTCCGTTTCGCGAACGAAGTTGTTCGCGGGCCGCACAGAATGCAATTTCGCCGAGTAGGCATCTCATTATTATACGGCGAATTTACCAGTACGATTTCAGAACCCCTCCGAAGGCTGAAATGGGTGTAAATTCGTTGCTACTCGTCTGCGGGATATCGCAAATCACGGAGAAGCCTGGCCATGGCAAACAAGTCCAAGAAGCAATCCAGCGCGCGCAAGAGCAGCAAGAAAACAGCCGCCAAGAAAAAAGTGTCGTCGGTTCACTACAAGAAGGCGGCCAGTAAGCGCTCCGCCTTTCGCGGACCCGACACTCACGGCGGCGGCGGCGGAGAACCATAAATAACCCAGCCCGCTGCGACTGACGGTCCGCGCCAACCGGTCCGGAAAGGAGCCGACAAAATATGAGCGACGATCTTAAGGCGAAAGCGCTGGAGTCCCTCTCGGATACGCGCGACCGTCTCATGGTGGAAGTTGCGAACGTAGAGCTGCCGCCCGACCAGCGTGAGTTCCTGCAAAACATGTTCCGCGACCTCCACATCTACCAAGTGAAATTGGTCACGGTCGATACGCAGACCTTAAGCGGCACTGCCCTTTCGCGGCTGCAAAATCTCGTTGACCTGCTGGATCGCTACGGCTCCGCCAGTCCTACCCGCAACGTAGCGGGCAACACGCAGGACTTGCTTCGCAATCTGGGGCAGGTGCGCGAATCGCTGGGAGCATTTTTCGCCGCTGACACGCACGGTTCCGGTGACGGCGAGCCGTAGAATGGCCGGCCATCGCATCAGAAAGACTTGACGAAGGAGTGAACATGGCAAAGAAGAGCGCTAAGACATCCAGCAAGAAAACTGCCACGAAGGCCAAACGTAAGCCGGCGACCAAGCCCGCTGCCAAAGCCCGCAAAACGTCGTCCGCGAAGCCGGCCAGCCGACGGACCGCAGCCAAGAAGCAGCCAGCCGCACAAAAGACTGCTCCAAAACGTGCAGCGTCCGTGCGTCCGAAGACGAGCGCCAAACGCGCTGTGCCGAAAAAGCAAAAGCCCAGCTCGGCAGTCGCGAGTCAAAAACCCCCGGTAATCGCGACGGTCGTCGCGGAAGACTTGATTAAGCCGCGCGACATTCCGGAAACCCCAGCAGCGGACGAGTCCGTCGATATTTTCATCGACAAAGGCACTGAGGACGATCTCCCCGAGTTGGACGGCGATGAAGATGAGGGCTCCGAGCCGTCTGACGCCGACGACTCCGATCCCGACACCCACGGTAGCGGCGGCGGAGAGCCGTGGTGATTCACCCTGAATGAGGAGGCCGACGGATGCCGCAATTCGGATTTGAAGCCGCGGGAAGCATGGTGGAGAAGTTTCTGCCGGGAGTCAACTTCCCGATTCTCCTGAATGCCATCCTGCCCGGCGCCATGGCCGCGGTAGGTTTGTTTCCTCGCGTCGCAGTCAGTATCCCGGCTATCTTCTCGCTGGAGATCGAGAAAATCTGGCCGAAGCTCGTGCTCTACGCCGTGGTGGTAGTCGCGCTCGGCGGGCTGATCTCTTCCCTCAATTCCGAGTTCTACAAAATCTACGAAGGACGCACGTTCTGGCCTAGTTGGTTTAAGCAGTGGGCCATTGGTCGACAGCAAAAGCGGGTCGACCGTCTCTACGCCAAAGCCGACGCGACCAAGGGCGTCAAAGAGAAAGAACAGACATACAACGAGACCTGGTACAAGTTGCGCGTCTATCCCATTAATATCGACGGCAAACGATACGCGAACTACCCAACGTTGCTGGGCAACATTCTCTTCGGCTACGAAGACTATCCCAAAGACCGCTATGGCATGGACTCGATCTTCTACTGGCCACGCCTGTGGTTGACCATCAGTAAAGACAACCGCGAGGAAATTTCGAAGTCGTGGTCAGTCGCCGATGGCCTGCTGAACCTCTCGGCAGTCAGCCTGATCGCCGGTGCGATATGGGCAGTCGAAGCCACGGCGTACGCGGTGGGATTTCACACTGCCCGTTATGTGCCCATCACCAACAGCGTCCGGATGTCGTACCTGGCGGTACTCGGCTGGCTCGCCGTGGCCTATTTCTTTTATCGCCTCTCGCTGCCGTTTCACCGCAACAACGGCGAAGTTTTTAAGTCTCTCTTCGACCTCTATCGGGGAGGAGTGATCGGTATGACCGACCTCGCGCCGGGCGAAGCAGAACGCTGGAAAGCGGCGTGGGCGTACCTGCAATACCTGCGCATTCGCTGTCCTCAATGCAACCAGGGATACGTCTCCGTGTATGACACAAAATGTCCGAACTGCGGGCACGATGTCTCCGAGATCGTCCAGCAAATGCGCAAGTCAGGGCATCTCCTCGCCGAAGTCACGCCGCCCGCTGATACAAAAGGTTGGCGCGAATCGCTGCGCAATTTCTTTGACGCCTTCGTCGCGAAGCCTCCCAAACACTAGGGCAATCTCCGCCGCGCCACAGAAATCCCATTGACACTGCAACCACGACTGCCATACTGTTACTCGACTTCCCCAAACAGCAAAATCACGATCCGCCATAGGACGGGACCCCATGGGCGCTATCACCGCAGCACAATTGAGCCAACTTTTTCCGGATGCCGACAACGACTACCTTGAACAAGTAGCTACCGAACTGAACACCAATCTGTCCGCCTACGGGCTTGATACTGCTCTCCGGCAGGCCCACTTCTTCGCGCAGGTCATGCAAGAGGCCGGACCCGGTCTGCAAGCCCAAGTGGAAAGCCTGAACTACAGCCCCAAGGCGTTGACCCTCTTCAGCTACTACGTAATCCATCCGGATGAAGCCGTGCAGGACGGCTACGCGAAAGATCCCACCACTGGAAGGATCGTTCGCCCGGCCAACCAGCCAAACATCGGCAACAAGGCCTACGCGAATCGCATCGGCAATGGAGACGTTGCCAGCGGCGACGGTTACCTGTTTCGCGGCCGAGGCTTCATCCAGGTTACGGGCCGGGCAAATTACGCAACCCTCAATGCGCAATACGGAAACGTCTACGGCGCAGACGGCGCAGACTTTGTCGGGAATCCCGATCTGGTCGCAAGCTTCCCTGATAGCGTCCGCTCCGCCGTTTGCTTCTGGCTTCAGCATGGCTTACCCACGCTTGCGGACTTGGGTAGCTCGGACTTAAACGTCGATGCCATCACCGCTGTAATCAACAAGGGCACAAATTCGTATGCTGAGCGTCGTGAAAACTTCCAGAAGGCTTACCAGGTCTTTCAGCAAGCTGTGGACCAGTCTGCTGGTTCTTAGCGCTGTTCTATTTTTGTCAGCCTGGTCATCGGCGCAGACAGCGAAGCCCTCCGGTTGCTTGCCGGATGAGGGCGTCGTGTTCGCTTGCCGGCTCAATGGCAATGGTCAGACCGTCGCACTGTGCTCCTCCCCGAAAACTTCTCCCTTCACGTCGGTCACGTATCGTTACGGCACCGAAAACAGGAATGAACTGACCTACGTTGCCAGCGCCGAGACCCACAACCGATTTCTTGGCACGGTGAGTCCCGTCAGCCCGAAGGCATCTGTGCGCCAGGTTTGGTTCGAGTCGAAAGACAAGAAGTACATCGTCACCTCATGCGTCGGCGGCGACTGCGCCCACCGCGGCGGACTCATTGTTTTTCAGGGCAGTCACCTGCTGCTCAGTCAATCGTGCTCGAATGCCGACAGCAGCCAGCCGTGGTTCTCTAGCAAAGTGGTCCGCTTCGGGTCCGACCTCGACAGCAGTCACTCGAATACCGACCTGATTCAGTTGCAGGATTTCGACAACAACGTGGGCGTGCTTTATCCATCGAAGCCGGTGAATTAGCTGCTGTTTCATTTTCATACCTGTTCGACGACGGTTTTGCGTCAGGGCATGACTTCAGTCATGCCGCTTTAGCCCCTGAGGGCATTCGGTCTACTTCGTCCGGAATTACTGTGTCCGCTCCAGCTCTTGAATCCTCTCCACCAGACTCTTTGTCATCGGCGTTGGCACGCCGAACTGCTCTCCGCCCCTTAGCACTGGCCCGGCGATGCCGTCCAGTTCCAGCTTTCGTCCGGCCGCCAAATCTTTCGCCATCGACGCGCGCATGGTCGGCGGAAAGTTTACGAAGGCCGCTGCTCCCTTCGCGCCATCCACCTGCGCTCCCTCTTTCGCCGCCACCGCACAGGCCTCGCGAATGGCCGATTCAAATCGGCCCTTCCATTCTGCGTCGGCCATGATTTCGCCGTTGTTCTTTCCTGACGCCGACGTCACCAGCGCGAACGGCTCCAGGAAACACAGCTTGCTCCACAGCAGCGTCGGCTCGCTGGCGATGAACTGGCAATTCCATCCCAGGCCGCGCAGCCGTTCGATGGTGTCTTTCAGCACCGGCTCTCCGCTGGCAGCAATGTTCAGGCGTACCGGCGAGCGGTGGACAAACTTTCCCGGCGCGCTGCGCTCCGCTTCGACCGCAATGGTGCCGGGCACGACGCGATCATGTCCAAACCGCGCGCGCAACACCGCCACGTGGTCCACCCCGTTCAGCAGCGGTACAACGATGCCGGGCATTGCCTCGATCGAAGCCAGCGCGTCTTCCAGCTGATAGGTCTTGGTCGCGATCCATAGCACGTCCACAGATTCCGTCAGCCGCGCCGCAATTTTCACTTGAGCCGTAAACTTTCCTCCCGGATGTTCAACCGACAACGTCGACGGATGCTCGGCCACTTTGTCAGCCCGGACGATCAGCGTAACGTCCTCGCCCACCGAACTCAGTGCGGCGGCCATCAGACCGCCAATCGCCCCCGCTCCTAGGATTGCGTGTTTCATAAATCGCCTTTCGGATTCGATGACAGTGTAGTCGAATGTGGAATGCGATTTGAAAGGGCGCGTTCCGGTCGCGCCGGATCGGAGGGCACAATCGTTGGGCATTACGGCTTGCAGAAAACCTGTTCTGGCGACTGTTTCTGTCAGGGCACGACTTTACAGGTCGCTGAAAAAGTCGCTTCGCCTATGGTCTTGTATCAGGGCACGACTTCAGTCGTGCCGTAGGACGTTGAAAATACGGTAGGGCTTTAGCCCCTGAGGTTTTTCTTCGGCAGCGAAAATGACTTTTTCAGCAGCCTCTTTAACCCCCTAGGGATTTCGACTTCCCTCTCCTCATGATTTCTAGGGCGGCTTCTAGATGCCTGTAATTCCCAATGCCGCCAGCGAACCCGCGTCTAACTGCGACAACTGCTGCAGCACCCCGTAATGCGCGTCCCATATCGCGCGTCCGCGAGAATTGCCGGCGAGATCGGCATCTTTCAGCACTTGCAGCGACACCGACACTTCGGCGCGAATCGGGTTCAGTGCCGGATCGAACATCTGCTCGAACACCTGCATCTCGGTAATGCGCACCGGCAAAACGCGCTTGCCCGACACCCACACCGTGAGCATATTGGCTTGCGGGTACAGCAGAAGTTCCAACGCAGCGATTGCCGGCAGCAGTCCGTCTTGCTGCGTGACCGCGTCACCCGTCTCCAGCTTATCGGCGGCATCGAGCCCGAGGGTGAAGCTGACCGTCTCGCGCGGCTCCGGCATCGGCCCGGCAGCCGCCGTTCCTGGAGCCACCGTTACACCCGGCACATGGGTCGCCGGCAGTTGAGGCGCGCTCACAGCCGCATCCAGTCGCCGCACCAGCGTCTCCGGGTTGTACTGAAACACGATGACCTTCAGGACGACGCCCGTCGTCGCATCCAGCACGACGAACCCGGCCTTCACGAGTTTTTCCGATCCAGGTATTCCCATCATTCAGTCCGCTGAAGTTCTCGCCTATCCCGGCGGTATCGTGAACGACGGCTCCGCCGGCTCAACCACCGACAGGTCGCGCTCCCAGCCTTCGTTCTCCAGCTTGATGTGCTCAATCGCGATGGCTGCCGCGTTGGCGTCCAGCTCCGGCATCGCCTGATACTCCGACACCCAGCAGCGATAAATCTTGTACGACATCACCAGCTGTCCGGCTTCGTTATAGAGATCGAGGATGATGTCCTTGCGAAAATCCTTCAGCGAAACTTCCGCGCCCAGCCCCGCTCCCAGTTCCCACACTTTGTTCGCCCACTGCTCGAACGCCACGTCGAAGGTGATGCCGCGCTCCAGCGTGATCGCATCGTATTTCGTGCGGCCCGGTGATTTGCGCGTCGTGCTCGGGTCTCCGCCCTCGCGGTGCTCAATCACTTCCGTGCTCCGTTTCAGCGCGCTGACTTTCGACACACCTGCGACGTACTTGCCGTCCCACTTCAAACGAAACTTGAAATTCTTATAAGGATCGAACCGCTGTGCGTTCACCGTGAATTGTGCCATGCAAATCCTCGCCCCGACAGCTTGTCACACTCGTCCGTGATAAGCGCGAAAAATAGACAGCGGAGAAGAATACAGCAATGGAAGGGAAAATCAATCGCAGGACTTTCGAAGCAGACTCGTCTCGGGATACAATTTCTCGCCGCTACCTAACACCGAAAAATGGAGACGATAAATGGGACTCAAAATTGGCGATATTGCGCCTGACTTCATGGCCGAAACCACCGAGGGCCGCATTAAGTTCCACGACTGGCTCGGCGATTCCTGGGCCGTGCTCTTTTCGCACCCCAAAGATTTCACGCCCGTCTGCACCACCGAGCTCGGCTACATGGCCAAACTCAAACCCGAATTCGACAAGCGCAATACTAAGATCATCGGCCTCAGCGTCGATCCCGTTGACGACCACGCCCGCTGGGCCGCCGACATCAAAGAAACGCAGGGCCACGCGCCCAACTATCCCATGATCGGCGACTCCGATCTCAACGTCGCCAAGCTCTACGAGATGCTGCCCGCCAGCACCGCGGGCGCCTCACAGGGCCGCACCGCCGCCGACAACATGACCGTGCGCAACGTCTTCGTCATTGGCCCCGACAAGAAGATCAAGCTCATCCTCGTTTACCCCATGTCGACCGGCCGCAACTTCGACGAAGTCCTCCGAGTACTCGACTCCCTGCAACTCACAGCGAAGCACAAAGTCGCAACGCCGGTAAATTGGCAGCAGGGCGACGAAGTGATTATCTTGACATCCGTCTCTGACGAAGAGGCAAAGCAAAAGTATCCCGACGGCTGGAAGGCTCCGCGCCCGTACTTGCGCATCGTTCCCCAACCGAAAGGCTAGGGACTCATCACATGGTTTAGTTGATACGAGGGACCCATTAGTGCCGGTAGGTCGTAGCACTTACCGGCGTGTTTAGATTATTTTGTCTTGTCGGTCACTAAACCGTGTTACCTTACAAGCTCCCCTCGGCTAACCCTGCGGTCACCAAGTTTGACGGAGGAATTGAAAGTGAAGAAAATCGCGCTGCTCGTAGTACTCGTTCTAAGTATGGCTCTGGCCAGCTATGCCGTACCTCTGCCCACGCTAAACCTGAACGAGACCTTCGCGTCCGGTGCCACGTTTACCGGTACGCTCACATTTTTGTCCGACTACAGCAACCTGACCGCCGTGACCGGAACGTTGTCGGGTGGCCCTTACGGAACCGACTCCATCAACTGGATCTGGGACCCCACCATTAACTATGCCGCTGCCGGCGGCTACACTCCGAACTTCGGTGGCAACTTCCTCATGGATGGGACTACCTGCGGTAACGAATGCGGCACCTACACCTATTTCATCACCCTCACCTGGGATTACAGCGGCGCGCCTAATCTGCTGGTCGCCACCCCGGGCCCAATCCTGAGCGCCGAGGGCGGCAACAACATCAATTACGCTGACCCGTTAGTGAGCGGCTCGTTTAGCTCGCCCGTTCCTGAGCCGGGTTCGCTGATGATGTTCGGTTCGGGCGTCATCGGACTCGCGGGCCTGCTGCGCCGCAAATTCAGCGCCTAACCAATTCCGTTTTTGATTTCTGTCGGGCCGGAGCTAAGCCCTCCGGCCTTTTTATTGCGCTGCGAGGAGCGCGAGGCTATTCTCGCCCCGCCCGATTCCTTTTTGTCGTATGTTAGAGCCACCTCGCCGGAGGTCTATTTATGTCCCGCGCAACCGTGGCTCTACTCTTCGTCTTTCTCGTCGCAATCGCGTCCCCAGCCCAACCCGCACCTCTGCTCCGTGTCGCCGTCGTCGGGCTCGTCCACGGCCACGTCGAAGGATTCTTCCAGCACAACCTCCATCGCTCTGACATCGAAATCGTTGGCATCTCCGATCCCAGCCAGCCGCTCTTCGCCCGCTACGCCAAGCAATTCAATCTCGATCCCAAGCTCTACTATGCCAGCCTCGACGACATGCTCGACAAGACGCATCCTCAGGCCGTGCTGGTTTACACCTCAACCTACGACCATCGCGCCGTCGTGGAAGCCTGCGCGCGCCGCGGCATCCACGTCATGATGGAGAAGCCGCTCGCCGTAAGCTATGCCGACGCTCAAGCGATGGCTGCAGCCGCGCAGTGCGCCAAAATCCACGTCCTGGTGAATTACGAAACCACCTGGTATCGCAGCAATCACGCCGCCTACGATCTGGTGCGTGAAGGCGCGCTCGGCGACGTCCGCAAGGTCGTGGTGCACGACGGCCACCGCGGCCCGAAAGAAATCGGCGTGCAGCCGGAATTTCTCGCCTGGCTCACTGATCCCAAGCTCAACGGCGCGGGCGCGCTCTTCGATTTCGGATGCTACGGCGCCGATCTCTCCACCTGGCTCATGAATGGTCAGGCTCCGCTCTCCGTGACCGCGGTGACCAACACCATCAAGCCCGACATTTATCCGAAAGTGGATGACGAGGCCGTGATTGTCTTGAAATACCCGAAGGCCGTTGCCATCATTCAGGCCTCATGGAACTGGCCTTTCGATCGCAAGGATATGGAGGTGTACGGTCAGAAGGGATACGTCATAACTGTCCTGCATGACGACCTGCGCGTGCGGCTTCCCGACCAGCAGGAACAGAATGTGAAAGCGAAAGATGTGCCCGCGCCCTACGACGATCCGCTCACCGAGTTGCGCGCCGTGGTCCTCGACGGAGCCAAGCCCGACGGCCTCACCTCACTCGCAACCAACCTGGTTGCGATGGAGATTCTCGACGCCGCTCGCACCTCCGCCGCCACCGGCAAAACCGTCGCCCTTCCGTTGAAAAAATGAGGCGCCTCGCACAGTCTCTGTTCGATTTCCCGTCACCGACCCTTGTGACGCACCTCGCTGCATTCTCTGCCCTCCTCGCGCGACCCTAGCTAACGAGGAGACCTTCATGAAAGGCAACGAAAAAGTAATTGAGCAGTTGAATGCCGCCCTGAGCGACGAGATGTCGGCGGCGGTGCAGTACATGGTGCAGGCGGAAATGTGTGCAGGATGGGGCTATCATCGGCTGTCGGCCCTGACCAAAGCGCGCGCCATCGAGGAGATGCGCCACGCCGAACACCTTATCGAGCGCGTCATCTTCCTCGACTCCATCCCCAACGTTACCGTGCCCCTCACGCCCAAAATCGGCGCTGACGTGCAGAAGCAACTCGAAATCGACCTCGCCGACGAAACCAACGCCATCAAAATGTATAACGATGCGGCGAAGCTGTGCAGCGCCGCCGGCGACGCGGGGTCGAAGGATTTATTTGAAGCGCTGCTTCACGACGAAGAGCATCACGCCGACTTCCTCGAGGCCCAACTCCATTCCATCAAGGAAATGGGCATCGGCCCCTACCTGTCGCAGCAACTTCTGACCGGCAAGTAAAGGTTGGGGATTTAAAGAACTGGTCAGCCTGGGCGAGGACGGCGAGAACATCCGCCGTCCGAGTCGAAGAACCTGCATGTTCTAGCCACCCACCACTAGCCACTAGCCACTCTACTGCGGCTGCGCCTGCTTCTGCTGCTGCTCCTGCTCTTGCTTCTTCTTGCTCACCGGCGTCACCGGAGCAGGCGGCTGGCATTTGTCTTCCATCACCGTGATCGCTGTCGCCTTGAAGCGCCTTGTTGAATCGCCCTTCTTGCCCGCGGGGGCCGGCAGCGGCTCCCACGATCCCGTCAGCTTCACCTTTGCGCCAGCGCCTTGCTTCAACTCGTCGCTGCCCACTACCTCCACGCCCATCCGATGCTGCATGCTCGTCAAGGTGTAAAGATCATCGGCATCCGGCCCCGCCAGGCAGCCAATCAGCGTTGTACCTTTCGCTCCCGAAGCCGGTTGCGCGGTCTCTTGTGCCGCGACGTTCCAACTCATCGCCACCACGCACACCGCGAGAATCAAAACCCATCGCATCCTTCTAAGAACCTCCTCTCCACGATACGGCATCGCTCCCGCAGCTCTCAACTCGCGGCTCAGGGTGCCCCAGGTCCGCGCCCCTCTTTTGGGCGCTAACCTGGGGAGTCACTCTTCACGCTGATTTCGTCTTCGACCACGCTGACGAATTCAGGCACGCCACGACCCCGTCGATGACCTGTCCCAGTCCCGCTTGAAACTTGGCCGGATCAACAACGTCCTTGCCCGCAACCGTGTCTGTTGCAGAGATGGCGCTCTGTACCAGCGTCATCGCTGCGTTTTTCTTGGCTGCGCCCGTCTTGTGTCCCAGAAGTCCCTCGACTCCGTTCACAATGGCCGGCGCAAATGCGATTCCCTGCAGTAGCTTGTTAAGAAAGTTCATTCCCTGCTCCTTGTGTAGTTGGTTGATTTGCTAATTTTTTGTTTCAAAGCGAACGATTGAAAAGCGCATGGCGTTGACGGTTATGGATAATTCTTGTGTCGCGACGGTTTTGAAAGGGCGCGGCGTCAGCGTGCCGTACAAGCTCCTCTATTCTTGTCATCACGAGCGGACTTTAGTCCGCGAGGGATCCGCTTTTCCTACGCTCCCCAATATCCACCCCTGCCGCCCGTCTTCTCCGATAGGGCAGGGGACTGACAACCGCCAACCGACGACCGACAACTGCTCTTACAGCGGATAATCCACATGCACGAGCGCCGACTGTCGCGAATACTTCGCCGGAGACGACCCGTCATACTGTCGCACCAGGTAATCCTGCGAACGCGACAACCGTGGCAGCACGATCGTCTCCGTCGTGTACCGGCCCACCAGGTTGCCATCGTTCGTCGGTCCCCATCCTCCGTCAGAGCTGCGCACCTCGAACCCTCCTCCCGTCGGAGGCGCCGTCCCTGTATCCACCGTGATCTGCGTCGCGATCACGTTCGTCGCCTGCACTGCCGTCAGATCGGCGATAAATAGTGCTGACGACGGCCCGCTCGTCGTGAACGGCACCGGCAGCGGATCGGGCAGCGTCCCTTTCGCAAACTTGCAACTCAACAATTCCGCCGCATCGTTGGCAAACTTGATCGCATACTCCGATCGGTCGTATGCAGCCGACGTCACCTGCACATCGACTTCGCGCACAATCGCCGTGAAATTCGCCTGCCGCGACGGTGCTGCCACCTGGACCGCATCGCCCGGCAACACGTCGTTGGCCGGCAGGCAATCGCTGATGATCCGGTACTCTCCGGCCCAGGCAGGCTGTACGGTGTCGTCCAGCAGTGCCAGCGCTGCATTCTCACAGTCAATCGACGTCGGCGCCGGTGGCACCGCCATATGCCGCACCCGGCTTCGCCGTCCGTGGTCTGCTCCCACACTGTGGGATGCAATGCTGTTCGCATCCTGCACCCGCGCAATCGCCCGCGCGCTCGCCCGGTACGACACCACGATCTGCTCGTTCGCTTGCGGCGGATACGGCGGATAGAAATGCAGCTCGCCGGCGGTCGAGATGATAACATTCGCCTCCATCCCCAACGCGCCTGTCAGCCGAGTGCGAAATGCTTGTCCCGGAATCATGCTCCGTACCTCGGCATTCACCATCTGCTGCAGCCGCGTGTACACCAACTGCACATTCAGGCCTGCGCCATTCGCCACCGCATAGCTCGCAAATGCCGGGGCCGATCCCAGCACTCCGTCGTACAATACCGTCGCCGCTGCCGCCATCGTCCCCGGATTGTTCGGGTCCACGTCATGCACGGACAGCACCACGCGCATCGCCGCCGCAATGGTGTCCCCGCCGCGCCCATTGCCTCCGCCATGCGCCGACGAGCAATACGTCTGGTGTACCCGGTGCGCCTCGTTGGCAAACAATTGCGTCACCAATTCATATTGATGTCCCGCCTGCGTGACCAGCGCCGTCCCCGCGCCTGCTCCATTGATAAGCGCCTGAATATTGCAGTTGCCTCCATTCGGCGTGATGCTGAACCCCGCCACGCAATTCCCGTCTGCGACGCTGCCGTTATAAATCCCACCCAGCGTCCCGGTCGATGCCGCACTGAACGTCACCTGTCCATGCTGGATGCGCAACCCCCCGGCCAGCTCGATCTGCTCCACCAATCCCACCGTGGCCGGCCCGTCATTGATCTGCAACTGTCCACTGGCCACGCCGACCTTGTCATTAGGATTCGTTACATACCACAATGTAGGACTCAGCGTCGGCCCGGCATAGTCTTCTTCAAACACCGTCACGGTCGATCGTGCAAACGGCGACCGCGATAAGTAAAAGCCCAGCGTCGTTCCGTCCCCGATGAAATAGTCCCGCACGTAGGCGGTTGGTTCCAGCTCGCCCACGATCGTCGCATCATTATTGAGGCAGTCGGGCTGCGCGACCGTCAGCCCGTCCGGCGAAAACTTCGCATCGCTCTCGCTGATGTTGAAGCTCTGCTGCCCCATCGGCTGAAATATCAGCTTCCCGTCACTCACGCGGTAGCACGCGCGCTCCATCGTTGCCAGCGCCTGCGCATGCTCACTCCATGATTTTTGCGAACTCGCGACATACTGGTTGACGTAGCCGAGGTCCTGCACGCCTGATAACATCTAGTACTCCCGGCAGCACGTCATTCGTAATCGTGCGCAGCGCGTCGCCTGCCGTGCGATACACAAACGGAGTCCGCGCCGTCGGCGCATTATGATCCAGCAACCAACTGTCGTCGCTGGCCGTCAGCGCATATCGCCATACCGCGCCGGTCTGCGCTGCCCCCAGATATTCCAGTTGTGGCGCGATAGTCAGGTAGCCTGTAAACAGCTTGCATCCATCGTCTCGCTGCAGAACCACCCGCGCTCCGCTCGCCGGAACTCGAAACGTCGCGTCTCCCGACGCCAGCCCCCACTGCATCTCCGCCGCCCGGTTAAGTTTCCTCTTCAGCGCCGGTAGTTTCTCGGCGTCAAGATACGCGCTGTAATCCTGCTGCCCCAACCCGTCGTTGTTATCGATAAGTAGTTTCATAATTTCGCACGACATAAAAACCTGACTTGAAAGGGCACGGCTTCAGCCGTGCCGCTCCAACTTCATGTACGCTGGCTTTAGCCACTGGGGGAATTCGATTTCTTCCCAGCCACATTTGGGAGATAGCGTTCTGATTGCGAGCAACTCTTTTCCGACAACTGACAACTGACAACTTCCTCACACCGCCGCATTCTTCGCCGGGAAATAGCTGCGATAGCACAGCACCGTCTCCCCATCATTCGGATCGACAGTCGGCATCGCCCGCAACTTGGCGTGCAGCATGTTGCCGAATAGCGGAGCCGCAACCTCTCGCTGCACTTCGCTTGTGCTCGCCGCCGCTTGCAACCGCGGATAGTAAAAGCAGGTCCGGCCTCCGCTGCCGCCCACTACCACAAACAGCGCCGCCCATTCCTGGAAGTAGCTGTCTCCTTCCCGGTCCAGCACGGCCACCACTTTCTGCACACCCATGCCTGTCTGCGCCCCGCCAATCAGCCGTTGGCCCAGGATCAGCGACGTTGGTGTCGTGTTCGATACTCGCGCAACATTGAAAGTGACGCGTCGCACCAGGTCCACGTTCGACGCCGCCGCCAACGCCGTCGCCAGGTATGTCCCCGGAGCACCCGTACCCAGATACCCCGTCTGCCCCGTGTAATCGACATCCACCGCCACCACGTCACCAATTTGGAAGGTCGCCAGGTCGGCGGCCGCCAGCGGCAATTCGTACATCGTCGCCCCGTCCTGCACATACACCGCAGGCGTTGCAATTCCCCCCGAACCATGCGGAAGGCTCGTCACCGGCGTCGCCAGCACGTTGATCTGCTGCCCGCCTCCGGCCAGCGCCATTTGCAGCTTCCCCCAATTCGGTAAATCGAATTCCACACCCGCATCAAACTGCGCGCGATACTGCGTCGTCAGCGTGCTCTGCGGGCCCGTTCGCAGCGTCTCGTACTTTGTTGCCGATGTTCGCTGAAAGTTTTCCACCCACCCGAGGTCCTGAAACGGAGCCGGAGCTGCATCCAGGTCGAACTCCCCCTGGTCTGACGGGTCGAACGGCACGCTCGTCCCGGCATTGCGGTCGATCGGCAGCACGTAGGCCCGAACTGCCTCCGCCAGCGGCCACATCTGCGACTGCTTCGCATAAGGATTGCCACTCATACCTGGTTCACCTCGGGATAGAAATAGACCATGAGGCTCGCCTCACCCGCCACGCACTCCGGCGCCGCTTTCGTCGCGCGAAACGCGGGCTGCGTCCAGAAAATGTTGGATCCCAGGTCCACCGGGTTCGCGCCCGTGTAATCGTTCTTCCGCGTCACTGCGGGCGTGCATACGCCCAGCAGTTCCGATTCCATCTCACCCAGCATCCGCCCGCGATCGAGTCCGCCGTTCTGTTCCGTGCCCGCACTCGCATACGAAACCGTGCACACCATCGCCATCAGCGTGCTGATCGCCGGACGGACCGCGTGTGCCTCGCCCCACTCCACATAAAACGCATCGTGCTGTCGCGCCGTCACGCTCGGCTTGTCGTTCTCTACCACCACGATCGCCGGACGCGTGATGCCATCCACCGTGATCGTTCGCGCCGGATACGCCTGCGCCAACCTGTCCCGCAATGTCAGATAGAAGCTGTCCTTGGTTCCCTGCATGTGTGTTACTCCGACGCCAGAATGTGATACAGGTATTCCGATCCCGCAAAGTGGTCCACCACCACGCTGTCGATGTGCAACAGCTTGTTGTGAAAGAGCATCCCGTGCGCCTCGAGTAGCCAGGTCGCGACGTCCTCCACCCCATGCGCCGTCGCTGCCGCAATCGCAGCCGCCGCGCTCACCAGGGCCTCGACCTTCACCGTCTCATTCGCGGCCAGTGCCGAACTGCGCACCACCACTGGGAACAGCGACACGTCCTCGAATCCGCCGCACGCCATGCCCAGCTGTGCACTCGTGCTGTCGATCGCAGGTTGTGCCACTCGCACCGTGATCTGTGTCGCGCCCAGCGAGCGCAGCATCGCCTCCGCCGCGCGTTGCGCCATGTGCGCCCGTCCCACAATCGGTCCCATCGGAGCTGAAACTGTTGCCATATCAACCCACCTTCTGCGCCACGTAAGGCGCCAGCATGGTCTGCACGCTCTGGATCCACCAGCGTGTCCGCGAAATATTCCAGGTGCATCGAATTCAGTGTGTTGGCCCGCACGTTCAGTGCCGGAGTTGCCTGAGCATTACGCACGATCTGCGCGCACGCAAACTTCACCGGATCGGGAATCGTGGCAAACCCTGCGTTATACGTGATCTCCATCTCCTGGAAGTGCAGCCCCAGCGGATTTCCCAGCCAAGACACTTCGCCCGTATCGGCGAAGTAATCCATCTGGGTGACATCGATATTGATCCACGTCCCCGGCAGCGCAAATGCCGTTGCGACCTCCAGCGTCATCTCCCACGTTGTCAGATCATCGCCTCGCCGCGGCGTCGCGTACCGTCCGCGCGCCGATACCAGCGGAGATGTCTGCCCCTGCAGCGTCGCCAGTGGCAGGTAGGCAAGCTGCACCGTATTGCGCCCCGGCGTCAACCGCAGCCGTTCCGTGTACTGCGATGCCGCTAGCGTCGGGCGCCGGCAGTGCGCGTCGATCATCGACGACGCAGCCGCCACCCACGACGCCGGCGTGCTCGCCTCAATCCCATAGTTCTCGTATTCCGTCGGATCCAAATAGTTCATGGTTGTTTTGCCCTCTACCTCGATCTCATTCCTGGGCGCGAACGTCGCGAAAACAGGGATCATTCGCAACCTGGTCGCTGCCGTCCGCGCCCTGGGTGCTCCACCCTGATCGCCGTCTTTTGGCGATGGGGTGGGACCAACAACTGATAACCGAGTCACTGACGACTGGCAGCTACCGGTTCACCACCACCTTGTAGTGCGCGTAATTCGCGCCCTTCACCACTACGCCACCGAACTTCACCACCACCATCTGCGAAGCCAGCGAGCTCGGTGTGCCCAGCTGGAACACCCGCGGTGTCGGACTGGTCAGCCAGTGGTACTCGATCATGTCTTCCTGCACGATGTAGCACGGCAGCACCGCCGTTCCGCTTCCCGGCACACCCGTATATGGCAGCGACCATTCCGGAATCAGCGGCAAATCGCCCGCCTGGGTCGACAGCGTCTTCACCTCAAGCCCGGCGCCCACATCGGTCGTCGAGAGCACCACGTTGAAGTCCTGCTTCATCTCCCGATCGATCAGGTCGAGCAGCACCGGGTTGGCATAGATCGCCGTAGGCCGCACCTCGAAGCTCGAGTTCGACACCATCTGCGCCACCGTCGACTTCAGGTAGTCCACAATGCTCTCGCTGGTCGTGATCGTCACTACGTTGCCGCCGTCGT
The DNA here is from genome assembly GCA_963837915.1 of uncultured Acidobacteriaceae bacterium. Classification (GTDB taxonomy): domain Bacteria; phylum Acidobacteriota; class Terriglobia; order Terriglobales; family Acidobacteriaceae; genus DASRAA01. The sequence continues at coordinate 50,288 of CAWIPZ010000007.1, forward strand.
TGATCTGTTGTGCCACGCCGTAGTACTGCGTTGTGGTAGGTGAACTCAGGGAAGTGTCGTTGCCATTCCACAGCGAAACATCGTGCGTACGCATCAGGCCTTCCACCGAGTCCGCCAGGTCTTTTGCCTGCAAATAGGCAAACTGGCTCTGCTGCGCCCCCACCTCGATGTCGAACAGGTTGTAGTTGATCTGGCTCACCAGGCACTTGAGCGGGACGCTGCGCTCCACGCGGGTCGGCGAAACCAGTGTCGGCGCGATGGTTCGCGGATCTACGAATCCGTTGGCCGCTGTCGGCGAGGCGATCGCTGTCTCTTCGAAGAAGCGCGACGGATGCCCCGTTGCTGGCACATTCTTGATGCGTTGCCCGAACACCCCGCGTCGCCGCACGATATCGGTGATTTCCGTCTGGTAGCGGTCGATCTCGATCGCCCCTGGCCCCATGTAGTCGGCGGCCGCCTGCAGATTTACGAATTGTGCTTTCATGTTGTCCTTTCAAAAAGAAAAGCGGCCTCGGCCGCCGTTTGGTTTAAGAATGTTGTTTTGTGTCTTACGTTGTAAGACTGTAATGCAGTCCGACCGAGCCACCAGTTACCAGTGACCAGTAACCGGAAGTAGCTAAGTTTTCATTGTTTATTGCTTATTGCTTGCTGCTTATTGCTATGTGAGGATCCCCGCCCGTGCCATCTCCGCCTTCACCGCAATCCGCTGCTCGATGCTCAACCCGCTCAGCGCTTTCTCCAGCACCGGAGCCTCGATCAGCGCATCGCCATCCACGCCTTCTTTTGCCAGCAGCGTTGTCACCAGCGGAGACAGCGTCTTGCGTCGCGCCTGCGCCGCTTGCGCCTTCAGGTCGTGGTTGGCTTTTTCCGCATCCGCCAGCTTCTTGTGAATCGGCGCGTCTTTCTCGTCCTCGTGAACGTCGGCGTCCTCCACTGCCGCCACGATGCGATCGATCTTGGCGTGTAGCGCATCAAACTGCGCATTAATGTTGTGCAGCGCATCTGCCATTGCCTGCGTGGCTTCTGCTAACTTTTCGGCAATATCCGGAGTCGCCGCCTGCTTCGTCTCGTTTCCCTGCTCCATGCCTCTCTTCTCCTTCCTAAATGCGGCGGTGCACAGCCGCCAAGTTGCAAATCGCTCACTTCCGTGCACTCGCTCTGTCGGCACGAGTGATGCCCAATGCTTATTGCTTATTGCTTATTGCTTATTGCTATGCTAGTTGCTTATTGCTAATTACCAGCTACCAGTCGCAGTTACCTTTCACGCCACCTCAATCCACGTCTCCGGATACGCCGCCCGCTCTCGTCGCAGCACCGCCGCGCCGGTGAACGTGAACGACGTCACCGTCCATATCGGAGACGACGTACTCACCACAATCGCGTCCGTAATTTCGTACGACATCCCCAGGGTCCCGCTTCCCGCGCGCAGCTCCCCCACCACGTCGGCAAAGTCGTGTGCATACACGTACCCGCTGATCGCAACCTGTCTCGTCGGGTCTCTGCGCTCCGCGTTAAACGGAACGATCTCCGCCTCCGTGATCACTCCGATCTTTCGCCGCGCATCGTGCGCATCCAGCGCCGGAGCGTAATCCAGCGCCATCCCCAGCAACGATGGCAGCGCCGCTTCCGTCGCCTGTCGCGTCAACATCACCCTGTGTCCGTTTGCCCCGCTCGGCGCTCGCCGCGACGGACTCCCCACCAGCGTCAGCATCCCATGAAACTCCAGCCGGTTCGGATGCCCTTCCACCTCCGGCATCTCCAGCGCCATCGCTTCCATTTCCAGCTTCATAATTTTTTTCGCCTCTTCCCTACAACTGACCACTGGCAACTGACAACTGTCTTCATTCCATCTCCGGCGCATCCGCCACGCCATCCGCCTTCTCCGCCAGCGGGGGCAGCCCTTTCATCCGCCGCACTTCGTTCACAGTCAGCACTCCACATCCAATCAGGATCTGCTGGATTTGCGCCTGCTCCAGCTCGTTCGGCGCGTCCACGTCGGTGAACACAAATTGCAGATCGTTCCATCCCAGTCGCTTGCTGATAACGTCGCGCGTCAGGTGTTCCCCAATCAGACGCGCCACCGGAACCACGGCCGTGCGAAACGCGTCGTCCGACTGCGTCGTCGCCGTATTGCGGTTCACATCGTTCACCAGCCCCAGCATCATCGGAGGCAAATCAAACGCATCCGCAATCATGCGCATCAAGAACTCCTGCCACTGCAGCCGGAGGTCCGCGTCCGTGCCCGCCCCAAAACGCAGCACCTCCGGCTTCGACTCCGCCGACAAAATCGGAACCTTCCCCGTGCCCTCAATCTCGTCCTGCCACCACCGAATCAGCCGCTCGTGATGCTGCGGCGTCAAATTCTGTAGCCACAGCGCGTACTGCACCACGGTGTTGCTAGCCAGCCGCGCCGCATAACGGTGCGCGCCCAGAAACTCGTGAATCGTCTCGAACGCGACTTCCAGCTTGCCCAACCCAAACGGTGTGTGCGTCCGCGGATTCAGCCGTATGTATGCCAGTTCCTCATCTGCCAGCGTGATCTCCGCGTTCGGCATGAACTGTCCCGTCGCCTGCACATACCGCGGCGACGCCGGGTTTCCGTCCCAATCAGCCTTGATGCGGATGCTCGCCCCATCCACCGGCCACAGCACCAGCGGACGCCGCTCGTCCCCTGTCAAATCCAGCTCAATCGCGCCGAAGCCGCCGACCAGCACGTCTTCCAGCACCTGCTCGATCATCGACCGGAACGAGTCCTCCGGATTCGGCTGCTCAAAGTTCTCTGTCAGCACCGCAATCCGCTCCTCGATGTCATCGCTCGGGTGGACCACATATCCCTTCTTTTGGGATATGTGGGATCCCGACTTGAAACTTGAAACTTGAAACTGGTAACTGCTCTTTCGCGGCTCAATTCTCCACTGCATTCCCGCCACGCGGTCTTTCACGATGTTGATCGCCCGTCGTGCGATCGGCGTCTCGGCAAACCGCCGCAAATTTGCTGGCGTCGGTTTGGGCATGACTCCGGCACGCAGCAGCGTGGGTGCCCCCGAAGTCAGTATGGAAGGCAGGGGCACCGTCCGACGTGCAGTCTCAATCCCCGCCGCTGCTTGCAACTCTGGTGCGGGTGCCCCATTCAAGCGGCCGTCGTTTGGCCGCTTGAGTGGGGGTTTTCCGTTATCCGACAACTGACCACCAACAACTGACAACTGTTCCGCCACCCGGCGCATCGCGCCGCGCCAACCATTTCGCATGTTCATGAGTTCTCGCTTCCAATAGAAAAGCGCCCCTCGCGGAGCGCCGCTGAACGTCTGATTTTGCTTGTCTTCTCTAGCCACCAACTACTAGCCACTAGCCACTGAGTTCTACCCTCGCCCTCTCCGCAATCCCCGCCATCTCACTCACCGCCGCAACGCGAATCTCGCTCGCCGCCAGCGTAGCCAACGCAAATCCAATCGCGTCATCATCCCGCAACCCGTCTTCGACGACCGCCGTCAACTCGCTTCCCGCGTTCTCCGCCCTCCGCAACCCGTCCCTCAGCGCCGGATAGCTAAACGCCAACACCTTCGCCGCATCCACATCCGTCTCCAGCGACACCGCCTGGAACATCTTGATTACTCCATTCGGCCTGTACCCAAAATCGATCTTCAGCGGATCGCCCTTCGCTCCATAATTCGCCAGCGCAATATCACGACGTCCCAGCGCCCAAACTCCCGCGCCCTCAAACGCCTCTCGCATCGCCGCATAAATCACTCGCCGTCCGGCCTGTGCCCGCCGTTCGTGACGCGACGATTCCAGGTACATCTGCGCCAACTTGCCCAACTCTACCGACGGACTCTCCGTCAGCACGGCCTTTGCCGGCGTGATCTGCAACGCACCCGACAGCCCGTCTTCCAGCAGCCGCAGCAACCAATCCCGCCGCGACATCGGCCCCCTATAATTAATGACCTCCGCCGCCCGCGATTGCAGCATCCGCCGCAACTCGCCTTCGAACGACTCCAGCAACTCGACATCCACCTCCGGATCCAGGCACCGCACCCGCCGCCAGTCGCGCGTAAACCGCACATCGGTAAACACGCCGTCGCCTTCGCTCGTCTCCAGCAGCACCACGCCCAGGTTGACGAACTCGTCCTTCACCGCGTCCGGCACATACCGCAGCAGATAAAACTCGCACTGTCTGTACTCAGCCATCGCAGCTACTAGTTCACCGCCTCGCGCCACTCCGGAAACGGGTCCCTCGACGACCTCCGAAACGACTCAATCAACTCCCTCACTCTCGCTCTCCGCTCCAGCAGCTTGCAAAGCAACTTTTCCAGCTCTCCCGCGTCACTTCCATACCACTCCGGCGGAATCTCCTCCGCCAATGCCCACACCGAACTCTCCGGAAACGTTTCGATCCGGCTCAACCACGGCTCGAACGACTCCCACCCTGTGACACACGCATAAACATCGTTGCGCCCAAACACCCCGCGCAGCGGCGAATCCGGAAAACTCCATTCTCCCGCGTTAAAGCAATAGCCCTGATCGATAAAGCTCGCCGTAAACTTTCGCTCGCGTCCTTTCTTCCAGAACGCCACCTGCCGCCCGTTCGCGTTGCACGTCCATTTATCCAGCGCCAGCGCTCCCGCAAAATCGCGCATGTTCCGCACCTGCGCCATCATCGGTTCCGGCAGGTAGTCATAAACCTGCCCTTCCGTCGGAGCCACCACGTACCGCGATCCAAACGACAGCCCCGCCGTCATCATCTTCCGCTGCCCGCACAACTCCCACCGCAACTCCGGCGTGTGCTCCACCAGCCACGGATGCACATCCACCACCGCCACCGCCGGCATCGGCAGCCCAATCATCTCGCCCAGCCGCGTGCCCAGCCAGTCATTCACCAGCACCCGCGTGTGCTGCGGATTGTCCTGAAACTTAACGACGTAATAGTTCCCGTCCGCGCAGCGCATCATGTGGCTCTGCGCTCCACCCCGCATCCGTCGTACGTGTTGCACCGCGCTAATCAAAGATCGCGTTCCTCATCCCTTGCTACCAGCTACCAGTCACCCTTTGCTTATTGCTTATTGCTAATTACTCATCCAGCCTACCCACTCCCACTCCCTCTTTCACCACCATCCATCACACCAGCATGTGACGTCACTAACTTCCCTTCCCCAAAGCAAAGCGGGGAGCCGCTACCTACTCCCCGCCGTTTGCTATCCACTATCCACTAACCACTAGCCACTCTTACAGCACTCCCACCTCCACCTGCGCCCTCGCCGATGCCGGCTGTCCCGCTTCCTCGGTCCGCACGATCTGGGCAATCGCCATCGCCATCACCGTGTCGTCGTGCGCTCCGTTCGCCGCTGCCGTCGTACCATCCGGACGCCGCACAAACGTCTTGAGCTCGCCCAGCAGCCGCGAGCTTACAAACAACTGCGGAGCGCTCGACAGCACTGCTACGAGGTTGCCCAGCATGTGCGGTCGTGTTGCCGCGGTCGTCAGCCAGCCCGCTTGCCCGTGCTGCTCATAGACTGGCACATCCCTGTGCAACATGCCCAGGTTACTCAGCACCGTGTGGCCGTGATTATTTCGCTCCACCGCCACCAGTGCCCGGTTGTACTGCCGCGACAAGATCGCCACTCGCCCCGCCAGTTCCTCCGGCCTCAAATGCCCGCGCAACTCCGCGCACTGCATGCCCGACGCTCGGTCGATCACCTGGGCACACGCATAGTCGCCCTCACTCCCGCCTCCCGCCGGATCCACTCCGATGATGTAATCCTTCCCCGGCTGTGGCGGAAAGTACGACTGCGTCCGTCCGTTGTCCGTGTCCGCGATCGGCGGCGTCACCTCGCGCAGCCGCTGTTCCACCACGTTCAGGTCAAACACGCACTCGCCCGACGCGCGGAAGCAGCTCTCCGCGTCCTCGGCAAATTCCTCCGCCGCCCGCGCTCCGAAGTTCGCCCGCACCTCCCGCCGGAACCCGATCTGTTCCGCCGTCAGCCCGTACTCGGCCATCAGCTCCAGTTCGATCTCGGTGAACTCCACGATCTCCACCTTTCGCTTGTAACTCGGCTCCCACCACCACGGAAAGAAGTGCCGCGAATACCCCGTCTCCTCCGCGCGCTGCCACTCTTCATAGAAGCAGCCGCACGCTCCGTTCGCCGTCGACTCCAGCACAATCTCCCCATCCGGAGGCACCGCCGCCCGCAGTGCCGCCAGCGTTGCCGCCGCGTCACCCGGCCATCGCGAAACCTCCGAGCAGTGCAGGTTCTGGATCGTCATCCCGCGGCCCGCATTCTCGCCCGCCGATTCCACCAGGTACGCCGAATCCATGTACGGAAACACGATCTGTCGCTTGTTGGCTTGCGACGTCGTCAGTGCTCCCTTCCGCAGGTAGTCCGGCAGGTTCGCCAGCAACCGGTGCACGATGCGGAAGATCTGCTCCGCCGACCGCTGGTCGTGCGCCACTTGTACGCACAACGTTCCCGGCCGCGTGATGCAATGCAAAAAGAAACGCGCAGCCACATAGGATGTGATCCCAAGTTGCCGCGCCTTCAATACGATGCTCTTCCTCGCCGCGGTTCTCGCGTACTCCCGCTGCACCGCGTTCACTCGGAAGCTTGTCAGCCGCGACTTTCGGTTCCTGATCTTCAGCCATTTCCGCATCATGGCCTCTCGCGCGGCCAACATGTACGTTCTTCCGTCCTCCTTCATGCGCACGCACGGCTTGGGATTGTCCAGCTGTTCCCCAAACTCCGACATGATTTCGAGGTGTTCTTCGATGCTCTTGCGTTTTTGCAGCAAACGTTTTTGCCGTGCCGTCTCGGCAACTTCTTCTTGTGGTTCCTGATTTAAAAATGCGCTAAGTTTGTCGATTTTCTCTTCTGACAGCTCCGGCCCTTCGCCGCTGGGTGGCCCACATATCTCCGGTTGTGGGATATGTGGGAGTTCCAGCGCCGGGTGCCCCACACAAGCCTCTTTTGCTTGTGTGGGTGTTTTCCACTCACTATTAGTACCCGTTCCAAAATTGCCGTTTTGAAAGGGCACGGCTTTAGCCGTGCCGTTATCGCCCGTCTCAACCCCGGGCTTTAGCCCCTGAGGGGATAAATCCTTGCAGGCCGTCTGACCACTGACCACCGACCACTGACCACTTGTTTCCTGACAACCGACCACCGCCAACTGACAACTTTCTTTTTCCTCCTCGATTCTGCCCTGCGCCGTCTCAACCACTTCTGTCGCGCTCATCGTTCACCCCTGAAAAATGGGCGCCACAATGCGGGGACTGGCCGTCCCTGCGAACTTACTCCAACTTGTCGAAAGTCCGGCAGCACCCCCACTGGGCGCCCCGCAAATACAACAAAACCGCCGGCAGTTCGCGGGTGCCCCGTTCTACCGCCTTCTCTTGGCGGTAGGGCGGGTTGGCGAAAGCCAACGGCCAATTGCACGCGTAATCTACTCTGGGTCCCACTCGGTCAGACATCGTCGAATGACACATTCTCAATCCTGACAACTGAGAACTGACAACCGACAACTGATCCGTGAAACTCTCCGTCACGCGCGCCGTTTTACAACACTTCTATGATTCCGTTGTCATGCGCTAAAGATGGAGTTTCTACCTCACCCTTCTCCGTCCCTCCGTGTCCTCCGTGGTGAATTCGTCTTTTTCTAGCTACCAGTCACCAGCCACTGGCCACTTCTGTCTGTCATCCTGAGCGAGGTCGCGCCGAAACCGCGCGCGACCGAGTCGAAGGACCTGCTGTTCACCTATCATCTCGACCGAAGGCGGTTTAATGACCCCAGCCTTTTCCGTGTCCTCCGTGCCTCCGTGGTGAAATCCGATTTTTCTATTCACTCTCCACTAACCACTATCCACTGAAATCGTCATCCCACTACTGCACCGTCGAGCAATAAAAACTGTCCCCCGTCAACTTATCGCTACTGCCGACGTTGAACAGGAACTGCAGCGTCGTCCCCGACGACACATTCTCACTCCACGCCAGCCCCGTATACGGACTCTCCGTCGTTCCCCCAAACGACGCCCACGGAATATTCACCGTCTCCGCCGTCAGCGACGAGAACGTGAAAATCTCGATCGACGCATCTCCCCCAGTCGACCCAGTCGTGTACGTCGTCGGATAGGTGTACGTCGTGCCCCCCAGCTTCCAGCCCATGCTCACGCTCGCGCTGCCCGTCGTGTGCCGCGACCGCGCCACACATTTGATACCCGTCCCGACCGAGAACGTCCCCGCCGGAATCGTTATGCTGTACAGCGCGGTCATCGCTCCCGTGCCCGTCACCGCCGATGTCGGTCCCTGAATCGAGACACTGTGCGGCGCACCAACGTCCGCAGCCGTCACTGTCACATTCCCCGTCAGCGCATGCCCATTCACCGTGGTCGTGGTCGCGACTCGTGTCGTGTCCGACGGATGCACATGGTCCGCCCGCGCAAAATTCGCCGAACTCCCCACCGCACTAATTCCATCCATGCTCGGCGTCGTCAACCCGCCTGTCGGAATCGTCAGCGCCGAACCATTTACAGTCAGCGAATTCGTATCCACATTCTGGGCGAAAACATTCGGCCAGCGGCAACTCACCGTGGTGCTTCCCTTCTGACACACCGTCAGAGGATTCCCCAAATTGCGCGTGCTGCTGTCGCCCGCATTCCACGCCGGAACCAAATCAAAGTTCGTCGTGTCATAACCGAGCCCCGCGCCCAGCCATCGATAGCCCCACCGCGCCATAATCTCCGGAGGCGTTCCGTACGACGTCCTATTCTGTCCGCTGATCTGGATCCCGCCCGTCAATACACTGCCGTTGTCGCCATTCCCCGCCGCCGCCAGCAGCGTCGCGCTGCCAGTCGTCAATCCGAAAATCTCCGTCGCCGTTCCCGCCGGCGAGCCTTGTAGAAAGGTCCCGCCCGTCAGCGTGAATGCCTGGTTCGCATAAGTCGTCCCGCCCGGCTCGTAATAAAAAGGTTGCTTGCTGCTGCTCGCCGTCAACGGCACCGTCACCGCTCTCACCGTGTCGTTCAACATATTGGTGTATCCGGTGATGTACAGTCCCTCGGTTTCCAGGATCGCATTACCTGCATTGATGAACTTGGCGAAGTTCGCCTGCGCCGTCCCAAACGCATACCCGCCGATAATCCTCACGTGATCGTTGAACCCCGCCAACCCGTCGAGCAGTACCACCGGGTCCTGCGCAGTTCCCGTACAAATCGACGCTTCTCCCTCGGCCTTCAGCCCAAGAATCGTCAACGATCCCGCCGCATTTTCCTGCACCGACACCAGCGCCGTCGGGTTGCAATCCCCGCTGAGTCCGTCGATCTTCCCCACCCCCGCCAGGTTGGTGAAACGAATCCCGCTCGCCGTCTGCGATCGCATCGTTGTTATATTGCGAATCGACGATTGCGTCGCCGACGCGCCGATGATCTCCATATTGTTTCCGTAACATGAGCGCGCTTCGATGTTCTCCACCCGCGCGGTCTCGCCCATGTTCTCCACCACCAGGCAGCGCCCCGAGGCCTGCCCCGTACCATTAATGTTCAGGTTCTCAATCGATCCCCAGTGCCACCATTGCGCCGTTGACCCGATGCCCGTGCCTTCGCTGGTGGTCGCAATAATGTCGCCCGCAAATCCCGGCGAGACGCCGATGGTTGTCCCGTGATTGCTCGATGTGCTGCTTCCTTTCAGGTGCGCGCCCTGCTCCACCACGATCGCCGCCGTCACATTGTTATTGCCGTTGTTGTGCGTCACCGTGCTGGTGAACGTATAAGGAACCGGCGCGAGCTCCACCGTTACCGAATCCGGAACATAAAATCCCGCACCGCTATACGCCGCAGTCCGGTCGTCAATCACTTTGCCCGAAACTACCCCCGAGCCATACGCCGCGTTAATCGCCGTCTGGATGCTCCCATACTGGCTCACAAAATAGGCGTGTCCTGGAATATCGCGCACGCTCAGGTCGCCGCTCACAACGGTTCCGCCGCTGCTGTTAATCGCCAGAGCCGGGCTGCCGGCAATGTCAAACTCCACTGGAACATTGGGTTGACGCCCGTGGGCATTAGTGAGCGTCGCGTATTGCAAGTCGTCCAGCGTCGCGCCGTAGCTCGACGGATGGACCTGGTAGTTGTCGATCGAGGTCAGCGCTCCCCGGTTGTAAACGCCCTTTTCATTGTTGTGCCAGATGTCCACCGTCAGGTCGTTGATCTGCGTTGGGCCCGAGTTGGCATCGATCTGCACTGCATAATTATTGGGTGCTTCTGTCGTATTGGTCCCCGTACCACCCGACTGAATGTTGTCTAGCTGCGTGCCCGATGCATTGATCAACTTCACCGCGCTTCTGGTTGACCACACTGCGTTGTAATTACTGATGCTGTTAAAGTTCGCGTTTTCTACCACCAGTCCGCCCTGGTCCGCGGGCAGGCTGCTGGCGTTCCATCCGCTCCCCAGCCACACCAGGTTGCTCACCGTCGTGTAATCGCAGTTCAGCAGGTGCACTCCGGTCACCGTGGCCGTGGTCGTCGACGCCTCAGTAACGTACAGCCCCGAGATCGTGTTCCACCCGCAGGTATGATTGGTGCTCGACGCTCCTTCGAGTCTGACATTGTCAGATATGAATCCCACTATCCCGCCGACACCATTGTTGCCAATGTATCCCCCGGAAATCAGCAGTTGGTTCGCTACCCCGATGTGCGGCGCCGTCCCGTTGTTGAAGGTCGACACGTTGATCCACTTCGTCGACCCGTCATTCACTGTTCCGCCCACGCTTTGCGGCCACGCCGGAGCCGTGCTTCCGGTCGTGCCATTCACGTTATACGAATAAAAGTAGTAGCCACCGGGATTCCCGTTCACCGGCTTAATAAGGGTCGGGCTCACAAAGTTCGCGTTCGCCGTCCAGTCCGGCGCCGCACGGCCGTCAAAGTACAGTCCATGCAATCCGCTGTTATCAATCGCCGGCTGGTTGTAGCGCACGCTGCCGCTGAACACGTGGACGCCGTTGCCACTGTTGTGGCTGACCTGCTGCTCGCCCTCGATGTCGATGTCCCCGCCCCCAACCAGTCCGTCGCCTCCGTTGGCGTTGATCATCGTGTGACCGCGGAAGTGCACCATCCCGCCCGGCGCGAAGATCCCCGTGTACTGGAACCCGTGCGCGTGCACTCCATCAAATACCGTTCCGTTGGCCAGTCCAAAGTATGCGAACGTCCCCAAGCCGTTACCGAACAATTCAAGGTTGTGGAACTGGCTGCCTTGCGAGCTGTTGTCCACGATCAGCGGTGCTGCCGAACCCGAAATTAACACCGTGCCCTTCCCGCTGCCCGGCGTGTAGTTGTATTCCCAGCCATCGCCTTCCACCACCACTGGTTCATAGGAAGTAACGCTGATGCCCGGGTTCCCTTGCAGCGTGAGTTGCACCGCTCCCAAATGGATGTGCACTGGCCGGTCGAGCAGCAGTGTTGCGGCGCACGTCGCTGCGCCTTGGAATCCTCGCGCATCCACGGCACCTCCGGTTGCCGGAAGGCTGCCGACTGCCGCATTGATCTTTGCGCACGCATCAGTTCCTGCAAACGCCGCCGCGTTGGGAATACCGTCGAGTACCGAAAACGTCCCTGTATTAGGACTGACGTTCCCAATCGCCGGCGGAGAAGCCAGGTTCACCGTCCCCGTCCCGCATCCCGTGCACGTCCCATTCACCGTCAGGTTCTGCACCGTGGCATCGCTCAGGGTGGAAAGCCCGTTGACCTTTATTGCTCCGGGAACAAACTGCGCTGGAACGGTGGTGGCCGTGCTCATGTTCGGGCCGACCGTTAATTTGGCAGCAGTGACGGAAGAAAGGTTGTAACAGCCGGCCACGTTGTGATCGCAGTTGTTGTCGGAAACAACCAGACCCTCGACATCGGACGATGAGGCAATAGCGTACTGCTGAAACCCTCCCACCTCGGGATAATTACCGATGGTATTGCCCACAACCGTTCTTCCGCCAGGATGAGCGGAGAAGTCGATTCCACTGTAGCCTGCATTACTTTGGTTGTTGCCCAGGATGAAGTTATTGCTGTAATCCACCGCATGACCCGCGCAAGAATCATTGATACCGCTCTTGGCATTGTTGCGAATTTTGTTGCCCTCACTGACACTGAAGAACGCCGCACCTTGGTTATTTACTCCGTGCCCTCCGGACCCAGCGACCCAGGAATTGTGAATATACCCGCCGATATTGGCGCCAGCGAGCGTTGAGTCGAACAACCAGCCATCACCACTCGAAACGTCAGTTTCAAGGTCGTCAATGAACAGCCACGTTGGCGGCAGACCACCAAGCGTGTTGCGAATCACCAGGCCGTGTAAGCCACTGTTTCCCCCCTTGTACTGATGGATGCTTACACCGCCGGCGTTGCTGTCGAGCACCAGATCAATTCCCGTGGTATTCCCGACAGTTCCATAGTGTGTGATGCTGTCGATGTAGGTGTCGTTTGCGTGGTCAACCTGCGTACACACGCCCGTAAAGCTGGAGCAACGCGAATTTTGGACATGGTTGTCCTCGGCCGACGTGCCGGAGACGTGAAATAAGATTGTGGAGGTTCCTCCTCCGTATAGCCCAACGTCGTCAACAAGGTTGCTGTATCCACCAATCTTCACGCCCTCAATTGCGCCGGGGCCAAGCGCAACATTGCAACCTTTTAACCTTCCGCCGTCCTGGCTCATCGTGAACGCTGTACCGGGCCCGGTGTACCGCAGTTGCTGATTGGCTGTGGTCACATTGTCCACACGTCCCGATGCCACACACTCGACTGTCTCATTGGCGACAAACACAATGCCCGTCGAAAAACTCTGCTGCGTCGATGATGGAATCTGGATTTTGCACTGCGTGGTGATTCCCGCGCACGTCGCCGCCGCCGCATTGACCTTGGCGCCAATGTCAGGGCCCGGAAATGTCGCTGCGTTGAGCACGTTATTGACGCTCGTGAACGTTCCCGTGTTCGGCGTCACACTGCCAATCGGTGCCGGCGAGGCCAGGTTCACGTCGGCGGCAGTTGAATCTACGTATCCTTTATTGGCTGCATCGCCCGCGTTTTGCGGCGTCGGTACTGACGGCGAATTGCTGAACGTCTTCACCCCGTTCACCGTCTGGTCGTCACTCACGTGTACGTAGTTGGTATCGGCAACGTCACGCGTCAGGACTTGTGCTGCAGCCGTCGCCGGCATCAGCTTCGCCCGGACCGCTCCTATACTGGTCGAACCCGTCGCCGGAACTACCCAGTACTCGGTCGAAGGTTCCTGGCCCGCGAGTTGAAATACCACTTTGTAGTACACGCCCGCCGGCTGCGCTCCAGTGTTCGGTGCCAGGCTCGCGGCAAACGCACCCCCGTTGCCCAGTTGCACGCTCAACGAACCTGCAGCCACCGCTTTGCCATCCGCCGTGGTGAACACGGGCCACGAAATCAGCACCATTCCCCTCGCTGCCGTCCCATCCGCGCGGTAGACGCTGTCTACCACCTGCGTCATTGCCGGACCGTTCGTCTGTGCATGCACGAGCGAGACCGGCAGCATCGCCGCAGCCATCAACAGACAAAAAAACCGCCCCATCGGGCGGCATGCGTTGCGCATATCCTGTGCCTTTCCTTTGTCTCTCTTCACGCTGTACCAGGCGTTAAACCAATGTAGTGAATTTGTCAGCGTTGGCGGTCCCGCTATTTCCCCGCCGCCTCGTAGCTTCGCATGAAATCCTGTACGCTCTGCACGTAAACATCGGCGAAATCTACTACGTCGCGCTTCTCTTCGATTTCCTTCACCGCGTCGAGCAGCGACCAACCTTGCGCTCGCAGCACTGCCAACGCCATCATCGGCGCACGATGTACTCCCGCCGCGCAATGAATGAATAACTTCGACTCAGAGTCCAACAGTGCATCCATCGCAAAGTCCACGCCTCGCTGGAACAACTCGGGCGACTTCGGCCGGAAATCGTCTTCGGTCGGGTTCCACAACACCCGCACCCCGTACGGTTCTGCCAGCTTGGAATCATCGAATTCGATCTGCATGTCAATGATGTGAGTGACCCCCACGGCCACCACCGCGATCATATTACTTTCGTTCCAAATTCCCCCGCCGACCGCAATCCGGTCGGTCACCCAAGTCATGTCCATTCCCGCTTGCACTCCGGTGAAGCCCTGTCCCCGGCCTCAACCGCCATTCTACAGGCACGGTCGCGATATACAGGTCATAGCTCTACGATGAGGTAAATCTTTGGACTCCTGTGCAAACGATTGCATCTGGAGAACCGCTTAAGCAGTTGCATGGTTTAGAAACTAACGACTTACGGAAAACCGCCGCGGCAGTCCGATTGCATTTCGTCTACCGGTTCCAGAGTTGTTTAGTCGTGATCTGACTAGCATGTGAGCGCGATCACTACCGGGCAACTGACTCTTCAGGCTTGACTCAACCCACTCGGCTCCTCCTCGTGACGAGGCGGACCTCGGAGATCACACGATGAAAATGTTCCCGACTACGAATAGTTACCGCCTGCTAGTGCTGGCGGCCACTGTCCTGCTTGCGGTCAGTTATGCGACCGCAGGAACTATCGGCACCTACACTGGATCAGACGATGGTGCATCGACCACCGGCCCGTGGCCGATGTCCGCAGCCGCCCAGACCGCTTTCCTGGCAGCAGCCGGCCCCACCAGCCTGCTGACCTTCGAAAGCCTCCCGGTCGGCTACACGAACCCACTTGCTGCGGCACCGGGCGTGACCATTTCGTTTACCGGTCCGAATTTCGGCTGTAACTACTCGGGTGTCTGCAACAGCACATACGGCAACCTGTACGGTTTCAACATTACCAGCGGCGGCTCCCAGTGGTTGGGGAACGTCGAAGGTACGACGACCTACTCGTTTGCCACACCCATCACGGCTTTCGGTTTGTACCTGACTGGCGTGCAGACTGTTTTCACCACCAGCTTCACCTTGACGTTTAACGACGGCACGGCTCAGAGTCTCAACCTTCCGATCAACGTCAACGGCGGCGCGAGCTACTTTGGCTTCACTGACACGGCGTCGTTCAGTTCCGTCACCATCACCAATTTGAGCGACGATGCCTGGGGCATGGACGATGTCAGTTACTCAACACAGTCGAGCGTACCCGAGCCCGGCACGCTAGTAATGCTCGGCTCCGGCCTAGCTGGCCTCGCCGGCTTCGTTCGCCGCAAATTTGTGCGTTAACTATCCTATCCCACACTGTGGTACCCGCCGGATATCCCAGGTTGGCACCGAACGGATCGGCGCTAACCTGGGAGCGTGGGTCAGTCCTATCACGAAAAACCTGTCCAAGAACACAAAAGCCCAGCACTTAGCTGGGTCCGATCCTTGGAATGCCTAATCACTGGCATTCCCGTTTTTTAACTCTGGTGCTCAATATAGCACATTACGGTAATGTTTGTACACCACTTTTGGGATTTATTTCTCGCTTGTTATCAATGATTTTGCTGCGAGCGTTGTGTTTCTCCCGGTTGACATGCAATAAGTACACTGTAAATATCACAAGTAGTGCAACTACTGTTGATTAATGCCCGATTTGGGATTAGCCTCCCGAACAACGTCAAAGAAATCCACCGCAATCGCGGGAATTTCGGGAATTTAAGGTTGAAGAAACGGATTTGCCGCGAGGCAGTCTACACTCCCGTCTCCACAATGCGAGGAGAGAGAGCCCAGCGCCCTCGATGTGCGACAATCCCTCTGCTCACATTTCAGGAGGATTCATGCGTCAGACGATTTCTACCGATGACGGCCCCAAGGCTATTGGACCCTACTCCCAGGCCATCAAGGCCAACGGATTGGTGTTTCTGTCGGGGCAGATCCCGCTTGATCCTGCCACCCAGCAGCTGATCACCGGAGACGTTGCAGTGCAGACCGAGCGGGTACTTCAGAACATCACGGGAATTCTG
Organism: uncultured Acidobacteriaceae bacterium; assembly: GCA_963837915.1. GTDB lineage: Bacteria > Acidobacteriota > Terriglobia > Terriglobales > Acidobacteriaceae > DASRAA01. The sequence goes on from CAWIPZ010000007.1 coordinate 66,192, forward strand.
AATGCCGCCGGAAGCTCTTTGGCGCAGGTGGTGAAAACCACGGTTTTTCTGAAAAGCATGAACGACTTCGCCGCCATGAATGAAGTCTATGGACGGCACTTCACTGCCGAACCTCCAGCCCGCTCGACGGTTGAGGTCGCGCGCCTGCCGAAAGACGTGTTGGTAGAAATCGACGTGGTAGCGTTGGCTCCAGAGTAATTCCCCATCTGGTGACTGGAGCGCGGTTTTTGGGTTACCTAAAACGGTAGACTAATACCACTACATTGCATTTTTTTGCACACACGTTACAGAGCATATCTCGTAAGTAACTGATAAATAAATAGTTTTCTAATAGCTAAGCTGGAACTCGACCTGCTCCATCACGCTTGGGGTGGGGTCAAGATTGTGATTCTGGCTTTCTGGCTAGGTTCGCCGGTTCGATAATTTCGAGTCGGCACCCACCAAGTGTTTCGCTTACCCAACTTTTCGGAGGATCAATGAAGGCCACTTTGAAATTGCTCACTCTCATCGCCCTGCTATCGATGACGCTGATGCTGCATGCAGCCAGCATCACCGTCGGCAGCATGGATAGCGGCAACTGCTATCCGTTTATGTGTAACGATTCGGGCACCAGCACTGGTGTGTCGATCGACTACCAGCAGGCGTTTATTTCCAGCGCCTTTAGCGGCCCGTTCAACGTAACCTCGCTTTCGTGGGACTATTGGCCATTTGCAGGTCCGGCCGTGGCTCTGGGCGGAAACTACACCTTCTCCTGGGGATATTCGGCAGTCGGCCTCGGACTGAGCACCAATCTGGCCAGTAACTATAATGGCGCACCCACCCTGCTCGGCACCGCCAGCATTCCCGCGGGCGGAGTCAACTACGGCACCACCCTGACTCTGTCGGGAGTCAACTTCACCTACAACCCGGGATTGGGTGATCTGATTCTGGAAATCGTCGTCGATACTCAGGACAACGTTCCGAACACTGGCGCCAACGGCTACAACTGGGCCGATTACACGGGCGCAGTTACGACCCGCGCGTACTGCATCACCAACGTCGGCTGCGGCAGCGGGGTAGGCGCGCTAGTAACCACTTTTGGCGGCCAGAGCGCAGTTCCTGAGCCTGGCACCCTGGTGATGTTCGGCTCTGGCCTGCTCGGCCTGGCCGGCATCGCTCGTCGCAAGTTCAACCTGTAATTACATCTCCCACACCGTGGGACAAAAGGCCGGAGCTAACCGCTCCGGCCCTTTTTTGCGTTACTTGGCAGTGGTGGCAGACGGGAAATCAGCTACTCCGCGAGGCCAGACCAGTACCACTATGCTGCAGACCTTTGCACACACGCTACAAAGCCATTCTCGTAAGTGACAGATAAATAAATGGTTAGCACATAATTGAGCTGGAGCGTGACTTGCACACCTCATCGGAGCAGGGTCAAGAGAGTGATTCTAGCTGTTCGGCTGGTTCGATGATTTCGAACGGGCACCCACCAATCGGTTCGCTTACCCGACTTTTCGGAGGATGAATGAAAAAACTTTGTGCGTTACTTGTAGTATCCATGTTCCTGCTGGTCGTTCAGGCGGGAGCTACGGTCGTTATTGGCCAAGTCGGAAGCAACTTGCCAATGCCGACAGTCAATTACTTTGGCGCAGGTCCTCAGACCTATGGTAATTACACCTGGTCCTCAACGAATGCCTCCACTCAGGGCGGCTCCGTCTACGGCTACACAGGCACATACGGCTACCTCGCCAACGGCTATTGGGACGGCGCGCTGGGTCCGATGGCCGGCGTGAACGATAGCTACCAAGTCTACGGTGTCACAGACACCATGACCTTTGCTTTCGCGTCGCCGGTCTCCTGGGTCGGTGGTTTCTTCAACTACGTTCCCGGTGGCTCGACTCCGACCGTGCTCGCGGTGTATGACACGATGGGCAACCTCATTGAGTCGTACGATCTGACATTCCTCACGGGTGGCGGAGTGGACACGGGCGAGTGGATTCGCTTCGTGGAATCCACGCCAATCGGTAGTTTCACCATGTCCGACAACTACGTTGGCGTTACGGGTCAGTCTGTCACTCCCGAGCCCGGCACGCTGGTGATGTTCGGATCGGGCCTGCTCGGCCTGGCCGGCATCGCCCGTCGCAAGTTCAACCTGTAATCACATCTCCCACACCGTGGGACAAAAGGCCGGAGCTAACCGCTCCGGCCTTTTTTGTGCCGGTTCGCAAGTGATACCGACACTGCTACACTCAAGCCCATCTCTATGAACCTCACCGATCGCATCTACCTGACGGTGCATCTGGCGCTGACTTTGCTGGTGTGCGCACGCTTCACGGAGGTTGCGCGTTGGCCCAGGTATGTAGCTTGGAACCTCGCGGCCGTGGCTGCGATCCTCTACACGGCCCGCAAGCAACACCATGGCTCCTGGTGGGAGTTTGTCCACGATTGGTTGCCGGCGCTGTTTTTCATCACGGTGTTCGAGGAAGTGTCGTACCTGTCACTGAGCCTGCGAGGAGCATGGCAGAACCCGGTCGTGATTGCCGGGGAGTCGGTGCTCTTCGCCGTGCCTCCGGGCGAATGGCTGCGAACCCACGTGCCCGCGTGGTGCAGCGAGCCGCTGCAGTTTGGCTATTTGAGCTTCTACCTGTTCTATCCTGTGGTCGCGGGAATGTTGTGGAGGTGGCGACGGCGCGCGCCCTATGCCGGGGGCTTTCGCCGGATGACGGATGCGCTGAGCGTGGCATATGCGGTCTGCTATGCGACTTACCTCTTATTTCCGGTGCGCAGTCCATCCCACAATGTGGGACTCACCGCCGGCGCTTCGACGCACGCTGGCGGCCCGTTCCATTTCCTCGTGACCCTGGTGCAGGCGCGCGCCGGGGTCCAGGGCAACGCGTTCCCTAGCAGCCATATCATGCTGGCCTGCGGGGTGCTGGTGTTTGCGTTTCGTTATTTTCCTCGCCTTGCCGTGGCGCTACTCGTCTGTGTCCTTCTTATGTGCGTTGGCGCAGTATACGACGGATATCACTACGCGATTGACGTTGTAGTGGGTGCGCTGTTGGGAGCCGCGGTGGGACTGGCGTTCGTGGCACGGCAGCAACTGGTAAGCAACAGCTAGATCTTAGCGGCATCCGCCTTCCCACGCACGGGACTCTCTGGCATCCTTGTGTGCGGGCCTAACGCTTTGCACAAGAGGTTCCCCGTGATTTCATCTGTCTCCTTACACGCGAGACGCAATTCGCCGCGATGCACCCTGCAGTTGTTTGTGACGGGCATCTTCGTTGTGATTTTGTTTGCCGGGATTGCGGCACACGCTCAGCCTGCGCCGGCTCCCACCGATGCGGCAACGGCCGCTCCTGCCAGTGAGACTGTGATCACAGAGTACTCGCCACCTCCGGCGCTGGCGGCCAAAGCAGAAGCGTATCGCGGCGCCCTGCATACCCATTTTTTTGCAGGAACGCTGTACGGCTGGCTCGTGCTGCTGCTGGTTCTGTTCTGGCGGCTGGGACCGAAGTATCGTGACTGGGCAGAACACGCTTCGTCGCGCCGATTCGTGCAGGTGCTGATCTTCGCACCGTTGATGCTGCTGACCGTATCAGTGCTGAGCCTGCCAACTTCGATCTGGGACCAGATGCTCGAACTGAACTTTGGCCGTTCGGTGCAGCACTGGGCGGGGTGGTGGAGTGACTGGCTCACCAGCCAGATCGTGATGCTGATCATCGGAACGCTGGTGGTGTCGATTTTGTATCGGGTGATTCGGCGCAGCCCGCGCCGCTGGTGGTTTTATTTCTGGCTGGCATCGGTTCCGCTGATTGCGCTGACGTTCTTTCTGCAGCCGCTGATCGTCGATCCGCTGTTCTTCAAGTTCAAGCCGCTGGCTGACAATCATCCGCAACTCGTCGAGCAAGTGGAACAGGTGGTGCATCACGGCGGGATGGACATTCCCCCCGACCGCATATTCGAAATGGACGCCAGCACCAAAACGACGGAGTTGAATGCCTACGTCACGGGCTTCGGGGCATCGAAGCGCGCGGTTCTGTGGGACACCCTCCTGATGAAAGCCACTCCGCAGGAGGCGCTGTTTGTCTTTGGCCACGAGATGGGCCACTACGTTCTGCTACACGTCCCGCAAATGATCGCCATTATTTCGCTGATCCTGCTGATGCTGTTCTTTATCAGCTACAAATTGGTCGGGGGGATATTAGCGCGGTGGGGAGGGGCGTGGAACATTCGCAGCATCGATGACTGGGCGTCTCTGCCGTTGCTGATGCTTTTGCTGTCGGTGCTGGCGTTCCTGGCGACTCCAGTGTTCAACGCCATCGGCCGCCATTATGAACACGAAGCTGATCGCTATGGAATCGAGGTGATCCACGGCATCGTGCCCAATGCCAACCAGGTGGCTGCGCATTATTTCGAGAAGAGCGGCGAAATCAACTTGAATGAGGTTAATCCCAGCGAGTGGGTGAAGGTCTGGTTCTACGATCACCCGACGCGTCCGGAACGCGTGCACTTCGTCGCCGCATATGACCCGTGGGCGCAAGGCGAAAAGGGGAAGTACGTGCCGTAGCGGTTAGCGGTCATTTTGGCCATAAGAAACCCTCCGATGCCGGGAGGGTTTCGATTGCCTAAATGTTGCAATAAGAAGGTTTATGCCTTGACAACTTTGCCGCTGCGGAGACAGGAAGTACAAACGCGCATGCGCTTGTTGCCCTTGGCGGTTTTGGCGTGCACCGGGCGCAGATTGACGTTCCAGCGCCGCTTGGTGACGTTGTGGGCGTGACTGATGTTGTTGCCGGACTGCGGCCCTTTGCCGCAAACTTCGCAAACTTGTGCCATGACTTACTCCAGAAGATTCCCGATGTGCGGGGCGAAGCCTTGATTATACCGGGATAAGCGACTGTGGGCAACCCCGCCAAAAACAGCGCGATGGGAGTGGTCCGGCAGCAAATTGGAGATCCTAGATCCCTACTCCGGCGCTTGCCGTTGTGAAGAGTACTGCGCTGCGCAATACGACAAGCATGTCTCTCGTGCGTTCAAAGATATTCCTGCACTCGTCGATGGCGTAATACTCAACCTTGATGGCGAATGATGCACATTCACCCGAGCCGGCGACGTGATCGCCGTCACTCTAGCGCGTGATAAGGAGCTCATAGAGTTGCCGCAGACGAATGTAACCAGTAACCCAGGTTAACAACTAGGCTCATAGTTGTTTTCTACTAACACCGTAGTTAGATAGCAGTCGTGCTACTAGAGTACTAACACAACATCATTTAGCAGTTAGTCACCACCTAAAGGCCATTGCATTACCTGATAACGAGACGTAATGTTTTAGTCCCCTGCGCTTCGTGAGATGAAAAGACCCATCCCATCGGGGGATTTCCCTTTACACAGTTGTTCGCCAATTAGCTGTCAGCCACCGGAGGAACTTCATGAAGAAGCTTCTGCTGTTTGCACTGCTTGCGTCGCTTTCGTCAGTCGCTTTTGCAAGCACGGTCACCATTAACTTTGAACAATATTCTGCGTATACGCAGATTACTAATCAGTACCAAGGCTCGGACGGCGTCACGTTCGCTAACGCATTGCAGCTGGTCGTGCCTTTCTATGATTACTTCGACTATCCGCCACATTCCGGCAGCGGAGTGATCACCAACGATCCCAACGATCCGATCCAGGTCAATTTCACCAATTCGTTGGTAAGCGTGCGCACGATGAGCTTTTGGTATACAGATCCCAACGGCATCGTGGTCACGGGCTATAACACGGTTGGCACCGTCCTGGCTACGATTGCTGGCGCGCCGGTTTACGATGCGAACGCTCAGATTACTTTGACGTCCACCATCGGGCAGGCCTTCGCCTATGTCACGATCAGCGACGCTTACGGGTACGCGGACAATGAGACCGTAGACGACCTGTCGTTCGTGCCTGTTCCGATTCCTGAACCCAGCTCGCTGGCAATGCTGGGCTCTGGAGTGCTCGGGTTGGCTGCTGTTCTGCGCCGCAGACTCAGCCGCTAAACCGTAACCCTGATCGCGAGTAAGGGCCATCCCAGGATCTGGCCAATAACCCTTTCTCTGCACAAGGAGAGATTATGAATCGAAGAATTACTTCTGCTGCCCTCGTCTTTGCAGTAGCTGCGTTCGTCTTCACCTTTAGCCTTGCATCGCAGGCCCAAGGCAAACGTCAACTCGTCACCCAGAAAGTTGATGACAACGTGCGGGTAACCCTCGCGGGCAACGTCCGCCCCGAAGCCAACGCGCTGAATGATCGCGGACCGGTGTCTGCCGATCTGCAACTGGACCACCTGCTCCTGATGCTGAAACGCCCGGCGGAGCTAGAGGCGGCGGCCGCACAGTTCGTGGACAGTCAGCACAATCCGAAGTCGGCCAACTTTCACCAATGGATCAACGCGGCGCAGTACGGACAGATGTTCGGACCGTCGTCGAGCGACATCGCCGCAGTGACTTCGTGGCTGGAATCGCAAGGCTTCAAAGTGAACATGGTGTATTCCAACAACATGTTCATCGATTACTCGGGCACCAGCGCCCAGATCGAGACCGCTTTCCACACGCAACTCCACAACTACGACGTCAACGGCGAGATGCACATCGCCAATGATAGGAACCCGCAGGTCCCGGCGGCACTGGCGCAGGTAGTGGCCGGTCCGCTCTATTTCAACAACTTCAAGCCGAAGGCCATGCATGTGCAGGCAAAGTCAACGCAGTCCGGCGAGAAACTTGAGTCGGTGGCCCCGTCTTACACGAATGGCGGCGGTTACGAAACTATCGTGCCCTACGATCTGCAGAAGATCTACAACATCGCACCGTTGTACACCGCCGGGATTTCCGGACAGGGCATGAAGATTGTCGTGGTAGAAGACACCAATCAGTGGAACTGCAACGCTACGAACAGCCTGGGCGCTTGCAGCCCGACGACCAGTGACTGGGCGATTTTCCGTAACACCTTTGGCCTGGGCAAGTACACGGCGGGCAACCTGTCGCAAGAAAACCCTGGACCAACGGTAAGCGGCCATTGCACCGCGCCTAGCACCGGGAGCGGCTATCCCTCAGGGTCGGGCATCAACAGCGATGACGTGGAAGCATCGATCGATGTGCAGTGGGCTTCGGGAGCTGCACCCAACGCCTCTGTCATCAACGCTGCCTGCGCGAACCCGAGCGGAGGATTTGGCGGGCTGACCGCTATTCAGAACATTCTCCAACACCCCAACGCTGACGGCGTGGACGTCATCAGCATGAGTTACGGCGAGTCGGAAGCACAATCCGGCGCGACGCTGAACGCTGCTTTCAACACGACCTTCCAGCAAGCTGTAGCCGCTGGCATCGGAATCTTTGTTTCCTCCGGTGACGAGCTTGCGGCCAGCGCCGGCGACCGAGACGGCATCGGCATCAGCGGCTGGATGTCTTCGCAGTATGATGTTTCCGTGGGTGGCCTGGACTTCGCCGATAACTATCTCGGCGTGGCCAGCAGCTACTGGAACGCTACCAACAACGCCTTCTATGGCTCCGCCAAGTCGTACATCATGGAGCAGCCGTGGAACGATTCCTGCGCCGGTACGTTGCTGTCGCATTATGCGACGGGCTCGTACATCACCTACGGTGCAGGCAGCTTCTGCCAAACCAATAGCAGTTACCGCAATGCTACGGGTGGCAGCGGAGGCCCCAGCGGATGTGCCACGGGAACGCCGAGCGTCTCGGGCGTGGTCAGCGGCACCTGTGCAGGCTACTCGAAACCTTCCTACCAGAGCGCTTACCTGGGGACGATGGCCGGCCTGGTGAACGACAACGTTCGCGATACGCCGGATGTATCTCTGATGGCCGCGAATGGCCTCTGGGGACACTATTACCTGATTTGTTACACAGACACGACCCGCAGCGGCTTGTCCAATGGCGGCATAGCTTCTTGCACCGCGGTGCAGCCGATTGACTGGCCGGGCTACGGTGGAACTTCTGTCTCGTCACCCATCATGGCCTCCATCCAGGCCCTGGTGGTGCAGCACAAGGGAAGCCTGCAGGGCAACCCGAATCCACGCTACTACGCACTTGCCAACACCGAGTACGGGCCAACGGGCAGCACGGCCTGCGACTCAAGCAAGGGTAATGGCGTGGCCGGCTCCTGCATCTTCTATGACGTCACGATGGGCGACATTGACGGCTATTGCGTTGCAAACCGCAATGGCACCTATTACAACTGCTATCACCCGGGAACCACGAGTGGTGTGCTTTCGACAAGTAACAGTGCGTACCAGCCGGCGTATCCGACCGGACCGGCGGCGCCTTTCCAAACTGACAGCCGCGGCTGGGATTTCGGTTCCGGCATCGGCAGCGTGAACGCCTACAACCTGGTGATGGCTTACTAGGCGATTCGCTCACCCTTCAACCCTTACCTCGGCAGGGAACGCTTACGCGGCGCTCCCTGCCGTTTCTTTTGCGACTTCGCGTGAAGTATCCGTCTAGTGTTGCGGTGGAGACGGCGTCGGCTGGGTGTTGGACTTGACGGCGCCTTGCGACGATTCGATGCCGAAATCAGGCATGCGCAGCTTCTTGTTGATGTGAGGCCAGTACTCGCGCAGCAGGTTGCTCCCGGCTGCTATGGCTAGCGAAGTTCCCCAGCGCGAAAACGTAGGACCGACGCCCTGGGAGCCCGGCGGGACATACACGTTCGCCAGCGCCGATGCCCCGAGCGGACCGAGAATGCCTGCCCAATTTACGCCGCGGCTGCCATCGTCCATGCGGCAGATAAATACGCGACTGGTCGCGTACCTGATCGACTCGCCAATCTTGCCGGAGTTCTCGATGAAGTAGCGCGGGTCTTCGTGCAGGACCGACGCGATCATGAAAGTGCCGAACAGATTATTCGAAGCGCCGAATGCCAGCGACGCGCCGAAACGCTTGGAGTAACCGTCGGCTCCCTGGCCGAACCCGGCGTAAGTGTCGCGAGCCTGGCTGATTCCGGCCGAGATGCCAGAGCCGATAACGGCCCATCCCGAGACGCTGTTGTTAGCGAACAGCTCTAACTTCTCCTTCTTCGAGAGCGGCATGGTGTTGACGGCCAAATTTGGAAAGACCCGGGACCTGCCCGCCAACAGGTTAACCACGGGAAGCGCTCCTATCACGTCGGGCTTGTCTTCGGATTGAGCCTGGACGGTTGCCGAAGGCGCATCCGGCAGTTTGTTCGTAGTTCCCGATTGCTGGGCTTGGACGACAGTACATAACCATGCGGCGCACAACACTGGCCGGAGAGATCTGCGTACCGTCCTCATCGTTCCCTGAGCCATGGTGACCGGTGCGGCGATGGAGCCCTTATAATCCCCAGCGACTTCACTGGAGCCGACCGTTTACTTCTTCGAAACCGGGCGATTCGCCATTCTGATTGTTAGAAGTGCCTCGCGCCGCAAAGGTTGCCCAAGCTTTCGTACAACAGCGCCGTCACTCGCGTCTGACATTGTCAGACATCAACCAGGGCGATCTGTGTTACAGAGAACTGCTCACCATGGTTACCCGCAAAGATAGTTACAGTCGTACGACTACGCTCGCTCCGAATAAGTTCCAATGTCTGACAATGTGGTAGTAACCACGCTACGACGTATGGATTTCAATACAGAAATCGACCCGCGGATACAAAAACATATATGCAATATTGCGCAACTATCAGTATCCCATTGAAATTGCGTACACCACGAATTGGCTAATCGCGTGCTTTCTTGTTCATCAGAAATCTGGACGGGGGACGCATCCCGTCCCCGAATCATCCCCCTCCCAGGGGTGTGGAGAAGGAAAGATGCAACAGAGCGCTCAGAAATTGTTGGCCTTGCTCGGCGTTGTGCTACTCGCGTCCGTTTGTCTGTTCGGGCAAGCGGAATCGGGAACGATCACCGGCACGGTAACTGATGCCAGTAATGCTGTTGTGCCGGGCGCGACGGTTACCGTGGTTTCAACGACCACCGGACTAACGCGCACCACAACGACAGCATCCGCTGGCGAATACGCCATCACCAACCTGCCACCTACAACCTACACGCTGACGGTCGACAAGTCTGGCTTTCAGAAATATAGCCGGCAGGTGGACGTGGCCGTTGGTTCAAGAAACGATGTTTCGGCCCAACTTTCGGTAACTGGCTCTTCGACAACCGTCGAAGTCTCGGCGTCCAATGAAACCGCGGTTGTCAACACCGAAACCCAGACGCTGTCGCAGGTCGTAACGGCGCAGCAGATCACCGACCTTCCCACCCTGACTCGCGATCCGTATGACCTGGTGGGAACATCGGGCAACGTGACTGAAGACATGCAGAGCGGACGCGGCGCTGGTTATGCCATCAACGGTCAGCGTTCGTCGGATACCGACGTCCTGCTGGACGGGGGGGAAAACGTTGACTTATTTACTGCTTCGGTTGGCCAGAGCGTTCCGCTCGACTCGGTGCAGGAGTTTCGCGTGGCGACGTCGAACTTCACCGCGGAATATGGACGCGCCGGGGGCGGCATCGTCAACGTGACCACGAAGTCAGGCACAAACCAATTCCACGGATCGTTGTATGAATTCAACCGCGTGTCGGCGCTGGCAGCCAACACGTACAACAATGACGCCAACGGTCTTCCCAAGGACGGCTTTACTCGCAACCAGTTCGGTTATGCCATCGGCGGCCCGGTGGTGAAGAACAAGTTGTTCTTCTTCAGCAGCACGGAGTGGACGCGGGTTCGCAGCGAACAGACCATGACGCAGAGCATCCTTGACCCGGCTTTCCTGACCCAGCCTGGCGTGTCACCGGCAACGACGGCGTTCTTCAATGCCTATGGCGCCAAGACAGTACCCGGACTGCAAGTGTTGAGCACGGTGAACTGGCAGGCGGCCAACGGCGGCGCATGCCCAGCACCGTTGCCCTGCGGCGCTCCGTTTGGTGAGTATGTGGCCTACTCGGTTCCATCGGATTCCGGCGCCGGTCCGCCGCAGAACACCTACTCGACCGTGCAACGGATGGACTGGAACGTTTCCGACAAAACTACGCTGTACGGCCGCTACGCACTTTACAGCGAGGACGACTTTGCGGGCTTCGTGAACAGCAGCCCCTACCAGGGTTATGACACGGGCCAGACGTTCTTCAACCAGAGCGTGACGCTCAACCTGACACACGTGTTCACTCCTAATATCGTTAACTCTCTGAAGTTCACGTTCAACCGGTTGACCAACATCGAGCCGCTGGGTACGAACCCGGTGAGCCCGACGCTGTATACCTCGAGCTTTGCATTGCCACCATTGCCCGGCACGAACGGTTCCCTCGTATTTCCGGGTTACTCGGAAACCACTCCGGGCAATGCAATCCCGTTCGGCGGTCCGCAGAACGTGTACCAGATTTACGACGACTTGTCGTGGACCAAAGGACGCCACCAGTTTAAGTTTGGCGGTGGCTATATCCAGACGCGCGACAATCGCGTGTTTGGCGCCTACGAGAACGCTGTGGAATCGCTGACCGGTAGTGCAAACATCTCCGACGCTGCGGTTGCCCTGGCGACCGGACAGTTGTATCAGTTTCAGGGCGCGGTGTATCCGCAGGGCCAGTATCCGTGCTCACGCGATGCAGCCGGCAACTACGTTGTGAATTCGTCCTGCCTGCTGAACCTTCCCGTCGGCGCGCCGGATTTCGGCCGCAACAACCGCTACAACGACGGCAACTTCTACCTGCAGGATTCGTGGAAGGCAACCCAGCGACTGACCCTGAACCTGGGCGTGCGCTGGGAGTACTACGGTGTACAGCACGACTCTGACCCGTCACTCGACTCGAACTTCTATCTCGGACCGGGACAGAATTTGTATCAACAGATACGAACGGGAACCGTGGAGATTGCCGACCAGAGTCCGGTAGGCGGTCTGTGGGCTCCGGATAAGAACAACTGGGCACCCCGTGTGGGCTTTGCCTGGGACGTTTTCGGAAACGGCACCATGGCCATCCGTGGCGGTTACGGCATCGGCTACGAACGGAATTTCGGCAACGTCACTTTCAACGTCATCCAGAACCCGCCGAACTACGCGGTGATCAGTGTCACCAACGGGGTGGATGTTCCGCAAGGAACGTTGCCGATCTACACCAGCAACCTGGGCCCGCTGGCGGGCGCGGGCAGTACTTGCGGCCAGCCTTCGGCGGTACCAGCCGGCACTTCCTGCTTCCCCAACCCGAGCTTGCGCGCAGTGCAGCAGAACATTCCTACCGCGTATGTCCAGTTCTGGTCGGGTGCAATCGACTACCAGGTCATGAAGAACTCGGTACTCTCGATTGAGTACACCGGATCGAAGGGCACTCATGAGTACGACATCGCTAACCTGAACGCGGCCGGTTATGGCTCGGCGTTCATGGGTGACGCGCTCACGACCAACCGAATCAACTACCAATACAGCAACATCAACTATCGCGGCAGCGACGGTTTCAACAGCTACAACGGCCTGAACGTGAAGTTCCAGACCACCAACCTCTTCAACAAGGGGTTGTATCTGACTGCGAACTACACATGGTCGCACGCCATCGATAACTTGTCGTCGGCATTTTCTGACGGCACCGCCGGCGACTACTCGCTGGGCTACCTCAACCCTTTTGACGCCAACCTGAACAAGGGCAACGCTGACTACGACATCCGCAACCGGTTCGTGCTCAGCGGAACCTGGAACATTCCCTGGGGCAGTAGTATGAGCCAAGGATGGGAGAGGCAGACGTTCGGCGGCTGGAGCTTTTCGCCCATCCTGAATATTCGCTCGGGGCTGCCGTATTCGATTTATGACGGCACCGAGATCAGTGACACCGGCCTGGGATATAGTGAGCCGTTCTATATCCCGGGTGAGCCGATTAACCAGCGGGGAGGAATCGGCAACTCCTCGCAAGCGGCAGTTGGACCGAATCTGTTTAATTGGCTGGGGCTGCCTATCAACCCCGCCACCGGAGCTCCGGTGGGTGCGGGAGATGCGCTGTCGGTTCCGGTGTGCGCCGACCTATACGGCGGAGGCGGCTGCCAGTACAGCATCGGCGGATTGCCGCAGGGTCATCGCAACGCCTACACCGGCCCGGGCTACTGGAACCTCAACTTTGTGATTGCCAAGACGTTCAAGCTCACGGAGCGGTTCAATATGCAGTTCCGTTCCGAGTTCTATGACGCCTTCAACCACAGCAACTACTACATCAACGCCGGAAACTTGGACGTTGAGCAGGGCACGGGCGTCACCGCCATCCAGGTTGTCAAGGGCGAGCCCGGCGGCGCGCTGCTGACTCTGCCCTTTGAACGCCGGAACATCCAGTTCGGCTTAAAGCTCAACTTCTAACTGCCAGTTTGCTGTTAGAAACTGTTCCACTTGGGGAGCCTGCGGGCTCCCCGATTTTTTCGTATGGGCGGGATTTGCTGGCTCGGAATTCCCGTCGCTACGGCGTCATCTTGCCTTGCACCAGATAGTGCTGCGGCGGGACACCAAAGGCATCGGCCACGCGATTGAAGAAGGCAAACATCGCGATGATGTAGACCGCTTCGGAAATCTGGTCTTCGCTCCAGCCGTGATCGCGGAGTTTCTGGACATCCTCAACAGTTGAACGAGGCGCAGCTTCCGTGATGAGCTTGGTGTACTCCATAAGGGCACGCTCGGCCGCAGTCAGTCCGGCTTGGTCGACATTGCCTTCCAGAATTGCCGCTACGCATTGATCGTTGGCTCCCTGAACACGCAGGAAGTAAGCGTGGCTGTCGAGTCAATACGGACAGCGATTGAGGTACGAGACATAGCTGGCAATCATCTCCTTGTGGCGGCGTTGCAAATGGCCCTCGGAGAAATGCACAGTGTTGGAGAAGTCTACGACTTGGCGGAGGAAGTCAGGACGTGCTCCGAATGTCTTGATGATGCCAGGAACATGGGTGCGTCCTGAGCCGGCGCGCCAGTAGTCATAGGCTGCGAGTGTGTCGCCGGTGGCTTCGGCATCTTCGGTGATGCGAATCTTGGTGGGCGGCGTAGATTCGCCGGCGACGTGTGGAGGAATCACTGGCTCGGCACTACCCGCAGACTTCTTGTCGTTACTCATGTTCGGATTCGCTGTCGGCGTGAAACCGAGCAATCATGCGAGTCACGCTTCCATCGAGATTATCGCAGAATGCGACTACCCCAAACTGCGCCTATCGTGAGAAGGAATGTAGGTGTGTGAAGCAGTCGGAGCAATAGCCGAAATGCATTAGGATGTCGAATATGAAGAAGCTCCAGACGGACAAATCGATCCCTAAGACGGTGGAAGATTACCTCGCACGCGTTCCTGAGCCGCAACGCAGCACGTTGCAGAAAGTTCGCTCGGTCATTCAGTCGGTGCTGCCGGAAGAGGCGACAGAGGTCATCAGCTATCGCATGCCAGTCGTGAAGTATAAGGGCATGCTCGTAGGCTATGCGGCATTTACCGACCACTGCTCGCTGTTCGGCATGAGTTCCACACTTCTCGGACCGATGAAAGAAGAGCTGAAGAAATCAACCTCCAAAGGGACCATCAGCTTCCCGGCTGATAAGCCGCTTCCAGCAGCGCTTATCAAGAAACTGCTGAAGGCGGCCATCGCCGCCAAAGAAGCACCTAAACCGCGGTGATACCTACGCCGGCATGCTGCCGTTAGCGAACTGCGCGTCGAGTACGGCTTCCACCCGGCGGGTGATCACGTTGTCTTTACCCTGTGCTGCGTTGGATACGAGATACGGCTTGGCGAGTGCCTCGACGACTTGCGCTTCAAGAATGAAATCGCTCTGTTCTGTTTCGATTACTGCATGTTGTGAACGGCTCATGATGTACTCCTTATCGTAATCTGTCGTCAGATTACGGCGCGAGTTGACATAAATCCAATGACTTGTTTTCATAGAATCCATAACTCATGGTTATGATTAATCTGGATCAGTTGCGCATCTTCCAGGCGGTAGCGCAGAGCCGCAGCTTCACTCGCGCAGCAGATCTCGTCCACCTGACGCAGCCCGGCATCAGCAAGCACATCAAGCAGATGGAGGCGTACTTCGGAGTCCCGCTTTTTAGCCGCTCGGGTAGGAAAGTGACGCTCACCGAGCCGGGCCAGGTTCTGTTCGAAGCGACCCAGGAAATCATGGCCACCATCGACGCAGCGGAGCGGCGGATCGATGATCTCAAGGGGTTGAGGGGCGGAAAACTACGCCTGGGAACCAGTTTCCCTATCGGCGTGTACCTGCTGCCGGCGGTGCTGGCACGATTTCGTAAACGGTATCCGGCGGTCGAGGTCACACTGGACATTGCGCTGAGCGACACGATTGGTCCGAAGCTGGTGGCGAACGAAATTGATCTGGGGCTTGTTACATACGAGCCGCGCGATGCGAGGCTGGTGTCGCGGACGTTTATGACGGACGAGCTGGTGGCGATTGTATCGAGAAAGCACCCTTGGGCAACCAAGACGCGCATCAAGCCGCAGGAGTTGACCAGCGAGACCTTCATCGTCGCCTCGAGGGGCGCCGGGACCAGAACCGTGGTGGAAGAGCGCCTGCGATCGCTGGGGATCGTGCTGCCGAACGTTTTGGAATTCGGCAATCTTGAGGGCGTGAAGCATGCAGTCGAAGCGGGTCTGGGAATTTCGATCCAGGCGAGAAGCGTGGTGAAACGCGAGGTCGCGGCGGGCTCGCTGCGCGGCATCAAGCTGGCGGGCATGGATTCGAAGATCGAGTTCCTGTACGTGTGGCGCAAGAACGCCCACCTCAGCCATGCGGTGCGAGCCCTGATTGGGTTGCTGGAAGCGATGGGGAAATGAGAATTCCACTTGGACAAAATTCATTGCTTAGGGGTACCGGACGAATCTAGGACTTTTTACTGTCAATTAACTTGACTGTCCATGTAGATGATAGTAATGTGCCATGCATGACGACAGCAAAAGTAGTTCCCGATGAAATAGGAATGCCGGCGCTCCTCCGGTACGCTCGCACCACTTACGGAGCGGCCATGCGGCGGGCACTGGAGGAGGCGGGTTTCGATGACATCCCCGGCAACGGCCTGTACGTGATCGGCGGCCTGGCGCTTGACCGCGAGGACGTTCCGCTCGGCCAACTGATTCGGGACCTTCGTGTTTCGAAGCAGGTAGCTGGTCAGCTGGTCGACACGCTGGTCACGCGCGGCTATCTCGAGCGCGCCATCGACAAGGAGGACCGCCGCAAACTGACGGTGACTCTCACCGAGCGCGGACACGAGGCAGCGGCAGTCCAGACTGCGGCGCGGGAGAAAGTCGATGCCGAATTGCTGGCTAAAGCCGGACCAGAAGACATCGAACGCACCCGACGCACGCTGGTTACGCTGATTGATATCGGTTGCCAAAGCGAAGGCGCCGACGACTAGGGGACGGGGCGAGGCGTCTTGATAAACCACGCGCCCGGAATCGCGCGACGCAAGAAATGATTTTGCGCTCTTTTGTTTTCAATGGCTTAGGAAAAAATTCGCTGCATTAATTGAAAATAATGTGGTTATACGTATCCAATTCAGCCCGTGAGACTTAGAGGCACAAATCGAAGGGTTTGACGCGGATTTCGTCATACTTGTCATACTTTCAATACTCATTTCTGTCATACTTTACATACAAGTATTGTCATCTGGTTGCAAGTACTACTCCCTCAGTGATTTCGGCAGAGTCGGGAGTGCGCATCGAGCTGGATTCTCTCCTCTAAGGATTGTCAAAGAGCAGTTCTCACGTGCGCTGGGCACGGCAGGGACACCAATCCTGTCCCCTGTGTTCGTGTGTATCGCTTGGACGCAAGGGATGCGCTAGAGAAATCGGTAGGGCAGGAAAACTTTAGTAACCAGAGGCGATGAAAAACGCAACAGATGTCGGTAAGCGAGGGGGTGTCGCCCGCTGAAGCGGGCTCAGGGGAGTTGATAGGGAACGTCTTTCGCGGGCTCACGCCCACGGCTTACACAAATGTCGCCCTGCGGGCTAGGAATTCACCCAACCCCCACAGTGTGGGAGGACGGGACGAAAAACCCCACCCCGCCAAAAGAAGGCGGGATGGGCCACCCGCCGCAGAACGCTAAAGGTTGGCGTAGACGTAAGGTTTGGGCGACGATAGGAAGAGGGTGATTCGCTATGAAGAGATTGGTTCGTCCGCTCGCGACGTTGTGCGCAGCGCTGATCGCGCCTTCGGCCTGGGCGAGCAATTCCGCACTGGGCATGAGCGTAGCTTCGCGGTTGGGCGCGGGCGTCGATGCGCCGGCCGCCGGAACTAGCCCTCTGTGGACTTTCCTCAACTCATCGATCGTCCTGTGGTTTCTTTCGTCAGTCGTCGTGGCCGGCATAACGGCAGCGTATGCCAAGTACCAAAAGTCGCAGACGGAACGCACGAAGAAGACGGCTACGCGGGACCACCTGAATACCGAGATCAGCAGCCGGATCGCCGACGCCGTGGTGGCGTTGCGCCTAGAGCATAAGCGAGTAACAAACGGCACGAAGTATTGGGCAAGTGTGATGTACAGCGAAGCCCTTCGTTACCTCAATAATCGCATCACCGACGACGCCGGGAAGCCAGTCGATTTCTCCATCTACCCGGAATACAAGGGAAGAAGGTTCCGGTCGCTGATCGTCGAGCTTGGCGCGGTGGCGGATGCCTCACTGATGACGGCTTTGCGGGAGGCGCAGGCGGCCTATACGCGCCTGGAGGAACTGACCGATGTGACTCCGCTAGGCGAGGATAATACCAAGGACCCGGACCGCGAAAAGTGCCTTGCTGCCATACAAGAGAGCTGCACCATTCTGGAAGCTTTGCAGGCCCATACGTTCTGGCGGGCTCCGCTGTAGGCTGGTGCCGCGTCCCGCCCAGGTTAGCCCAAAAGAAGGGCGAACCTGAGGCACCGGGGGATATGTGGGCCACTGGCCATGACTTCATTTGTTGCAACCGAGTTCGGGCAGCCTGGCCTTCAGGAGTGCGTCTACCTCGATGACAGAAATTGCCTCTCCAATCATCACTTGAGAATCGTTATAAAATTCCTCCAAGACAGCGGCAGTGGCCTCCTCGTTAGACATTTGCGTGACATTTCCGTGTTCGTCTTTCTTAACGAGCGAACCGCCAGTTCTCGTTGGAGAGTTATAAAGGCTGTTGATCACCAATTCAGCGAGTGGAGAAAAGAGAGTCCATTTCTCAACTACCACGCCAATCACCCTGCCTGAGGACCGCTCAATTAGCGGTCCGCCCGAGTTGCCGGGATTGAATGCGCCATTCACGACAAGGTGCTTAACCGAGGGCCCGGGTAGACCGTTTTCTCCCCGATAGGTTCTGTCGACGTACCCAGCAACATAGCCGCGACTGAGAATGGGAGCGGAGCTATCCCAACGCAGCGGATAACCCCAGGTCTCGACATCATTGTCAACTGACGGATTCTTGGCTTCACTGAGACGCAGCCCAACTAAGGGTCTCTTCGTAGGGCAAAGTATCGCGAGATCCCGGTTCTTGTCCGATATTCCCTTGGAGAATTTCACCGCGTCCCCGAGAGAGGATGTCGCCTCCAGCTCTTGTGGTGCACAGGATCCCACAACATGGGCGTTTGTCATCACAATGCCAGAGTCCTCCAATACGAATCCGGTGCCCTTCTTTCGATCCTTCGGGCAGACGATCTTCATTACAGACTTGACTGCATTCTTCTGAGGTTCGCTACGTGTTGCATCGAGGACCCATTGGGTTGCGGTTGGAGCTGTTGGTTTAACTTTGTCGTCTTGGGCCACGCCCAACGCGATACCTATAACACAGGGCGCAACAATCAGACCGACCACTTTATACAGTTTGATCTGCATGCTTCATGAACGCATGAGATTATGAAACTTGCAATAATTTTTCGAAGTCGGAGCTACCTAATCTGCTACTTCACGAAGATCTTTGACTCCCAGGGTTTCAGGGTTACCTTGCTATTGGCGTCGAGGTCCGCTGATTCGCCGGTGAGGTATTCGGTGTAGTTGCCGTAATACAGATTGTCTTTGAAGGTCACGGTCTGCGGCTTCGCGGAGAAGTTGATCACCGCGAAGACCTTATCTTTGTCATTCTGGCGAACGAAGCTGAAGACGGCGGTGGGAGCTGAGTTCGTCACGTCGATCATGCGCGCGCCCCAGTGGGCGTTCCAGAGCGCGGTGTTCTTTGTCTTGAGGGCGATGAGTTTCTGGTAGAGGTCGCCTTCGGGGTCGTGCTTCCAGACTATAGGGTCCTTCTCGAAAAACTTGAGGCGCTTGCGGTTGCCGGCTTCCTGCCCGTTGTAGATGAGCGGCATGCCTTCGCCCACGCAGGAGAGCACGATGGCGGCGTTGAGGCCGGGGCCGAACTGCTCAAACTCGGTGCCGTCCCAGGCGTTCTTGTCGTGGTTGGAGACGAAGGTCATGCGCATGATGTCTTGCGGATAATAGCCCTCGTTCCAGGAGTAATAGTTGCGCAGGCCGCCCAGATCGTGCTTGCGTCCGGTGGTGATCTCGCGCACGTCGTCGTACCAGGTCCAGGCGTAAGTCATGTCGAAGGCTTCGGCATGCATATCGCGCGATTCCCATTCGGCGAGCATGAAGACGGGCTTGATGGCGTCGAGCTCGCGGCGCGCGTTGTTCCAGAAGTCGAGGGGCACGAAGCCGGCGACGTCGCAACGGTAGCCGTCGATATCGGCCTCGCGGACCCAGTACTTGAGCGCATCGGTCATGTACTTGCGCAGCTCAGGATGGGAGTAGTCGAGGTCGATGATGTCGGCCCAGTCGGTCCAGGCGGTGGGACGGAAGTCGCCGCGCCAGTTGCGCGCGTACCACTCGGGATGCTGGGTGACGAGGACGTTGTCCCAGGCGGTGTGATTGGCGACCCAGTCGACGATGACGTACATGCCCTGCTGATGCGCGGCGGCGACGAAGTGCTTGAGGTCGTCGAGGGTACCGAGCTCGGGATTGACCTTGAGGTAGTCCTGCACAGCGTAAGGGCTGCCGAGGGTGCCCTTGCGGTTCTTCACGCCGATAGGATTGATGGGCATGAGCCAGAGGATTTCGACGCCGAGGTCTTTCAGGCGCGGGAGTTGGGCTTCGGCGGCGCGGAAGGTTCCTTCGGGGGTGAACTGGCGGGTATTGATCTGGTAGATGGAGGCGCTCTTGCTCCAGTCGGGATGTTTGAGCTTGACGTAAGGCACGGGTTGATATCGCTCGAGGTCGTTAGCGGGCTTGGCTGCGGGTTCAGGTTTTTGAGTGCAGCCTGTGAACAGTATAAGGAGAAGAAGAGCGAAGGAGAATGCGCGTCGGCGGGTCATGGTGGAGTCCGGAGAGGATGATAGCAAGAGTCAGTTTCAAGTTTCGAGTTTCAAGTTTCGAGAAAAGGCAAAAGCAACCACGGATGAACACGGATGACACGGATCAGAGGAAGAGAAAAAACGTGAAGAGCGCGGTTCCCACCCTTTCCCAAACGATGGGAAAGGATGGGGCACCCAAGGTTTTCTGTGGCGCGGCGGAATCTACAACACGTCGATGACGAGGAAGGTGATGTCGTCTTGCTGGGGCGTGGAGGGAGGCTGCCAGGCGCGGACTTCGTTAAGAAGAAGGAGCGAGAGTGCCGCGGCGGGGAGCGACGGATTGTCGCGGAGGAGATGCTCGAGCTTATGGTCGCCGAATGCTTCGCCCTGGAAGTTTTCGGGCTCGCTGAAGCCGTCAGTGTAGAGCAGGAAGCGGTCGCCGCGAGCGAAGGGGATGTCGCGGACGGGATAATCGCCGTCGAAAGGCGCCCCGAAGAGAAGGCCGTTGCTTTCGACGCGGGCCAGCTTGCTGCAGGCGGCACACCAGCAGAGAAGCGGCGGATGTCCGGCGGCGGAATAGCGCGCGATGCGGCGTTCGGTGTCGATCCAGAGATAGGCGACGGAGACGAACTGGCCTTGCAACTGGGCGGAGAGAATGTCGCGGAGGCGGCGCAAGAGTTCGGAGGGATCGTCGGCGAAGGCAACGACCGATTGGACGGCGACCTTGATCATGGAAGCGATGAGGGCGGCGGGAACGCCGTGGCCGGAGACATCGGCGACGAGGAAGCCGGTGCGGTATTCGTCCAAGGGGAGATATTCGTAGAAGTCGCCAGCCACTTCGGTCATGGGTTCGTAGACGGCAGCGATGCGCAGGTTACGGAGTTGGGGAGTCGTGGTGGGCAGGATGGAGAACTGCAACTGGCGTGCGATGGCGAGCTCGTTCTCGATCGACGTCAGGCGGCGCTCGCTGGTGTAAACCTGCCGCATGGCGACGTAGCCGAGGGAACCGATAAAGACGAAAAAACCAAGATCATCCCAGATGGCGTCGGTGCGGTAGCCCAGAGGGTGGAGGAGGTTGGTGGAGAGCGCCTCGGCGCCAAAAATGATGGTGCCTGCCAGCATGACGCGACGGTCTTTCACGACGAGATATTTCCGGCTGAGGCCCGGCACCGTAACGACGATCAACAAGACAACCAAGACGACAGCCGCGACCAAATTGTTCAGCCGGAGGAGTGAATTTTCTTCGCCGGTCAGCACGAAGTACCCGATGCCGAACACGGCGATGAGAAGGGCGGTGAGCGTCTGCAGAGTGACGAACTGACGTAGCTTGCCAACCGTAAGTTCACGGAAGGTGAGCGCGGCTGCAACCAGCGTCAGATAAGTGATCAGGGCATGCGAGTAAGGGACACAGGCCTGCATCCAGTGAGGCAGAAGTTGTATGAGAAATGAGGTGTCGTTGAGCCGCTGAATGCCATAGATGGCGCTCCAGACGCCGAGAAAGAAGACCGCCCGCACGCCACCTGCGCGGCGGCGGATGGTGGCGACGACCAGAGCCATGATCCCGATGACAATGAAAGCGGTGCCGGTGATGAGGTTGATCACTTCGCCGATGAATTTGGCGTGGGCCTGGCTAGCGCCAATCACGGGAGACCTCCAACCTTAACGCCAACGGAGTAGCTGTATGGAGATGTAAAGCTCATTGCACCGCCAGCACGACGACGGTGGCGTCGTCGCGAATCATGCGCGGATGATTGCCGATCCACATCTCGAGGATTGCCGAGGCCATCGGACGGAACAAGGACCGCGGTCACCGCGGGAGGTGACAGGAAACAGTCGTCGGTTTCCGGTCCCACCCGTTCCCGAAAACGGGGAAAGGATGGGGAACCTAGTATCAATGTCTTGACACGACGCTTTCCGAAGGAAACTCCCGCATGCGCTGATTTGGTTCGATTATCAGGCGTTGCACTACTGTCTTCGCCATGAAGATTTTTCCTGGTCACCACTATTTTCTGCAAGAATTTACGACCAAAGTAGTAGAAGCGATATAAAATTCGTAGGCTTTTTGATGTAAGGAAAGTCACGCAATGCGCCCAATGAGCTTCGTCGGCTCATAGCTCTCGGTGGAATGCCACCTCGTCCGGTAAGTGAGAAGACCACCAGGACTTCTCGATAGGAATCGGGCCTGGGAAGAACGTGTCCGTCCGGGCGATTTCATGGCTGGCCGCGGCCCTTGTTTGCAATAACTCCGGTAAACCAACCAACAAACCGACATGGATCGAAAGATCCACATGCATTCGACTCAAGGAGCACCGACGATGGTACGAACGTTTGCGCACATTCTGCTGGGAGCTATGCTGTGTGCCGCCCTGCTTTCTTCGGCTGTAGCGGCCCCAGCGCCAGCTACAACTTTGTATCGGTCGCCAGCCCAGGCGACCCTGCGTTCACGCAACTGCTGGGGATCAACAACTCCAGCTTAATCGCTGGCTACTACGGCGACGGCAGCTCGATTCCCAACAATGGGTTCACACTGACCTATCCCGGCCTTACGTACACCCCGGAGAACTATCCTACGGCGAGCCAGACGCAGGTCATCGGGATCAACAACACCGGGTGGACTGACGGCTTTTACGTTGACGCTGCCGGAGTCACCACGCACGGCTTCACGTTCAACGCGGGTACCTTCACTACGGTAGATGCGCCTTCGACGGCGTTTAACCAGCTGCTGGGAATTAACAATGGCCTGACCGCCGTCGGGTATTCCTCGCTCGATCCGACCGGAATGACGTTGCAAAGGTCGTATATGGAATCGGGCGGAACCTTCACGTATCTGGACGGCTTCCTGCCAGCGGGCACGATGAACAATCAGGCGGTGGGGATTAACGCTGCCGGGATCGTCGTCGGGTTCTACCAGGACGCGAGCGGCGAATTCCATGGGTATATCTTCAACGGCACCTCAGCGACGACGCTCGACTACGCCGGCGGAATGGGTACCCAGGCGTTCGGCATTAACAGCGCGGGAGAAATCGTGGGCGACTACACGGATGCATCGGGGACGATGCATGGGTTCGTGTATATCGGCGGGGTGTTTTACACGGTCGATGACCCAGCAGCAGCGGCGGGTTCCACGGTAATTAACGGGATAAACGACCTGGGACAGCTAGTGGGCTTCTACGCCGACGCCAACGACAATGTGATCGGCTTTGTGGCCACTCCGGTCCCGGAGCCGGGAAGCCTGATGCTGCTTGGATCAGGAATGCTGGCGGGACTGGGATTCCTGCGGCGCAAGCTGTCGCGGTAATTCTCTGCTTGCTTTTGGCTGAAGTATTGACCCCACTCGAGAAGTCGCTCGAGTGGGGATTTTTTTTCGGCGGGATTCGACACGGATGCGCCGCGCCGCGCAGAGTCACAGGACCGCAAACTGTCCGGTCGATCAGTTGCCCGCGGATTTGCAGGTATCGGCAACGTGCTGCACATCCGAAACCTTAAACACCGGTTCTTCTTTTACGGTAGAGCCCTGGCCCTGAACGCTAGTGTCTACGCTCCGGATGGCCGGCTTGCCGGTGATGGTGACTTCGTGGCCGACATGCTTGGTGAGTTTGTTGGCTTGGCTTTGCAGTTGATGGGCAGTCCCATTGTCTTCGGTCAGCCGGTAATGACCGTTGGTGTAGGACAAGCAGCCCGTAAGGGCGGTCAGTCCGGACGCGGTACTGGGCGTCTGAGCAGCGTTCTGGGCCTGCATCCAAAGAGCAGAAACCAGAAGCACCAGAATCAGCATGAGTGTCTTGCGCATAATCAGCCTCCTTGCGGCTTGCGATTGTATGGGAATGAGGGCCCGCCAGGCAACGGCGCGACCTTTGGTTCGGACCGGCCTTGCGAGACAACCTCTTCACCCTGGCCCCGACTTCGTAACGCCGTATTAACAGAGAGATGATCGCTGTGCAAGACAGTTTTCCTTTTTTTTTGTCGGCCAAGTCTCCCGTAGGCCACGGAGCAGCCGTTATCCGGCCACGAGATTGTTTCATTCACGTGAAATTATGGGCATGTAACTTGTTGTTCCAGAGGGCGCGATGCCATAATCGGCTGCTCGTCGAAAGCCTTTGCCAGATAGCATCGGCGGGACTGTACACGAGTCGGAACAATCTATTTGCACCGGAGGAGATGGCATGTCTGCAGCACCCGGCGCCCCTTTCCACTATGAAGTCGAGAAGTCGACCGATGAGATCCTGGGCAGAGTCACCACGGTCAAATGTCATGGAAGGCTAACAAGCGAAAGTGCGAGCGAGCTCAAAGAAGGCGTAAAGCCGATCATTCTTTCTGGCGGCCGCATTGTGATTGACTGCACGGATCTGAGCTTCCTGGATAGCTCGGGCCTAGGGGCGCTGGTTGGCTTGAAGGTCACAGCAGTCCGGGAAGGCTGCTGCCGATTGGAACTGGTCAACTTATCGCCGCGCGTACAAGAATTGCTACGTATCACGAACCTGACACAGCTGTTCGCCTCGTAAGTCGGAGCGGGCCGCGCTTCACGACAACGAACCGTTCGCCGAAAACAGCTTTCGGCGTTCTATTGTGCTGCAGCCGAGGCCAATGCGCCTACAACGGCGATGTTCGACAACAGATTGGGTGGCAGCCCATGGCGCTGCTGCAAGTACTCGGGACTGTTGTATGAAATCCAGACCATGCCCTGGCTGTCTTCCGACACCAGGATCTTCAAGGGCAAGTCGATGGCAATGCTGGGGGTGGCCAGCATGAGCGGAGTGCCCGCCTTGGGGCTGCCGAAGATCAGTAACTTTGTGTTGGGCATCTTAAGTCCAACTTTTTCGGCTTCTCCGCTGTGATCGACCAGTGCGAACAAGGTGACTCCCTTGGATTGCAGGATCGCGGTGAGCTTTTGCACGGTTTCGTCCACCGAATGAAGGCTTGGCAGGGTGACGATGCCGTTGTTTGCCTCTGTCATGTTGGCAGCGGTTGCCATGGTGACCTCCTGGGTGATCTCGGAATGAGATTTGGTCGAATTGCGAACGGAGAGAAGATAAATCGCCATCGCGATTCCTACCAAACCTAAAAATACGGCGATAGCAACGGCCTGCGCTACCGAATGAACAGTGGCGTCACTGCCGTGGTTGAGCTCGTGCACCATACGAATATGGCGCAAGGCGGACGCGAGAGTCACTACGACGCCGGCGGCGATGAGGGCGGTGCCGAACCATATGGATAATCCGTACGATTGCTGTGACGCCGCGTGCTGGATGGCGGCGAGTTGCTGCAGGAAGAGTCCGAAGCGCGCGACGACGAAGCCGAAGCCCATCAGTGCGAGGCCGGTGCGGACCCAAGCCAGGAGAGTGCGCTCGGCTGCGAGATAGTCGGCCACAGCGGCTCTGTGGCTGGTTGCGGGACCGTCCATTCCCAACCCCTTAGAAACAACGGTTGAATCGATTGATCGTGCGGTAACGCGCGGGGCCCATATAGCTACGAGAGAGATGGATGAAATTGCGGAAGATAACGACTCACGATTCGCAGCACGGTTGAACTAAGATTTGACTCGACGGTAACGGCACAGCGCGGGAACCGTGGCGGCGGTTGTGTCGTATCTGAGTTTAGAAGAGGTTGCGTTATGGAGCACAGGGTTCGTGGTGTTCGTCTGGTCATTTTCATTGCGTTGGCTGTTGTCGTATTCGCAAGCGCATTGGCGAGCGGGCAAGCTCCTCCGGAGAAAGCCACCGCCGCACCGGTCACCACCACAGTCACTGCGGAGTTGGACAAGCTGGTCCACGTCAAGCGGGTAAAGGTGGGCGAAGTAGTGACGGCGCACCTGGTCGCTGGGGTCACACTGCCGAACGGCACGGAACTCCCCAAGGGCAGCAAACTGAATGGCCAGATTACCGACGTCAAGGTGAAAGCCGATAAAGAAGGGCCGTCGAAGCTGGGGCTGTTGTTTACCAGTGTCGCGCCCAAAGGCGGAACGGAGATCACGATTCAAGCCGCGGTAGTGAGCGTCGCGCCACATTATCGCCCGGGTGAGGCTGATTTGCTTACGGCGGGCAATCCTTATTCGTCAGGCGGACGGATGGCGGGCGGCAGCGGAAGCAATACGCTGAACAACACCACCAACGAAGGTGAAGCGCTGAGCCGAGGGCTGGGCGCGCGAGCGCCGACCATTAATGTCAGTGTAGGCGAGATGAAGCCGGGAGTGTCTTATCTTCCAGACGTGACGTTGGCTTCGTATTCGACGGCAAGCCCGGGCACCATCCTGGTATCGACGGCGGGATCGGTGTATGTCGACGCAGGAAGCAGACTGCTGGTGCTGGTGATGCCGCGGTAAAGTCTTCGCCCGTTCAAGAGTGGGGACGTTATTTGGCGACGGGCGTTGCCGGATCGCGCTGGTCGTTGACCTTGAATTTCGCGGGAACTACGAACAGGCGCGCGTCGGGTTCAGCGAGGCTGATGTTGCTGACGGTGAATACCTGCGTTCCCTGCAGCGGGTCGTAGCGCTTGACCACCAGATTCACGGCGAGCTTGGGTGAATACCAGAACTCCTTGGTGAGCGCGACTTCGCGGTCGTTGCCGAAGGTTCCGGGATTAGTGGTAACAGTCTCGCGCGTGCCAATGGTTTCGAGTCCTTCGACTTCGCCTTTGCCTAAGTCTTCGCGGCTGAGGTAGCGCTTGCCGCCCGGCAATGGGCCTACCGGGAGCGTGGCTTCGCTGACTGACGCGGAATACGCGTACATGTCGCACACGTTGCTGCCGGGAAAGCACGATGTGCGGGTGTGGCGTACGGAATCGTAGTAGTCAAGCTGAGTCAGAACAGAGGGTGAGTTGCTGTCGGCGGGCACGAAGCGGCGCCGTTCCTGGAAGACGCGTCCCTGACTGTCGCGCGCAACCATGCGGTGGTTCTTGACGATGACGGACGCTCCGTCGGTAGTCTGGCGCGTCCATTCGGTGCTGACGGTCGCAGTGAAGGGCGCGTTAGGCAACGAGGGAATAAAGATGCTGACGATGCGAGTGAAGGAGTTGCCGTCGGGCGCGTGCAAAGCGTCTTGCGGACTTTGCGCCGAAATATAGGGCACGAATGCAACAGCGAACGTTGCCAGGGAGAGAGGAAGAAGAGTGCGCTTCATAGGCGGCCTCCGCGGCGGGAATATTTTGCCACAAAAGAGGCGTACGGATTGTTAAGTTCTGGTCGGGGCGCAAGGCGCGAGGGCTGAATGGACGCTGGTCAGCCCAGCCACTCGAAGGCCAGGCCGGTGCGCTTGCGCAGGGCGGCGAATTGTTCGTCGGTCGCGCAACCCAGCAGACAATCCTGGCCGCCGAGGTCGAGACAAGTGTAGCGGAGGCCGACGTCCTGGGCTTCGAGAAGGGCGGCAAATCGGCTGAGAATCACGGGGTCGATCCAACGTTCCTCGATTTTGGCGGGCCAGCGGAATTCTTCTCCGCGCAGGGTGAAGGTGAGCCAGGCGACGCCACGGCGGAGATCAAATTGGTCGTGAATGGACTCGAGCGGCAGGGTGTCGGCAGCGAGGGTGGCCATGCGATATGCCACCTTTACGTAGTCGCCTCCGCGAGAGGCGCACTCGGCACGCATGAGCCAGATGTTGTCTGACATTGTCAGATGCGGAGGATCGGGTGATTCAGTTCCGAGGGTCGCCAGCAGGAGCTTAAACGGTGAAGTCTCGTATTCGCGCTCTGGATGCACGACCAGCAACTCAGCGGGAGTGATGCCGGCGCGAGGCGCAATGCCGCACTCGGCCAGCGTATCGAGCTGGTCGTAGAGCGTCATGTTGCGGTTCATCAGACGGCGAAGGAGAGACATGAGATTTCGCTGGTACGACGAGACATGGTAGCAGCAGCCAGTTGTCCTGCCATCTGTTCGATGTGAGTGCATGCTTGACACATATATCCACATAGCATATAGTTACCTCTATGAGCGATGCACCTGAGTCCCTGCTGCCTCTTCAGCCGATGACCTTCCACATCCTGCTTTCGCTTGCCGATGAAGACCGGCACGGCTACGCCATCATTCTCGATGTCGCGCGGCGAACGAATGGCGAGCTCAAACTCAGTGCTGGCACTCTCTATCGTTCGATTCAGCGCATGCTCGAAGCCGGACTGATCACGGAAACCAAAACCAGGCCCGCACCTGAGCTGGATGACGAGCGGCGTCGGTATTACCACATCACGCCGTTTGGGACGGCGGTGGCGCGTGCCGAAGCGGGGCGACTTCGGGACCTGCTGAAGATGGCGCGCTTGTGCGGCGTGGCGCCGAGGACAACGTAATGAAGCTTTATCGACTGCTGCTCCACCTTTATCCATCATCGTACCGGGCGGAATATGGCGACGAGATGAGTGGCATCTTCGCGGAAGAGCTGCGACACAGCAGCGGCTGGCTGGCGCGGTGCGGGTTATGGCTGGCGGCGTTTGTCGAAGTGTTCTCCAACGCGGCCGCGGTGCATTGGGAGATTGCGCGACGGGACCTACGCAGTGCGGTTCGATCGCTGGCGAAGTCGCCGGGGTTCGCGATTACCGCGCTACTGCTGGTGACGATCGGGATCGGGGCGAACGCAGCCATCTTTACACTCGCGGATTTCGTGCTGGTGCGGCCGCTTCCCTTCTCCCAACCGGAGCGACTGGTGAAGGTGTACGAGAGACATGCAGGATATGAGGAGATGGAGCTGTCGCCTGCGAATTACAGGGACTTCAAGGCAGCCAGTACGTCGTTCGAATCGCTGGCGGCGTCTTCCGATTTCGCCATGAACCTGGTGGGCCAGGGCGAACCGCAGCGGTTGCAGGGAACCTGGGTGACCGGGAACCTTTTTTCCACGCTGGGAAGGCCGGCGCTGCTTGGGCGCTATCTGAATGAGCATGATGACGAAGCAGGCGCTCCGGGCGCGGTCGTGTTGAGCTATGCGCTGTGGCAGACAAATTTCGGGGGCGATGCGAGTGTCTTGGGAAAGTCGGTGATTCTCGACGATAAAGCCTACACGATCATTGGCGTTATGCCTCCGGATTTTCAGTTCCCGACCCGCGAGACGCAGTTCTGGAAGGCCTATCAATTTACGGAAGACAGTTATAAAGAGCGCGATGATAACTATCTTTCGGGCATTGGCCGGTTGAAGCCGAGCGTTACGCTGACGCAAGCGCGGACTGAGCTGACACTGGTAGCCGACCGGGTGCGGCAGCAGTATCCAAAAGAGAATGAGGGCGTGGGCGCGACCATCATTGGTTTGCGCGACGATCTCTCTACGCAGTCGCGCATGCTCTTGATGGCGCTGTGCGGAGCGGCGCTATGCGTGCTGGTAATCACCTGCGCCAATTTGGCCAATCTGTTACTTGCGCGGTCTCTGGCGCGGCAAAAAGAATTCTCCATCCGCGTGTCACTGGGAGCGAACCGGCGTACCCTTCTGCGGCAACTGCTGACGGAGAGCGCCCTCCTCGGATTGGCCGGAGGCGCGGGCGCCATCGGCCTTGCTGCCGGCGCATTGCCGTTGCTGTCGCGGTTGACGCCGCATGGACTTCCGATCCAGGAGGTTCCTCCGTTGGACATCCGGATGGTGCTGCTTGCGCTGGGGCTGACCGCGATTACGGTGATTGCGTTCGGAGTTGCTCCGGCGATTCGGGTGTGCAGAAATGCAGGTTTCAGCGGACTGCGCGAAGGCGTGCGCACGGGAGGCACGGGCCATCATCGGTCGCGGTCGGCGCTGGTGATTGCAGAAGTGGTGGTCTCGGTGGTGCTGCTGATTTTGTCAGGCCTGCTGATTCGCGCGCTGTGGAAGGTGCAGGCCATCAACCCCGGGTTCAGGACCGAGGGCGTGCTGACGCTGAGGACGGCGTTGCCGTTGCCCAAGTATGACAAGGTCAGCGTGCGAAAAGAGTTCTATAACAAGGTGCTGACGGAGGTGCGGAGACTGCCCGGTGTCACCGATGCTGCGTATATCAGTGCTCTGCCGATGGTATGGCGAGGAGGCATCTGGCCGGTTTTGGTGGACGGACGGTCGCAAAATCGTACGGCGGGAAATTCTGCCAGCTTGCGCTACGTGACGCCGGACTTTTTCGCGACGCTGGGTGTTCCGGTGTTGTCAGGCCGCGATGTGAGCGAAAGCGATACGTTCGAGCGCCCATTTGTGGCGGTGGTGAGCGAATCATTTGTGAAGCGATATTGGCCCGATCAAGAGCCGCTTGGGCGGCACTTTAGTTTCGGGTTCCACGATCGCGAAATCATTGGCGTGGTCGGCGACGTTCACGTGCGCGGGTTGGAAAAAACCAGCGAGCCACAGGTGTATCTCTCGTATCAGCAGGTGCAAGATGGATGGCTGATCGGCTACACGCCGAAGGACCTGGCAATCCGCTCCACGCAACCGCCAACCGCGCTGATCCCGGAAGTGCGGCGAATCATTGCGGCCGCCGATCCGGAGCAACCGATCTCGAACATCAGGACGATGGAGGAAATTGTCGCCGGGGAGACCGAGTCGCGAACGATACAAATGCGTGTGCTCATCATCTTCACTGGAGTTGCGATTCTGTTGGCGGGATTGGGAATTTACGGACTGCTGTCATTTACCGTCTCACTGCGCCAGCAGGAGTTTGGTATCCGTATCGCGCTGGGCGCGGGCCATGGAGATATTTTCAGGATGGTGCTGCGGCAAGGTGCAAAATTGGCGGTCGCTGGACTCATACCCGGCCTGGCGCTCGCGTATTTCGCGGCCCGGCTGCTGCAAAGCTTGTTGGCTGGAGTGAAGCCGGCCGATGGAGTGACGTTCTCCGTCGCTGCGGTGCTGTGCCTTGCGACCACAATGCTGGGTACGCTGGTTCCGGCGCTGCGGGCTACGCGGGTCGATCCGACGGAAGTGATGCGCGCGGAGTGACGGCTCCCCGAGCTGCGAACTAAGGATGCAAGGACGACGTATACGCAGCGATCGCGATGATGTCGTCGAGAGTCAACTTCTCAACTGGCGCCTTCATGATTTGAGCGCCGGCACCGGCACGAAATCCGTTTTGCAAATCATAGAGTTGCCGCACGATGTAGCTGGGCGAGCGGCCAGCAATCGACGGCACGTTGTTCAATCCTTTCAGATCGGTGCCGTGGCATGAGGCGCAGGGCACGGTCTTGCCTTTACCGCCGGTCGCGACCAGTGACTGCCCTTTCTTGAGGCTGCCGGGCGGCACGTAAGCGATGAATCCTGAGGTGTCGTCGCGCAATTCAGTGCGCTCGAGGTTTTCGGGAATCTCGATGATGCGATGCCCGATCGGCTCATCTGCCGGCGGCTGGGAGACAACCAGCATCCAACCCGCGACGTGGGTTTTGGGAACTTTGGCAACCTCGACCACGCGAATCCAGGGCTTTGGCTGGAGCGAGGCGAAATAGGCCGCGGCAGTGCGAGTTTGCTGGTCGGTGGCGTGAGTGGCAACGCCGACCATTGCGGTAACAGGCAGGTGCGACGGCTCCGCACTCTTGCGTGCGCCGCTCTTGAAGTCGGCCATCTGCTGAATGATGTAGTCGGCGGGGAGTCCTGCGATGCCGGAGTTTTCGGGGCGCCCCAAGCCGTTGGGCAGATGGCAGTAGCCGCAGGCGTATACGTCGGGCTTGCTGCCCTGTCCCACAATGTCAGGCATCGGCGGATGCGACGCGGGATGCCAGTCAGGCACGGAGAACAGGTCGTCAATTTGCGCAAGGGTGAAGACCGCCGTGCTGTTTGGCACGTGTTGCAGCGTGTTGGGCGGATCGGTCGGAGCGGGGGCATCGGCAGGAGGGTTGGGACAGTAGGCCCAATAAAGAGGTTGTGGGCGAAGGCCGGCCTTCTCGCTGCGATTCTTAGCGACAGACGCAACAACCAAGGCAATCAGCAGCATGGAGGTTGCACAGACCGATGCACGGTGGTGAAAAAAAGAACGATTCATGGCGTCACGGCATTGTACAGCGGCTGCCAAAAAAGAACGTTTCGTAGTAGGAATGAGAAGCCCAATTAGCCAAGAGCAGGCGGACCGCCGACGATACCTGCAGCGAGCGACAGGTGTAGACTTGCCACTTATGGCGAAGGCGAAATCAGCAGTGCGCGTAGTGCAAGACGGCGGCGCTCCCGGAGCGGGTACGTTGTATCTGGTGGGCACGCCCATCGGCAACATGGAAGACATTACGCTGCGGGCGCTACGCATCCTGAAGGAAGTGGACCTGGTGGCGTGCGAAGACACGCGCCACACCGTGCAGTTGCTCGATCATTACGGCATCGAGAAGTTGACGGTGAGTTACCACGAGCACAACGAGCTCACGCGCGCGGCCGAGCTGATCCTGCATTTAGAAAAGGGCGAGAACGTCGCTATGGTGAGTGACGCGGGCATGCCTGGAGTGAGCGACCCGGGATATCGCTTGATTGCCTTGGCGGTGCGGCACCATATTAAGATCGTGCCGGTGCCGGGGGCGTCGGCGTTTTTGTCGGCCCTGGTGGCCAGCGGTCTTCCGACGGACTCGTTCCGGTTCAGCGGCTTTCTGCCCGCAAAACAAGGCGCTCGCCGCACCGTACTGGAGGCGATCCGAAATTCGCCGCGAACGCAGATTTTTTATGAAGCGCCGCACCGCATTCTGGAAGCGCTGGAGGACATCGTCGAGCTGCTGGGACCGGAGCGGCATGTGGTGGTAGCGCGAGAGGTCACCAAGCTGCACGAGGAATTTCTTCGCGGCAGCGTGGAAGACGTGCTCGCCACCCTGAACCGGCGCGTCGAAGTGAAAGGTGAGATCACACTGCTGATCGGCAAGCACGATGGCACTGAACATCCGCAACCGAATGGGAAGACGGTTGGGAAGCGCGTGCGCGAACTGATGAGCAAGGATTCACTCGACGAAAAAGCCGCGTTGAAACAAGCAGCAAAAGAATTTGGCGTATCGAAGAGCGAGGCCTACCGCGAGTTGCAAAGGGTGAAGTAGAACGTCCGCTATTAGCTGTTAGCTTTCAGCCGTCAGTCTTGGAACCCACAGAAGTCGGCTGCCTCTCCACTTTTTCTCACGTAGTCTCGCAGCATTGTCCCGGAGCAAATGTCGCCGTGCCGGTGTCTGTAGTTACACCGGAGGGGAGCGGCGATCATGTTCGAAGACAGCCTGTTCGACTCAGGCGCGGGAACTCGTACGCGCAAAACGTGGCCCCAGGTGATCTCGTTTGTCATCGAAGCGTGCGCAATTTGCGTGCTGGTGTTGCTGCCGATGATCTACACCCAAGCGTTGCCCAAACAACAGCTGCTGAACCTACTGGAAGCTCCGGCGCCGCCGCCGGGACGCGCACCGGTGCAGGAGGCGCAGAGCCAGCCGCGCGTGCAGCCTCGCGTTCGCGAACACGACGACAGCGTATTGCACGAGCCAGGGTACATACCGCGAACTATCTCACTGGCGAAGGACGAACCGGCTGCGGAAGGACCACCGAGCATGGATGGACTTGTGCCGGGAGGTATTCCGAATGGCGTGCCCAACGCAGTGCTGACGGAAATTGCTCGCGCTGTACCGCCGACCATCGTGAAACCAACTTCGCCGCAGAAGCTGCGCATTTCGTCAGGAGTGGCTGCGGGGATGCTCGTGCTGCAAGTCAAGCCGCAGTATCCAATGCTGGCGATGCAGGCGCGGGTACAAGGGACGGTAGTGTTGCAGGCCGTGATCGGAAAAGACGGCACGGTGCACGATCTGCATGTCATCAGCGGGCACCCGCTGCTGGCGCCGGCGGCGATTGAAGCGGTTAAGCAGTGGCGATACCGGCCTTATCTGCTCAACAACGAACCGGTCGAAGTGGACACGCAAGTGAACGTGAACTTCACGCTCGGCGGAGGATAAATTCGACTTGCGTCCCACAAAGCAGGAAGTCAATTCACGGTTTCGAGACGACGTAGTCTGAGAATTCCCAAACAGTGCTGGTGTGATTGGGAATGGCGCCTTCGGCCCGCAGGCCAACCTGGCTTCCCCCGGCGACAGGTTGCCCGGTGATAGAGCCGACGCGACGTTCGTTCACATAGAGATCTGCGGCGTTGCCGTGCAGAGCAACGCGCAAAGTATTGGTCTGGCCGACGCCCTTATTCACTGCAACATGGTTCTCCGGCGGCAACGGGTAGAGCCAGCGATCGCCCGCTTTGCGCAGTACTCCCACCGCGCCCGAGGGATCGAACCACAGCACGTAATAGGAGGTATAGTCCTTGGCCCAGAAGAGCAGTGAGGCGTACTCTTTCTCGGCGGAAACCGATTCGACCAGCTTCACTTTGACGCAGATCTGCACGTCGTCGTAAACGTCGCCGCGATACAGGAGCTGCGAAGCGACGTCTTTGCGGTAGGTGAGGGTCAGAGCGCCATCGCTCACAGCCTGATCGGTCCAAGTGGTGCTGGCGATCGGCCACTTGGCGTCGCCGGATTGAAAGTTGGAACGCATCAGGACTTTGCCTTCACACTCGGCGAACAACCCAGCCGGTGGCAGAAGAGAGAGGCAGAAAATGAAGACGACGGCACGATGGCTCATGCGAGTCTCCCTCGTGCTAATAACTCACAGATCTAATGCGTGAGTAATAGCACTACGATTCTTGCGTGGATTGGGCGATTATCAGCACGAGGCGACGGGAAGTCAAGAAAAACCGCGCATTGGAGTAGCAGAATTCTGGAGAAGCGGGGCCTGTCAGACTAGTTCTAGTCGCCGTTCTCCTCCGCCTGCTTAAGCCGACGCGACTCGGCCAGCAGGGCCATGGAGTGGGTAAGATTCTGGAGGGTGACGATGCCGACCAGACGCCCTGTATCCACCACCGGGATCATGCTCAGGCCGCGCCCGTGAAGCTTGCGGAAAGCTTCGGCGAGGGAGTCGGTGCGTCTCGCAACTTCGAAACCTCGCACCATGGCAGGCTGCACATAGCCGTTGCCGTCGCGGCGCAGCGCTTCGACGATGCGCGATTTGTTGATGACGCCGACCATCTCCATGCCGCGAACAACGGGAAAATCGTCTTGCAGAGTGTGCACGGCCTTGCTGAGCGCGTCTTCGAGCGTGTCGGCAGGCGAGAGAATGGAGAAGTGGGTGAGCATCACGTCTTCCATGTGCACCGATTCCAAAACCGATTGGAAGACGACCGAACGGTCCTCCATTTGCGCACCAAGGAAGAGGAAGAAGCCGATGAGTACTAGCCACACATTCCACACCAGGCCGATCATCATGAGCAACATGGCAAAGACCTGCCCGATGGTGACGGCCCGACGGGTGGCACGCACATAGTCCATGCGCTCGGCCAGCAGCGCGCGTAAGATGCGGCCGCCGTCCATGGGATAGGCGGGCAGCAAGTTGAAGGCGCCCAGAAACAGGTTGCCCCAGAACAGGCTGCGCGGCAGGTTGGTGGCGTGCACGTAAGGCTGCGACCAGAGCTTTACCTGAGGAAAGAAGCTGAGGATGACTGCGCCCGCGATGGCGGCGACAACAAGATTGAGCAGCGGTCCGGCGACGGCGACGCGAATGTCGCGCGCGGGATCGGGCTTGCTTAGGCCGGGATCTTCCATGAGAGTAACGCCGCCGATAGGCAGCAGGATGATGGAACGTACGGTGATTCCGCTGCGCTTGGCCACAACGGCGTGCGCCAGTTCGTGCAGCACCACGCATCCGAAGATGATGGCTACCAGCGCGAGCCCACGGCCGGGGCCGGAGACTCCCATGGTCAGCGACTCGGAGAACCAGACGAAGCCGAGTAGAAACAGGAATGTGACGTGAATGCGAATGTCGACGCCGAACAAGCGTCCCGCTGGAAATGACCAACCACGCATGAAGACTGCAAGCCTCTATCTTTATTCTATCTATCTTCATTCTATACACTCGAAGCCATGCGCATCATTGCCGGACAATATCGCAGCCGCCCGCTGAGGTCGCTCCCGGGAATGGACCTGCGTCCGACCAGCGATCGCCTGCGCGAAACACTGTTCAATGTGCTGGCGTCGGCAAGCACGCTGGAGGGCAGCGTGTGGCTTGACCTGTTTGCCGGAACCGGCGCGGTGGGCATAGAGGCGCTTAGCCGATGCGCGCGACAGGTGTACTTCGTTGAGGCGGACCGCAAACACGCGCGGCTGCTGCGCGAGAATTTGAAATCGCTGAAAATCAGCGACGGATTCGAAGTATACGAAAGCGAGGTTTCGGCGGCGCTGCGCTCGCTCGATGCCTCAGGCGAAACCTGCGACTTCTGCTTTCTCGACCCGCCGTATCAAATGCGCGGGGCGTATGAGCGCACGCTGGAGTTTCTGGGAGAGTCGCGGCTGGTTGTGCCTGCCTCGATCGTGATTGCCGAGCACGAGAAACGATATGAGTTGGGCGAGAAGTTCGGGGCACTGGTGCGGCATCGGAAGATTGTGCAGGGCGATGCAGCACTGAGCTTGTATCGGGTAACTGGTAATAAGTAATTGGCAGTCGATCCATGCCAAATTCCCGCCCTGGCAGCGAGAATAGCGATTCCGCAGGGAAACTAATTGTTGTTGGGCGGTGCAACTCGCGTGGCTGTGCCTTCCATCACCGTCGCCCATCCACCCTTGGGGTCGGCAACTTCGGACTTGAAGGTATAGGTATTCGGGCCGGTTTCGACGATGGTATAGCGTCCCTTAATAACGATGCCGTTGAGCTTCTCTTCTGAGTTCCACGTCCAAGTGTTGCCGTTGAGATGACCGAGCGCAACCTGGTGCTCGCCCAGGCTGTTGTAGATGTTGTAGGTGTAAACCTTGTCCTCGACGTTGTAGCCCATAACGCGCTGGCTATTGACCGTGCCCAGCGGCCCTTTCATCGAAGTCTTGGTTTCGAGGAAGTAGCCATCCGTGACCCAGTCGCCATGCTCTTTCAAAGTGAACGGAGCCGGAGGCGTCTTCGGGCTGATTCTTGACGTGCCGGTGGCGGTCCAGTAGCCGACGAAGTAGCCCATCCGCTGGTGCGCGGCCGTGATGCCTGTAGGCGAAGCCTGTTGAGGAGCCTGAGCGACGGCAAACGTTGAGAGCAGCAGAGCGATGAGGGCGATGCGAGGCATGGTTTTTATCCGTGTTATTCGTGGTTGTTTTGAATTTGCATCGTAGCACGAAGCGGCGGAACTACTCCACGTGGTGGCGCACCACGCGCTCCGATAGATTGCACAGGATCTCGTAGGGGATGGTGCCGGACCAGCGGGCGTGATCGACGGCAGTAATACGCTCGCTGCCGCTGCCGCCGATGAGTACAACCTCATCGCCAATCTCGACGCCAGAAATTCGGGTGACATCGACGATCGTAAGGTCCATCGAGATACGCCCGAGTATGGGAGCGCGCTGCTCACGCAGCAGCACGTAGCCTCCGGGCGACAGCCGGCGATAGAGACCGTCGCCGTAACCGGCGGCGATGACAGCAATGCGCGCCGGCGACGGCGTGACATAAACACCGTTGTAGCCGAGCGCCTGTCCGGCGGGAACATTGCGCACTGACAGCACCCGCGTCTTCCACGACAGGGCAGGAGTAAGGCCGAGTGGATGGTATTCAGCGGCCGAACCGTTGCGGTGCACGAGAGAAAGTTCGTATCCGTAGATGGCCATGCCCGGACGCACAAAGTTGTACCAGGTATCGGGACGTCCGAGAGTGGCGCTACTGTTCGCAAGATGTCGAAAGGTCGGACGTAGACCATTCCGTTCCAGCGTGCATACAGCCTCGACAAAGCGCATCTGCTGGCGCTGCGCGTCGACGGCATCGAGCACTTCAGAAGAAGCAAGGTGGCTGAATACGCCTTCAAGTTCGACCTGCGGCAACGATTTGAGGCGCGCTGCAACGTTGTCGAGTTCCGAAAGCGACAACCCAAGACGCGCCATACCCGTGTCGAGCTTAAGGTGCACAGCCACTGGATCGCGGCGTCCGATGCGCGCGGCGGCCTGAGCAACGGCCTCGACATCTTCAATACGGTGAACGGTGGGAGTGAGGTCGTAACGAAGAGCGTCTTCCTCTTCGCCGGGAAACACTCCAACCATGACAAGGATGCGGCTGCGAACACCCGCAGCACGCAGTGCAACGCCCTCGTCGGTGGAAGTTACGCCAAACCAACAGGCGCCGACTTGTTCAAGCGCAAGCGCACAGGCTTCGGAGCCGTGCCCATAGGCATCGCACTTGACGACAGCGCAGATGGTTACACCGGCGCCAACATGTTGTTGCAAGGCGCGGAAATTGCCGCGCAGCGCGGAGAGTGAAACTTCAGCCCAGTTGGGACGAGTCGAGGCGCGCACCGATGTCAACGTGGACGGCAAGGCACGATGATAACAATTTTTTAGCGGATCCGAGACGGCGTGCCGTTGTCAGACTTGGATACCAGGGGAGCAACGATGGCCTCTCGTGGCGTGTAATGTGAGGTACGTGGGTGCAACTTTAGTTGCAACATTCGCCGGGTTAATAGCAAAATTGTCCAACCAGATTGTTAACTCATGCTATAACAACACCGAAGCTCAACAATTCATAACACTAACGTTGGTAGTGGCGCTATCAAGCCTCTGGGAATCAAGGCCAACTCAAAGTGTACCGAGCGCCGCAACGGGAGGGCAACGGATTGCAATCAAATCCGAAGAGATATGAATTGAACATTCAGTACAAAGGGTCGGGGGCATGATCAACGTGATCATCGCGGACCACCAAGCAATCTTTCGTGCGGGTGTGGCCAAGGTGTTGGCGGTGGAAGACGATTTGCGCATCGTCGGGCAGCCCCAAACCGCCGAGCAGATGCTGAATGCACTGGAGCGCTTGCGGGCCCATGTGCTGATGGTGTCAACGCACTTCCTGCCGCAATTTCCCGAGATTCAGGCCTTGTCGGCGCTCAACTCGGCCGCCATCATGGTACTGGCCGAAAACAGCGACGAGGTTTCGGCCTTCATCGCCATGGGCGTGCCGGGAGTAGTATTTCGCTCGATCAACGGGCTCGCCATTGTGGAAGCGGTGCGACGCCTGGCGCGGGGCGAAACATTCGTGCATACGCCAAGTTCGACGGCCGACGAGATCAGCGAAGACCTGGTCGGGATGCGAGTCCGAGACCGGCTTTCGGAAAAGGAATTGCGGATCATAGCGGCGGTAGTTCGGGGCTATAAGAACAAGGAAATCGCCCAACAGATGTACACGACGGAGCAAGTGGTGAAGAACGCGCTGCGATCGATCTTCGACAAAATCGGGGTGTCCGACCGCCTGGAACTTGCACTTTTCGTATTGCATCATCGCATGCTGGCGCACGCCACTGCATCGGTACACATTGCCAGCGATTCGCCGCGCCCCAAGCGCCTCACTCCAGACAGGGTCGCAGTGCGGCCATTTCCACCACAGTAGTATTCGGGACTATTGGCCGGACTTCACCAGATCATTAACGACGCGAATCAGCTCTTCGGGATTGACCGGCTTTTCCAGGTAATAATCCGCCAAGGGATCGGGAGCCTGAAAGGCCTCGTTGACGTAGCCGGAGATCACCACCACGGGCGTGTCGCTAAGCTTGCGCGCGGCAACGACGATGTCACGTCCGTCTGCGTCACCTAGCCGCCAGTCCGTGACTACGACGTCGTAAGGATTTGACTCCAGGAGTTCGACCGCCTCACGCGCAGACGTGGCAGGAGTGGCTTGATGGCCAGCCGTTTCGAGGATGATGCACTTGAGCTTGGCGGCGTGCCGCTCGTCGTCCACACAGAGAATTCTTGCCATACCAACTTCCAGGAATGCTGCTCGAGCGCCTATTGCGGCGCCGTAAAGGATTCCAGACTACCGTGATGCGGTAGTGATCATTGTTCAGCACGCTACGACAGATGTCAAACATGTAGCGATAGACGGAACGAAGCGCAGGAACGGGTTGGAGTCATATCGCCTGGCTGACCGCCGTTCGAACAAAACTACTTGCTTGACGCATGCAAGTAGTTTGCGATAGAGTGCTCCTATGAAGATGAGGAGCAACAGCGGCGTAACCCAGAAATGGTGGGATGAACTGGAAAGGCTAGGGCGCATCCTGGGGCAGATCGGGCCAGACGAAGTTTGCTGCGACGGGCTGAGCCAGCGGCAGACTGCCATCCTCAGAGTGCTGGTAGCGAGCGAGGGCGCAAGGCTGACGGACCTTGCTGCGCTATCGGGGATTACCCCCAGCGCCATGACCCGCGTGCTGGAAAAGCTGGAGGTCCGTGGGTTGGTCGAGCGCATTCGGGGCGGACACGACGACGGCCGAGCAGCCATGGTGCGGGTGACGGCAGCCGGACGGCGCACGTGGAAGCTGCTGGACGAACTGATGCGCGACCGCACGCGAACCATCATGGGGGCGATCCCGCTTAAGGAGCGCGCGGAAGTGCTGCGTGCGCTGCAACTTCTCAATAATGCAATCGAAAGCGCGGGTTGCTGTGCGCTGAATGCGCCAGTCGAAAGACTGACCCAAATCAAGGAGCAGAAATGAAAAACGAAGCGATTACCAGCGCGGTAGAGGAACACTATGCAGCCGTCGCGCGCGGCGAAGCTTCGGCGTGCGGTGCGCCGATCGAGGACGTGGCCCGGTCGATTGGATACAGCGACGAGGAGTTGGCACTGGCGGGCGATGCGAACCTGGGGCTGGGATGTGGCAATCCGCTGGCGTTGACGGAAATCCAGCCCGGCATGACGGTGCTGGACCTGGGCTCGGGAGCGGGCTTTGACGCGTTCCTGGCATTGTACCGCGTTGGCCCGACGGGACATGTCATCGGCGTCGATATGACTGACGACATGCTCGCCCTGGCGCGCGAGAACGCGACAAAGCGGAGCGCGACGAATGTCGAATTTCGCAAAGGCTTTATCGAAGAGCTGCCAATAGAGAGTGGCACGGTAGATTATGTGATCAGCAATTGCGTGATCAATCTGTCGGCCGACAAGCCGGCGGTCTTTCGCGAAGTTGCCCGAGTACTGAAACCGGGCGGACATTTTGCGGTCAGCGACATCGTGCTGCTGAAGACGCTGCCGGAAGCACTGGTGCGCGACATCAGCGCCTACGTGGGTTGCATCTCAGGAGCAAGCCTGCTGACGGAGTATCTCAGCGCTGTGCTGGCGGCGGGACTACGCGATCTTAGCATTCCGCGGATTGCGCACGGGTGCGACCTGGTGGCAATGCTGGCGCCGGAAGGTCTCGCCAGCACGAAAGGCAGCTTATGTTGCGGATCGACGGTGTCGGTGGCGTCGCTGAAGAACCCTGATGCCCTGGTGCGCGAGGCGGCAGCGGCGGTGGCTTCGATCAAGCTGCACGGACGGAAATAGTTGGGGAAAGCAGGACGGATATGAAGGATGCCTACAACGTTCTCTTTCTATGCACTGGAAACTCGGCGCGCTCGATTATGGCCGAAGCCATTTTGAACTTTCGGGGAAAGCCACGATTCAAGGCTTATAGCGCGGGCAGTCATCCGTCTGGCAAAGTGCGGCCCGAGGCCCTGCGAGAACTGGGGGCAGCGAATCTTCCGGCAGCTGACGCGCGCAGCAAGAGCTGGGACGAGTTCGCACAGCCGGGCGCGCCGGAAATGGACTTTGTGTTCACGGTCTGCGACAACGCAGCGCACGAAGTGTGTCCGATCTGGCCCGGCCAACCAATGACGGCCCATTGGGGGATTGCCGATCCGGCGGCCGTTCAGGGCAGTGCGGACGAAGTGCAGCGTGCATTCCGCGAGGCTTTCGTTGCACTCGACCGGCGCATAGGGCTGTTCCTTAGCTTGCCACTGCAAGCGCTTGATCGCTTGGCGATCCAGAGGGAGATCGACCGCATTGGCAAACAGTAGCACAAGGACAGTCACCATTCCGGCGGTTGTAGTGAGACCGACACGCGGTCTGAGCTTTCTCGATCGCTACCTAACCGCATGGATCTTCGGCGCGATGGCGCTGGGAGTGCTTGCAGGATGGCTCGTGCCCGGGATCGTGCCATTCCTCAACCGCTTCAGCGTGGGCACGACGTCGATTCCAATTGCAGTCGGGCTGATCGTGATGATGTATCCGCCATTCACCAAGGTGCGCTACGAAGAATTGCCGGAAGTGTTTCGCAACAAGCGCGTGCTCGGCTTGTCGCTGGTGCAGAACTGGGTGGTAGGGCCAGTCCTGATGTTCGTGCTGGCGATCGTGTTCCTGCGCGGCTATCCGGAGTACATGGCCGGGCTGATCATGATCGGACTGGCGCGCTGCATCGCGATGGTAATCGTGTGGAACGAACTGGCCAAAGGCGACACCGAATATGCTGCAGGGCTGGTGGCGTTCAATTCCCTGTTCCAGGTGTTCTTCTATTCGCTGTATGCGTGGGTGTTCATCACCGTGCTGCCGGCGAAGTTGGGACTGAATAGCGCGGTGGTGCACGTCTCTATTGGTGAGATTGCGAAGAGCGTGTTCATCTATCTCGGAGTGCCGTTCCTAGCGGGGTTTCTTACGCGCACAGCGCTAATGAGATTGAAGGGCCGCGACTGGTACGAGCAGAAATTTGTGCCACGCGTGAGCCCGCTGACACTGATTGCGTTGCTGTTCACCATTGTCGTGATGTTTTCGCTCAAGGGCGAATATATCGTGCGGCTACCGCTCGACGTGCTGCGCATTGCCGTTCCGCTGCTGATTTAT
Organism: uncultured Acidobacteriaceae bacterium; assembly: GCA_963837915.1. Classification (GTDB taxonomy): domain Bacteria; phylum Acidobacteriota; class Terriglobia; order Terriglobales; family Acidobacteriaceae; genus DASRAA01. The sequence continues at coordinate 108,951 of CAWIPZ010000007.1, forward strand.
TTCGTCGTGATGTTCCTGGTGTCGTTCTATATGGGGCGTAAGCTGGGAGCGGACTACTCGAAGACCACAACGCTGGCATTCACTGCGGCTTCTAATAATTTCGAGCTGGCGATTGCGGTCGCGGTATCAGTATTCGGCATTAACTCAGGTGCGGCGTTTGCGGCTGTAATAGGGCCGCTGGTAGAAGTGCCTGTGATGATCGCGCTGGTGAACGTGGCGCTTTACTTTCAGCGGCGATACTACGGGGCTAAGCTTCACCCGGCATGAAGACTCCGGCTGAACGCCGCGGCCGACCCCGCCAGGCATTAGGGTTGTGGGGGAAGTTTGAGCGCAAGCAGCTTCGCAGGGTCTAGGTATTCGCCGCTCCAGCGGACCGACATGTGCAGGTGCGGACCGGTAGCGCGCCCGGTGCCACCGCTGAGGGCGATGACCTGGTCCTTGTCCACCTTGTCGCCCTCTTTCACCTTGAACTCAGACAAGTGCATATACATGGTCATGAAGCCCAGGCCGTGATCGATGACCACGCAGTTGCCTTCGTAGAATAGGTCGCGAGCCAGCACCACTTCCCCGGCATTGGAGGAGTGAACAGGAGTTCCTATAGGCGCGTGAAAATCGAGGCCGCGATGCACGCTGGCGAGCTTTCCGTTGAAGGTTCGGCTGGTGCCATAGGCTTCCGAGATTTCGGTTGAAACAGGAGCAACGAAATTTCCTGACCACTCGGGAGATGGGATGGAGTGGGCGAAGGCCTGGTTCTTGATTTCCCTTTCGGCCTCGATGCGCTTCAGGGTTTCTGGATCGGGAGTGACATATTTTTGTGGAACAGTGAGCCGAGAAGATTTGTACTTTGCCGCATGCACCGTAATTGGCTTAACTTCACGCAACACGTGTCCGTCACGCGTGACGACTTCGAGTGCGAGGTCATAGGTTCCAGGTTTAGTTTCGTAGGCGACGCCAGCTAGGGAATACCACGTTTTGCCGGATGCGTGCGAGAAGATCAACTCGCGGCCCAGCCATTTGCCGGTGATCTTCTGTGGTGAACCTGCAACGTCGACCGTGAACAGGCAGACGGCACCGTTCACCAGAATTTGCGGCTGCCAAGCAACGTTGGATAGGACTGCGGATTCGGCGGCAGTGGCGCTGAGCACTGACCCAAACGCGAATAGAAATATGACGAAATTGCGCAACATGAACACTGCGTAACAGACTACTGTGGAGCGGAGCGTTGTGCCAGTCTCTCGAGTTGACCGAAAAGATGCGCGGAGAGATCCGGTGAAAAAGCAAAAGGGCCGGGAGGGGGAATTCCCGGCCTTCCTCCATCGTCGATCGGTGCGCAACCGCTGAATCAGCGTAATGCGGCAGCGGTCGTGACGGTCCCTTCATTCTTGGCCAGCGAACGGTTGGAGCCGGCCCCCGGAAAGGTCACGCCTTCGTCGCGGACCTGGATCGACGAAAGCACGTATTGCCCGCTGACGGAATCCAGTTGGACGATGGGCCCCTTGTCTCTCATGTCATAGCCCGGCGATGCATAAACAATAGGCTCGGCCAGCGCTATGGAGCTTCGTCCGGTGGCCTGATTGTGGATGGTCACCGCATGGTCACCATAGTTCACGATGAACAGGTAGTTTCCAGCAGCAAAATGCTGGTCTCCAATGTTGAAGTCATAGGGGACGCTGGCAGACACACGGTAGGCGAACTGCTGGGCCAAGGCGACTCCGGTCAAGGCCATCGCGAACACGGCCAGCACTGCTAAATAGCGGCTAATGTGTTTCATGGTGTTCTCCTCTCCTCAGTGTTGCCAACATCAGCCTCGAACATCCGGCTCGTTTTCGTGCGTCGTGGCTCTGCGAGCAACGAGTATGCATGTTTAGATGGGCTTCCGCCGCCGAGGTTACTGCGTGTCGTGAGCAGTTGTGACGTGCGCTGCCGGAAGCGGCGTGAAGTCGAAGGCTAACGTTACGAATCACATATCAGGAGTGGTAGCACGAGCGTCGAGGTGCGAATGTTGCGTGGTGAATTAGTGGGAATCAATTAGGGGACAACTGCGAGAAAAATACGGCGCCCTATGCCCAGCATGAGCAGCTTTTGATTCGCTGCCCGAGTGACATCGCGGCTCGGGTCGAGACGCAGAAAATGCGGGACGAACGCGTCGCGCTGTCCCGCATAACGATAATGGCCGCTGTTACTTCGCCAGCGAGCGAACGTAGTTCACCAGGTTCCACAGTTCGTTGGGAGTCTGGCGAATGTTCTCCTGCGGCATCTTGCCGTGGCCTGTTTTCAGCGCGCAGAACATCTGTCCATCGGTTACGTCTTTCATGGCTGCTGGGTCGGTGAAATCGGGCATCTTGTCACCGTTATCGACCTCACCCTTGCCGTTCCCAGTGACGCCGTGGCACATCGCACAGTCGTAGCCATAATATTTCTTGCCCTGCGCCAGCGACTCGCCGGTGGACTTTACAGGGTTGACCATCTTCGCGACTTCTGCGGGGTTGGAACAGGAGTTAGAAGAAGCGGCCTGAGCGAACAGCGCGGCAGCAGAGAAAAGTAAGATGAACACAGTTGCAAGCGTACAAAGTTTACGCATGGCGGCCTCCAAGAATGATGACCTGCCACTCTGGTGGACCTCTCGAGTAGCTCTTCATTCTATGCCCGGCTGGCAGACAAATCTGTGAGATATGAACATTGCTTCGGTGCGCGGTGAACGGAGCGAAATTTCGCGGTTCATCCTTCCCGGCCGCAAAAAAAGCCGGAGCGCGAGGCTCCGGCTTTCAGAAATCGATAAAACAACGGTTTAGAGCAGCATCTTGCGACGCACGACGCCGAGTCCGCCTAGCGGCCACCATCCGGCTTGGAACTGACTTTGGCGGAATCGGCAGCGTTGAATACGCCCGCAGGCAACACGCGGATGATCTGCATCATGCCGCCGTCTTCGTGCTCCAGAATATGGCAGTGAAACACAAAGTCGCCGATGTCTGGGCCGCGAAAGTCCATGCGCACTTTGACGCTCGGGTACGGTCCGCTGCCCGACCAATACGGCACGTCGATGGTGTCGAGGAACTGCTGCTCCGCCGGCGGCACCGGCACGCCATCGCGTTCCATCAGAAGAAAGTGGATCTGGTGAATGTGGAACTCATGATTTTCGAGCGTGCGGTTTTCCACGAGCCAGTCTTCCACCGAGCCTTGCGTCGTGATGATGGCCGGAGGCGCATTGGGGTCGAAGAGAGCAGGAGTTTCGTTGTCAGCGGTAATAAAAAACTGCGACAGTGGATTGTTTTCGGAGAAGTAAACAAGATGATTCCCGGTAACCGTCGCGGTCTTGAGTCCTTCAAAGCGCTGTTTCCAGGCTGGACCGGCGACCGAAGGCAGCTGCGGTAAAGCCGGCAAAATGACAGCCACTGGCAACAAAGCAGCGATGGGCCGCGCGGGGTCGTTGTCGCCATCGGGGCCGGTGTCGATATTTTGGGTCACGAACCTGGCAGTCTTCACCGAAGAGGCAGGGCCTGTCATGATGAACTCGGCGCGTCCTGCCGGCGGAATCAAAATGTCCGTAACTGGAACAAGTTGACCCTGCTGGGTGCCATCCTGCGATCCAGTAGGCACACCGTCGAGAGCAACCAGCTGTAACACCTGAGGAACGCCGTCGTACAGGAGTTGGACATCCAGAATGGTGTCGGCGGCAAGATTACCCACTCTCCAGAACTGCTTCCTCAGCGTGTTGACCGGAATCACGGCGGGCGGATAGTTGGGATACGGAATCGGGATGTAGTTGACTGAAATGTCCCACGCTGGCGGGTCGTTGCCCTGCACGGGGGTCGGATTATCGCGAACCAACAGAGTGCGCTCCGGCAATCCCACTACCGCAGGTTGAATGTTTTCGATCCCATCGACAATAATCGCTCCGGAAGCTCCACCTTGCACCGCGGCCTCCGCTATCCCATGGATGTGGGGGTGATACCAATAGAGTCCTGGCGATTCATCCGAGGGAAATGCAACTGTATAGATGAATGTTTCGCCGGAATTGATGATGGTGTGGATAACCTCGTCTGCGCCGCACGTGGGCGACGTGTTGGTGCCGTGATAGTGCACATTCACCGACGATGGGTTCATTTCCGGGTTGGCACAGATCGTCGAGCCTTTAGGCAGGGCCATCCTCATCGACGCCTTTGATGGCGCTGGAAGCAGATTTTTCAGAGTCAGGACGAGCGTGTCGCCTGGCTTCAGATGCAGGGTAGGCGACTCGGTGCCGTCCTGGCTGACGAAACAATAGAGGGTATTGCCGTAGGCGTCGACGGCGGTCTGATAGGTGAACGTTACCTGCAGTACGCCGTTGTTGCTGTACAGGCTTTTGGGTTCAAGTACGACGCTACCTGGGTTGTAACGAGGACACGGGCTGGTATTGACTGTCGCAGCCGCAGCGCTCTTGGGCGCAGATGCGAAACATGGTAATGCGACGAACAAACACGACGTAGCAAAAAGCAGTCCAGTAGTGGCCAGAGTTCGTTTCATTTAGGTCCCCGATTCGTTCTGCAGCTGTGGTGGCGCCATCTGCAGTGGAATGGAGTCTAGGGGGCGTAGTCTACGGAGTCAATCGTAGTCAACAGATTTAGTCGCAAAGGTATTGCAACTGAATGCAACAGGTGTGCGGATAAAACGTAACCGTGGTGCACTGCGCGTAGCGTAAGGCTTGAGAAAAAAATCCCCCACCCGGAGTGCCGGACAGGGGATTCTTGTAAGCTTCATCCCTATTTACTTGATGATCTTCTCACCGATCGACTTGCCTTGCGTGAAGAGCAGCAGATAATCCTGGCCACCGGCCTTGGAGTCCGTGCCCGACATATTGAATCCGCCGAAGGGATGCGCGCCGACGATGGCGCCGGTGCACTTGCGATTGATGTACAGGTTACCCACGTGGAACTCGCGCTTGGCATATTCGATCTTGTCGGGCGATGAGGTGTAGGCCGCGCCGGTCAAGCCGAACTCCGTGTTGTTGGCGATGGCGATGCCTTCTTCGAAGTCGTGCGACTTGATGACGGCCAGCACCGGGCCAAATATCTCTTCCTGGGCGATGGTGGCTTTGGGATCGACATCAGCGATGACTGTCGGCTGGATGAAGTAACCTTCGCCCGCGGCTTTCGCCGCCGCCCCGCCGGTGATGAGCCGTCCGCCTTCGGCAATTCCCTTCTCGATGTAGCCGAGGATGGACTTCATCGACTTCTCATTGATGACGGGACCCATGCCGGGGTTGGTAGTGGGATCGCCGACGGTGATTTTTTCCACGCGCGCTTTCAGCGCCTGCAAAAAGCGATCGTAGATGCGCTCGTCGACGATGACGCGCGAACAGGCCGAGCACTTCTGTCCGCTGAAGCCGAACGCAGCCTGCGCAGTGCCTTCTACAGCGGAGTCGAAATCGCCATCGGCGTCGACCACCATGGAGTCCTTGCCACCCATCTCGAGAACGGTGCGCTTGATCCAGATTTGGCCCGGTTTCTGAGTGGCAGCGGTCAGGTTAATGTGCAGGCCGACTTCCTTTGATCCGGTGAAGGCGATGTAGCGCGTCTTGGGATGCGCGACCACAGCGCTGCCGAAATCGACGCCGTGGCCGGGGCAGTAGTTCACCACGCCGTCAGGCAGGCCAGCCTCTTCCAGGATCTCCATGAATTTAGCAGCGATAGTTGGCGAGTCTCCCGAGGGCTTGAGGATTACCGTATTGCCGCTGACGACCGAAGCCAGCGTCATGCCTCCCATGATGGCGGCGGGAAAATTCCACGGCGAGATGACCGCGCCCACACCCAATGCGATGTAACGGAACTGGTCGTGCTCGCCCGGTAACTGGACAACGGTCTTCGCCTTGTCGAGACGCAATGCCTCGATTGCGTACAAGTGGCAGAAATCGATGAGCTCGGCGATGTCGGCGTCGGCCTCGAGATAATTCTTGCCTACTTCGAATACCAGCCAAGCTTCGAGTTCGAACTTGCGCACCTGCAAAAGTCGTCCCACGCGGAACAGCAGTTGGGTGCGCTCCTCAACCGAGGTGCGGCTCCAAGTTTCAAAGGCCTTGAGCGCAGCCTGCATGGCAGGTTCGACCTCGGCCGGTCCAGCTTGCTGATGCACGCCGACGACTTCCGAAGGCTTTGCGGGATTGAGTGAGGGAGATGTATCGCCGGTCTTGATGCGACGTCCGCCGATCACCACGTCGTACTCGCGGCCCAGTTCGCCGCGAACCTTTTCGATAGCCGCTTGCATGCGGCGTAGGTTCTCGGGGTTCGTCCAGTCGATCATGGGCTCATTGACGAAGGTGTCGGGGGCTGTTACGTAGTTGCGGTTCGCGTCGGCGCGATTGTCCTCGCGCGCAGGATGAGTAAGGGTTGCCATAAGTGCGTCCTTTCGGAAGATCGGGATTGATACTGGCGAGCGTGTAATACCTATAGATGTGTCGCGCCGGCCGAGGACTCACGACGCCATGGTTCGCCGCCAAACGCCAATTTTACACCGCGAAAGCGCGAGGAGGGACGACCGCCGGACAAAGATATTTCGTTCTCCCGCTCGATTTTCGTCTTGTTTAAACGTCAAAATGGTACAAATGCCAAACCGGCGGAAGATCGCCGCGGGCCAAAGATTAGTTCTAAATTTGTCGAGAGGAAAAGAAGATGGCAAACCCTTTTGTACACGTTGAATTGAACACCACCGATTTAGGTAAAGCGAAAGAGTTTTACGGCAAGCTGTTCAACTGGACGCTGGAAGACGTGCCGAACATGGAGTACACCATGATCAAGGTCGGCGAAGGCACCGGCGGCGGCATGATGAAGCATCCTGTACCGGGGGCCCCGTCGATGTGGCTGGCGTACGTCATGGTGGACGACGTCAATGCGGAAACGGCCAAAGCGAAATCGCTGGGCGCAACCATATTGAAGGACGTCACCGAAATTCCCGGCGTGGGATGGTTCAGCATCTTCAGCGATCCTACTGGAGCGCCGCTGGCGTTGTTTAAGCCGAAGATGTAATTGTTCCCCGCACTGGCATCCCCGCCCTGAACACCACGGGGTGGGGATATCCCCGACTATTCAATCTCGATGAAGCGACTCTGGACCTTGACCAAGTTCGGCTTGGCCTCACCGGCGGCCTTCGGCTTCGCACTCATGCCCAAAACTGCGCCCGATCCGACGGCCATTTGATTCAGGGCAGAGATTTGTCCTGCCTTGTCGTAACGGAGTTGGGCCGCTTGTACGCCGAACGTAATGGCATTCGGCCCCTCAAAGACCACCTTCTGGCTGGTTTTGCCGGTCGTGCTGACGCTCACGTTCCCGCTGGCGATTCCTTTGATCACCGGCACATCGGCCTTGATATCAGCACCTTTGTCGTCCTGGGCCGAGACGATGTACTTCTTGGTGCGCGCGACCGCAGTGATGACGGCGACCTTGCCGGTCTGCATGAGCTGTTTGATCTGCTTGGCCGTGGCGTCAATGGCTGCGACGTTCAGATATTTGTCGAGAAGGATGATGCTTACGGTGCTCACGGTAACGTCGCCGAACTCAAAGGTTAGAGTTGACGCGTCCTGAAAACCCGCCGACACATCGAGTTTGGTGCCAGCGAGTGCGCCCAGGATGTTGCCGAGAATGTCGAGGCCGAGGCTCAGCTTCACGGTCGAAGAACGCGTGCCCTGGATTTGTCCGGCGGTGGCTATGTCCTTCTTGATGGCAGGCAGCTTGGCCGTGCCCGACGTCATGGCGTCATCGAGATCGCCCAGCAGGCTGAACTTCTTGCCGGCAAGGCTGAGCAGTTGCAGCGGGGCGACATCGGCGCGCGGCAACTTGAGAGGAAGGTAGCCGATACCTTGCAACAAGTTCAAAAACGGGTCGGGGCGCGACATGAAATGCTCCTTGGGTTCGATCGATGCAATGTTGGTGAAAGCGGCTGGATAGTACGCCGTGAGTCAAGCCGAGTCAACAGAACAAGTCCGAGTTTCCCGATACTGCAGGCGATTTATGCCGGCAGCACGAATCCGTCGAGGTTGCGCTCCAGCATCGGATCGTGGAACTGTCCCACTGTCTTACCGGCCATGACGTTGTGAAATGCCGTCTGGAACTGCTCCATCTCTGACTGCGTTCCAACCGTGATGCGCACCCAGTCGGGCATCGAAGGCCAGGGTCGCCCGATGAAGACATTTTGCTTGGCCATGGCTCCGATGACTTCTTTCGCCGGCTTCCCCGCCTTGAGCATGAAGCAGTTGGAAACCGACGGCGAATACTGATAGCCATTGGCATCGAGCCAGGCGAAAGTCGACTGCCGCACGCCGGAATTTATGGCCTTGCGTTCCTGCACCAGGTTGGCCTGGTCGAGGCTAGCGGTCGCGGCGGCGCAGGCTGTAACTGGCATCGGGTTCCATCCACCATAGGTCGTTATCTTCTTAAGGAGGTCCGGGCGGGCGATCGCGAAGCCGCAGCGCAATCCGGCCATCCCATAAATCTTGGAGAAGGTGCGCAGGACGATGATGTCCTTATCGGCCTTGACGAGATCGATCGCCGACGGCGCATCGCAGAAGTGAATGTAAGCCTCATCGACTACCACGACAGAACCGGCCGGCTTGTGGTCCACAAGGTATTCGATGTCATCGTGACTGGTCAGCGTTCCGGTGGGATTATTCGGCGAGCACACATAAAAGACACCGGCATCGGGACCTGCGGCCAGCATGCTGCGCACATCGTGCGACCACGTCTTGGTGAGCGGAACTCCCACTGCGCGCGTGCCTAGCGCCTGCGCGACATGGGCCACGGCATCATAGCTGGGTTCAGCGGCAACGTAACTGGCCTTAGGTGAGGTAAAGGCCGCTACGATGAAGTTGAGCGCGGGAGTCGATCCTGCGAGCGGCAGCAGATATTCAGTTTTAAGGCCTTGTTGCTGGGCAAAGGTCTTGACCAGTTGCTCCGTCAGATGAAACTCGTAGCGCCCGCTGTTGGGCAGGCCGGAGGTGATGGCCTCACGCGCCGCCTCGCACGGCCCGAGTGGATTTTCGTTGGAGTTGATACGAATGGCGCCCTTGGGATATTCGCCCCGCTCGACGGCAACCTGGGCAAGCATGGACTCGCTCAGAATCTGACAGGCCAGAAGGGCGGATGACGCCTGCAAAAACGAACGACGGGAGAAGGGCGAAAGACCAGCATTGGGTGACATGGGCAGCCTCTGTGAAAGGTATCTTACGGCATGGGCTCAGCAGCTGGCTACGAAAGCGGTCCAGCTTCTCAATGGTGATATAGCGCGCTACAACACGAAAGCATGAAAATGTTCACGGTCATTTATAATCAATGCGTTAGGGGAAAATTGTTCGCAAGCCAATGATTCTTAAACTACTTATATGTATCCATTAGTACCAGTAGGACTTAGGCCCTAAAATCCGGCTATTTTGGCGACGCGTTTGTCATACTTTACATACAACTCATACAGATGCCTGACATACAAGTCATACAAGTATGGCTGGCGGCTACGCATTGCGTTCTGAGGATTTGTCAAAGAAGCGCTTCCGCTGCGGGCTGGACGCGGCATGGGTGGGGACACCAATCCCTTGGCCCACGGAACAGTTGTAACGGGCGGCGAGCGGGAATGCTAGAAGAATCGGTAATGCGGGAAAACTAAGTAGCCAGTGCGGACCAAAATGGGAAAAGTGGGGACGAGTCTCACCAAGCATCTGCCGTCCCTGCCGGGACTCGAATCGTTCTCTGGCTCACCCAGCGCTGAAGAGGTTGTTACGAAACTCTTCCGTCGCTCCGCGACTCGGATGAAATATCCCACGGAACCCAGCGTTTCGCCTTCGGCTTCACGCTGGGCTAGATTATGCCGTGCCTCCGGCACTCGTTCTTCCTGTCTCTGGTGTCGCCGCTGCGCGCCTGCTTCAGACGCGAGATCGAGACAGGAAGTGAGGCCGAACTGTGCGCCAGCGATGCAGCGGGTTATCTGAAAACGATGCCGCCGATGATGGCGCCCCCAAGCACCAACAGCGCAGGATTGACCTTGCGCCACAGCATGATCAGCAATACGCCGAGTGCGATGCCACCGGTGGTCCAACCTGTCACCGCCCCTTTGGCCATGCTGAGGGTGCCAGCCAGAAGCAAGCCGATCGATACCGGCGCTAGTCCCTGTTGAATCGACATACGCCACGGCCATTTCTCCAGCTTAGTCCAGGCTCGGCCAACGATGAGTGCCAGAAGGCCGGTGGGCCCGAAGAACGCAATCACTACGACGATCGCGCCAAGGATTCCGCCCGCCCAATCGCCGATGGAGACGATCATCATCATGTTGGGCCCGGGCGCCATCTGGCCGACGCTATAGAGGTGAATAAGTTGGTGAAAGTCCAGCCACTTGTGGACGTCCACGGTGAGGATCTTCATCTCGGGGAAGGCAGCCATGCCTCCACCCACCGTCAGAAGAGAGAGATAGGCGAAAACGCGAATCAATGCGGGAACCTGGTTCATTGCTTTGCACTCTCCTGTTCGGTTTTGCGGGGATAGTGCCAGAAGATCGCCAGCAATCCGACAGCGATCAGGGTGCGGGGCACCGACTGATGCAGTCGATTCACCGCCAGAACCGTGATGAGCACAAATACCAGGTCAAACCGCCCGGATAGCGATTTTTTACCGAGTTGAATGACCGTGGCCAGAAGCAATCCAGCCGCAGCGGCAGCGACTCCCTTGAGAATCGACGTGACGAAATTGTGGTCCCCGTGCGCGCGATAAAAGATGCCAACGGCCAGCATCAGCGCACCACCGGGCAGGCAGACACCCACAATGCCGGCAACCGCGCCCATCCAACCCTTCAACCGGTCCCCCAGCAAGACAGCCATGTTGGTGGCATTCAGGCCGGGAAGGCTCTGGCTAATGGAGAGGAGTTCGACGAACTCCTTGTCATCGACCCAGTGGTTCTTGGTGATCAGGTTTTCACGCAGGTACGGCACCACCCCGCCGAAGCTGGTGGCGCCGATGATGAGGAATTGCAAGAAGACGTCGAAGACCGTGGCCTTGGCTCGAGCCGCGGCCACCAACTCCTTCTCGCTTGCGGAATTCAGCGCTACTTCACTCATGGCTTTGTGGTTCGTTGCCGTTCAGGCGGTACACCATCGCCGTCTTGGTTACACCCAAAGCGAGCCAATCCTCAACTGCTTGTTGCAGGCTGATGTAGAACTGCGCCGCCAGCTTCTTCTGCTTCTCCGCAACCTCTTCTTTGCGAGCGAACTTGACCTGGAAGGCGAATTCGCCGACCAGCGACTTATGCTCGCCGCGAGTGCGCCACAACCCGATGTCGCACTTGCCGACCAGTCCCTTACCGAAGTCCAACATGCCAAGCGGAAGCAACACTTCTTCCACGATGCCTCCGTTCACCAGGCTGATCTTCTCGCCCTCCGCTTTCTGCAATTTGGCGAGCGCAGGAAAGACCTTTACGAGCGTGGCCATCGAGGTCTTGTCGGCGTCGTGCATCTGGCTCGCGCCGAACTGACAGTTGTGCGAATACAGGATGCGGTATCCGCCAACCTCGTTCTTCAACGGAAGCGCTTCGGCCTTGAACTTGATGCGATAGGCACCGGCAATCTTGGGACGGACGTCAACCTCCGTCGCAGACTTTTCATCCGGATGCCGGAACTTGAATACGATCTCGGGATCGCCCACCGGGAAACCATCGACGTAAGCAATACGCCTGCGGAGGATGAACGCATTGTTGTAGAGACGGAAGTCTTCGGTGTCGCCGAATGTAATCTCGCGGATCTGCGGGCGAAGGCCGGCCTCGGGGTCGGGGATAAAACCAACTCCAACTTCCTTCGCCGTTTTCTGGACGAGTTTGCCGAAGTCGCGGAAGGCCTGCACCGAAGTGAAACGGTCAGGCTTCAGGATCAGCTTGGCCTCGAGGTAGGTCACCTGGTCGAGAGGCGCGCCATCGGCGTAGGATCCGTCCGTTGCGACAGGAGTGGGAGCAGCCTGGGTTGCCTTCCCCTTTTTCTGACTCTTGTCTTTATCTTTATCTTTGTTTTTGTTTTTGTGCTTCTTGTCTTTCTTGTCTTTCTTGTCTTTCGCCACGAGTGTCCTCCAAGAGCCGTGCAGCCGCGCTTATGCGGAATCGGACTCTGCTGTATTGCAGTTTGATAAACCGAGATTGTACCTCGGCAACTGGTTGGCGATTAAGGATTTTTTCGACCGCCCTTTCGCCAGGGAGGTGGATGGCCTGTCCCTACGCTGCCATGATGGCCTTTACTTTGCCCGACTTGATGGCCTTAACCAACTGCTCATGGTCACGCTCCGTCTGATCGCCGTAGGCTTCGGCCCAGGTCGCCAGGGCTTTGTCGAGCACAGCCGAAGTTCCGCAATATCCAGCGATGGCCGCCGCGTCTCCGGCGCGGGAGTGGGAGCGACCCAAGAGCGTTCCACATGCCCAGGCGTAAAAGTTGAATGAGTCGCCCGTCAGCCACTCCACTGGGATCGACGCCTTCATATTCTTCATCTGGCGAACGAAGTAGGGACGGCCATCGATCTTCGTGACGCCCAGCATGATGTCGCTGGAGGCCTGCAGAGCCCGCTGACCAACTACCACTCGTTTGCCGTCATGCTCCGTATAAGTCTTGGGCAATGGCGGAACATAAGGCGCGTGTGCCGGAGACACGCACTCTTTGATTTGCAGAAACAGCGGATCGTTGTCGTCGCTGCCAAACAGCAACGCCAGGTAGGCCCGCGTTCCCACACTGCCCACTCCGACGACGCGATGGGCCACGTCAACCACGTGGTAGCGGCTCAGCATGTAGCGCAGTTCGAGCGAAAGCGAGTTGGCATAATCGTTGAGCCCGCCGATGACGCTTTCGTGAGTCGCCGGGTCCAGGTGGGTCAGCACCGGCGGGTCTTCCCGCAAGCGCCACCCGCCTGAAACCCCGCGCTCCGAGACCTTGGTCAGCAGTGTGGCATTGGTACTCTGCCGCGCCTTGGCTAAACACTTGGCGATCACGGCTTTCGACTTGGGGTCCATTCTTGTGGCTATGTTTTCCCGATCGGGATAGGCGTGCAGATACCAGATGTCAAGCACGCCCATGTCCTTCAGGCGGTCGACGTTCCAGCGATAACCTTCGACGGCGCGCATGACCGCTTCGGCCCGCTCCTTTTTGTTGAGTCCGTTCTCCCGACCGGCAACGTTGACGCTGGCCACCAGGCGTTTCAGGTCCCACTCCCAGGGACCGATCGTGACCTCATCGAAATCGTTTAGATCGAAGATGACATCACGCTGCGGCGTTCCGTAAAGCCCGAAGTTGTTGATGTGTGCGTCGCCGCACATGACCACATGGATGCCCGAGGTCGGAGTACGGGAGAGATCCCACGCCATGACGCACGCAGCGCCACGCAGGAAGGTGAACGGAGAAGCCGCCATGCGTCCCATGCGCAACGGAACGAGGTCCTCCTGGCGTCCTACATTGCTGGCCGCTAGCAGGTCGAGCGGGTCAGGGCGGTTGGGCACGGGTTTCGTGTCGGCGTGGCTCTCGCGTGGCGTACGTACGCGCAGTCCTTTGCCGATGTTTCGCCGCTTCTCCCATGGGTTGTTGGCATTCCGCAAATCAAACGAGCCTGCTCTGTCGCCTGGGGCTCGAACTCCTTCAATGCCGTAATCCCTGATTGTTGAAGCTACTGTCCCGACGGGGCGCACAACCTTGGACGAACCTGGTTTTTCTGTTTTCGACTTGGGCGCAGCCTTTTTGGCGCGAGGACTCATACTCAAACCTTTCTGACCTTTCTATCTCGGACAGCCACGGAAAAATTGCGCCGCGCGTATTCGCAGGCAAATGGTGGGCCAAAGAATATTAACGCAGTGTGACTGAAGTGAACAGGGATGCCCAGGAAGCGAACCTCACTGCATTAACTTTGCGTAGGCTGCGGCGGAGACGGGACGGCTGGTTCGCTATGGCCTCCCAAACGAAGGCGTGCGGTTTCGCGATTGCCCACGGCGGCAACGTGTTCGGTGGCGGCGGCAAGTCCGAACAGCGGCATGTTGGCATACACGCATTCGAACTGGCCGGCGTTGACGACGAATGTTTCATGCCAGATGCCGACGCTCCCATTGGCCCCGACCCGCCGGTTGAAGTCCTTCCAGACCTGCAAGTGCGGATCGGCAGGATTGCGGGCGAAGTTTTCCAGTTCTTCGAAGCTGCGCCAGTACTGCACATTCATCACTTCGCGCCAACGTACCCAGTTCTCAAGCCCCAACAAGCCCTTCGCTGGATACTTCTTCAGCGTGATCTGCATCGGGGGCATGGCAGCGGCGACGGGCATCCATTTATGGACGGCCCAGAGTTGATTGATGCGCATCCCGATGAGGAATACGACAAAAGGCCCATCGATGCGCGCTGTAAAACGGCCGGGAAAAATTCTTGCCATGCCAATGAGGATGCCATGGCGGACTGGGTCGCGTCAGAAAAAGGTGGGGCTTGCAGTCGTTCAGCGACAAGTGCCATGATGGCGCAACTTAGGGCCGCGACGGCGGTTTCAGGCAGCCATGATTTGGAGTCCGATGAGTGGCACAGTGGGTCGGTGGGGCAAGAGGTTACTGCTTACGCTGGCCGGCGCGATGTTGCTTGGAGGCATCGCCGCGGCGCAGTGTCCAGTCAACAATCCAGATGATGACCTGCCGCCGGAATTGCCAACCGTCACTTCCTCCACGCGCCATGGCGAGCCGCGCATCCCCGAGTCGGGTTACCTCTCCAACACTTCGTACGCCAGCACTTATTTTGGTTTCGTGATGCCGCTGCCCATCCCGCTCGAGGGACATCGCATCATGATGCCGCTGATGCCGGCCGGCCAGCACGCATTGTTGGCTATGGGTTTTCAGCAGGGCCACCATTCGGGGACGCTGCTGATCACAGCGTCGGAGCCGAACAATCCCATTCACGAAATGACTGATGACGAGCGCAAGGCGGAGTTTCAGGCCTGGTCCAAGGGCGAGCCGCGCCACCAGATCACGCCTCCGGACTGGATGACGCGCACCGGCCGGTTCTATCACATCACCAAGCACACCGGCGACGTGACCACCGCGCAGTATTGGACGTTCATCAAGAACTACCTGATCAGGGTCAAGGTCGAATCGAACGACGCGAGTTTCCTGCGCAAGGCGAAAGAGTCGGTCGACAGCGTGAAGTTCTACTGTGCACAGGAAGACGGCACGCTCATCACCGAGCAGGGGAATACTGTGCCCACACCGGGCGAAGGCTATCAGGGGCCAACTATTCCGACGTCGGTGGTAAATGCCGCGCTGGACGAGAAACCCGCCTTGGAGCAGATCGAGCGCGGTGAGGTGGCCGCGGGCACATATAGGAATGACGATTTGGGGCTTACCTACACCTATCCCACAACGTGGGAGCCGGTGCCCGCGAAAGACCAGCCGGATCCGCCTGCCAAGGACGAGATCGCGCAACGCACGCGCGACGTGCTCGACGCCTGTTCGCTCGTGTTGCTGCGACTGGCTCCATCCGACGCTACCGGTCGAATGATCGTGCTACGCGCCATCGACCAGACCTGCCTGGACCTGCCTGCGCCAATGTCTGCGACCGATCAGTTTGGAGCGGAAGAGTTGGGTGCCTATCTGCAGATGCTGGGCGCGTTTGGCGAGTTACGCTCAACCAATCTGGCCATGCATGACGAACACGTGTTTGCCGAGTACAGCGGCGTGGTGGGTGAACACCGCGAGGGCCAGCCGCTGGGACAACGGCGCAACGAGGCCATGTACGTCACCCGCCATCGCAAACTGCTGCTGGTGTGGACGTGGATCGCGGCTGACACTGCGGGATTGAGCAGTATGCCGAAAACGAGCGTCCGCTTCGAGGACGAGACGCCGATCGAACTGGCTCCGGCAGCGGTGGTGGCCAAGCGATGAGGCGCCCGTTCGGCTACTTGGCAGGCTTGGCTGGAGCGGCCGTTTTCGTTGGCGCGGCCGACTTGGCCGAAGCGACCGGCTTCGCTGACGACTCGCGCAACTGCTGTGTCTTGAGTCGACGAAGAATGCGGGCCCGGCGCAGGCGGTTTTCGCGCGACCGGTCTCCATTGCGAAATGACATAAGGTACCTTTTCCTGCGCCACGCGAAGGCCGGCACATACTCGCAGCCGCTCGCAAAGCCAGCCGAGACTTCACCGAGCATACTCCATTCACCGCGAAAGGACACGCTGGCTTGCACCAAGCGAGCCGTATCATTTACAACCGTGGCCCATGAATTCTTTCCGCCCCGGAATGTTCGGAAAGCTTCGCCCATGACAACTGGCTATAACCAGATCGCAGGCCAGAGCGCTGAGCGGCTGGCGGCGCTGAGCGACGGCGTCTTTGCCGTGGCTATGACGCTGCTTGTGCTGGACCTGCGCGCTCCTGCTGCCGAGGTCATCCATAGTGAGCACGACTTATTGCATGCGCTGCTTCCCTTGGCGCCCCGCCTGCTGATGTACATGATGAGCTTCATGACCCTGGGCATCTTCTGGGTTGGCCAGCAGACGCAGCTCAATCATCTCCAGCGCTCCAGCCGCAGTCTCACTTGGATCCATCTGACGTTCTTATTTGTGGTCACCGTCACGCCGTTCTCCACGGCGCTGCTGGCGGAACACATTCAATACCGCCTGGCTCTCCTGCTGTATTGGTTCAACATATTTCTGTTGGGTGGGACGCTGTATTGGAGTTGGGTGTGCGCCGAGGGCGGCCACCTGGTCAGAAGTGAGATGCCGCCACACGTGTCCGACGCCATCCGGCGACGCATTGTCATCGCGCAGTCGCTCTACGCGTTTGGGGCATTGCTGTGCGTGATCAATCCGTATTGGAGCATTGGGTTCATCGTGCTGGTGCAGCTGAACTACGTGATCGCCCCGCGGTTCGGGAAACGCCAAGCGGAATAAGCCACAGCGATTTATCCCACGTTCGCGCATTCCATCCCGTGCGACTTTCGCAAATTCGGAGTTGGGGTTATGCTGCCGTAGCGCCCATTCCTACAACTACGCCAACGCGTCGTTCTTGCGCGAGGCGACCTTGGGCCAACGATTTCGGAGATCAGCAACTCATGACATATTTCACGCATGCAGGGCGCGCCGTCGCGTGCCTGCTGATAATGATGGCAGCCATGTTTCATGCCGAGGCTCAGACAACGCCGTATGGTCCGCACGTGTGGGACAAGCCGGTTGATCCGGCGGTCTTCGAGAAGCGCATCAATGAGCAACTGGATTTGGCGCGGAAATCAATCGATCAACTACTGGCAGTTAAGGGCGCTCGCACCATTCAGAACACGCTGGAACCCTACGACCAAGCGGTTGAAGCACTCGATACCGCCGGTTATCAGTCGTACGCCATGCAGATCGTTAATCCCAACGCAGCGGTTCGCGACCGCGCGCAGGCGATGGTGCAGAAGGTGAGCGCCGCGGCAACCACGCTGGCCCTGAATCAGTCTCTCTATCATGCACTTGCCACGCTCGACGTTTCGAAGGCCGACTCCGCAACCCAGTATTACGTGAAGCGTACGCTGCTGGAATTCCGTCTGGCCGGCGTCGACAAAGACGATGCCACGCGCGCTCGCATCAAGACTCTGAACGATGAAATCACCAAGTATGCTTCCCAGTTCGAACGCAACCTGGCGGAGTCGCAGCTCAAGGTCGTGGTCAAAGACCCGAAGGAACTCGATGGCCTTCCCGAAGACTTTATCAAGGCGCACAAGCCCGCGGCCGACGGCACCATCACTCTGACCAGCGACTCGCCGGACGTCACGCCGGTGCTGAAGTTCTGCAGGAACGCCGACCTGCGCAAGCGCATTTTCCTCGCCTACAACAACCGCGCCTATCCGCAGAACATCGCGGTGCTCGCCGACCTGCTGCAAAAGCGCGAAGAGTTGGCCAACCTGTTCGGCTATAAACACTGGGCCGACATGAATGCGGCCGACAAGATGGCCGAAAACTCGCAAAACATCGCCAAGTTCATCGGCGAGATCGACGCCGCCTCAAAGACTGCAGCCGAACGCGAATACAAGATGTTGCTGGCCAGCGCGCAAAAGCAGGACCCGTCGCTGCAACAGATCGGCCTGCAAGACCGCAGCTATTACTTCGAGCAACTTCGTCGGAGCGAGTTCGACTTCAACTCACAGGCCGCGCGACCGTATTTCCCCTACGATCGCGTGCAAGCTGGAATCCTCGAGGTCGCGTCTAAGCTCTTCCACGTTACGTTCAAGCCGGTCCCGGACGCGCCTGTGTGGGACCCGTCGGTCACCACCTTTGACGTCTTCGAAGGCGACAAGCAACTGGGGCGCATTTATCTCGACATGCATCCTCGGCCGGGCAAGGACCAGTGGTTCAGCTCGAACCAACTCCTCGATGGAAAGAAGGGCAAGCAGTTGCCAGAGGCAGCACTGGTCTGTAATTTCTCTGGCGGTAAGCCGGGCGAGCCGGGACTGATGGAGTACAGCGAGGTCACCACGTTCTTCCACGAGTTCGGCCACCTGATGCACTGGATTTTCCAGGGGCAGCAGCAGTGGGCCGGTTACGGAAACAACCTGGAGAGCGACTTCGTTGAAGCTCCGTCGCAGATGCTGGAAGAGTGGATGCACGATCCCAAGGTACTCGCAACGTTCGCGCGTAACTACCAAACCAACGAGCCGATTCCCGCAGAACTTGTGGCTCGCGCCAATCGCGCTGACGCTTTCGGCCGAGGCCTCTGGGCGCGTTTCCAACTGGTGTACACCAGCGTCTCGTTTGACCTGCACAACATGCCTCCGCAGGAGGCCCAGATCGAAACGGTATTCCCGCAGAACATCAAGCGCTTCGTGCCGTTCAAGCCGCTGGAGGGCGACAACCAGATCGCTTCCTTCACTCACCTGACGGGATATTCGTCGGCGTATTACACCTACCTTTGGGACAAGGTGATTGCCGAGGATTTCTTCAGCCAGTTCAATCGTAATGACCTGCTGGCGCCGGAGGTGGCACTGCGCTATCGTTCGACGGTGCTGGACAAGACCGGCTCGATGCCGGCCAACGACCTGGTGAAGAGCTTCCTGGGGCGTCCGCAGGCACTGAGCGCCTTCAAGGGCTGGATGAACCAGGAATTTCAGGGCCTGCCAGCGAGCGGGCAGCCGTCAGGCAAATAGTTGCGATAGTTCGCAATCAACAATAGACGAAAAAGAAGCCGGGATTTTGGCCCCGGCTTTGTGGAAGTAATCAGGAGAGTTGATGTTGCGGTATTCCCCGCGGCCGTTCCGTGGGGATTTTTGTTGAAGCTCACGGCAAACGCTTTGCTTTGCGCCAACCGTAACCGATCAGGCCCATAAATCCAGTTCCCAGCAAGGTGAGAGAACCCGGCTCGGGGACGGATGAGATGCTGCCGAACAGACCATGGTCTTCCACCATGTCAGGGCCGGGAATGCCGGCGCCGAAATACAGGGTGTTCACGTTTCCCCCGTTGCCGCCATTTCCGAACGTGATGCCCCACAGGCCCTGGTTCACGATGGGATTGCCGTTGGGATCATCCAACTGCGCGAGCCAGCTTCCGGTGGTGGGGTTAAACACGTTGATCGTCCCGTCGCCGAAGTTTCCTACCAGCAAGTCGCCGCCGAATTTTCCGAAGCCCGTGGGGGCCCAGGCCAATCCCCACGGCGAATTCAGTGAGCCCATGGAAATCAGGCGCTGCACGAGTGTGCCGTTGGTGGTGTAGACGTCGACAAATCCGTGCCCCGGACCGGCAACGTCGTCGTGCTTCTGGGCATCTTGCAAGGCGTACGTCACGTACAACAGTCCGCCGGATGCCTGGATGCCGAACGGCGCATAACCAGCTGGCAGCGACGGGTCGGTGAACGAGCCACCGAGCGTCACCTTGTTGAAGTTGGTGTCGAAAACATCAATCGCGTTGTTATGAAAATCGGTTGCGTAGAGATAGGTGTTGGAGCCATTGGCAGCGAGTGCCAGCCCTTTGAATACGGCATTCTGTGTTGAGTCGTCCACCTTGAGGGCGGCGTTGGTACCTCCGTTCCAGGCGGAGATGGTGCCGTCTTCCGTGGAGAAAATAAAGTGGGCGCCACCGAAATTGGCGCTATTGGGGTTGAAGACCTGACCGTCTGGTGCAGCCGGGCCCGTCTGACTCGCAGGTGGAGGAATCGTCACCACCAGCCCCTGCTTCACACCAAAGCTGTTGTAGAGCGTAGCTAGCCCGGTGCCGTTGTCAGCGACCCAGAACGGGCTGGTGGCTGATAACGCAATCCCCCAGGGATTTACAAGATCGGGGTCCGTATAGGACGCCATACCCGGCAGGTCAGAAACGAGGTTGTGCTGGTCGAAGCTGTTGCCGGGCATCGGTGCCGCCGACAGCATCGCCGGAGTTGCGACTACCATGGACGCGGCCAGCGGCAGCATCCACAGACTTTGGGCCCACTTCCTGATACGCATGGAGCGACCTCCTAGATTGATCGTCCTCGCGAATGTAGTTGCGACCGCTACTTCCGGTTGTCATGGCGCTGTAGAAGAGTTGTCAAGAGAATGTGACGGCGCAGATGCGGCATCCAGCGCATACGCGCGATGTCACAAATTTGTTAACGCCGCGTTGACCGCCACCATCAACTGATATAGCTCTTGAATCATCGGATCTATTTCCAGTGAGGAAGAGGAACGATGGATAAGGTGCTGGCAATCGAAGACGATCCTGCCGTGCAGCGTGCGTTGCGCCGTACGTTCGAAACCGCCGGGTTCGACATCACGATTGCTCCCGATGGAACGTCGGCTATGGACGTGTTCCACGCGACCACCCCGCGGGTGGTGATACTCGACCTGCGCCTCCCCGGCCGCTCGGGACAAGACCTGTGTCGCGAGATCAAGCGCCAGGCGGCAACGGTCCCGATTCTGGTCTTGAGTGCCGCCAGCGACGTGGTGGACAAAGTGCTGCTCCTCGAACTGGGCGCCGACGACTACGTGACCAAGCCCTTCAGTCCGCGCGAATTGCTGGCCCGAGTGCGCGCCGCCATCCGGCGACTAAACCAGAATCCAGACAAGCGCGAGCAGTTCAGCTTTGACGACGTGGAAGTGAATTTCTCCAAGATGGAACTGTCGAAGGCCGGAAAGCTGGTGCCGCTGACCCCGCAGGAGTTTAAGATGCTGCGCTTCTTCCTCAACAACGAGGAACGCGTGGTGTCGCGCGCCGAGCTATTGAACGAAGTGTGGGGATACAATAGCTACCCCACGACCCGTACCGTGGATACCCACATTCTGCGGCTGCGGCAGAAACTGGAGACGGATCCAGGCGAGCCGGTGCATTTCCGCACGGTTCACGGCACGGGATACAAGTTCGTGCGCTAGCCCAATTTCACAGCGGCGAGGTGAGCAGCCATACGGCTTCGGACCAAATTCCTGACTGCGATGCTGCTGACCTCGGCGGGGCTGACGGCTGCGTCGCTGCTCATCGTGCAACGCAATGTCGAGAACCAGGTGCGCCGCAACCTGCGCCTCGATCTCGCCAACTCAGTTGAGACCTTTCGCAACTTTCAGAAGGAGCGTGAAGAATCGCTGGCCCGCTCGGCCGAACTGATGGCCGACCTGCCTGTACTCAAGGCGCTCATGACTTCGCGCCACGCTCCCACCATCCAGGACGCTTCCGGCGAATTGTTCCGGCTGTCCGGCGGCGATCTGTTGGCGCTCGTGGACCAGAGCAACCAGGTCGTTGGGTTTCACACTCGCACTCCGGGCCTCACCCTAGAGCAAGCGCAGTCGCTTCGCGATCGCAAGACGGCGGTGGATTCCTCCCAGCAGTGGTGGTTCGCCGGTGGGCATCTCTACGAAGTGTTTCTCGCGCCGATTTATTTCGGTCCACAATCCTCCAACTCGGTGTTGGGGACGGTCGCTATCGGATACGAAATCAACCAGAACGTCGCTCAGGAACTGGCGCGCGTGGCAGCCGGACAGGTTGCAGTCGTTTGTGCGGACCAGGAAGTGGCGAGCACGATCGCCTCTTCCGAGGTGCAGACGTTAAGGCAGACCCTTGCTGCGGGCAACGGCGACCACGAGCCGCTCGACGTAAAGCTGGGCAGCGAGAGTTTCGTGGTGACCTCGTTGCAGCTTAGCCGCGGCGATCCGCCCGTCACCATTTATGTCATGAAGTCCTACGACCAGGCTGCGCAGTTCCTCAGCCACCTGCGGCAACTGTTGCTGGGTGTTGGGTTGGGTGCGGTGCTGTTGGGCAGCCTGCTGGTCTATCTTCTCGCTCGCACGTTCACTCGTCCACTCGAGCGCTTGGTGGACGGCGTGCGCGCCCTCGAAAAAGGAGATTACGCCTTTCCGCTTGAGACCGCGCAGGACGGCGAAGTCGGCGAAGTGACCAAGGCATTTGCGGGCATGCGCGAGAGCCTGCAACAGGCGCAGCAACGGCTGTTGCACTCCGAACGGTTGGCGACCATCGGCACCATGGCCAGTTCCATCTCGCACGACTTGCGGCATCCGCTGACTGCGGTGCTGGCGAACGCG
The DNA here is from genome assembly GCA_963837915.1 of uncultured Acidobacteriaceae bacterium. Classification (GTDB taxonomy): domain Bacteria; phylum Acidobacteriota; class Terriglobia; order Terriglobales; family Acidobacteriaceae; genus DASRAA01. Next base: position 131,414 of record CAWIPZ010000007.1, read on the forward strand.
GAATTTCTTGCCGAACCTGACCTTCCGGCGCGGCAACGCGAAGAACTTTACCTGGAAATTCGCGTCGCCGTGCATCGTCTGACCGACCTGATCGATTCCCTGCTCGAACTTTCGCGTCCCGCCACGTCGCTGAGTTTGACCGAGACGGCAGTCGAACATTCAGCGAGCCGCGCCATCGAGTTGATCCGTGCTCATCCTGAGTTCCAAAAGGTCACCGTCGGAATCGCTTCCAGCGGCGTGCACTACGCGATGTGCGATCCCAGAAAAATGGAGCGTGTGTTTTATAACCTGCTGCTCAACTCGTGCCAGTCAGTGCAAGCTCGCGGCGGACACGTCTCGGTTACCGTGCAGAACAGCAGCAACCAGCTTGCCGTCCGCGTTATCGACGATGGCCCAGGCCTGGACGCCTCCATCCGCGACCAGGTCTTTCATCCCTTCGTCAGCCATGGAAAAGAAAATGGCACCGGCTTGGGGCTGACCATCGCCCAGAAAATCGTTCAGGACCACTCCGGTCAGCTGCAGGTAGAGCAGTCAGCGCCCGGATGCACCGTAATGCTCATCACCCTGCCGAGTGTAGCTGCGGTCGCTGCGGCTGCCGAACAGGCCTATACAGATCGAGGCCCCTAAACTCCTTGCCCAGAGGTGCGAAATGAAATTTCGTCGAGGACCGCGATTTCCGCATGTGGCGCAAGTCAGCGCGATCGCGCTATTACTGGCAGCCAGTTCGGCCGCGCAAGACGCCAACCCTGATGCTGCGCCGCATCCGGGGAATGTGAACGCATCGCTGAACGAGTTGCAGTCCGAGGTTCACGACTTGAAGGACCTGGTGCAGCAACTGGCGCAGGAGACTCGCGCCAGCCGCGCCGAAATCACTCGTCTGCGGCAGGAGCTGGAGTCGGAGCACGCGGCGCAGGCCACGCCGACCGCGGAGTTCTCGCCCCAGGTCGACGAGCGCATCGGCCACCTCGAAGAAGAACAGCAACTGCTCACCGGCAAGGTGGACGAGCAATATCAGACGAAACTTGAGAGCGCATCGAAATATCGCGTGCGCTTCTCCGGCATTGCGCTGTTCAACCTGTTCAGCAACCAGGGCAAGGTGGACAACATTGATGTGCCGACTCTGGCTTATCAGCAGAGCTATGGGGCATCAGACGGATCGTTCGGCGGCACACTGCGGCAATCGATCTTCGGCTTCGAGGTGTTTGGGCCCGAACTCATGGGCGCAAAGACGAGCGGCAGCCTGAATTTCGATGCTGGCGGAGGCTTCCCCGACATCTCTAACGGCGTGAACTCGCCGCTGGTTCGCCTGCGCACGGCAACCCTGCGGCTCGACTGGAAAGACACTGACGTCGTGGTGGGACAGGACCAACTCTTCTTCCAGCCCAACTCGCCGACTTCGTTCGCCTCGCTGATCGTGCCAGCGCTGTCGTATGCCGGCGACTTGTGGGCATGGACGCCGCAGGTCCACGTCGATCATCGCTTCGCGTTGAGCGAGAAATCCTCCCTGACCGTGCAGGGCGGAATTCTTGATTCCCTCACCGGTGAGCCTCCTTATTATTCGTACACGTGGTATCGCCAACCGCAGGCGGGCGAGGCCTCGCGGCAGCCGGCATATGCGGCGCGCATTTCGTATTCGCATCCGCTGTTCGGACACCCCTTCACCATCGGCGCCGCCGGTTATTACAGCCGCGAAAACTGGGGCTATGGCCGTGACATAAACGGTTACGCCGCCCTCGCCGATTGGAGCCTTCCTCTGAGCCAGAAGTTTCTGTTGAGCGGGTCGTTTTACCGCGGCCAGGCCATCGGCGGACTAGGCGGCGGCATCGGACGAAGCGCGTTGTACGACGGCCCGCTGAACGATCCCACTACCAGCGTGATTCCCCTCAACACCGTCGGCGGCTGGGCACAACTGAAGTACCGCGCGACCGCCAAGCTCGAGTTCAACGCCGCATTCGGCCAGGACAATCCTTTCGCCTCGGACGTAGGCGCATTCGACGACGCGCAGAGTTACGGCGATCCCACGCTCACCCGCAACCAGGCCGTGTTCGGCAATGTGATTTACCGGCCACGCTCCGACGTGCTCTTTTCGCTGGAGTATCGCCGCCTCAAAACGTTCAACATTTACGACACCAATGCCTCGGCTGGGCAAGTGAACCTGGGCATGGGAATTCTGTTCTAAGGAGCGATGTGGTTGCACGCACAAAATTCGCTGCGCTGATCATCGTCACGCTATGTGCGCTGGCGGTGGAATCGTCGGCGCAAGGCGTTACGGTTACCGGACGTGTAGTTCCCTTCGGCGCAGCCAGCCCTGCAACCGGAGTTTCCGCCGTGGTGTGGCTCATGCCTCTCGGCCTACCGCCCGGCGATCCTCCCGATGTGAAGCCGTTGCACAGCGTGCTGCGCCAGAAGAACAAGACCTTCGAGCCCCACCTGCTCGTCGTGACCAAAGGTTCGACGGTGGATTTTCCCAACCTTGATCCCTGGTTTCACAACGTGTTTTCGCTGTTCAACGGCAAGAAGTTCGACCTCGGGCTCTACGAAGCCGGCACCACACGCACCGTGCACTTCGACCGCGAGGGAGTCTCCTACATCTTTTGCAACATTCATCCTGAAATGAGCGCGGTCGTGATCGTCGTCGCCAGTTCGTACTACTCCGTGGCCGCCACAACCGGAGAGTTTTCGATTCCAGACGTCCCACCCGGCCGCTACGTGCTTCACGTGTGGAGCGAGAACTCCCTGCCCGAAACGCTCGCCGCCATGACCCGCGAAGTTGAGATCGGCGGCACCACTCACTCGTTGGGGACGCTGCGCGTGCGCGAGACAGACGCTGCCAAAGCCCAGCACAAAAATAAGTACGGCCAAGACTACGAACCGCCCTCGCCCAACAGTCCGGTGTACACCCAGCCCTAGCGCACGGATTCCTCTTCTCGAGACGCAACCACTGCGCCGGCCTGACATGACCATTGGTCGGTGATGCAGGTCACGGTGCAGTCGTTCAGCTATTGGGATAATGGCTGCGGGTCGGGAAGCCACACTTATCTTAGGAGACTCCTTTGAAACTTCGTCATTTTTCGCTAATCGCTGTCCTGTTGGCTCTGGCCACCTTCGCCATGGCGCAAATCGGTAGCCCCAGCACCGACGTATTGGGCGCTCATCTCAACTATGGCCGTGGCTGCGCTGCCTGCCATGCTCCGCATAGCGGCGCGCGCGGCAATGGCATTGCCACCACTGACACCACCACCGGCAACGTGGCCCTCTGGGGCCAGGACGTTGCTCCTCTGTTCGGCAAAACCATCATCACCGGTCAGACCGACACCGGTAGCACCTATGTTGAAGTGCTGCCTGCCTCGTTCAGCGCCGGGACGCCCGATGTGGGCGGCATCCTAACCTGCCTCAGCTGCCACGACGGCAACTGGGCCAAGGGCGCGATGATGCAGAACAAGGTCTATGAGACCGTTCCAGCTACCTATGCCTCGAACAACATTCCGACCCTGCTCGGAAACGATGGCAACGGCGTAGGCGACTACCTTAACGACCACCCGGTCGGACTGAACGCCGCGATCGGATGCGGCGGCCAGTACAACTGGGATTGCGTCATTGTGAACGGCGCGATCACCTATCCTTCGGGCACGAAGATGTACCAGTTCGTTCAGAACTACGGCTTCTTCGTCAGCCCGGCTGCCTACAACGGCAACCCGGTTGTTCTGTGCACCACCTGCCACAATCAGCACTTGATGAACGTGGTAAAGGTCACCACCGGCTCGAAGAGCGGGTTGCCCAGTGGCAGCTATATCACCATGTTCTTCGTCCGCGCACCTTACAACCCGGCCACAACAACCACTAGTTCAAACCAGACGGCGCAGTTCTGCCGTCGAGTGCCATGGTGGCGAATCCAACGAATTAAACAATGGAACCGCCGTAACAACGTTCTAAGCCGAATCTGGCCTCGGCTGAAAGGTCCCCCTCTACCACCGCGAGAGGTAGAGGGGGATTTTTTTGGAAGGGTGGGTCGCTTCGCGACACCACGGTAAGGATCGAACCACTCTCGCACTAGAACCGCGTGGCTTCTACGATCGACATGTCGTTAAGCCGGGGATCGAGTTCCGCCCTTCCGCATGCCAGGTTATTTCCCTGCGCATCGAACTTGCATCCATACAGTCCGGCCAACGGCGCCTGGCACTGGTTCTGCGCCAGCTCGACTACCCACCATCCTGTCCCCGGCGTTCTGCTGAGGACATTGCGCTTCGCATACATGCCGATCAGCACGTCCGCCTCGGTGACTTTGCCATGGGTACAGCGCAAACTGATGTGCGAGAAGGCGTAGAAAATCTTCGACGATGTGTCCCACAGCATGTCGGCCGGCGCCACCGTGCCGGCGCCGCCCAAGTCTGCCGGCTCGCTCCAAAAAGTGTTCTTGGGATCGCCGGTGTCGATCGACGCTTTTCCCTGTCCAATGACGGCCTGCTTGGTTTGCTTGGTCGCGCCTGGTCCGGGCGTCGGAGACAGGTACCTCTTCTGCAAGTCCGGACCCACCTGAAAGATAACTGGGCCGCTGGCCTGGCCTGCCGCCGCCACTGCGCATGCGAACATTCCGAGAAGTAGCGAAAAAACTGTAAGCGTTCGATTCATCACAAGTCGTCCATCCTGAAAAAACATATCATTTGCTCTGGATTCCCATCTCCCGCCCCAGGCGGACCTGGTCGGTACGAAAGTCGGAGAGCGCTTTTTCCAGGTTTGCGGCTGCGCTGGTCAGCCGGTTCGGAACGATCTTGCCCGGCTCCATGAGTTGCGCCACCGTCTTCGATTCCTTCGCCACAAACAAATAGGACTTGTGCACGCGCTTGGTCAGCGGTTTCAGCTCGTTCGCCTGCAACTTGCTGAACGTCGCCAGAAAGCGCCGATTGTAATGATCGACATCATCGAGAGCGTCGCGCAGTTGCAGCGACTTGGCGTTCATCGTGGGGATGCTGTTCACGGTGGTGCCTAGCTCTTGCAGTTCGCGCGACTGTTCCAGCGCCTCGTCGGTGCTGTCGAGAATGGAGTGGAAATAGTCCAACTGGTCCGGCCGGGCCTGGATGGCGACCGCGCGCGTCAGCGTCGTCAGCGCAGGATCCACGCCGCCATCGGGCGCGGCTTCCGCCGGCTGGTTGGCGGTATGTCCCCGGTGGGACTGCTGTCCCCATGCGGTACTCGAGATGACCAGAAGTGCGACGGCAACGGCCGCGCGCGCGCAGCGCAACACAGGCTTCCTCATGCAAACGACGATCAAGACGATGGTAGCAGCCTGCGACCCTTAATATCCCTGCGGACGCCCACCTCTCAAATCTCGCCCTTCTTCGCCAGCGCAGTAATCCGGTCGGAGGCGCGAAATGCCAGCGCCTGGATGGTCTCCGTCGGCTGGCCGCGCCCGCTGGTGACAAAGCTCGATCCGTCACACAGAAATAGATTCTCACATCGTGCGTGCGATGGTCAGGGTTCACGACCGAACTTTTCGGGTCATTGCCCATTCGGCAAGTGCCCAGCAGGTGGACGGCGTTCGTGTTCTCCGTTACCGGGAAAGCCCAACGGGTCTGCGCGCCGGCAGCCTCCAGGATTTCCATCCCGCGATCGAGCTGGTACTGAGCGAATTTCAGATCGTCAGGATGGTCTTTATAGGTCACCCGCATGGCCGGAAGCCCCCATGCATCCTTCAGACTGTCCTCCAGCGAGATGCTGTTGTCGGCGAGCGGTAGCGACGTGCCGTGTCCCATCACCATCATGGTGCGGTTGAAGTTCTTCTGCAGCGCTTTCTTGTATTCGCTGCCCCACTGCGGTGTGTCGGGAGAAATTCCGGCAAGAGCAAACGAAATCGGTTCCCACAGGAAACGCGCACTGAGACCGCCTCCGCCGTAGAAGCCCAGCTTGGGATCGACCTCGTAGAAGTCTTGCACGATGCGCGTGACCTCGATGCTCTTATACTCATTCAGCTCGTGCTCGAACGTTCCCTGGGCAATCGTGTCAGTGTTGAACATCAAGTATTTGCCCACGATGCCGCTGGAGTTCGCCAGGCCGTCGGGAAAACGGTTCGACTTCGACAGCAACAGCAGGCGTGGCGTCTCGGCCCCGTTGCTGGCGACGATGACCGCCTTGGCGTGTTGCAGGTTTTCCTTGCCGCTGTGATCGAAATAGATCGCGCCGACGGCACGCCCCTTTGCATCGAGTTCGATCTTGCGCACGTAACTGTGCGGCCTGATCTCGCACCGCCCCGTCGCAACGGCCTGGGGAATCATGCTGGGCAGCGGGCTCGACTTGGCGCCCATCTCACAGCCGAAGCCCATGCAGAAGCCGCAATGGGCGCAGGGCAGGCGTCCCTGATAGGCCTGCGAGATAACCGCGACCGGAGCCGGAAACGGATGGTAACCGAGCTTGCGCGCGCCCTGCTCGAACAGCACGCCACTCGACTTCACCGGCATTGGTGGCAACGGATACGGCTTCGAGCGCGGCGGGTCGAATGGACTCACTCCCGCCTGCCCCGATACTCCCAGGTCCCACTCCGCCTTGGTGTAGTACGGCTCCAGGTCGGCGTAAGTGATGGGCCAGTCGGTAAACCCGGTTCCGGCAATCGTGCCTTTCTTGCTGGCTTCGATGAAATCAATCTCGTGGAAGCGCCAGTAGTTCGCGGTGAAATGCACCGTACCACCGCCAACCAGCCGGCCATACATCAGCGCCGGCTGCTTCACCGCTTTGTCCTGCGGCGTCTTGCGAAACGTCATCGGCTGCTTCTGCGGATTGTTGGTCAGCAGCGACTGCGCCTGCACCCGGTATTCGTCGTGTGTGAACTGGCTGCGATCGAGCCACGGCCCTTGCTCCAGCGCGACCAGCGTGAAGCCGTTCCGCGAGAGCTCGCGCGCCAGCACGCTGCCCGACGCTCCACAACCCACGATGAGAAAATCCACTTGGTCTGTCAGTTTGTACTTGGGCTGCTGCGGAGTAGCGCTCACGCCTTCTCCTTCGCGGCTTGCGCGTCGTAGTACCCGAACGGCGGAGCGTAATAGTACTTGTCTTCAAATCCGATGAGCTTCCAGCCGACCTCGTTCTTGTTTCCGCCATCCGCCGGATCGCCGAAGAACCCGACCAGTGTGTAGTACTTCAGCGTGCCGAAGTCATCGGACTTCTCGATCGCCTTCATGGCCTCGACTTGCTGCGCCGAAGTGAGCGCTGCGAACGAAGCCGCTTGCGGCGCAGTCTTCTTCGCCTGCTCGTTGAGCGCCTTCAAGCGCGTTGGCGAAATCCTGTTTGTTCTGTGGCTCGATCTCGCTCAGCGCAAAATCGACGAAGCGCACCACGTTGGCTTCCTTCGCTCCGGGAGTCTCGTCCGTGGGAATGATCTGCGACGCGAACGCTTCGTAATCAGCCGCCTGCTGCGCAGTAAAGAGGCGAAACGGCTGTCCATCGAGATTGCGTGGCGCAGTCTTGGCGTGCTCGTGCGCCTGCGCCAGCACCTCGGGCGTCAGTCCGTTGAGATACAAGAGTCCCAGCGATGCCGCGGCCTGGGCCAGAAATGTGCGGCGCGTCTCGTCCAATGCCTGTCTCCTCATTCGCTATTTTTGTGCGGCGTCATGCATCAACGGCGTTACATGCTTCCGCACCGCGATCACTTCAATCTCCACCAGCGCTCCCGGAGCCGCCAGTCCCGCGACCTGCACTGCGCTGCGCGCCGGCTTGTTCGGTTGCTGCTTGGTCGCGAAAAATTGCGTGTATCCCGCCATCATCCCAGCGAAATCCATCTTGCCCCCAGTCGCCGGATCGCCCACCAGGAACACATGCATCATCACCACGTCGGCCATCGAGAGCTGCTGCGCGGCCAGCTCATCTTCAATTTGCTTTAACACCGAAACCGTCTGCGTCTTGGTATCGCCGTAGGCTTCTGTGCTGCCCTTGGGTGCGTTGGGGTTCGCAACCTTCGGAATATGCCCACTCACGTAGATGGTGTCGTAGCCAGCGGGTACAATCACAGCTGCGGAGATCGGAAAATCCGAATTCGCCATTGGCACTCGTTCCACTTTCTCACTCGCCGGCACCTGCGCCACACCTGCGATGCATCCCACAACCACAATCGCAACCAGCGAAGACACGAACCACCGCTTAGTTCTCGGCATTGTCAATCTCACCCCGCCACCAAAGTTGAGGACTGACATCTTAGCTTGCAACCGTCGCGACGCGCCACCTATCCTTGCTTGACCCGCTCCCCTACCCGGCCTAACATAACCGCCAATGGCAACTGCGGCCGCCAGCTTGATCGGCCAGACCATCTCCCACTACCGCATTGTTTCGAAACTTGGTGGTGGAGGCATGGGCGCCGTTTACGACGCGGAAGACACGCGGCTGGGCCGCCACGTCGCCCTGAAGTTCATTCCCGAAGAGATGGTCCACGATCGCAAGGCGCTCGACCGTTTCTTCTGGGAGGCCCGCGCCGCCTCGCAACTCAACCATCCCGGCATCTGTACCATCCACGACGTCGAAGACTCCGACGGTCATCCCTTCATCGTCATGGAGCGTCTCGAAGGGGTCAGCCTCAAAGAGCGCATGATGGGCAAGCCGATGGATCTGGAAGCGATCCTCGATATCGGCATTGCCGTCTCCGACGCACTCGCAGCCTGCCATGCCAAGGGCATCATTCATCGCGACATCAAGCCCGCCAACATCTTCATTACCAACAGCGGTCAAGTGAAGATCCTCGACTTCGGCGTGGCCAAGCTCTCTCCCGGCATCCGCGGCGACATGTCGCTCGACGACCCGCTCACCCTGGCTGGCGACATCTTCGGCACCGCTGTTTACATGTCGCCCGAGCAGGCGCGCGGCGAAGAGCTAGACGCACGCACCGATCTTTTTTCCTTCGGAGTCGTGCTCTATCAGATGGCGACCGGCCAGAAGCCCTTCGCCGGCGCCAACGCCGTCACCACGCTCGAAGCGGTGATGAATCGCAAGCCGGTCTCACCGCTGAAACTCAATCCCAATCTTCCGCCGGAGCTCGAAGGCATCATCGGCCGTTGCATGGAGAAGGAGCGTGGCAACCGTTATCCCGATGCACTCGCCTTGAAGGGCGATCTGCTCTCGCTGAAGCGCGACACCGAGCCCAGCATGACGACCTCGGGCAAGCTGCGTTCCGCCTTGCCCTATCGCATCGCCACCTCCACGTTTCAGAAGGACAGCAAGCGGCAAACCTACATCTTGATGGGCGTCATCGCCCTGCTCATCACGTTGCTCATCCCGATGGGCGCGTGGTTCTTCAAGCAGCGCCAGGCGGTGCAAGCCAGGAACACCATCGCCGTGCTGCCGCTGCAAAACGTGAATGGTGATGTGAGCGTCGACTTCCTGCGTTACGCGCTGGCCGACGAAATTTCCAACGCCCTCGCCAGCACGCGGACCCTCGATGTTCGCCCTTCGTCGATGACGAGCAAATATACGGCCCCCGACGTCGATCCCCGCAAGATCGCCAGCGAACTACGAGTGGCTTCGGTCGTGACAGGACACTTCTTGAAGCAGGGCGACAATCTGATGGTGACGCTCGAAGCGATCGACGGGGTGAACGACAAAGTTTTATGGCAAACCACCTTCACCACCCCGGCCGATGACCTTACCAAGCTGCAGTCCACCATGACATCGCAGGTAGCGCAGGGTCTGCTTCCGGCGATCGGTTTAGCGGCCGCACAAGTCGCAGGTGGCACGCGTCCGCATGACCCTGCGGCCTACGATTTGTATCTTCACAGCCTGGCTTTGTCCCGTGATCCCGTGCCCAACAAAGACGCCATCATTGTGCTTGAGCACGCGGTGCAAGCTGATCCGAACTACGCTCCCGCCTGGGAGGAGCTGGGTTGGCGGTATTACTTCGATTACAGCTACTCCGACGGCGGCGAGGACGCATTCCAACACGCCACCAACGCATATCAACGAGCTCTGACCCTGGATCCCAATCGCACCTCGGCTGCAGGGCAGCTCATTACCAACCGCGTCGAACGCGGCGAGTTGGGCAAGGCGTATGAGGCCGCGCAGGCGCTGTTGAAGCGCCGTCCCGACAGTGCCGAGGCGCATTTCGTCCTGGGCTACGTTTATCGCTACGCGGGCATGCTGCCGCAGGCCACTCAGGAATGCGACAAAGCGATGGCCCTCTCTCCCGGGAACTATAAGTTCCGCTCCTGCGCATGGGCCTTCCTTGATATGGGAAACACCAAGCGCGCCGCCGATTTCATTAAGCTCGACGCCAACTCTGAATGGGCTGCCTATGTCAGACCTTCACTTTTGTTGCGCGAAGGCGAAATCGAGAAAGCCCGCGACGCCGTGACCAAGATGCCGACTGCCCCGCGCTACCATCGCGACCTGCTGGAGGCCTGCCTCGGACTGCGGCCTCCCGAAGAAGCCGACCAGATCGCGCACGAAGCGGAAACCACTCCTCCGGCCGCGCCCGACTCCGAATTGCTGTACTACGAGGGCGCACTGCTAGCTGACTGCGGCAAGCGGCAGGCCGCCTTGCACGTGTTGCAGGCAGCCATCGAAGGAAACTACTGCTCTTACTCGAACTTGCAACTCGATCCCATGCTGCGCAAGGTGCGCACCACTCCGGGATTCGACAAGCTGCTCGAAGCCGCCCGCGAATGTCAGGACGCCGCCCACATCACCAGCAACGAACCTGCCACGCCGTAACGGTATTCTCGCGAATTTATTTTGAATGGTTTGTCTTGTATCAGGGCACGACTTCACAGGCTGCTGAAAAACTCGACTTGGCGACAGTTTCGTATCAGGGCATGACTTCAGTCGTGCCGCAAAGTGTCAAAATAAGAGCCGGGGCTTTAGCCCCTGTGGTCCTTTCCACCGGCAGAAAAGACTTTTTCAGCAGCCTCTTCAGTGGTGCCGAGGAGTCATTTATATTTGCCATTCCGGGGGGAGTTCAGTCCGCGGGGGATCTTCATTTCCGTACCACGATTGACCCTATGCCCGTTAACTTTGACCTTCGCAACTTCGCCGAGCGCTACACCGCCGCCTGGTGCAGCCAGAACGCCGCGAGCGTGGCCACCTTCTTCGCACCAAATGGCTCGCTCACCATCAACGACGGCCCGCCCTCTATCGGCCGCGCCGCGATCACCAACGCGGCCCAGGGATTTATGACCGCCTTCCCCGACTTGAGAATCACAATGGACGACGTATCCGCTGACGGCGTCCGCGCAATCTATCGCTGGACACTCGAAGGGACGAACACCGGCCCCCGTGGAACCGGCGCGCACGTCCTCATCAGCGGATACGAAGAGTGGCAATTCAGCGCCGACAACCTCATCGGCGCGTCGCTCGGCCACTTCGACGCCGCCAACTACCAACGTCAACTCGCGCGGCGGGGTTGAGGTCTGGTACTTCGAATGACTTCTCGAAGCCGTCCGCTCGGCATTACCGTCATGAGCCTGTTCTTCATTTTCGGCGCGGTCATGAGTGGCCTGACCGTCGTAATGCTGTTGTTTCCCGGCAGCCCGCTCGATCGTTGTGGCGCCTGAATCCGCACGCCCACGAAGGCTTCGCCACCATGGGAACGTGGGCTGTGCTTTTGATGGGGGCGGTAGGCATCGCCTGCGCCACGGGTGCGTTCGGACTGTGGCATCTCAAACGATGGGGCCTCTTAACAGCCATCGCGATACTCATCATCAACCTGGCGGGAGACACCGCCAACGCGTTCCTCACCCACGACCGGCGCACTCTTATCGGACTGCCCATCGGCGCCGCCATGATCGTCTATCTACTTGCGCGCCGCCGGGTATTTGCACAGTAGGCATTCGGCCGTGGGTGGCCCACAATTGCCTTCGGTTGGCAATTGTGGGGTTCGAGGGGCTGCACTGTGCTACGCGGACTCTAGCTTCCGCCACCCAGGCACCGCGCATTTCATCACCTTCGCTTCTTATCACCGCTACCCGCATCTTGCCAACCCCACAGTCCCATTCTGACAAAAGCTCTATTACGACCGCAATGAATCGGGTCACAAGGAGTTCATCGAGAAACTGAAGTACATTTACCGTGATCCAGTGAAGCGTAGACTCGTGGATAGGCCGATTTTAATTTATGCACGCTGAGAAAGAAGGACCGCCTCAGCGCCATCGGGTCAATGGAAACTGGCGTATCCACGCTGTCATCGTTGTTTGCCATCGGGTTGGGGGTCACTTCTACCTTGTCGGAGCGACGGATGCAAATTCGCAACGGCGGAGCGGTGGCTGGCAACTCTAGGCGCAGTCGCAAATATCTTCGGTATCCAAACTGCTCCGTTGGAACTAGCGAAGAATTAGCTCAATTCAGTAAAGGGGCTGGGAAGGTTTTGATTGGAGTCGGTGTCGGTGCAGATTTAGCCACGGTCGGAATCGACATAAAGACGTGATTTGAGCGAACAGCAATGAGTGATGGAAAGCCTGAGAGTGTATTGAGGAATCTCCTGCCTATTCGCCTTTGCTGCTATCTCATGCCTGGCGTTCTTTTTCATTCATCGTTCCTAACCGGCTTTGCAAAGGGAGCGCCATAGCTGTCTGTGCGACACGGGGGAATCTTTGCGATGAGACGTGCTGGCGTTTGAGCCACATTCGTGGATTCTGGACTCACGTTCGCCGCTGTCTTTGCCACCGGGCTTTCTAATCGCTTCTCCTTCTCTGGTCACCGCGATGATATTTCACCGTCGCATCATACTCGCATCCCATCGGGCCGTAGACTTCCCTTCGTTTATGGCATCGTGAAGCTCGTCCAAAGATTGCATGGGCAGAGAGCGTGAGAGCTCTAGCAGTGGCTGTACTCGCCTTCGAGCGCGAAATAGGAGTTGGCGGGTGGCCCGGCGGGTAGCCCACCCTGTCAACTATGATATGAGGAAACTTACATGAGAGGGTGGCCCACTCCGCCTTCCTTTGGCGGGGTCGGGGTTTTTGATGGGTTGCTCGCAATTGCCTGCCCTCTGCAATTATGGGGATCGTGGGCCCGGTCTTATCACACGCAACGTGTCCTGCGTCCTTTCGCGACACGTCCCCCGCCTGTAAAACAAGGTAACGTGAGGCAAGGGATGAGTGTCTCTGCTCCGTCCGCGCCTCGGCTGCGGATAACACCGGGCTCTTTGACGATTCCCAAAACACGGTTCAGCCAGGGCTACCTAGGCAGGTTCACGGCCTGTTACGAGGCAAGAATTGCCGTCATACTTGTATGACTTGTACGACAAACTATGAGTATGACTTGTATGATAAGTATGACAGAATACCCCGCGCCAACGCCCAATTCTTGCACCTAAGTCCTACGGCCACTAATGGATACGCATAACTAGTCTATTTATCAATGGCTTGCGAACAAATTCCAGCTAACCCATTGATTTCAAACAGTCGTGAATCATAAACTCAATTCGAGCGAGCTGGATCCAATCATCGTGGTCCGGAGCAACCGTTCCAGCGGGTCAAGCGACAGTTTGTAACCACCCCGTCGAGACTCTCGCCCGTCAATTCCGTTACTATGAATTCTGTGTCTTGCCGGTCGGCCCAACTTCTTGGCATCTGAAGGAACACTCGGAATGAAACGAAACCTACTTTCGGTACTCGCTATAGCGGTTTGCATGATGGCCTCACTGGCATGGGGCGGCGACACCTCGGTGCTTCGCCCACCCAAAGGCTCGAAAGTCGCTCTCCTGGTATTTGAAGACCTGCAGTGTCCCGACTGCGCTCGCGCAGCACCACTTCTGCACGAGGCGGCCAAGAAATACAACATTCCGCTGGTGCAATACGATTTCCCGCTGCCCATGCACAACTGGTCGTTTGAGGCGGCAGTGAACGCGCGCTATTTCGACACCAAGTCGAAAAAGCTCGGCGATGACTACCGCCTTTTCATCTTTGCCAACCAGCCTCAGATCACCCCGCAAAACCTACGTGGCATGACCGAGCGCTTCGCGGCTGACAACAAGGTCACCTTTCCATTCATCGTCGATCCCTCCGGCGAGCTCACGGCCAAGGTCAAAGCAGACTACGCAATCGGTCAGCGGGTCGGCATCGATCACACGCCCACCATCTATGTAGTGAGCGACACCACCCGCGGCAAGCCATTCGTCGAAGTCGTTGATCGGACGCAGCTTTACCAGTTGATCGACCAAGTCATCAAGGAAGCAGGCCCGGCTGCTCCGTCCCCAAAGTCGGCCTCGGCTGGCAAGAAGCCTGCTACCGCACAGTAACTCCTGCGAGTTACTCAGATAATGCCCGCCGGTCATGTGGGCTTTACACTTTTTTACGGAACTGTTTCACTGGCTAGGCAGAATAACTACTATCAAGCCCACTTCTGTGGGGGGGTTGGCCGGGTTTTGGCGAAACTCACAAGACACAGGGGTGTTACTATCGGGTGGACTCCGCCACGCCGTCGGGAAGCAGGTTGAGTTGATGAAAAGCAATAGCGAACTCTCTTCGCATGATCGAATTCTGCGCGCTGCCAAGCACCTCTTTGCGCAGAATGGGTACGAAAACACCAGTACAGTTGCGATTGCGCGTGACGCCGGCACCAGCGAATCGCAGTTGATGAAACACTTCGGCAGCAAACAGGGCCTGTTAGTCGCCATACTGGAGAGGGGCTGGATCAGCATTGGCGAGCGGATTGCCAATCTTGCCCATTCCTCGTCTCCTTCGGACCGACTCCTTTCGGTGTTGAAGGCCCTGACCATCGAGTTCGAGAACGATCCGGAATTCAAGGTCCTGGCCGCACTGGAAGCCCGTCGTATTCGCAAGGACAGCAACGAAATCGTGCTTACGCGCGGATGGCGGCAGTATCGCGATCTCCTCGACCGCATTCTGCTCGATATGCGCACCGAAGGACAGATTCGCCACGACGTCAATCTCGACGCCGTCCGCTCGGCGATCGTCGGCATGTGCGAAGGCATGTGGCGCGATCAGGTCGTCGCAGGGCGCTCTGAATTGCGCGCAGAGTACAACTTCGACGATGTGCAAAAGGTCCTTGAGATCATGGTGCAAGCGTTCCAGGACCCTTTACGGCACGCTAAGGCAAGTTGATCCTTTTCTGACCGAGCGAGAAAAACCCCGCAATCATGCGGGGTTTACGCTTGGCCGGGCGCAGGCGCTGCGCAAGCTTCAGAGCTTTCGCAATACCTCGAACACCTCTTCCGTCTCCGGCTGCCTGTCGATGGGATGGATCTTCCAGTAAGCCACTCTGCCCTTCTTGTCGATCACAAACACTGCCCGCTCGCTGATGCCCGGCACCGGATCCCCCTCGCGCAAGATTCCGTATTTACGGGCCGTATCACCGTGCGGATAGAAGTCGCTGGCCAGCGGCAGGCTCAGGATGCCGATTTCCTTTTTTTGCCACGCAATATGACTGGGGATGGAATCCACACTGATGCCCACCACCTCCGCGCCATATCCTTCGAACTTCTCCAGCTCGGCGTTGAACGCAGGTAGTTCGGCCGAGCACACCGGAGTCCAGTCGGCCGGATAGAACACCAGAACGACGTTCTTCTTGCCCCGATAGTCGCTCAATTTCACCCGTTGCTTGATGTTGCCCACCACTGCAGGCAAATCGAAATCCGGTGCAACGTCACCAACGTTCAAAGGCGCCATCCGTGTCCTCCGTGGCAATAGGCGATTCTAGAGTCGGCTGTGCTGGTCTCGCAAGTCGGTTGCGGCGATTTCATGGGGCTGTAACTTCCCACGTTGTCGCGCCTCTCATCGAACAGTATCTCGCGCTCAGCGCGATCGCTCCCTTCACGGCAAGTTTGCGATGCTACTGTAATGGCCATGATTCTGCGAGAGAAGCACGATCCGCCCGGCCCCTGGAAAGCCTACACTGCTGGCAAGCCCGGGTGGCTGCTGCCCTTACTCGTCATCGAGTGGCCGTTTGCGTGGCTCGCCTACGCTCTCAGCCGATGGTCATTCCTCGAAGTCCTGGAGTACCTCGGCAGCTTTTCTGTGCTAATCGCAGTAATTTTCTACTTCAGCGAATCTGGCGACCGCATCAAGCAGAAGCACTACCAGGCTTGGCAAGTTATCAATACCGCGCAACATATGGGAGGAAGCGGCGGCCGCATCGAGGCCCTCGCCGAACTCAATGCTGATGGCGTGCCGCTGGTTGGGGTCGACGTCTCGTCGGCCTTCTTGCAGGGCGTGCAGCTACCTAAGGCGCGATTGCTGCGCGCCAACTTCAGCAACGCCGATGTGCGCAACAGCAACCTTGAGTCGGCTGACCTCTCGTTCGCATCGCTCAACGGAGCCAATTTCCGTCTCAGCAACCTGCAGCATGTCTCGCTGATTTTCGCCGATCTCTCCGAAGCCGATTTCTGCGGCGCCCATTTGAATGGCGCCAACCTCTCCGATGCCACGCTCGATAACGCGGACCTGGGCAACGCCGACCTCAGCGCAATCAAGTGGCAACAAATCAAGAGCGTCAAGAAAACCAACCTTGCCGGTGTGAAGAACGCTCCCGAAGGTTTTTTGTCGTGGGCTCTGGGTAACGGCGCCGTGCAGCTCGCGTCGAACTCTAACTGTCCGGTGACTGATAAACCCTGACAAGGAAGATGACCGCGGGTATACTCGCGGGAATGCCCACAAAATTGAAGCGCCCTATGCGCTCACGCGCGATCCTAGTCGCCACTTGTCTGGTCAGCCTTGTCCTTTGCGCACACGCTGTTCTCCTTCACGCCGCGTCAGCCCCGCCTTCGGGCAGGACTCGCACCTACTACGTCGCCGCCGAAGAAGTGCAGTGGGATTACACACCCTCCGGCCGCGATGAAGCCATGGGCATGGAATTCGACGAGGTTGGCAAGGCCTTTACCGCATCCGGCCCGCATCGCATCGGCCACGTGTACAAGAAGGCCATTTACCGCGAGTACACCGACGCAACCTTCTCCACGCTCAAGCAACGCGTTCCCGAGGAGCAATACTTAGGCTTGCTGGGGCCAGTTCTGCGTGGAGCCGTCGGCGACACCATTAAGGTCGTCTTCAAGAACAACGCTTCGCATCCCTATAGCATGCATCCGCACGGCGTCCTATATCAGAAGGACTCCGAAGGCGCCGACTACAACGACGGCACCAACGACGCCGACAAATCCGACGGTGGCGTGCAGCCCGGCGCGATCCATACCTACGTTTGGCAAATCCCCGAGCGGGCCGGACCCGGTCCCAATGATCCCAGTTCGGTCTTCTGGCTTTACCATTCCCATGCCGACGAGCTGCAGGATGTCGCCTCCGGCCTGTTCGGAGTCATGGTAGTTACGCGGCGAGGCATGGCGCGCGAAGATGGCCGTCCAAAGGATGTGGATCGCGAGTTCGTCTCCATGTTCATCGCCATCAACGAGAATGAAAGCTGGTATCTCGACGACAACATCCGTGACCACACCACCGATCCCAAGGGCGTTAACAAGAAAGAGAGCATTCCATTCACGCCCAGTGGAATGGCCGGAACCATCGCCGGTACTGGCTTTATCGAAACCAACGTCAAGTGGTCCATCAATGGCTACCTCTTTGGAAACATGCCGATGCTGACCATGAAAAAAGGCGACCGTGTGCGCTGGTATGTGGCGACGCTGGGCGACTTCAACAATGCGCACACGCCACATTGGCACGGCAATACCGTGTTGGTGGCCGGCCAGCGTACCGACGTGCTGGTCGTTACTTCCGCGCAGATGGTGACCGCCGATATGGTGCCCGACGCGCCGGGAATCTGGCTCTATCACTGCCACATCAGCGATCACATGCTGGCAGGAATGGTCGCCCGTTACGAAGTAAAGTAGCGCCGGGCCTGCTGCCTAGCACTACACGGATGTCTCAGGTTTCTGTGTGACTAGCTGAGAATCCGCGGGATCAGCGCGCCCGTTGCGCGACGGTACTCCTCGTACTCCGCTCCGAACGTTCGCACCATGAACTCCTCCTCCATCCGGCTCTTCACCGTCCAGCCGATCCAAAGCACGAGAATTGACAGCAAGCCGCGTACCTTGCCGTTAGCTAGAGACGTGCCAACCATGGCGAGCAGAATCCCTGTGTAAATCGGATGCCTTACCAGTCGATACGGACCGCCGCGGATGAGCTGGTGTTGTTCCTTGATTGTAGGAACGCTGCTCCAGTTGCGCCCCAGATACACTCTCGCCCACGTTGCGAAGGCCATGCCGGCGAGGGTAATGAGGATCGCGGCAATTCCGATTGGCTGCGTGCGCGGAATGATGCGGTACTGCAACCACGGTACGTCAAAATCGAAACCAAACATCAGGTAGTAGCCCAGCAGTACCGGAATGTAGTAACCGAGTGCTCGTCCCCAATCGGCTCGTTCCACCGCTCTCTTCGTGCCGATACCGGCCAGTATCCATAGCGCGTACCACACCAGCCATAGGTAACTGCAAATATGCATGGCATTGATCATGCCCCGAAGTTTACAGCAACCCGGAGTGGTCGCTTCGGGCTCGATCTTGAGGTTCGAATGCAAAGAGTCGTTGGCAAACCAGGGCTCGACGCCAAGAATCCGCTGCAACTTTGGGGTTCTTTAAGGGTTTAGACTGGTTCCAGTTATTTCGGGACTGGACTCAATCTAACCAGGGAAGACTAATGCATTTCGCCACTCGCGTGACGATCCAGCACGCGCACCGTTCCGGCCCTTCCGTCATACTTCGACCGCTCCTGATCTCGCTGGGCCTGCTTCTTATGGGCGTGACGCTGCACGCCCAGCAGGCGCAGCCAGCCTCGCAACCGCAAGACCAGCAGGAAACCACCACCATCAAGAAAGACGTTAACGTGGTCAACGTGCTGGCCACGGTGCGCGACAAAAAAGGGCAAATCGTCACCAATCTCACGCAAAACGATTTCAAGCTCGATGTCGAAGGCCGACCGCAAACTATCCGCTACTTTTCGCGGGTGACCGACATGCCGCTGTCACTCGGCCTTCTGGTCGATACCAGCTTGAGCCAGCGGCGACTCCTCGATAAGGAACGTACCGCTAGCTATACCTTCCTGAACGACCTGCTGAACGAGACCCGCGACAAAGCGTTCGTCGTTCATTTTGATTTCGACATTGAGCTGTTACAGGACCTGACCAGCTCGCGTCCCAAACTCGAGGCAGCCCTCCAGAAACTGCAAGTCCCGGAACCGCACCAATTGCAGACCGGCTCCGATCCAGGCCAGTCTTCGCATGGCGGCGGTACTAAGCTTTACGACGCAGTATTTCTGGCATCCGACGAAATCACCAGCAAGCTGCAGGGCCGCAAGGCGCTCATCATTCTCTCCGATGGCGTTGACCAGGGCAGCAAGGTCAGCCTGAGCCGTGCCATCGAGTCCGCGCAGCGCGCTGACACCTTGGTCTATACCATCTTGTTCGCCGATCCCGACGCCTACAACAACATGGCCAACGGAAATCCCGGTGGTCGGCATGGCGGGGGCTTCCCCGGCGGAGGCTACCCGGGCGGGCGCGGTGGCTATCCGGGCGGAGGCTATCCCGGCGGCGGTTATCCCGGAGGTGGTTATCCTGGCGGCGGACGCGGTGGCGGAGGCTATCCCGGGGGCGGAGGCGGTGGTGGACGCGGATCCCAGAGTGGTCACGTCAACGGAAAAGTCGTGATGCAGCAACTCGCGCAACAGACTGGCGGCCGTTTCTTCGAGGTCTCGAAGAAGGAATCCATCGACGACATCTACAAGACGATTGGCGAAGAACTGCGTAATCAGTACAACCTCGGATTCACCCCCGAGAAGGCCGACGCTGAGCCCGGCTTCCACAAGATAACGGTCACGACCACGCAGAAAGATACGACCGTGCAGGCGCGCGACGGCTACTATTCCGGCAAAGAGTAGTCTGTGCTGTTCGCAAGGAGCATGCAGTGGAAACGGGCAGAAGACATCCTTCTGCCCGTTTGGTCTAGGCCGCTCGTGGCCCAAAAGTAACCACTCACCTTAACCATTGGTAATGGCGTCCCTTCGCGGCGTTCGTATGCTCGACCTGTGTCGACCCGATTCCTCAAATGGGAAAGGCGGAAGCAGTTTTCACAAAACTTGCCCTAAGATATGCAAAACATTGCACAATACATTCGTCGTGTCTCACGATCCCAACTATTGAGGGGTTTGTTTTCAGCCAACCCGGGCCACCGGGCTTCTGGCTGCTAAGTTGCATATTCCTGCAGTGGAGTGATACGACGCCTCATTCTCGGAAGCCTTCTGTTTTGGGCTGCGCGTGTCTACGCGTCCCAGGTTACCCTCCATTTATTGTCTTTCGATGGCCCGTTCGTGAACGGTATTCCGACTTACCCTTACACACTCGTGGCTTCAGGCTCTGTACCCTTCTGGGTCATGTGCGACGACTACTACCACGACGGCACGCCCGGCGATACTTGGCTGGCGAACCTGACCAATCTCGGCACCGCCAACCTGACGTATGTGCGTTTTGCCGCATCTGCGACTGCCCTGGTTCGCTACCAGGAGGCGGGATGGATCCTGCTCGAGATGCAGGTCACAACGCCGACGCAATGGCCGGATATGAACTACGCCGTCTGGCACATCTTCAATCCCACGGTTCCCATCGACACCCAGGCGCAACTCTGGATTGACGCCGCCCAGCAGCAAGCCCAGCAGGGCTTCCCGGGCGTGGACTTCTATCACGTAGAGATCGGAACTCCGATAGACGTCGATGCACCCCCGACCGGCGATCAGGAATTCATGTGGATCGTCTCCGGAGGCATCTTCCCTGTCGTTCCCGAACCCAGCAGCCTGATTTTGTTGGCCACCGGCTCGTTGGGATTAGCTGGCATCCTGCGTCGAAAGTGCGGCCACTAGCTTAATCGCCACAATCTCCCGCGTTTCGATTGTATTGCCACCTCCGCTGCGCCCACGCGCTCTTGTCAAACTGGCAACCGACCTCGATAAAAATCCTGTGTCGACCGTCTTCGCTGGGAACTTCACGCGTAAGATGGAGTGCATGGGGTGAGGTTCGTGGGAGTTCAGCAGCCGTTTTCGGTCATTACCTCCGGCAAGATGGCCGTTTCTTACCAGGCGATTCTACTGGCTGGCCTGATTCTCTTTGCGTCGCGTCTTTCGGCGCAGCAAACTCAAACCGTCGCCACGGCACTTCCGAATGCGCCCAGTTATACCCAGGAGCAATCTTCTTCTCGTCAGGCCGATTCCAAGTCACAGGAGCCCGGACCCGATGCCAAGCTCCCGGATTCGTCCGTCCCCCGGCAGAATTCCGCCCAGACGCCGGTCACAAAAGAGCAGCCAAAGCGCATCCTCTACATCATTCCCAACTATCGCGCAGTGAGTGCCGATGCCGTCGTCGCCCCTCTCGATGCCCGGGGAAAGTTCGACCTTATGGTCGACGACAGCTTCGACTATTCCACATTCATTTCCGTCGGCATTCTCGCCGGAATCGCCCAAGCGCAGAACAGTGTTCCTCAGTTCGATGATGGGGCTCTCGCTTACTCGCAATACTATTGGCACATTTTTGTTGACCAGGCTGTAGGCAATGCTTTTACCGAGTACTTGCTGCCCGTCGCATTCAAACAGGACCCGCGCTATTTCACCAAAGGACACGGCGGATTGTTGAACCGCACCGGGTACGCCCTGACCCGCCTGATCGTTACGCGCACGGATAAAGGCGGTTCACAGTTCAACTTTTCGGAGATCATCGGCAATGGGGCCGCTGCCGGCATTTCCAGTCTTTATTACCCATCCGAAGATCGCACTTGGACGAAGGTTGGCCAGCGCTGGGGTCAGCAGTTGGCATTGGATGCAACTTTTAACGTGATCAAAGAATTCTGGCCCGACATTCGCCACTCCGTCCTGCACAAGGATTGACCCCGTCGCCGTATCGAATGATCGACGCCAATAAATAGGGGTCGAACTCTTCGTCCAACCCCTGTCTATTTTCCCGCCGGAAAATTAGTTGTTCTGCAGCAACTGCCGCAGCACATACTGCAAGATTCCGCCGTGCTGGTAATACAGCACTTCCTGCGGAGTATCGATCCTCACCGTAGCGTCGAACTCCGCGACCGTGCCGTCCGCTTTCTTCGCCCGCACCTTTACCGTCTTGCCTGGAGCGAAGTTCGCGAGTACGTTTGTGAGACCCACAATGTCGTATACCTCTTCACCGGTCAGGCCGTTGGTCTCGGCATTCTCATCGTCGAGGAACTGCAGCGGCAGGATGCCCATCCCCACAAGATTTGATCTGTGAATGCGCTCGAAACTTTCCGCCAGCGCTACGCGCACACCCAGCAGGCGTGGTCCCTTGGCCGCCCAGTCGCGCGACGAACCCGAACCATACTCTTTGCCCGCCAGCACCATCAGCGACGTGCCTTCCTTGCGGTACTGCACCGACGCGTCGTAGATGAACATCTCTTTCCCGTCCGGCAGGTGGCGCGTGTAAGCTCCTTCGCGCTCCGGGGTAAGCTTGTTGCGCAGCCGCACATTCGCGAATGTTCCACGCATCATCACTTCATGATTGCCGCGTCGTGATCCATACGAGTTGAAGTCCACCGGCTGCACGCCATGCTCGATCAAGTACTGACCCGCAGGACTGTTGTGCTTGATCGACCCGGCCGGCGAAATGTGGTCCGTCGTCACGCTGTTGCCCAGGAAGCACAGCACGCGCGCTCCCGAAATATCGCCCACCGCCGCTGGCGTCTTCGGCATGTTCTCGAAGTATGGAGGGTTCTTCACATAGGTCGATTTCTCGTCCCACGTAAACGTCTCGCCCTCGGGAACTTTCAGTCCCTGCCAGCGCTCGTCGCCGCGGAACACATCTTTGTATGCCGACTTGAACAGATCGCCGGTGATGTACTGCTTCAGTACGTCATCGACTTCTTTCGCCGTCGGCCAGATATCTTTCAGAAACACCGGCTTGCGATTGCCGTTCCCGCCATAACCCAGCGGTTCGTTGTACATGTCGATGTCCGCACGTCCCGCCAGCGCAAACGCCACCACTAGCGGCGGCGACATCAAGTAGTTGGCACGCACTTCCGAGTTGATGCGTCCCTCGAAGTTACGATTGCCGCTCAGCACCGACGCCACCACCAGGTCTTTATCGGTGATCACGCTCGACACTTCCGCAGGCAGCGGACCCGAATTCCCAATACACGTCGTGCAGCCGTATCCCACCACGTGGAACTTCAGTTTCTCCAGATAAGGCAGCAGCCCCGACCGCGTGAGGTACTCCGTAACCACCATCGATCCAGGCGCCAGCGAGGTCTTCACCCACGACGGCACCTTGAGTCCCTTTTCCACCGCCTTCTTCGCCACCAATCCCGCAGCCACCAGCACCGACGGATTCGAGGTGTTCGTGCAGCTCGTGATGGCCGCGATGACCACGCTGCCATGTTTCAGCGCCTGGTCGAGCTTTACATGCTCCTGCACCGAATCTTGCTGCGAATCCATTCCCGCCGGATGTCCGCCTTCACCCTCCCAGCGCGCTTCTTGCTTGGGAGGAACGTGCTGCCCGGGCTTCAGCAAGCTCGGCAGCGCCTGCTCGAACGAGGCAGCCGAACGCGAAAGCGGCACGCGGTCCTGCGGACGCTTCGGCCCCGCAATACTCGGCTCTACGCTCGCCAGATCGAGATCCATCACGTCCGTGTACTCGGCTTCCGGAGTATCAACCGTGTGGAACAGTCCCTGCTCCTTGTAATACGCCTCAACCAGCGTGACCAGCTCTTCGCTCCGCCCGCTCAGCCGCAAATACCGCAGCGTCTCGTCGTCCACCGGGAAGATGCCGCACGTGGCCCCATACTCCGGAGCCATGTTGCTAATGGTCGCTCGATCGGCCAGCGGAAGCGCGGGCAGTCCCGGCCCAAAGAACTCCACGAACTTCCCGACAACGCCCTTCTTGCGCAGCATCTCGGTCACCGTCAGCACCAGGTCGGTCGCGGTCGAGCCTTCGCGCAGCTGGTTCTTCAGCCGCACGCCCACCACCTGCGGGATCAGCATCGACACGGACTGTCCCAGCATGGCGGCCTCGGCTTCGATTCCGCCCACGCCCCATCCCAGCACGCCCACGCCGTTAATCATCGTGGTGTGCGAGTCCGTTCCCACCAGCGTGTCCGGATACGCCATCGGATTGCCGCTCTCCCCGTTGGCTCCCACAAACACCACCCGCGCCAGGTACTCCAGATTGATCTGGTGCACGATTCCTGTGTCCGGCGGCACAATCGCGAAATTCTTGAATGCCCCTTGTCCCCAGCGCAAGAACGCATAGCGCTCCTTGTTGCGCGAGAACTCCAGCTCGGCATTCAGCTGAAACGCTTGCGGCGTGCCAAACTCATCCACCTGCACCGAGTGGTCAATCACCAGCTCGGCCGGTTGCAGCGGATTGATCAGCCCCGGGTCCCCTCCCAGCGCCTTCATCGCGTCGCGCATCGCAGCCAGGTCCACCACGGCGGGCACGCCGGTGAAGTCCTGTAGCAGCACGCGGCTGGGCATGAACGCGATCTCCTGTGACGGAACGCTCTTGCTGTTCCACCCGGTCAGCGCGCGCACGTCGTCGGCCTTCACGGCTTTGCCATCTTCGCGGCGCAACAGGTTCTCCAGCAGAATGCGCAACGAGTACGGCAGATGCTTGATCACACAGCCATGCGCCTCAACGGCACTCAGCCGGTAAATCTCATATTGTTTGGAACCGACACGGAGGGTGGAGTGACTTCCGAAGCTATTCATGAATGAGTCCCTTCTATTATTGATGCTCTTGGACAGAGGAATGATGAAGCGCGCCCGGGCCGAGCGCGAAACTATTTATTTTAAATGGCGGGATGGGGTCGAGGATAGGGGGCAGTTCGCGCCGATGCATCCCCGCCGCCAGCCTGAGCGGAGGTACGCTGAAGTCTGATTAACGTGGCAGGTCGAGCAGCACCACATCCGAGCGCTCCTGCACTCGTTCGACGACAACTTCACGCCCGTCTGGGGAGACGTCGAAATCTCGAATTTCGAAGTCGGGAGCGAAGTTGGTCAGCTGTCGCTCGGTTCCCGTCTCCAGATTGATCAGCCAGAGATTCTTATGTTGAATCTCTCCTCGCAGCAGCACGAGTTCTCGTCCACCGGGCAGCAAAGCCAAGTGTCGTGCCCCTCGAGTCAGGTTCAGGGCCGGCAAGGGATGCGGTGCGGCGTCGGCTGTTACGGCTTTCACAGAAAACGTGGTGCCGATATCGGCTCCCGAGTAGACGACGAAGCGCCCGTCCGGGTCCCATGTGGGATCGACCGAGTACTCCGGGACAAAGGAAGTGGGAGAGCGACCATCCACGGGCACCCTGAAGAGATGTGGGACGCCGTGATCATTGGCCGCCGAGAGGATCGATTGGCCATCTGGTGCCCATGCGGGCGCGCCCTGCAGGTCGAGCGAATCGGCCACGATCCGCGCGTTCGTGCCGTCGGCGTGCATCACGTACAACAGCGTTTGCCCGTGTTGTCGCACCGAAAAGGCGACATACGTGCCATCGTGAGAGATTGCCGGTCCCCCAATGACTTGCGCTCCCTGAGCGCTCCACAACTCCGTGGCGTTTCCATCGGCGAGCTTCCAGATACTCTCGCTCGCGCCCGTCGCAGAAACGTACAGAAGATAATTTGGACCCAGCCGTGGGGAAAAGCCTGTGCTCGTCGTCAGCGAAATTGGGACTGCCGCGGACGGCCCCTCGGCTGAATCAGAGATCGGCATGCGCCAAAGGGTTCCCTTTGGACTTGCGAGGGTGGCGACCAGACGGTGTCCGTCAGCACTGGCCGCCAGTGACGTGTACCGGTCAAGTCCGGAACTTAGGCGGTGAGGAATGCGGCGATCAACATCCATGCTATAGAGCCATGGCCCGGAGCCGTCGGAATCGCTGGCCAGGTACAGGAGCGTCCGACGGTCCAGGAGAACCGGATAACTAACGCGCGCATCGTGCGACGTTATGCGTTCGGGAGTCCCGCCAGTCGGAGCCACGCGCCAGATATCCAGTTTGTCAGGAAGCGAACCTCGGACAAAGTAAATGAACGCTGCGTCCGGTGCCCACAGTGGAAAGTGAGAGTGAAGCCCGACAGGCGCGGTGAGGATGGGGCGACTCTCCGGTTGCAGGTGGCCGTCTGACACGAACAGCGGATCTCCGGGCGCAGGTGTGTGGTACGCCAGGCGGGAGCCGTCGCGAGACCAGTCGAACTCGGCAACGCCTTCGAGGTAGGGGCGAGGCTGTCCGCCAAGCGTGGGTATCGCCCAAATGCTAATGTCATCGCTGCCTGTGGCGTTTTGCCGGCGAACCCAAAAGGTGACAAACGAGCCATCGGGTGAGAAGCCCAGCGTGCGGATCGACGGATTCACCAGTTCCCCTGCACCGCCTCGGGTCAAATTGTGAAATTGTCCCGATCCGACCTGCGTAACCCAGACATCCATCGGTCCATCCCTGTCCGACAGAAACGCCACGAAATGACCGTCGCGCGATACCGCTGCGGCCTGCTCTACTCCCTCGAAGTCTGTAACCGTCTGAAATCGCGCATCAGCGATGGGGTTTCGCCAGAAATATTCCGTTTCCCGAAACCAAAGGCTGGCGCCAATTGCCAGGGCGACCCCTGTCACCGCCAGCGCCAAGACCAACGTCCATCTAGTCCGAGAGGTTGATGTTGCAGACTGCGGCGACGCAGCGGAAGCCTCGGGAGAGAGAACATTGTTCTCGTCTTCTTGCGCAACTCGGGGATTCCGGCCGCGTGACCACGCGTCCAACTCTGCCCGGGAAGCATAGACCGAGCCCATCCTGTCATGCTGGTGCCGGTGAACGGGCATTCCCTCCCGCTTCTCCCAACGCTGGACTGTCGTGACATCGCGGTTTAGATATGCCGCGATTTCCTTCCACGAATCCAGGCGGTCTTCGGGCGGTCCGATAGGCGGCGGTGTACCGCTGGATAGTGCGCCCATCACCCCTCTCCTGATTGGGTCCGCAGTTGTCCCGACCCCGGAGAGTCAAATTGTAGCGTCCCTGTCCGTTGACGGCAAAGTGCAGCATTCGACAGCAAAGTGCAGAAATCGCCCCCGTTCTGCGCATTGCCGCTTGAAGACACCACCAAACTGCCCCATCGTGTCCATGCGCTTCAAGTCACTCTCAAATTGGAGGTCTTCCATGAAGAGCACAGCTTTCGGTTGGACGGTGGGCACCCTCGCGGTCTTCTTGCTGGCGGTAAGCATCAGCGGACTGGCCCAGACTCCCACACAATTTAGCGGGTTGATTAATGCCTATTCGCCCCAAACCACTACAACAACCGGCACAACTGGTCCGTATGAGGTTCGAGGCCCGTGGTCTTTAACCCTGAGCGGGGCCTCAGGCAAGGCGAGTTTTACTGCCGCCTTGAACATGGAATTGTCGGATGGTTGGGTCTTGACGGAAAATGGCGGGAATTTCGATCCTAACGCCAGAGGCGCTCACACTCACCATGTCACTCTGGTGGATGCCAATGTTACGTGGATGTCGAACGGATTTCAAATAGCCGGGATCGCCACGGTTACGCTCAATGGGAGCAAGGCGCCCGTTTCACCAACACCGTTGGTGATAGCTGTCACGGGGGGCACCAACGTCAAATTCTCCAATATCACCCTGACGTTTGGATCTCCGGGCTCCAAGCATTTTGGGACCGAAGCTCTCCCCGGCGTTGTTCAAAGCGTCAACTAATCGAGATAGCTGCAGCAGGCAGGAGACGGGCTATGTCCGCTTAGCTTCGTGGCGATTCTCCAATGGTAGCCCGCAGTTGCCATTCTCTGGCGATTGCGGGTTCTATGCCCTGCGCGCCTCCTTTGTTTTCATTGGTTTAGCCGGAAATTGTTCGCAAGTCATTAATTTTATTGGCAGTTAAAGCTATCCATGTCTGCTGTAAGGAGTTAGGAGCGGCCCTGTCTGTGTGGAGCATCGCTTCAGCGGTGCAGTCCGTTCCCCCGTGAAACCCGGCTTCAGCCGCTGAGGTAAGAAAGGCAATTACCTCAGGCGCTGAAGCACAGATTCAAGACTCGAGCAGAAGATGTACGCCTGAAGGCGTACTCCACCCTTCGCCAGCCGCAACTCTGCTAGTCCGCGAGTCCGACCACTCCATTTCGACAGATCAGTTAGGCGACGGCGTCCTCCTTTACGGCGAGGTTGTCGCTGGCGGGGATTGATGCCGATGGCTTCTTGGTGGCGAGTTCTTGGGCGGCCTGGCGTTCGGCCAGAAGTTTTTCGGCGGCGCGCTGGATGTTCTTCATCTTGGCTTCGGCGACATAGCGGTCGTAGTTGGCGCGGTAGAGCTTGCGCCGCCGCTTGCGATTGGCATCGCGCTCATGCTCGAGGGCGCGACTCTCCATGGCCTTGAGGCCTTCGGTTCTCATGATTTCGTTCAACTCCAAGTCCTGCGGCGTGACCTCGGTCATGGCGATCTCGGCTTCGGCGACGTAGTCGCGGAGAACCGGTGGAGGGATCACGGGGATGAGGGGAGGGTGGTCAATGCTGGCGCCGTGCGGGAAAACCCCCGCACAAGCAACCCCGGCTTGTACGGGGCACCCGTCGTGAGTGCTCGTATCAGTCGGCGGAAACGCGAGTTCGGGTGGGACGGTGAGGTTTAGGCCTTCGGGGAGGCCGTAGTCGGCTTCGAAGTTGTCGTAAGCGGCGGTGCGTTCGGTGAGATAAGGAGTTTCGTGCCAGTGGGCATTATCGTCCTTGAGGCCGTCTCTGAGATTCTCTTTGGCGAAGCGGAGCGCCTTTAGAAGGGCATGGGCGCGACGAGGATCGATCATGTCGGCGGCTAGGGCTTCGGCGATCTCGCTGAGCGCGGACTGAATGGAGCAGAGGCTGTCGAGTGGCGGCAGAGTGATGTCGTAGCGCTGATGGCGGGCGCGGTACTGGGCCCTGCGCATGAGGCGTCCACGATAGCGGAGGTGGTAGCTGCAATAGTCGCGGTTGGTAAGGGCGGCGGAGCCGCAGCGGTTTCCGTCGTCGTAGAGATGAGTGCAGGTTTTGTAGTCGGTCATAGCTCTCCCTTAAAAAGTTGCTAGTGGGCAGTTGTCAGTTGTCGGAAAAGACAGTTGGCGACTGCCCGGGCATAGTTCTCCAGTGAATAGGGTGAGCATAGGGAAAGCGAAATGTCAGTGATTTATAAGGACCCGGACGTTACGAAGGTAACCAGATTTTTCCCGATTTGGGAAAGGAAGATTTCACCACGGAGGCGCGGAGGGCACGGAGGAAATGGGATCGAAAGGCAAGCGCAGATTTCGTGGATGGTTTTTTGTGTGGTAATGCTCGGGCTCACGCCCTCGCGGAGGAGTGTCGCCGGTTGAAACCGGCTCGGGACACTTATAACGGGCCTACCCAGCACTCCGCTTCGCTACGTGCTGGGCTATGATATGCCGCCGTCGCCACACGCCGCGCGCAAAACCGGCGCACGACGTAAGCGTGGCCGCGGGCTGCAGTGTTGGAACAAGCAGCGGATATGGTTCGCGTGTGGGATTGAGGATCCCAGGTTAGCGCCGAAAAGCACGGCGCCAACCTGGGGCACCCGGCGATCTGCGAAATGCCCAGCCCGGGCCGATATAACGCTGGCATTATGGCCCATTATAAAGGGTCATGGCTATTATATTGACCCTTTATAAAGGGTCGTTTAGTATCATATTGACCCCTTATAAAGGGTCGGACTCGTGGTCGCCTTATGAAGCCTGAATTCAGATCCTTACGCGCTAGACAGCTTGAACGATCCCTGCAACCGTTTGTCTACGCCCGAGACCTGCAACGCCCCCAGAAGGGGTGGATTCGCGCGCTTCGCCAAGCCACCGGAGTGTCGATGCGGGAGTTGTCAAAGCGGCTCCAGCAAGCGCCGTCGCGAACCAGTGCGCTCGAAAAGTCCGAGGCGGAATACCGAATTACGCTGGGGAGATTGCGCGATGCTGCTGACGCGCTTGGGTGTCAACTGGTGTATGCCCTTGTCCCGAAGAGCGGGAGCATTCAGGAACTGGCGGAGCAGCAAGCGAGAGCCAGAGCCACTGAGAACGTCCGCGCGGTTGAGCACACAATGGCGCTCGAAGACCAAGCCGTAGGAGGAGTGGACGAGAAGATCGAGGAACAGACGAAGCGAATCCTGAAGAAACGGTAAGCGAGCGCAAGGCAATCGATGTCCCTGATGACGACCAGTGACGGTAATACCCCGCTCTCCCCAGAAGAGCTTGAGGACCTGAAACCGAGCCTGGCCACAAAAGAGGAATTGAACGAGTGGGAGCGGGAGAACATTCTGTTGGCGAGGGAATGGGCCATTAAGAACCGTACAAGCGCCATCGAGATGGTTTCAGATGAGTACATACGAAAGCTGCATCATAAGATGTTTGACGAAACTTGGAAGTGGGCCGGCCAGTACCGGAAAACCGAAAAGAACATTGGAGTGCCATTCCATGAGATACCCGAGCGATTGGGCGTACTGTTTGGCGATACCCGCTTCTGGATTGACAACATAACATTCTCGCTAGATGAGATCGCCATCCGGTTCCATCACCGCCTGGTATTTATTCATCCGTTTCCAAACGGCAACGGTCGACATGGCCGTCTGATGGCGGATGTTCTGGTGATGAGGCTCGGTGGTGTTGCATTCTCCTGGGGTTCAAAAGATCTCGTGAAGCCGGGTGAGGCGCGAGATGAATACCTGAAAGCCTTGCGGGCTGCCGACCACGACGACATACAGCCATTGCTCAAATTTTCACGTTCATGATGAATCGGGCGGTCATCAATCTCGCGGTCGCGCGGTAACAACTACTACTACAGCCATGATCATCATCATCATGAACTTCTTCTTCGTGTTCGTCATACCGAATTCCTGAACGCTCTCTTCGTTCAGGGTGATAACCGCGAAGAAAAAGTAGATCCCTCGTTCGCTGGTGCGACCTCGTGATGAAAAACAGCAGCAGGTCCTTCGACTCGGACGCGCTCTGTTCAGCGCGTCCTCGCTCAGGATGACAAGTCAGTGGCTAGTGGCTAGAACAGCAGATCCCTCGCTTCGCTCGTGATGACAAATCAAGAGCAGACTACTTCGCGCGGAGGAGCAGGACGGGAACGCTGATGTTGTGTTGGACGCGGGTGGCGGTGGTGCCGAGGAAGATGTCTTTGATGAAGCGGTGTCCGTGGGTGCTCATGGCGACCAGGTCGCAGCCCTTTTGCTCGACCCACTTGATGATCTCGGTGGGAGCGTCGCCGTAAGCCAGCTCGGACTCGGCGGGAATGCCGGCGGCGTGGAACTCGTCCTGCACCTTTTGCAGGTACGCGAGGTCGGCGGAGATTTCGGGACTGACGGCGTCGGGCCCGTAGGTGCGCGCGGCCCATCCGTCGGCCACGTGCAGCAGGACGAGGCGGCTGTGCGCCAGGTGGGCCAGCTTCTTTACGTGCTCGATGATGGCCCGGTCGGTGGGCGTGCCGTCGAGCGTGACCAGAATGGTGTCATACATGGTGGTTCGGTTTCCTGAGCAAAGATCCCTCGCGGGCTAAAGCCCGCTCGGGATGACAAAAAAACGAGCTATCGGCACGACTAAAGTCGTGCCCTGACGCAAAGCCTTTGTTTATCCGCCGGCGATCACGTGCCACGCTGTTTTCAGCGAGTCGGGCAGGCCGTAGATGTCCATGGCGGTGATCAGGATAGCACTCGCCCATCCCGTGGCCAGCAGAAACCAGCCGTTGCGCCACTTGCCCATACGCTTGCGGGAACTGGTGAATTGCAGCAGCGGAAACATGGCGAACGGAAGCTGCAAGGCCAGCACTACCTGGCTGAGGGTGAGCAGGTCGGTGACGCTGCTGTCGCCGCGCAGTCCGATGATGAACACCGCGGGCAGAATGGCCAGCGTGCGAGTGATGAGGCGCCGTACCCAGGGCTTGATGCGCCAGTTCATGAAGCCTTCCATCACGACCTGCCCGGCCAAGGTGCCGGTGATGGTGCTGCTCTGTCCGCTGGCCAGGAGGGCGACGGCGAACAGCGTGCTCGCGGCGGTGGCGCCCAGCAGGGGGGCCAGGGTGAGGTAGGCGACGCGGATCCAGTCGCTGTCAGGGCTGAAGTGGACGACCAGGCCGCCAGGGACGGTGACGCTTTCCTTGCCGAAGAACACGGTTGCCGCGAGAACCAAGATTGCAGAGTTAACAAAGAATGCAATTGTCAGCGCGACCACCGAATCGATGGTGTTGAAGCGGACAGCGCTGCGCATGGAGGGCTCGTCCTGCTGGAGTTGGCGGCTCTGGACCAGCGCGGAATGCAGGTAGAGGTTGTGCGGCATGACGGTCGCGCCGATGATGCCGATGGCGAGGTACAACATTCCGGCCTCGCGGAGATGCGGCGATACCAGCGCGCGCGCCATTTCCATGAAGCTGGGCTGGGTCTCGGGCAGGACGAAGATCTCGATGAAGTAGCAGACGGCGATGGTTCCGATGAGCAGCAGCACGACGGCTTCGATGGTGCGCATGCCGAAGCTCTGGAGCGCCAGCAGGAGGAGCACGTCGAGTCCGGTGAGGACGACTGCCCAGAACAGCGGGATATGGAAGAGCAGGTTCAGTGCGACCGCGCTGCCCAGCACTTCGGCAAGGTCGCAGGCGGCGACGGCGATTTCGCTGAACAGCCAGTTGGGCCAGCGCGTCCACGAGGGATACCATTCGCGGCAACATTGCGCGAGGTCTTTGCCGGTGACGACGCCGAGCCGAGCGGAAATGACCTGCATGAAGATGGCCATGAGGCTGGCGAGTCCGACGACCCAGAGGAGGTTGTACTTGAATTGCGCTCCGGCTTGCAGGTCGGTGCCCCAGTTGCCGGGGTCCATGTAACCGACGCTCACCAGGATGGCGGGGCCGACGAAGGCGCGCCACTTCTGCCAGAATCCGGCGTCGGAGTGGGGAACGGCGATGGTGTGATGGACGCCCTCGAGCGAGACGTGGCTGTGCGCGGCGGTGCGAAGCGCTCCGGGATCGAGTGCTGTGTCGGTCCGCTCTGGTGCTGAGTCTGCCATGGTGGCGTTCCGCGCTCGATGAGCGCCAGTCTCTACCTTATTATTCTATGTCTGGTGGGGGAAGGTTTGACAGGCCATGTGCGTCAACCCTACTCTTTGAATTCGAATGATTGCTGGACACACAGGCCGCACAGCGTGCCGTCGTACGCCTCGCGGACTAAAGTCCGCTCGGCAGACCGGAAATAAGGAACTTACCGGCACGACTAAAGTCGTGCCCTTTCAAAACGCGGAATTCCCTCTATGAAAGTCCTGGTTCTCGGAAGCGGTGGTCGCGAGCATGCGATCGTCTGGAAGCTGCGGCAGTCGCCGCGGATCAAGAAGCTGTATTGCGCGCCGGGGAGTGGCGGGATTTCGGCAGACGCTGAGAGCGTCGCGGTGGACCTGAAGAGCCTGGACTCAATGGTGCAGCTTGCCAGCAAGCTCAACCCCGACATCACCGTGGTTGGCCCGGAGCTGCCACTGACGCTGGGCGTGGTGGATGAGTTCCAGCGACGGGGTTGGCGGATTTTTGGGCCGACGAAAGCGGCGGCGCAACTGGAATCGAGCAAGAGCTTTTCCAAGGAATTCATGCAGCGGCATCGGATTCCGACGGCGCATTACGCGATCTGCACGAAGAAAAGCGAATTGAAGGATGCGCTAGCGCATTTCCATACACCCATCGTGGTGAAAGCCGACGGGCTGGCGGCGGGCAAGGGCGTGGTCATCGCGCAGACGAAAGACGAAGCGCAGCGCGTCGCCGAAGAGATGCTCAGCGGCAAGATGCTGGGTGAGGCCGGATCGCGCGTGGTGCTGGAAGAGTTTCTCAAGGGCGAGGAGCTGTCGTTCCTGGTGATGAGCGATGGTGAGCGGGTGGTTCCGCTGGTGGCGTCGCAAGACCACAAGCGGGTGTTCGATGACGACAAGGGACCGAACACCGGCGGCATGGGCGCGTACTCGACCGATCAGATCATCGACGCCAGCATGCGCGATTGGCTGGTGACGCACATCGCGCGTCCGGTGATCGCGGGGATGAAGGCCGAAGACGCTGAGTACAAAGGCATCTTGTATTGCGGCATCATGATGACCGCGCGGGGGCCGATGGTGCTGGAGTTTAATTGCCGCTTCGGCGATCCGGAGACACAGCCAATCATGATGCGGATGGAAAGCGACCTGCTCGAGGCAATCGAGGCTTCGATTGAGGGACGGGTCAGTGAAGGCGATTTTCGCTGGTCGTCTGATCCGGCAGTGTGCGTGGTGATGGCGTCGGGCGGATATCCCGGCGCGTTCGAGGCAGGCAAATTGATTACCGGCATCGAAGACGCCGATCGCATGTATGGTGTGAAGGTGTTCCACGCGGGGACGAATCGGCGCGATGGTCAGTACTATACGTCGGGCGGGCGCGTGCTAGGCGTGACCGCGCGAGGCAGCGACCTGCCGGAAGCGGTGGAACGTGCGTATGACGCGGTGATGAAGATACGCTTCGACGGCATGCAGTATAGGAAAGATATTGCCGCGCGGGGACTGAAACACTTGCGGGAGAAGAAATAGCCAAAGCGCACGGACATGCCTGGCAGCACTCAAACAGACTTTGATGCAGCACTCGAGCGCTACCGACCCGGTCACATCAAGACGCTGTTCATCGCTGAAGCCCCTCCAGCTCTCGGTTCGAAGCGATTCTTCTATTTTGAGAACGTTACGAGTCACGACGCGCTGTTTTGGGAGACGATGAGGGTTCTGTACAGCGTTACTGAATTGGAACGGAACCGCAAGGCTGAGTTCTTAACCCGTTTCAAGATGGATGGGTTTTTTCTGATTGACGCCTGCAGCTTACCCATCCCTAAGGACGTAACCAAAAAAAGCGAAATAAGGAAGTCGCTCAAAAGTCTCAAAAGCAGACTAAGCGATTTAGTCAAGCCGGACACTCGGATCATCTTGATATGCAAAACAGTTTACGATGTATGCTTCCGCGACCTTCGAGAAGCGGGCTTTAATATACTCAACAAGGAAATGATCCCGCATCCAGCATTTGGGCACCAGAGTGACTTCCGAAATAAGTTAGGACGGGTTATTGCGAATGAGTGAAAAACCTCTTGTTTCTATCGTGATGGGCAGCGACTCGGACCTCGACATTATGAACGAGGCGGCCGACGCACTGTCTGAGTTTGGTATTCCGTATGAAATCGACATCACATCGGCCCATCGCTCGCCGATACGCACCAGTGAATACGCCCGTGCACTGAAGACGCGCGGCATTCAGGTAGTTATCGCAGGAGCGGGGGGAGCGGCGCACCTGGCAGGTGTCATCGCGGCTGAGACCACGCTGCCGGTGATCGCCGTGCCTATACCCTCGACTGCCTTGCTCGGTCTCGACTCGTTGCTGGCGATGGTGCAGATGCCGGCAGGGATTCCGGTCGCGACGGTCGCTATCGGCAAGCCGGGCGCCACGAATGCGGGGATTCTCGCGGCGCAGATGATCGGGCTGCACGATAAGGACGTCGCGAAAAAGCTGGAAGCTCACAAAGAAAAGCTGGCCAAGGGCGTGGAAGCGAAGTCGAAGAAGTTGAAGGAGCAACGCCGTGAGTCCAACCCTGGCGAAGATTTCTTTCGCGGACCTGCTTAGCGCGAACGAAGCCGAAACGCAAAAGTGGCGCGCGTGGTTCGATGCACGGGTGATGGAGTAGGTTGGCGTCGCGTGAGACATGTCCGTCCGTGCCGGGACTCGCGCCGTTTCAAAAAGCCACGCCAGCGGTGAAGCGTGTGTGTGAGAACTCTGCCGTCCCCGAGGAACTCGAATCTTTTCTCCACTCTACCCAGCACTCCGCCTTCCTGCCCCAACCCGCGCAAATACGGCGCGGGTTGGGGACCCCGTCCGGCTGCGTGCTGGGCTATCATGTCCCCGCCCTGCGGGCTGGAGCTCCGCGAATTCCACCACCGTCGCAACCCAGGCTTTAGTTCTCTCGCAGATGATGGAGTGCGGCGTCAAGATTGAGAAGAAATTAAGTGAAGCAGATCTTCTCGAACGGAGCGAAGGGCCGCAGGGGCTAAAGCCCAAGCCTATTTTGAATGGTTTGCGGCACGACTGAAGTCATGCCCTGTTACGAAAAAGTCGCACACGCGAGTTTTTCCGCAAGCTGTAAAGTCGTGCCCTGACGCAAGGGCGTTTCTAATGCACGCCTGAAAGGCGTGCTCCACCCATCTTGACGTCAAGACGAGTCGAAGGCCGTCACACCTTCAGCGTCTTCAGATAGGCGCGGAAGTCTGAGCCCAGGTCGTCGCGCTTGAGCGCGAATTCGACAGTGGCCTTGAGGAAGCCGAGTTTGTCGCCAGCGTCGTGGCGTTTGCCCTCGAAGGTGTAGCCGTAAATCTTTTCTTTCTTTAACAGCGCGCGCAGGCCGTCGGTGAGTTGCAATTCGCCGCCACTGCCGGGCTCGATGCTGTTGAGCATCTCGAAAATCGTTGGGGTCAGAATGTAGCGGCCGATGATGGCGAGATTCGACGGAGCCTCTTCGAACTTGGGTTTCTCAACCAAGTCGCGCACCTCGAAC
This sequence comes from uncultured Acidobacteriaceae bacterium, assembly GCA_963837915.1. Classification (GTDB taxonomy): domain Bacteria; phylum Acidobacteriota; class Terriglobia; order Terriglobales; family Acidobacteriaceae; genus DASRAA01. The sequence continues at coordinate 167,857 of CAWIPZ010000007.1, forward strand.
AGGCGGCCATCGTGCTTGCCGGGAACGGGCCTGGCGTCAAGCACGCCGTAAGCGGAAATCGCGGGGCCCTCGACCACCTGCGTGGCCAGCACGGAGCATCCAGTTTCGTTGTAGATGTCGATCATCTGCTTGAGGCAGGGGACGGGCGCATCGATCACATCGTCGGGCAGGATGACGGCGAAGGGTTCATCGCCCACTAGTTCGGCGGCCATCAGCACGGCGTGGCCGAGGCCGAGGGCCTCTTTCTGGCGCACGTAGGCGATGTGAATCATGTCGGAGATGTCGCGCACGATCTTCAACAGGTCGGTCTTGCCGCGGTCCTCCAGCATTTTTTCCAGTTCGTAGCTGGTGTCGAAGTGGTCTTCGATGGCGCTCTTGCCGCGGCCGGTGACCATGATGATCTGGTCACAACCTGACTGCATTGCCTCTTCGACGCCGTACTGGATGATGGGCTTGTCGATGAGGGGGAGCATTTCCTTGGGCTGGGCCTTGGTGGCGGGCAGGAAGCGCGTGCCCAGTCCTGCCGCCGGAAAAACCGCTTTGCGAACTTTCATTACCATGAGTGCCTCGTGCGTCGTCCAAGAACCGGGGCTAAAGCCCCTTCTACAATTATGACTATCGGAACGCTGGCCTAAAGGCCAGCACTACCCGATCTTGCAACTCCATGGGTCTGTCTCGACCCAATTACAGCGCGGGGGTGTCATTGCCCAGCATCACCCGCCGCACGATGGGGATCGGCGGCATTCCCTGCTTGATAAATTCGTCGTGGAACTGCTGCAGCGTGAAACTTGCTCCCACCTTTTGCTTGTAGTCGGCGCGGAGCTTCATGATTTCGAGCTTGCCCAGCGTGTACACGAGATACGTCGGATCGGAGGTGCCGCGTAGAGCTTCGCGCTCGGCGACCGTAGAGGTCTGGTGGCCTTCCTTGACGAAGAACTGGGTGGCCTGCGCCAGTGTCATCTTGTCGGTGTGCATTTCGATCCCCGCGATATAACGAGCGTCGCGCAGCAGCGCGTCCTGCAGTTGTCCGATGCGCAATTTTGGATCGCCGTTGCCATAGCCTTCGTCGAGCATCATCTGTTCGGTGTAGTGCGCCCATCCTTCAATGTTCGTACCGCAGCCGATCAGCTTGCGAACTTTCGAGGGGAATTGCTTGTCCCACAAAAATTGCTCATAGTGACCGGGATAGGCTTCGTGGATGGCGGTGCTGATGATGGTGCCGCGGTGGAAGCCTTCCATCCAGGACTTGGTTTTTTCGGCGGGCCAAGACGACTCGGGTAGGGTCACGTTAAAGAACGCTTGGGTGGCCTTGGTTTCATAGGGGCCCGGCGTCTCCATCGAGGCCGAGGTGAGAGCGCGCGCGAAGGGCGGTGTCTCCTGCACGGTGGGACGGACGTCGGAGGGAATGGTGATGATGTTCTTTTGCTGAATGAAGCCGATGAGGCTGCTGAAAGTGTCGCGGAAGCTTTGTAGCAGTTGATCGGGCTGGGGATGGTCCTGCTCCAGCGTGGCCAGCACCTGCTCGGGCGCTTTGGTGGGATCGATCAGAGCCGCGACGCGCTTCAGCTCGGCTTGGTTCTTGTGCAGATCGTCGTAGCCGATTTGCAGCAGACGGTCGAGCGGGATCTCGACCATGTCGTCATACAGCAGCTTCTTGCGATAGAGCTCGGGGCCGAGGCGATAGTCTCCCTTGGAGACGGGCAGGAGCTCGGTCTTGAGATAAGTTTCATAACGCTGCAACGCAGAGATCACGTTGGCGTTCGACGCCTTGAATTGCGCCAGCAGTTGCGGGTCGGTGACGTCTTTGAAGGCCTCGGGTACGTCGTGCTGGAAGAAGCTGATGATGCCCGGCAACTGCTCGATGGCGACTTCAGTGTAAACGCGCGGCGGGTTCTTGAGGCTCATTTTGCCTTCGGCGAGGCAGGCCGGGATTTGCTGTTCGCGGGCAATCACCGACTTCAGCCGCTCTGCCGGCGGCGCGAAATTGCGGCTCATGAGGAGGTAAACGCTGGAGGTGCCGCTGCTGGAGTAGATGTCGGGATTCTTCTGCCACATGCGGATTTCCTGGAGCTCGAGGATGCGCGCGTTAATGGCACTGGCGAGAATCTTGAGGTCGAGCCGCTGCTCTTCATTCAACAGGTCAGTATGGGTGTATCCGGCAGCCTGCTTGGCTTCGAGCAGGAATGAGAGCTCGGCGTCGCGCGCCTTTTGCGAGAAGTCCTCGAGCTGGTCGTCGTACTGGTGGAAGCCGGCGTAGGTGGCGTCCGAGGGATGAAAGTGAAAGTAGGCGTCGAAGTACTCGTCCACCATGCCGTTGTATTCGGCAGTCGCGATCGCCGCGGGAGTGGGAGCAGGAGCGGTGTTTTGTGCGGGCGACTTCATCATTGTCATGACGACCAACAGCAGCAGGGCTGCGGTTTGCTTCATCGGCGGGGATCCTTTTCCTGGCGCAAACTATTGATGGTACCGCATTGAAAGTCAGGTTACACAGTCTGCGGCATCCGAAGAACTATAAGCTGGGCGCGGTAGAATGCGCGTGGGGGGGCCATGCCTTTTGTTGATACCAGCGACCTCACTGTTATAGAACGCTTGCCGGGCTGGCACGGGCGCTATTTTAGCTCGCCCAGCATGACTTTTGGGCACTACGAGTTCGTTTCCGGCTCGTCGATTCACGAACACTTTCATCTCCAGGAGGAAGTGTGGAACGTAATCGAGGGTGAACTCGAGATCACCATCGATGGCGTGACCCAGATTGCGCGGCCCGGCATGGCAGCGATCATTCCCGCCAACGTTCGCCACTCGGTAAAGGCGCTCACCGATGGGAGAGCCATCGTGGTGGACTACCCGCTGCGAGGCGGGTTCGAGTCGGCGGCACACTGAACGTCCGTGCTGATCAGATCTCGCTCATGCCGCCGTCTACGACCAACTCGCTGCCAACCGTGTAGGCAGATTCGTCCGATGCAAAGTAAACCACCGCACTGGCGAATTCGGCCGGGGTGCCGAAGCGACCCACAGGGATCTGCTGCTGGAGAGCGGCTGAGGCGGCCTTTAATTGCTCCTCGGACAAGCCCAGCTTGCTGTAGAGCGGAGTTGCGATTGGACCGGCGCTGACGGCGTTGACGCGAATGCCGCGGGAAACCAATTCGCCGGAGAGAGTACGGGTTAGAGATATCAACGCTGCCTTGGCGGCCGAATAGACGCTGGTGTTGGGCATGCCAATGTGCGGGTTGACCGAACCGTTCAACACGATCGATGCCGGATTGGCGAAAACGGGCAGGAGCGTCTGGATCAGGAAATATGGTCCCTTCAGAATGATCGAAAGCGAGCGATCGAAGCCGGCTTCATCGAACTTCTCCAATGGGCGCATATCCGCCATGCCGGCATTCACGAAGAGAATGTCGAGCGCGCCGAAGGCCTGGCGGACGGCGTCGGCAACGTGCTTCTGCGCCGCGGCATTGCCGGCGTCGGAGGCGATCGCTGGAACGTCGGGGCCTAGTTCTTTGGCGGCTGACTGAAGAGTGACCGGGTCGTTACCGGTGATGGCGACTCGCGCACCTTCGCGCAAAAATTGGCGGGCCGTCTCCAGACCAATGCCCGAGGTACCGCCGGTGATGAGAGCACGTTTGCCTTGCAGCCGGTTCATCCATCTCCTCCAAGTTGCGGGGATCTGGGCCCATAAAAAAAAGTAGATTGCGAGGTTGCAAATAAGGATGCACAGATTGCGCATCCTCCGAATGCTCTCGCATACAATCTTGCCGAGGAGCGTTTTATGAGTCTCGAGTCGAATGTTCGCAATCTGCTGTCACGTCCTAACTTTGCTCACTTAGCAACCCTGATGCCGGATGGCTCGCCAATGGTGACACCGATATGGATCGGTGTGAGCGGCGACCACCTCGTGATCACCAGCGGAGAAGGCAGTCTCAAGGTCAAGAACCTGCGTCGCGACCCGCGGCTGGCACTGTCGGTGGTTGATTTTCATAATCCTTATGAAGAAGTGCAGATACGCGGGAGGGTGGTGGAGTTTCGCGACGATTCGAAGTTCGCGATGGTGGATGAAGTCGCGCGCAAGTACACCGGGAAAGAGTTTCCGTGGCGAGATCCATCAGGACGGGTTGCGCTGATTATCGAGGTGGAGAAGGCACGGTACACCAAGCTGCCCATGCAACACACGCCAGCGGCGTAGAGGTTGCAGAGTATGGATGCCGCGCGGACGAAAGTCCACGCAGCTGATCAAAAATAAACGGCCTGTCGGCACGACTGAAGTCGCGCCCTGATACAAACCGGTCGTGAACGAGACTTGTTCGGCGGCCTGTAGGTGCAGTCAGCGTGAACGCCCTCGCGATTTTGCAGACTTTCGTGACTTTGGCACCTTGCCGATGCGGGGGTCGCGGGCGATGACCAATTCGCAGGCGTGGAGCGAGGCTTCTTCGAAGTCCGGCGAGTCTGCGGGAAGCACCTGCCAGCCGGTGACCTCCGCCCCGAATACGGCAATGGAGCGCATGTTGGGGAAATCGTTGCGCAGGGATTCGTGGTGCTCGGGCGTCGTCGCGAGCCACACTCCGTTGTCGGCGTCGGGTTGGCGCTTGTCGCGCAGGATCAGAACGATCTTTTCTTCCACATAGACGGCGAGACAGCCGAACATCGGATTGGTGCGCGGCGAAAGCTCAGCGAGGGCGTCGAGCACGAACTCGTGGGGCGCTGCCTTGCGCGGTTTGATCGAGGGCAGGGGATCATCGAACCCAGGGAGCGGCTTTTTGCGGCGAGGCGTCGTCATGGAACTATTGTAGGGTGCCCCACTAACCGCTGGTTGGCCATGGGACGTTTGTCCCTTGCCGTCGCTACTTCCCTGCAATACACTTGCGCGACACCGAAGTGACACTATCCCCTGCTCTACCACTAGGAGATTCCATGAAAGTAAGAACGATTGCGTTGACGCTAATGTTGTGCCTGCTCGGCCTATCCGCGGCCTTTTCGGCAGAAAATCCCAACATGGGTACCTGGAAGCTGAATGAAGCGAAGTCGAAGATCCCGGCCGGCGTAGGAAAAAACACTACCGTGGTCTATTCGGCCGCGGGCGACGACATAAAGGTCACCACCGACGGCGTGAATGCGTCAGGCCAGCCGGCACATTCCGAGTGGACCGGCAAGTTAGATGGCAAGCCGTATCCGGTTACCGGCAACACCGGCGTCGATGCTCGCTCGGTAATGGCGAAGGGCGACCGCACGCTGGAGATCGCCAACATGAAGGATGGCAAGACCGTGAGTACCGCTAAAGTCGAATTGGCCAAGGACGGCAAGAGCCGCACGCTGGACACGGACGGCATGACTGCGGACGGCAAGAAGGCCCACGCCAAGTACGTGTACGACAAGCAGTAGTTCGCCTGTAGCCTGAAAGTTTCAGAATTGCCTAACGGATGATGCCCCGTGCCAGTGAAATCTGGACGGGGCATTTCTTTCGATGTTTACCAGGCGGGTTTGCCGTCGGCGAAGCGCAGTGTCAGGGTGTCGTCGCCTTTCACCACTTCGCGCGCCAGAATCTGGTCGTTCCCATCCACCTTCACCTTCGAACCCTTGACTTCGACCGCGTCGCCTGTTTTGAAGGTCGCTCCCATGTCGTCGAGAAACTTCTTGGGGCCGAGAAAAACTTCAATCGTGTCGGAGCCGCTCTTCAACGTGAGATAGCCAACCTGCTTGGCTCCAGAGGGAGGAACGAACTTTAGCTCTCCCACGGTTCCCTTGACCGTGGTCTCTGTGGCTGGATCGTATTTGGGCGGAGCCTGGGCGAGGGCGGCCGTAGCCACCAGGGCTATCGCGAGTCTTAGCAGATTTCGTTGAACCGGGCCGCACGGAACCATCGCGCTCACCCCACGGCGCGAATCTTAGGCGCGCAGCATGGGAAAAGCAATCCCCATGACGTTCGGCGGCAACATCTGACGCAAAGCGTTGGGTGACAAATTGTACTGCGCGGCTTAGAGTGTGCGGTATGGCAGGCCCAATCATGCCGCCGACAATCGCGCGCGCACACGGCTGCATCGAAAAGACCGCTGTCATCGATTCCGCCGGCTCGTACTCGTATCGCGATCTGCTGGACGCGTCGGGCCGTATCGCGTCGGCGCTGCTTGCCGGCCGGGACGATCTTGGCGAGGAGCGGGTTGCCTTCCTGATCGCACCGGGATTTCCGTGGGTGGCAGTGCTGTGGGGCATCTGGCGCGCCGGGGGAATTGCGGTTCCGCTGCCGCTTGGTTCGCCGCCGACTGAACTGGAATATTTTGCCGCCGACACGCAAGCTTCGGCGTTGATCGCTGATGACGCCAACCGGGAAGCTCTCGCGCGAGTGGGGGACGGGCGCCACATTCGCGTGCTTGGGTACAACGAAATGCTGGCGCACCAGCTGGTGACGTTGCCCAACATCGCGAGCAATCGGCGGGCCATGATTCTTTACACGAGCGGCACTACGAGCCGCCCGAAGGGCGTGGTCACAACACATGAAAATATAGAGGCGCAGATCACCAGCCTGATCGAGGCGTGGGAGTGGTCGGGCGATGACCGCATCGTGCTCTGCCTGCCGCTGCATCATGTGCACGGGATCATCAATGTCGTGTCGTGTGCGCTGTGGTCGGGCGCGGTATGTGAGATGCTGCCGCGCTTCGACGCCGTTACCGTTTGGGAGCGCATCACGAGTGGAAGCCTGACCCTGTTCATGGCGGTTCCCACGATTTACGTCAAGCTCATCGCCGCGTGGGAGGCGTCTTCTCCCGAAGAGCGAGCGATCCTGAGTGGTGGCGCGGCGCGATTGCGGCTGATGGTGTCAGGCTCGGCGGCGTTGCCGGTGAGCACGCTGGAACGGTGGCGGGAAATCACCAGCCACACGCTGCTGGAACGTTACGGCATGACAGAGATCGGGATGGCGCTGTCGAATCCGTACCGCGGCAAGCGCGTGCCGGGGTCAGTGGGAACACCCCTACCCGGAGTTGAAGTTTGCCTGGTGAGCGATGACGGCGATACGGTGGCGAGTGGCGCTCCGGGCGGTATCGAGGTTCGCGGGGCCAACGTCTTCGTCGAATACTGGGGCAAGCCGGAAGCTACGCGCGAGGCGTTCCGCGAAGGCTGGTTTCGCACCGGCGATACTGCCGTAGTCGAGAACGGTGTTTATCGCATCCTCGGCCGCACGAATGTTGACATCCTAAAGACGGGCGGGCACAAGGTATCTGCGCTGGAGATCGAGGAGACGCTGCGCGAGCATCCGGCGGTTGTGGAATGTGCCGTGGTTGGTGTGCCCGACGACGAGTGGGGCGAACGAGTGGCGGTGGCGCTGGTGTGCAGAGCGGAAAACCGGCCCGATCTGGAGCAGCTTCGCGCCTGGGCGAAGGAACGGATGGCCGTGCACAAAGTCCCCTCGCGACTTCTTGTTCTGGATACGCTACCGCGCAATGCCATGGGCAAAGTAACCAAGCCCGCGGTTCGCGCGCTGTTTCAAGACCTCAAGTAGAAAAGCGTTAGTCCGCCAGTTGACCCGGTGTGGTATGCTCCCCGACGAATTGTTTCCGTCCTGGGGTGTGGGCCCTGTGGGGAGGAAGCGCCATGTCCAACTTTGCGGTGTCGTACGCGAGGGTCCGCTCGCGAACCAAACTCAATCGCTCGCAAATCACCGGCTTCTGGGCGGCGTGGGCTGGCTGGACGCTCGATGGCATGGACTCGGTCATCTACGCGCTGGTGCTGAGTCCTGCGCTCACCGAGCTGTTGCCAAAGTCGGGAATCAAAGCTACGCCGGGCAACGTGGGCTATGCGGGATCGGTGCTGTTTGCGCTGTTCCTGATTGGCTGGGGATTGTCGCTGATCTGGGGCCCGATCGCTGACCGGTTTGGCCGCACGCGTGTGCTGGCTGCCACCATCTTCGTCTATGCGGTGTTCACGGGCGCGGCTGCGCTGTCGCAAAACGTGTGGCAGTTGGCGCTGTTTCGCCTGCTGGCGGGAATCGGCATTGGCGGCGAGTGGGCTCTGGCCGGCACCTACGTTGCCGAGGCGTGGCCCGAAGACCGCCGCAAGATGGGCGCGGGCTATCTGCAAACCGGTTATTATGCCGGATTCTTCCTGGCCGCCGCGCTCAACTACACGGTGGGCGCGCACTTCGGCTGGCGCGCGATGTTCTGGTGCGGACTAACACCGGTCGTCGTGGCCTTCATCGTTTTGCGACGAGTGAAGGAGCCGGAGCGCTGGGAGAGAAAACACCAGGTCGAGCCGGTCACGAAGCGTTCTCCGATGGCAGCGATTTTTAGCGGCGTATATCTGCGGCGTACTGCGGTCAATACCGTGCTGCTGGCTGCGGCGATCTGCGGATTGTGGGCGGGAGCAGTTTACGCGCCCACCGCGATCATCGCGTTGGCGAAAAAAGCCGGCATGGCGCAAGCGCAGGCGGTGCGCACGGCATCGTTCGGCATGGGACTGCTTTCGTTGGGAACCATCCTCGGTTGTCTGGCGGTGCCGCCGCTGGCCGAGCGCATCGGCAGAAAGCGCACGCTGGCCATCTATTTTGTGGGGATGGCGGTGTGCATTGTGCTCAGCTTCGGATGGGCGTTCTACCTGGCCGAAGGATTGAAGCCATTCATCACGGCGCTGTTCTTCCTCGGCTTCTTCGGCGGCAACTTTGCGGTCTTCAGCTTGTGGCTGCCGGAGCAGTACGGCACTAGCGTCCGCGCAACCGCGTTCGCATTTACCACATCGTTTGGGCGGTTCATTGCTGCCGGCGCGAACTTCGGGATCGGAGCGCTCGTCTCACAATGGGGCACGCTCGGAAAGCCGGTCGCGATCACCGCGATCGCGTTTGGGATTGGGCTGCTGGTGATTCCGCTGGGATTTGAAACACGAGGGAACGCGCTGCCGGAATGAAGGCCGCTGCTTTGCAATGCTTGAAAGCTTGTGGAAGTGCCTACGCCTCGCGGACTAAAGTCCGCTCGGCAGATCAGAAATAAACGACTTCTCAGCACGGCTGAAGCCGTGCCCCTTCAAAACTCGAAACTCCGAATCAGATCGAGCACTTGATCCGGCGTTTCGACCATCGGTGAGTGGCCTGCGCCCTCGATCATCACGACTTTTGCTCCCGGCACTCTCTCGAACAACTTGGCGTCTTGGGGAGGAACGATGGCATCCAGCGTGCCGAAAATTACCAGCAGCGGCGGGACTGGCTGCAACGCGGCGAGCCGTTCGAAGATTGGCCTGTTTTTGCGGTAAGCCTCACTGTCGTCATGGGCTTCACGGGCGGCAGAGTACGTAAGCTGGCGGAAATCGGCGATGAACTTCTCGGGGACCGGGAAGCCCGGCGCAAAGCCCTGCTCCAACCCGCGCCGCAAGACTCGGTCGCTACTGAAGTGATGCAACACTTCTCCGATCACGGGAGTGAAATAGGCCTGGGCCAATAGGGAAAACTTTGTCCCAACCGTCGGAGGGCTGTCGATAAGGACCATGCGTTCGATGCGACCGGGCTTCATTGAGGCGAGCGCTGTGGCTACCTCGCCGCCCATCGAGTGTCCGATGACGGTATAGCGATCGACGCCAAGCTTGTCCAGTATCGACGACACTAAACGGGCTTGGCGCTCGATGGAATAGGCCGATCGGGGCGCCTCGGTGCCACCGTGGCCGATCAGGTCGATACGGATCACGCGATGATCTCTGGCGAGTTGCGGAGCGATGTCGTCCCACCAGTCGATGGCAGCGCCGAAGCCGTGAATGAGGACTAGTGTGGGACCGGAACCTTCGACCTTGACGTTGGCTGGGACGACGCTGGTGTCGATGACTTGTCCGCCGTCACGGGGGGCAGCCGCGCGCGTTTGCATATCGACCCAAAAAGTATTGATGACCAGCAACAACGCAAACGCAGATAGTATGGCGAAGAGGGTTCGTTTCATGGCACATTCATTCGTAATTCGCAGTCGTGTCCCAGCCAGCACACTCTAGCACGGCGCCCTCGGGCGGTCTGTCGTCTCGAGCGAAGCCGAGGACAAGAGCGAGAGGCCGAGCTTACAATGACTGCTTGTAGTTGTCGGCGGTAAGCGCGGTAGAATTCAGCAAAACCAAATCCTGGAGGACAGCGATGGGTAGTTGCCCGCCGGGACTTCGTTTGACGAGGAGAGCCCATGTCAGCGATGAGCCGCCGCACGACGCTCAAGCAGATTCTCGGCACGATCGCTTCGTTGGTCATTGTGCCGCGCTTGCCGGCGTTCGCCGCGCCCGTGCCGCAAGGGGAGTTGCCCACCGGCCCCGAGCACCGGGAAATGGCGCAACTCGGGCAACAATTCATGCAGCAGTTTTTCGCGCCCGCGCTGTCGGTGGCCATCGTGCGCAATGGAAGGTTCGTCTTCGAGCGTCCTTTCGGCATGGCCGACAAGCTAGTGCAGTTGCAGACTTCACCGACGACACTGTTTCGTATTGCAAGCGCGACCAAGCCAATTACGTCCGTGGCGATTTTCACGCTGGTGGAGCAGGGCAAACTCAATCTCTCGGACAAAGTGTTTGGCCCCAGCGGGGTACTGGGCAACGCTTACGGCAAGCCGCCTTACAAACAGTACGTTACTGACATCACGGTCGATGACCTGCTGACGCACACGAGTGGAGGGTGGCCTAACGATTCCACCGATCCCATGTTTCGCTTCAAGTCGTGGGACCAGGCAAAACTGATCACGTGGACGCTGGAGAACCTGCCGCTCACCTATCCGCCGGGACAGCACTGGGCGTATTCGAATTTTGGTTATTGCGTACTGGGGCGCGTGATTGAGAAAGTCAGCGGGCAACCTTATAAAGACTATGTGCAGCAGGCCGTGCTCGCGCCGTGCGGCATCACCGACATGCAGATTGCAGGAAACACGCTGAAACAGCGGGCTCCGAACGAGGCGATGTATTTCGGACAGTTCGGCGAGAACCCGTACGACATGAATGTCACGCGGATGGATTCGCACGGAGGATGGATCGGCAATCCGTCGGACCTGGCGCGTTTCTGCGCGCACGTCGGCGGAATGCCGGGCATCCCCAGTATTCTCAAGCCGGAGACGATCCAAACGATGACGACGCCCGCAGCCGCTTATCCCGCCGGCTCGGCGGGAAAGTACGCGCGCGGCTGGATGGTGCGCGATAACGGCAAAGGCAATTGGTGGCATGGCGGGAGCTTGCCGGGGACGACCAGCGTGATGGTGCGCACGGCGAACGGCATGTGCTGGGGCGCGCTTACCAATACACGAACCCAGCCAAACAACACTATCGACACCGCCATCGATCAGATGGTCTGGGACATGGTCAAGGTGCCGGGGTGGAGCAGCTAGTGCAACGAGAGGAGTCGGTATGACCAATCGAATTGTGAGTTTTCTGATCTTGCCGTTGTTCCTATCTGCTGCCTGGATGTGCGCGTCCGCGCAACAGCCGCTGCCGCACTCTCAGGAGGTTGTCGATGTCACCGGGCATTGGGTCATCGAGGCAAAGAACTGGAACGGCGACTTCGATACCAAGACGGTGGACTTGCAGCAAAGTGGCAACGCGATCACGGGTCACTTCAAAGGGCCAAATCAGTCAGGCGGGCTGGAGGGAAGCATCAACGGGCACCACATTGTGTTTCGTACCGAGACGAAGCATCCGCTGACGTTTCGCGGGCAGGTGCAAGGCGACACCATGACCGGCAACTACCACGTCATGGGTAAAGAGGGCGAATTTCACGCGGAACGGACAGCGGCGAAGTGATGAAAAGGCGTTCGGCGCACCCTACCCCACCGGCTGCTGCTCGCCGGCCAACTGCTCCAGTAGCGTCTTCAACCGAGTAAGCACCAGGTCAGGTTGCTTCTCTTTTAGCGTGAATTTCAGTACGCCCGCAGGCGTGAACTGGCTGCCAGGTTCGGAGTTCACCCATCGCATGAGACGCTCCGGATCGACCGTAGCTTTTTCGGTGAAGCGGATGCTGACGGCGTCGCGGCGACGCTCGATTTGCGCGACGCCGATGCGTTGCGAGAGCAGCTTCAGTTCGGCGTACTCCAGCAGATTGCGGACCGGAGGCGGAGGCGTGCCGTAACGGTCGCCCAGCTCGGCGGCCACATCGTTGAGTTGCGCTTCCGTCTCCACTCCCGCGACCCGCTTGTACATGCGCAGACGCTGGTTTTCCTCGGCGATGTACTCGGCCGGAATGCGGATGTTGAGCCCGAGGTTAAGTTGCGTTTCGGGCGTTTCGGGTTCGATCTCTCCTTTAATCTCGCGTACAGTGCGCTCGAGCATGGTGGTGTAGAGCTCGAAGCCGACAGCCTCGATGTGTCCACTCTGCTCGCCGCCAAGAAGATTACCAGCACCGCGCAGTTCGAGATCGAGCGCCGCGATCTTGAACCCCGCGCCCAGGTCGCTGAACTCCTTTAATGCAGCGAGACGTCGTCGCGCCAGATCAGTGAGGTCGCGGTCTGGAGGAATCAGCAGATAGGCATACGCGCGACGGTCGGAGCGGCCGACGCGTCCGCGCAACTGATAGAGCTCGGAGAGGCCGTGGCGATCGGCGCGATTAATGATGATGGTGTTACAAAGTGGAATGTCGAGCCCGTTCTCGATGATCGTCGTGGCGATTAGGATGTCGGCCTCGTGGCGCATGAAGGCTAGCATCACGCGCTCCAGTTCCGTCTCGCCCATCTGGCCGTGGCCGACGAGAATGCGCGCTTTGGGCACCATCTCGCGAATCTTGTCGGCGATGTCGTAGATGCTCTCCACGCGGTTGTGCACGAAGTAGACCTGCCCGCCACGCTCCAGCTCTTTTTCGATGGACGAACGGATGAGCTTCTCATCCCAAGCGGCAACAACGGTCTGAATCGCCATGCGGTCTTTGGGCGGCGTCTCGATGACGCTCATGTCGCGCAGGCCGAGGAGCGACATGTGCAGCGTGCGCGGAATCGGTGTCGCCGACATGGTGAGCACGTCCACTTCTTTGCGAAGCTGTTTGAGGCGCTCCTTGTGGCGCACGCCGAAGCGCTGCTCTTCATCGACAACCACCAGGCCGAGGTTGTGGAACCTTATGTCTTTCGAGAGCAGGCGGTGCGTGCCGATGGCGATGTCGAGTTCGCCGGCCTCGAGTCTCGCAAGGGACTCCTTGATCTGCTTTGGCGTACGGAATCGGCTGAGCATGTCGATTTTCAGCGGAAACGCCGCAAAGCGTTGCTTGAACGTATTGAAGTGCTGGAAGGCAAGCACCGTGGTCGGCGCGAGCACCGCGACCTGTCGGCCATCCTGTACAGCCTTGAAGGTCGCGCGCATCGCGACCTCGGTCTTGCCGTAGCCCACGTCGCCACACAGCAGGCGGTCCATCGGCGTGGTGGCCTCCATGTCGCGCTTTACGTCGAGGATGGCGTTCATCTGGTCTTCGGTTTCGCTGAACTCGAAGGCGTCTTCGAACTCATGTTGCCACTCGGTGTCAGCAGCGAAAGCGTGTCCCTCGGCGCTCTTGCGCACTGCGTAAAGCTTGAGCAGCTCATCGGCCATGTCTTTCATGGCCTTCTTTACGCGCGCCTTGGTCTTCTGCCACTGCGCCGTGCCAAGGCGGTTGAGCACCGGCTTCGCGCCCTCGGATGAGCGATACTTCTGCACCAGATCGAGGCGGGTGAGCGGCACGTAGAGACGCGCGCCCTCGGCATACTCCAGGACCATGAACTCGGCAGCTGCTCCGTCTTCCTGCGGAACTTCTTTCAGACCCTGGTACTGGCCGATGCCGTGCTCGACGTGCACCACGTAGTCGCCGACGGCGAGATCGCGGAAGTCAGAGAGGAACGCCGACACTTTCGACTTCTGCCGTTGCGGACGACCAAGCGAAACCTCGGGCTCGTCGAAAAGGTCGCGCGAGCCGAACAGAATAAGGTTCGCGTCTGGCAGCGCGACACCCTCGGGAACGTAGGCCTTTACGATCGTCGTAGCCGCGACGTCGTCGGTGAAATACGTGGACTCGTCCACGAAGACTTCCATGCCGGGCTTAGGCGTGCGGCTACCGATGCGAAACGACAGGTTGTACTCGTTGAAGACGTCGGCCAGGCGCTCGACCTCGCCGGTGCTCGACACCGCGAACATCACGCGCTTGCCTTCGCGGGTTAGCCTGCCGACCTCTTCGGTCATGGCGGCCACGGAGCCGTGGAAACGCGTGGTGGGCTGCGTCTGCAGGATGATGTGCTCGGCGTCGCTCGAGTCTTCGATACCGAGATGCTCAATTGCGAGAATCGGCAACTGTTGTAACGACTGCGCCCACTGCTCCGGATTGAGATACAGATCTTCAGGCCGCACCAGGTTGCCGACAAGGCTGCGCTCGTGCGCGTCGGTGAGCTTCGTCCACCAGAGATCGTGCGCTTCGTTGAGCGTGTCGGGTTCATCGAGCACGACACTGGCGCCGGGAAGCAGGTCGAAAAAGGCTTGCTTGGCTCCGGCAACAGGTGCGTAAAGCTCCCATCCGGGAAAAACACTCACTCCCGAATAGCGCACGGCTTCCTCAACCGCTTCTTCGTCACCGGCGAGGCGATGGCCGCTGAGCCGCGCATTGATGGCTGCGAGCGTATCTTCGTCCACGGGAGTTTCGGTGAGCGGCAGCAACACCGCGTCATCGGTAGCCGCCGCCGAGCGCTGCGTCGCGGGATCAAACTTGCGTAGCGACTCGACTTCATCGCCAAACATTTCGATGCGCAAGGGCCGGTCAGACTCGGGTGGGTAGACGTCGATCAGTCCGCCGCGATGTGCGAACTCACCCGGCATCTCGACCACGTCAACCTGGTTGTAGCCGGCGAGGCGGAGGTGCTCGACCAGTCGCTCAGGATCGATCATCTCGCCGCGGCGAACGACCTGCGCGAGTCCGGCATAAAACGATGCATCGCGCAGACGCATGGCTGCCGCAGCGAACGTCGTGATCACGACGTTGGCCGCACCGGTCGCGATCTTCCACAACGCAGTGGCGCGGGCTTCTTGAATTTCCGGGTGCGGCGACTGATTTTCAAAAGGCAGCACATCGTAAGCGGGTAGTCCGATGACCGACTCGGGCGTGACTGCGCCGGTTAGTTCGGCGACCGAACGGAGCAACGGCAACAGTTCATCCACCGCGCGATTGTCGCTGACCACGATCACCAGGGGGCGCAAAGTCGCACGCTGCAGCAATGAGTAGAAGAGGACCTTGCCGGTAGGGGTGAGTCCGGAGACACGCGTCCGCCCCGCGCCGCCCTTGACCCGGGCTATGGCACGCAGAAATGCGGGGGACTTTTCCACGTCCGCAAACACATCGCGGACGAACGGGAGGATCACCTTTTTATTTTAACAGTGGAAGAGCGGTACTTCAGAACTCCAAGTGCAACCGCATTCCCGGCACGGCGACCGGACCACGTACCTGGTTGTAGCCGGGATTGTTCACCTGCTGAAGGTCCACACTGATGAACGCTCCGCGCCAGATGTGCATGTCGTAGAACGCTTCTTCGATGGTCTCGCGTCCATAGGTCAGGCCACCATCGCCCAATAAGAAGCCGAGGCCGCCGTTGGCGAGATACGACTGGTGGGCGGCAGAAATTCCATTCGAGATAAACACCGCTCCGAAGCGATCAAGCGAGCGGTTCCAGCGTGTGCCTCGGGCATAAATGCCCGCTTCAATCGTGCTTTCGACCTCGGTATAGCAGAACGACTCTTTCTTGCCGTCGGCCCATCCCCAGCGGGCAAAGGCGAACACGTCGTTGGCCAGTTCCTGTTCGAGGTTGACGCCGAAGCCAAACTTCACCGTGCCCGGAACTCGCGTCGCGGTCACGTCAGGCGTCGGCGTGACGTGATCGAGATAGAGTTTAACGGCCTCGCTGTAGTCGCCCATGTTTCCGTGGTTGACGTAGTTCAGCAACCGCAGCGTAGTATGCCGGTTGCGAATCAGGGGGTAGCGTAACTCCAGCTCCACGTTTTCGGCGCGCGAGTTGGAGAGGTTGGCGTCGAGGTTGGGGCCGTTGGCGACCTTCGGCATCAGCGCCTCGCCGAAGCGAACGCCCCAGTTGAGGTCTTCGTAATCGAACATCAAGCCGAAGGTATACCCGCGGGTGTCGGCAGCGTAGTCCCATGCGCCGTTGTTGTCGGCGGTCCAGTTCAAAAACTGGTAGTGGCTGTCGGTGCCGCCCACGTTGTTGTCGAAGAAATCCGCCAGCGCAAACTTGCCGAACCGGATCGATAGACTGCGCACGGGCATCTCGGTCTGTAGCGACAGTGGCGTTCGCTCTGACTCGATCTTGTCTTTGGAGAGCGGGATGATCTGCTGGATCATCAGCCGGGCGATGTAAGGCAGTTGGCCCAGCGACGGATTGCGGACGACATCGAGGTTGACAAAGCCGGCCAAGCCCAAAGCCTGACTTAGCCCGCCGCCACCGGCCTCCTCCTCATCAAAGTACAGCGCAGTGTTCGGCGTGAACTCGTAACCGGTGTACAGCGTCATCACTCGTGATAGTGCGTGTTCGGTTGGAGCGGTGAAGCTATTGGGCCCGCTGTAGGGCGAGTCGAAGGTTCCGTGCGCCTGGAAGATGAAGTTCGCCTGGCCGGAAATCCACCACTTCGCCGTCTGAGAGTGAGGGAAGAAAGTGTCGGGAGGTGCGGGCGCCTCTGGAGCTTCAGTCTCGCCTGGCGCCGGACCGTTCGGCACGTCCTGCGCGCGCGCGCCAGGCCCAAGTGCTATCAGGCAAAGCAAGACCGCAATTGCGCAGACCAGCCGTATATGCCACCGGCCGGCCCGCTCAAACTGCCAGTGAAAGCGGATTGTGCAGGCACGGATCACGCGGTGCTTCTCGTGCTCTTTACCAGACCGGAGAAAGTCATGCGCAACGGGCCATCACGTCAGTGTCCCATGCGTTTGTTACAGACTGATTACGTTCCCTGTCGGTGCCGTTGTTTCCCGTCGAGGCCCAATTTTCTTCCAGGATCCACCGGCACCGCAGTTCAGGACGGACACTTTCCGTCAGGTACCAAGTGCGGCGCAGGACACGGCGGTCTTGCATGAGTACGCGGATGTCGAACATGGCTTCCTCCCATCGAATGCCGCGGCGTTTCCCGAGAGAGGACCGAGACTGGCTCGGCTTCAGGCTCGCTCTGCCGATGACAGGCCGAGCGCGCCCTCTCGAATCCTGTGCCACCCGGGGCCGGCCGCGGCTGCTTTACAACTCGGAGGTTCGTTCAATTGTTTGTCGCCCATGAACATTTTGCGATTGCTTTGCACAATCTTTTTATAGCATACTGGGGTAGGGTATAGGCAAGCATTTATGGCAAGAAAAGAGACCGACCGTGAACGCGACAAACTGGTGAGCCGAGCGCGAAGGATCCGCGGCCAGATCGAGGCCGTGGAGCGCGCCCTGTTAAATGAAAAAGAAGAATGCGCCGACACGTTGCAACTGCTGGCCGCCGCCCGGGGCGCAATTAATAGCCTGATGGCCGAAGTTATGGAAGATCACATCCGCGAGCACATCGGGCGCGGCCGCGCATCGGAAGAAGTCACTGACGACCTGCTGGCCATCGTGCGGGCTTACTTGAAGTAGTTGCGCGTCGCGGATGTCCGGCTGCGGGTTCGGTACTTCGCAAACGGGGCGCTGCGCAATAGCAATGTTTCACAGCAACAAAGGCCCGACCGTCGGCTGAGGCTGATTGGGCTTGCATTCTTCCCCGCAGGTCATGATGATTGGTATGCCGTCTAGCGTTCCGTGGCACAGCGGAGTTCGTGGTGGCACTGTTGCGCGTACTCGAGGTGTGTCGGTTCCGGCGATCTGCGTTCACCCTGCTAGTGGTCGCCATGCTCACGGCGTGGCTCGCCGAGGGCCAAGTCCAAACTCCTGATACTCATCCCGGAAGCACCGTCAGCGGCACGGTGGTGAACAGCGTTACCCGCGAGCCCGTTGGCCGCGCGCTGGTATACACCATAGACGAGCGCTATGCCGCCTTTACCGACGATCACGGACACTTCGAACTGAATGTGGCTGAGCAAGCGCCAGCGCCCGGCGGGGCTGGAATGTCCACCGCTCAGACGATCTTGCAGGTGAAGAAGCCCGGCTTTCTGACGATTGCCGGACTCCGGGGCGGCACCTCGGCTGTACCCGGACAAAGCGACCTGACTCTGAAACTGGTTCCCGAGGGTCTGATCGTTGGACGAGTAAAATTTCCTAGCGCTGAAGCTACTGACCGCGTCCAGGTGCAGCTGTATCGCCGCGAAATTCGAGACGGATATGCCCGCTGGGAACAATCGGCTCAGACGACCACCCGCGCCGATGGCGAGTTCCGTTTCACCGACCTGCGCGCCGGCGACTACAAACTGTTTTCCCTTGAGTCCACGGAGCGCGACCCGCTGACCGCGGTCCCTAACGGGCAGGTCTTCGGATTTCCACCCCGATACTTCGCCGCTGCGCGCGATTTCGCCGGTGCCGATACCGTTCACGTCCATGCCGGCGAAACCATCACGGCAGATATCACTCCCGAACGGCTGAGGTATTACGACGTCAGGGTGCCGGTAGTCACTGCCGATCCAAATCCGCTGCAAGGCCTGCAGGTTTCCGTTTACGTGCAGGGCCATCGCGGACCCGGATTCGCGCTGGGCTACGATCCGAATCAGCGTGCGATTCGCGGCTCGCTGCCCAACGGAACCTATACGGTCGAGGCCACCAGTTTCCAGCCGGGTGCAGCTACGGGAGTGGCGAATATCACGGTCGCCAACGGATCGGTGAACGGGCCACCTCTCACCATGGCGCCGAATGTGTCGATCGAAATCAATGTTCGTCAGGATTTGCCCGCTGGAGACAATCCAGCGGCAGCGCAGAACCCATACGTCACGCTCCAGTCGGCGGAAGACGTCCCAGTTGAGAATGGTTCCCGCGGCAACTATCAGTCCGATCAGAGTCCGCCAGTACTGGCCGGTGTCGCCCCAGGACGATACTGGGTGGAAGTGCATCCGACGGCGTCGGGGATGTATGCAGCGTCTGTGAGTTCTGCTGGCAAAGACCTTTTGCGGACACCGCTGGTCGTTCCGTACGGAGCCAGCGTTGCGCCCATCGACATCACCGTTCGCTACGATGGCGCTCAGATTGAAGCGACGTTGGAAGGAGCGGGTAGTGGTTCGTCGGCCCGCGCTGTCGTTCCCACCGGACGCGCGAATCGGTTCCAGCCCGGCACGGGCCCCAGCGTCTATTGCATTCCTCTTGATAGCGATGGAGGCGTCGCCAGAGAATTCTCTTCGCAGTTCAACGGCACCTATGTTCTGCCGCAGGTTGCTCCCGGCGATTACCGCATTCTCGCCTTCGATACTCCCCAAGAATTGGAGTATCACAATCCCGCGGCTATGCGCGCCTACGAGACGAAAGGACAAGTGGTCCACCTGACGCCCGGACAGAAACTGCAGGTGCAACTGCAGCCGATCAGGAACGAATGAACATGCCCGTCCCCCGTTCGAACGCCGCTCAATTTGCACTCGCCACACTGTTGTTCTGCGCTCCCCTTGCGCTGAGTCCGCTGGCGAAAGCGCAAACGGGCGGGTATCGAATCGCGGGCAAAGTGGTCAGCTCGACGTCCGGCGCGCCTCTGTCGCAGGCACGCGTGACCATCGCCAGCGTGCAAGACCGCGACGAGACCAAATCGCTTATCACCGGTGACGACGGAGGGTTCGCATTTACGAATCTCGCCGCCGGCAAGTACTCGCTGTCAGCGGCGCGGCGGGGTTTCATCGACTCTCAGTATGATCAGCACGAGAACTTTTCGACTGCCATCGTCACCGGCGGCGACGCCGACTCCGAACATCTTGTCTTTCGTCTCACGCCGCAGGCCGTGCTCACTGGCCACGTGCTGGATGAATCCGGCGACCCGGTGCGCAGGGCCGACGTCGCTCTCTATCACCAGGACCAGAGCACCGGCGTCAGCCTGGTTCGCAGAGTCGGCGGCGCACGCACCGACGATCTCGGAAGCTACGAATTTTCCGATCTGCGTGCGGGAACCTATTTCCTCTCAGCAAATGCGAAGCCTTGGTACGCGCTGCATCCGCGATCGATACCCAATCCGGACGGCACGGTCACCATTACGCCCCCGGAACACTCTTTCGATGTGGCCTATCCCACGACTTACTACCCCGACGCAACCGACTCCGACGAGGCCACACCGATTCCCTTGCGCGGTGGCGAGCGCCTCTCGGTCGACATGCACTTGTCGCCAGTCCCCGCGCTGAGCATTTTAGTCAGGCGAACCGGTGCACCCGGGCAGGGATTTGCCTTCCCCCAGCTTGAACGGAAGGCTTTCGACTCGACGGAAAACGTCACCGCGCAGCTCATGAGCCACACGTCCCAATCGGCCGGCGGCCCGGAGAACTTCCGGATGTTTTCGCAAGGCCTGGTTGAGCTATCGGGAATTCCGGCCGGTAAGTACTCGCTGCATACCCCTGGCATCGCCGGATCGGAGTCGTCGGGCTCGATCACAGAAGTCGATCTCAGCCAGAGCGGACAGGAAGTAAATCCCGCGTCCGGCGAGCCGGTCAGCAATGCGAAATTTTCCGTGCGCGTCCTGGGGCAAGCCCACGTTCCTCCGCAGCTCTTGCTGGCATTGCGCGACGCCGGGCACAGAGTTGTCAGGACCGCTCCCGTGGATCCTGACGGTCAAGCAGAGTTGGCCGACATTCCGCCTGGCAAATATGCCCTTCTCGCCGCCACTCCCGTCAACGACTATGCCGTGACACGCATCACTATCAACGGCAGCCCAAGCAACGGCCACGACTTGGACATCGTCTCTGGTACGACGATCGAAGGCACGGTCACCCTCATCGGCGGACAAACTATCGTGCGGGGCTTCGCCAAACATGCTGGCAAAGGAGCAGCCGGCGCAATGGTTGTACTGGTTCCAAAAGAGCCTGAGGCGAATGCCGAGTTGTTTCGCCGCGACCAGAGCGATTCGGACGGCAGCTTCAGCCTCAACACCGTCATCCCCGGCGAATACACTATCGTCGCTATCGAAAACGGCTGGGACCTGAACTGGTCACAGCCCGGAGTGATCGCCCATTATCTGCCGCAGGGACGCAGAATTGTTGTCCCTTCAACCGCGCAGGAGCCGGTTCACCTGGCCGAGCCGGTGGAAGTGCAGCCGCGGTAAGTCATTGGCCGTCGTCGTCCTATCCGCTACCCTATATCTATGTCCCCCAAGCTGGAGCAGGCGCTTGAGCTGATCCGCCAGGACCGTCCCGAGGCGGTCGAGCAGGCGCTCGCATTGCTTCAGAACACCGTCTATTCGTTCAGTATGAAAGTCTGTGGCCATCCTCAGGACGCCGAAGACACTATGCAGGATGTCCTGGTCAAACTGCTTCCCTACCTGCCCAGGTTCGACAGCCCCCAGGCGCTTTCGGTGTGGCTCTACAAGGTGGCGCGCAATCGTTGCCTTATGAACCGGCGCGGCGCTAAAAATGCGCGCAACAAGCACGTGTCGCTCGACGAGTTGATGCCTACGCAATACGAGTTGCGCGAACTGGTCGAGAGCAAAGACCCGAATCCCGAGACCAATGTGTTGCGTGACGAGAGTAGCCGGCGAGTGCGGGAGGCCGTACTGAAGGTCGCGCCGCTCTACCGTATGGTGCTCGTGCTGCACGATATGGAGGGCCTCAGTACGGCCGACGTTGCGCGCGTCACGGGACTAACCGAGGGAACCGTGCGTGTTCGTCTGCATCGCGGACGGCTGATGCTGCGGCAACAATTAGCGCGCATGGCGAAGGCTAAGGGTATCGTGGTGGATTTGATTCACGCAGTGGCCGAAGAAGAGCCGCCCAAGCGTCCCCGCCATTGTCGCGAGATGTTTGCCTCGCTCTCGGACTACATGGACGGCCTGGTAAATGACGCGCGCAGCCGCGAGATGGAGAAACACCTCAGCGATTGCAAGCCATGCGTTGCCTTCCTCGACAGCTTGAAATCAGCGGTGGAACAGTGCCGTACCTACGAGCCGGTCTGCGATACCACCCGCGCTGAAGAGCTGCGCAAAGAGTTAGTCGAGAAGTACCAGGCAGCCGTGGCCGCATTGCCGAAGACGACGGCGTAACCAACGCCGCAACTCGCTCACACAACCGAATTGACTCCCCGTAACGTCAGCCCTATCATCAAGCATCCGTTGGGCACCACCTTTGTCTATGATCGACACGACGATCTCGCATTACCGCATTGTCGAAAAACTCGGTGGTGGTGGGATGGGCGTCGTCTACAAGGCCGAGGACACCCGCCTCAAGCGCTTTGTCGCCCTCAAGTTCCTGCCAGACGACGTCGCTCGAAATCCTGAGGCTCTCGCCCGCTTCCAGCGCGAGGCAGAGGCCGCCTCGGCGCTCAATCATCCCAACATCTGCACGGTGTACGACATCGGCGAGCAGGACGGCCAGGTCTTCATCGCCATGGAGTTCCTCGACGGCGTCACCCTGAAGCATCGCATTGCCGGCCGGCCCCTGGATACCGAGACCATCCTGAACTTGAGCATTGAGATCGCCGATGCCCTCGACGCCGCTCACGCCAAGCGGATTATTCATCGTGACATCAAGCCCGCCAACATCTTCGTTACCAAGCGCGGACAGGCGAAGCTGCTCGATTTCGGTCTGGCAAAGGTGGTTGCCGAACACGGCGATAACACCGCCACCAGTGCGACGCCGCACATGACGAGTCCCGGATCGACGGTCGGCACCGTGGCCTACATGTCGCCCGAGCAAGTACGCGCCGATGAGGTCGATGCTCGCACCGACCTCTTCTCCTTCGGCGCAGTTCTCTACGAAATGGCGACGGGTGAAGTGGCATTTCAAGGTAGCAGCAGCGGCGTAACTTTCGAAGGCATCCTGAATCGCACGCCGCCGCCGGTTTCCAGCGTGAATCCTTCGATACCCACAAAGTTGGAGGAGGTCATCAGCAAGTCGCTGGAGAAAGATCGCGACCTGCGCTACCAGACCGCGGCCGAGTTGCGCGGTGACCTGAAGCGTATCAAGCGCGACCTCGACAGTTCGCGAGTACGCGCCGCCAGCGCCGTGAGTGCATCGCGCCAGCCTTCCACGACATCGCCGATCGCAGCCCAAGCCGCGAAGGAAAGCGACAAGGGACATTCGAGTGTCTGGCGTGTGGCCTCCGTCGCCGCGTTGCTGGCATTGTTGGCCGGACTGGCGATTGGCGCGCTTCTCATTCGCAAGCCAGAGCAGGCTTTCCTTCCGGTGTATCACCCGCTGACCTTTCGCCGTGGCATGGTGCGTTCCGCGCGCTTCGCGCCTGACGGGAAGATGATCGTGTACAGCGCTGCCTGGGAAGGCAAGCCGCTGCAGCTGTTCACCACTCGACCCGAGAGCCCCGATTCGCACGAGCTCGAACCCGAAGGCGCTGACGTTCTCGCGGTTTCGTCTGCGGGCGAGATGGCGCTGTCGCTGAACAGCCACCCGATCGGGTCGTTCCTGTATTCCGGAACCCTGGCGCGCGTCCCGCTGGTCGGCGGTGCTCCACGCGAGGTCATGGAGAATGTCGAGTGGGCCGACTGGTCTTTCGACGCGTCTTCCCTCGCCATCGTGCGTTACGAACAAGGCCGCCATCGCCTCGAATATCCCGCAGGCAAAGTGTTGTATCAGCCCGACGGATGGATCGGCCACATTCGCATTTCGCCCAAAGGCGACTCCATCGCCCTTATCGACCACCCGACACTCAACGACGACGGCGGATCGCTCGCTCTGGTCGGCCTTGATGGTAAGAAGACGGTCCTCTCCACCGGCTGGGACAGCATTCAGGGAGTGGCTTGGGCGCCGACGGGAAACGAAGTCTGGTTCACCGCGACACGAACCGGCGGTGACCGCTCGCTTTATGCTGTTGACCTCTCCGGCAAACTGCGGCTGCTGGCGCGCGTTCCGGGCGAACTGACGATCCTCGATGTGGGACACGACGGAAACGTCCTACTGACGCGCGGCAACGATCGTGCAGGACTGATCGGCCTACCGCCGGGAGCAGCGAAAGAACGTGACTTGTCATGGCTTGACTGGTCGACCCCGGGTGACCTGTCGGCGGATGGCAGCACGATTCTGTTTACCGAAAGCGGCGAGGGCGGCGGTCCCAAGTACGCAGTCTTCATGAGAAAAACCGATGGCTCACCTGCTATCCGTCTGAGCGAAGGCACGGGCGCGGCGTTGTCTCCCGACGGAAAGTGGGCCATCGTGCGGCCGAACACTCCTCCCGCGCCGTTGATGCTGCTGCCGACCGGCGCTGGCGAATCGAAGGTGCTCTTCCAGGATTCCATCAATCATCTTTCGACGCGGTGGCTTCCCGATGGCAAGCATCTGGTGTTTTCGGGCAACGAGCCCGGCCATGGCTTCCGTTTCTACGAGGAGGCTCTGGATGAAAACAAGCCACGTCCGATTAGTCCTGAAGGCGTCAACCCGCTGGTCATTCTTTCGCCCAATGGTGAGTCGGTGGCGAGCACCGGGCCCGATGGCCGAATCTATCTTTATCCCGTCGCCGGTGGAGATCCGGTAGCAATCCGCGGCGCCGAACCAGGCGAGGTGCCAACCGGCTGGTCGGCAGACGGGAAGCTGCTTTATGTTTACCAATTCGGCGAGATTCCAGCCAAGGTCATGCAAGTCAATGTCGCGACCGGAGAGCGCAAGCCCTGGAAGCAGCTGGTTCCCGCCGATTCCGCAGGCATCGACACCATCCGCGGCCTTGAACTCGCGGCCGACGGGAAATCATACGTGTACGGCTACATCCGGACCTTGTCCGATCTCTACCTCGTCGAAGACCTGAAATAGTCCCCGCGAAAGCCGTCTTCCCTCACATTGTCAGGACGACGCGGAATTCCGCTTTTCCACTCATCATTCGCGCGTAGGCTTCAGCCGCCTTCGCCAGCGGATACTTTTCGATCATGGCCTTAACGCCCGTCATTTCCGCGAAGCGCAGCGTGTCCTCCGAGTCGGTTGGGATCCCGGCCGACCATCCCTGAATTCGCTTTCTGCCAAAGATCAATTGGGTCGGAGCCACTTCGAGTGGGTCCGCCGACGCTCCGATGACCACCAGTGTGCCGTTGTCTCCCAGGCCATCAACCAGTGACGACATTGCTTTTCCGCTGGGCGCAGTAGCCAGAATTACGCGCGCGCCGCCGAGCTTCTTCAGTTCAGCGGCGGCATCCGCTGCGGCGCTGTCGATATAAACATCCGCGCCAAGTTTCTTGGCGAGCGCACCGTTCTCTGGCCCGCGCCCGATTGCTGCAACGCGATAACCGAACTTTTTGGCAAACTGAATTCCCAGGTGGCCCAGCCCGCCGATCCCCTGAACAGCGACCAAATCGCTGGGAAGCCCACCATTACGGCGAAGCGCGTTGAATGTCGTAATTCCGGCACACATCAGCGGTGCGGCTTCCGCGGCGTCCAGCGATTCCGGCATGCGGGCCAACGCCTCTACCGGCGCCACCATGAATTCCTGATAGCCGCCGTCGTAGCTGACCCCGCAAACGATGTTGCTTGCGCAGTTTGCAAAATCTCCCCTCCGGCACGCGAGACACGTGCCGTCCCGGCCGCCATGCCAGCCCACCCCAACGCGCTCGCCTTTCTTCCAGGTCTTCACGCCGGCTCCGACTTCATCAATCACGCCCGCAACCTCGTGTCCCGGCACACGCGGATACGAGATGCCCGGTAATATGCCTTCCTTGGTGATCACATCGCTATGGCAGACGCCACACGCTTGAACCTTAATTCTCACTTGCCCTGTGCCGGGCTGAGGAATGTCCCGTTCCACTATTTCGAAATCCGCTCCCGCTTTCGGCACTTGCACTGCTTTCATCTTCGCCATTTTCTCTTTCCCTTCCTTATCCAAATCGTTGTTGCCGCGACCGAAGAGCGGGTAACCTTGCTACCCGCCCAGCGGTGCGATTCGTTCTGGCTATTAATGGAAGATCAGACTCAAGCTGACTTCTTCGTGACCTGCGTTCCGATCGATTCAGCCGCTTCAATGATCAACTCGGCGACCTCTCCTGGATGCGAAACCATCGCCGCGTGACTGGAAGGCACAGTGCGAACCGTTGCGCCCATTCTCTTGCCCATGAACTCCTCGGCTTGCGGCGGAATCATCTGATCGTTCGAAGCGACCATGTACCAGGACGGGATTTTCTTCCATGCTGCTGGTCCAGATTTCTCGGTGAACGACTTAATACTCAGAGGCCCTTGCACCACCGCCATCATGTGCGCTTCCGCCGGATCCACGTCCCCGGCGAACACCTTGGGAAAGCCGTCGCGATCGATCCAAAGGTAACCATGATCGTCGGGGCGAATCTGTGCAGCGCCAGCAGTTGCCGGCCCTTGCTTGCTGAGACCGTCGAGACTCTCGCCTTCATCCAAGCCAAACGCCGCGATGTAAACTAACGCAGCTACATTGGGATCATTGTTCGCCGCGCCGGTAATTACCGCGCCGCCGTAAGAATGCCCGACCAACACCGTAGGCCCCTTTTGCAGCGACAGGAGATTGCGAGTGACCGTAATGTCGTCGCTGAGCGAACTCAATGGCAGTTGCGCTGCCGAAACGTTAAAGCCTTGCTTCTCCAGCAGTGGGATTACTTTGCTCCATGACGATCCGTCCGCCCATGCTCCGTGCACGAGCACTACATTTGTTTTCGCGTCCATAGGTGTCTCCTCATTCTTTTGTTTATTTTGATTGACCCACGATGATTCTTGGAGATGCAGTTGCACTTCATGGCCTGGGCCTAACATCATTCCAAACCGTCAGCCGGTCTGCGGCCAGGCGCTTGGCGATTGCCGCGCCAATTCCTCGCGAGCCACCCGTGACGAGAGCAGTCTTACCTTCGAGATTCTTCACCATTCATCGCTCCTGTGTTGCCGAGGGTTACTGGACCTGCAAGAAACAATTTTGAACGCAACGATCGCACTCGCCCTCGAACGTGAGTTCAGGTCGGTTTGTGTTGAAGCTATTGCTGCGAAATCCAATGCGGCCAAGACAACGATTTACCGGCGCTGGCACAACAAGGCCGCGATAATTATGGATGCCTCCATGCCGTAGCCGGTTCCGCTAAACATGCCCCGGCGCACAATGCTGATCGAGACGGCTCGTTGTAGACCACTCATTCAACAAGAGTTAGACCAGCGTTCCAAATCGGGAATTAATTCCGCATTAACCCGCACTTTCCTGTAACACCTCACAACCTGCCTGCATTTATCCGTGTGGCCCCGCAGCGGACCGCGGCAAGGATGAAGCAATTTCCTTCGCCTACAGATGGAGAAGAACATGATTTCCGGCAGCGTTACGTTGACTCATCCAGAAAGCAATCATAAGCAATTCGCCGCGAGCGACAATCGCGGCCATCACTTCCTGCTGGACGATGCCGCGGGCAACACCGGGCCCAAACCCATTGAACTGATCGCAATCGGGCTTGCCGGCTGTACCGCCTTTGACGTCATCGGCATCCTGCGCAAAAAGCGCCAGGAAGTCACCGGCTACGAAGTACGAGTCGAGGCCGACCAGCGGCCTGATCCGCCGAATGTGTTTACCAAAGTTCGCATTCGCCACATCGTGACCGGCGTTGACATTGCCGAACGCGCGGTGCAGGACGCGATCCATCTTTCGGAATCGAAGTACTGCTCGGTGAGCGCAATGATTCAGTTGAGTGCGCAAATCGAAACGACCTGCGAGATCGTCCCTGCTGAACGCGCGATTGCAGTGGGCGCGTAAGGCTCGGCATGCGCCAACTTCTAACGACATTTTGGGTCGTGCTCGCATCGGCCACGCTGGCGACGACGGCACTCGCAGAAGATCCTGTTCCGCTGAGCCTGGCGGACGCGGCGAGGGTGACGCTGGCCAATAATCCCATGCACAAGGCGGCAATGGCGGATACGAAGGCTGCATCAGCTGGCGTGCGCGAAGCACGAGCCCCTCTGCTGCCGCGCATCACGTTCGCCGAAAACTTTACCGGCGGCAACGATCCTGTGTTCGTCTTCGGCACCAAGCTGCGCCAGCAGGAGTTTACGGCCTCTGATTTTGCGCTGAACGAGCTGAACCGTCCTACGCCCATCGGCAACTACGCCAGTCGATTTTTCGGGCAATGGAATTTGTTCGACAGCACGCAGAGCTGGAAGGCGCTGGATCGCGCCAAGTACCTGAATTTCGCCGCCAACGAGCAGCTCAACCGCACTGACCAGGAGCTGATTTTTCAGACTGTGGAGGCGTATTACGGCATGCTGCTGGCCCGGAGGCAAGTGCAGGTTGCCGAAGACGCGGTGAAGACAGTGGAAGCGATTGAGCATGACAGCCGCGCACGCGTCGAAAGCGGTCTGGCGGTGGATTCGGACCTGCTGAGCGCGCAGGTGCAGGCATCGGCGCGACAGCAGGAGTTGATTGAGCGACGCAACCAACTGGCGCTGGCGCAGACTCGGCTCGCGCTGGCGATGGGTGCGGCTGCTGATGCGCAGTACCAGCCGAAAGAGGCGTTGGAAGACCGGGTGCTGCCCTCAGTCGATGTCAACCAGTTGGAGAAGACGGCGCTGGAGAAACGTCCCGACTTGAAGCGCTCGGAGTGGGAACGCAGCGCTCAGGACAAGAGCGTGGCCATGGCCAAGGCGGCGTTCGGGCCGCGTCTGAATGCATTCGGGTCGTGGGAAGAGGACTCCCACAGTGTGGGATGGACAGGCGCGAACAATTGGGTCGCGGGCGCCGAAGTGCAGTTCGACCTATTCGCCGGTGGCAGCAAGCGTGCTGCATTGCAGAGGGAAAAAGCCATACAGGAGCGCGCAGCCGCTGGCTATGCGGGTTTTCAGGATGCAGTGCGGCTCGAAGTTCGTAGCGCGTATTACCAGTTCGACGCAGCGCAGCAGCAAGTAAAGGTGGCGCGTGGCTCGATCACGCAGGCGGACGAGAGTCTGCGCATCAACCAGAATCGATATGAAGGCGGACTCAGTACAGTGACCGATATTTTGCGAGTGGAAGAGGCGGCCCATCGCGCCAAAGCCGATTATTGGCAGGCGGTGTATCGCATGAATGCCAGCTACGCCGGGATAGAGCTGGCAACCGGAACTTTGAGTGTGGATTCTCCGGCGGTGACGCAATGATGAACTGGAAAGGGTCGATAGTGCCGGCAACCGTGCTGCTGTCCATGACACTGGTGGGTTGCAGCGAGTCGAAACCTGCCGCACCGGCACAGATGGAAAAAGTTCACGGCGTGGCGCTAATGCAGGTGCAAAAAGCAACAGTCCCGGACGCAGTTGAGGCGACTGGCACGGTGCGAGCGGCGGTCTCGGCGCAACTGGCCAGCCAGGTGATGGGAACCATCACCCGCGTGAACGTTCAAGAGGGCGACCGGGTGCGCCGCGGCGAAGTTTTGGTGTCGATTGATGAAGCGCAGCAGCAGGCAGCTTTTACCAGCGCCAAGGCAGGATTGCAGGCATCTCAGGAATCGATTGCGGCGGCCGATGCCGACTACGCACTGGCGGACGCGACCATGAAGCGCTACCAGATGCTACACGACAAGAAATCCGTTAGCCCGCAAGAGTACGACGAAGTGAAGACCCGGCTGGCTGCGGCGCGAGCGCGGCGCGATGCGGCGCACGCGGGTGCAGCCCAGGCCGAGGCGGGAGTTTCGCAGGCCGGAACGGCGATGGGCTTCACCAAGGTGAGGGCCCCGTTCGATGGTCTCGTAACTTCGAAACTGGCAGAGCCGGGCGCGATGGCCGCGCCGGGAGTTCCGTTACTTGTCGTAGAAGACCCGAACCATTTCCGGCTGGAAGTGCAGGTGGATGAAAGCAAGATGGGCGCGGTGAAGTTAGGGGAAACCGTGCCCGTGGTGATCGATGCGCTGGGCGATCTGCCCATCCAGGGGAAAGTCACGCAGGTCGTTCCAGCCGCCGATCCCGCGAGCCGGACGTTTACGGTGAAGATCGACTTGCCGACCAACCCGCAAGTCCGATCGGGATTGTTCGGGCGGGCACAATTTCCGCGTGGACAGCGCGAGGCTGTCGAGATTCCAATAACCGCAGTGCTCAATCGCGGGCAATTGCAGGCGGTGTACGTAGTGGGCGCAGACCAGTTGGCCAGGCTACGCTACGTCACGCTCGGTGCGGCGTCGGCCGATCAGGTCGAGGTCCTTTCCGGACTGCAGAATGGCGACCGCATCGTGGCGCAGCCGGGCGACAGGGAGTTGAGCGGCAAACAGGTTGAGGCGCAGTAATGGCGGAAATCAAATCGCCGATGCGGATCGCGGGTGCGCTGGCCGGGCAGTTCATCAATTCCAAACTGACTCCTCTGTTTATTCTATTTTCTCTGTTGCTCGGCGGCTTTGCGATTTTGCGGACGCCCCGAGAAGAAGAACCGCAGATCGTGGTGCCGATGCTCGACGTGTTCGTCGCGATGCCGGGCGCTTCGGCTGCGGAGGTCGAGCAGCGCGCGAGCATTCCGATGGAGCGGCTGCTGCGCGAAGTGCCGGGCGTGGAGTACGTGTATTCGATTTCGCGTCCGGGGATGAGCATGCTGGTCGTGCGCTTCTACGTGGGCACGAAGGAAGAGGACGCGATCATCAAGACGTACAACAAGCTGTACTCGAACTTCGATCGTATCCCGCAGGGAGTTTCGCAACCGATCATTAAGGTGCGGTCGATCGACGATGTACCGATCTTCGCGGTGACGCTGTGGGGCAAGAACTACGACAGCTACCAACTCGGACAGATCGCAGGCGAACTGGACAACCAGCTCAAGCAGATCGATGACGTTTCGGAGACAAAGATCATCGGCGGGCTGCCGCGGCAGGTGCGGGTGACGCTCGACACGGCGAGGCTCGCGGCGTATGGCATGACGCCCGGCGCGGTGGTGGCGCAATTGCAGCAGGCGAATGCGCGTAGCGATGCGGGCAGCTTCGCGAGCGGCAACCAGGAGTTCGCAGTAGAAGCGGGGCGGTTCCTCGGCACCGCGGCCGATTTGCAACAAATTGTCGTTGGCGTAGCGCAAGGCAAACCGGTGTATTTGCGCGATGTGGCGTCGTCGATCAAGGACAGGGCGTCGGAGCCGGAAGATTATGTTCTCTATGCGAATGGCGCGGCAGCCAAGAGCGGGGAGAGCGGCGACTTTCCGGCGGTAACGTTGACGCTGGCGAAGCGCAAAGGAACGAATGCAACCGACATCACGCGGGCGGCGGAGGCCAAGATCGAATCGCTGCGTGGGTATCTGCTGCCGACTGACTTGAATGTTTCGATAACACGCAACTATGGCGAGACTGCTAAGGACAAGTCCGACGAGCTGCTGAAGCACCTGATGATCGCGACTTTGTCGGTGACACTGCTGATTGCGCTGGCACTGGGATGGCGCGAGTCGGGCGTGGTGCTGATCGCGATTCCGGTGACCCTGGCACTCACTCTTTTTATCTTCTATCTATTCGGCTACACGCTGAATCGGGTCACGCTTTTCGCGCTGATCTTCTCCATTGGAATTCTGGTGGATGACGCGATTGTGGTGGTGGAAAACATTGTCAGACATTTTCGGATGCCGGCTGCCGACACAAACATTGATGAATGGGATGGGAGTTCGGAATCCCACTCAACCAAAGGAAGGTTGAGTGGGGCACCCAGGAATTTGGTCAAAGTTGCAATCCAAGCCGTCGACGAGGTTGGAAACCCGACGATTCTGGCGACGTTCACGGTCATCGCGGCCATCTTGCCGATGGCGTTTGTGCGCGGGCTCATGGGGCCCTACATGCGGCCGATTCCGGTGGGCGCTTCGGCGGCAATGCTGTTTTCGCTGGTGGTTGCGTTCGTGGTATCGCCGTGGTCGGCGTTGCGGTTGCTCCGTCACTATGCGGAGCGAGTGGCGGACGAACATGAGAAGGAAGGATGGACGACGAGGCTCTACCGGAGAATCATGAATCCACTGCTGGAGAGCGCGTCGCGGAGGTGGATGTTCCTGGGCGGGGTGGTTGTCTTGTTACTACTTGCATGCTCGCTGGTGGCGTTCAAGCTGGTGAAGGTGAAGATGCTGCCCTTCGACAACAAGAGCGAGTTCCAAGTGATTGTCGATATGCCGGACGGAACACCACTGGAGCAGACGACGCGCGTGGCGCAAGAATTGGGTGGGTATCTGGGCAAGCAGCCGGAAGTGGTTAACTACCAGATTTATTCGGGCACGTCGGGGCCATACAACTTCAACGGACTGGTGCGGCATTATTTTTTGCGGCGTGGAGCAAACCAGGCGGACATCCAAGTGAATCTACTGGGACGCAAGGAGCGCAAGACACAAAGCCACGAAATCGCGAAACGGCTGCGTCCGGGTTTAGTCGCGATCGGCAACCAGTACGGAGCGCGGCTGAAAGTGGCCGAAGTGCCGCCCGGGCCTCCGGTGCTGGAGACGCTAGTGGCGGAAGTGTATGGGCCGGATTATCAGCAGCAGATGGAACTGGCGCGGCAGATCAAGAAGGTGTTTGAGACTACGCCAGGTGTGGTGGACGTGGACTGGTATGTGGAAGATCCGCAGGTCAAGTACAACGTGGTTGTTGATCTGGACAAGGCCGCGCTGAATGGCGTGTCGGCAGCGGCGGTAACACAAACGATTCAGATGGGACTGAATGGCGCGACGGCTGGACTGCTGCACGATCCCAAGTCGCGCGAAGACGTGCCGATTCGTGTGCAACTCGATCGGCCGGGACGCTCGGCGATTGAGTCGCTGACATCGATGCGTTTGCCGACTGCGAGTGGTGGACAGGTTTCGATTGCCGAAGTGACCGACGTCAAGAATGAAACCATCGACGTGACCCGTTACGGCAAGAACCTGCGGCCGGTGGTGTACGTGCTGGGCGATGTGGCGGGGGAAGTCGAGAGCCCGGTGTACGCCATCATGAAGATGAACGAGGCCATCGACAAACTGAGAACGCCGCAGGGTTACGCGATCAAGCGCTACAACGCGTCGATGCCGACTGAAACCGACCGGCTGACGATGAAGTGGGATGGCGAGTGGCACATCACCATCGAGGTGTTTCGCGACTTGGGCTTGGCGTTTGCGGCGGTGCTGGTGCTGATTTATGTGCTGGTGGTTGGGTGGTTCCGCTCGTTCGTGACGCCGCTGGTGATCATGGCGCCGATTCCTCTGACGCTGGTGGGCATACTGCCAGCGCACATGTTGATGGGCGCGTTTTTCACCGCGACGTCGATGATCGGGTTCATCGCGGGAGCAGGCATTATCGTGAGGAATTCGATCATCCTGGTGGACTTCATCGAGCTGCGGCGCCAGCAAGGCATGCCGCTGGAGCAGGCGGTGGTGGATGCCGGCGCTGTGCGGTTCCGTCCGATGCTGTTGACCGCGGCGGCGGTTGTCGTGGGGGCTAGTGTAATCCTGTTCGATCCAATTTTTCAGGGACTGGCTTTGTCGCTGATGGCGGGCGAAGTGGCTTCGACGCTGCTGTCGCGCATGACCGTGCCTGTGCTGTATTACATGGTGGAAAAACGCAAGCAACCACCGGCGGCGACTCGGGAGTTCGCGCCGGAATTCTCAGAGGTGCATCCATGAATGTGGAACGCGCAGTACGCATGATCGCAGGAGTGTTCGTACTGCTCTCGCTGGCTCTCGGCTACTATATATCGCCCTATTGGTACCTGTTTACGGCGTTCGTGGGGCTGAACCTGTTTCAGTCAGCATTCACGAACTGGTGTCCGATGATGTCGATACTAAAGCAGATGGGGATGAAGTCGGCGTAGGGGCAAAACCGGTGCCGCCGGCTAAAAGCCGGCTCCCACAAATTGATGGCCAGCAACCGCGGGCTTACGGCTCAAACAAATGTCGGCCTTTGGGCTGCTCCTCGCCCGACCGAGCTACTAAAAGGCGATGAAGACCCGCGAATTGACAGCCCGAAACCGCGACTCTAATATGATAAGTGGGCTGGACGCAGTCACGTCCGGCCTTTCGTATGCAGGTTTCCTGCCTTGAAGGCGCGACAGGCGCCGTTCCCGACCGTTGGCGGTGTAGCTCAGGTGGTTAGAGCGACGGTCTCATAATCCGTAGGTCGTAGGTTCGAGTCCTACCGCCGCCACCAGATTTCCATGCAATTTCGCCTGACGCACGAGGTCCTTCGCTACGCTCAGGATTTCGGCAGCAGGCTGCCTCTCGCTTCGCTCGCTCACGCCTGCTAACGCCTCAAGTTCGAGTCCTATCGCGGCCACCAAGTCCTCCATGTAAGTTTTAGCGTGATAGAGGTCCGTCGCTTCGCTTCGGGATTTCACCCGCAAGCTCCCGCTTCGCTCACGGGTCGGCTTGCGAACAAGCGATTCTCTTCGCTGGTGCGCGGAAGATGGGTCTTCGAGTGCGGCCACTTGCAGCCGATCTTATGAATACGTGATATCTCGCTTTTTCGGATTTCTTCCGACCACGTTTTTCATAGAAATTAATTTAGCGGTTTAATTCATTGCTTCCCCATCCAACTTGATTCTCCTGCCGTATAGACACCAGTAGATGGAACCACTCGAGTCTGTCGGGGCTCGGTACGTCGCCTTAACAGGTGCTCAAGCTGCGTGAAGTCTGCCCATTCTCAGATCTGAGGACAAACACATGAAGCGACTCTTGCTCCTACTGACGATGGCGATACTCACGCTCGTTTCCACGAGCATGTTTGCATCCAGCCACCGCGAAGCTCCCATCACTGCTCTGGATCGTGCCGCCGATGTAACCGACTGGTATGCATTCGTTAGCTATGACCATCCGGATCGCGTCACCATGATTCTCAATGTCGATCCGCTCCTGGAGCCGGCCAATGGGCCCAACTACTTTCCGTTCGACCCGAACGTACTTTACGAGATGGAAATCGACAACAACCGGGATGGCATTCCCGACATTGTTTTCCAGTTTCGATTCACAACCCAAATCCGGCTGCCCGGCGTATTTACAGGTTATGTCGGGGGGATTGCGGGCATCCCACCGATCACCGCTCTCAGTGGTCCCGGATCAGAAGGACTGAGCCTCAGCCAGACCTACACAGTGACGATGATCAAGAACGGCGTCGCCACCAACCTGACTCAGGGGCAAACTTTGTATACGGTCCCGTCGAATGCGGGCCCGCGCACCATGCCCGATTACAACGAGCTGTTCAACCAGGGCATTTACAGCCTGTCTAACAACGTGCGCGTTTTTGCCGGCACTGTCGATGATCCTTTCTTTATCGACTTGGGCGCGGCTTTCGACTCCCTGAACTTCCGCATGGGAGTCGGGGGTGTACTCACCCAGGCGGTCGATTCCGATGACAAGAACAATTACGCTCCCGACGCGGTCGCCGGTTACAACGTCAACTCGATTGTGCTCGAAGTTCCCATCACCATGCTCACCGTGGATGGCCAGCTGCATCAGGCGGGCGATAAGAATGCGGTGATCGGGACTTACGGGGCCACGGCCCGGCCGCAGATTACCGTCCGAAAAGTCGGCGGCATTCAACCCAACGGAGGATCTCCGTACGTTCAGGTGAACCGGGAAGGCAACTCGCTGATCAATGAACTGATTATCGGTACCGGTTCCAAGGACAAATTCAGCACCGACGTTCCGGCGAACGACGGTCAATTTGCCAACTTCTTTCTCAACCCGCTTCTCGCCCAAATCTTCTCGTCGATAGGCATACCGGTTCCTCCAGCGCCGCGTCTCGACCTGCTTCCGCTGGTGCAATACATGGCTCCGATATGCCCTGGGTGCGGACCGAATGACACCGGCCCGATCGCCGACCTGCTTCGTCTGAACACTGGAATTCCGCCAACCCCGGTTGCCAACCAGAAGCGCCTCGGCTTCATTGCCGGCGATGTGGCTGGTTTTCCCAATGGACGACGGCCCGTCGATGATGTTGTCGACATCGCGGCCCGCGCCGTGGGCGGCATCCTGGCAGATCCGGTGAAGTACGGCACACGTATTGGTGACGGCGTGAACCTCAACGGACTTGGATACGGTTCAACGTTTCCATATGTGCTACCGGCAAACAGTGGACGCCAAAGCGTCCACGTTGGTCCTGGGCAGGAAGGTTGCTCAGGCCAGCCTGGCGGTATCTGCCCGGTCAACTAGTGGCTCTTCGTGGCTGCCGAGAATTTACGCGCGGTAGCCACGAACCCTTGTTCGAGAAATGAGGAATGAAATGAAAACTCTACTTGCTACCGTCACGATAATGCTGTGTTCCTTCCCCGCATTCGGGCAGGCTGCGGCCCCGGTTCAATCGAAGCTCTCTCCTGCCGAACAGGGCGTGGAACGAGCCCAGAAAGTACTGGCTACCAAGCCCAAGGATTACGAGGCGTACAACGCACTGGCGTTGGCACTGTCTCGCCGCGCACGCGAGACATCAGACCCCAGTTTCTACGCGCAGGCAGAACAGGCCTTGCAGAAGTCGTTCGCGATCTCACCCGGCAACCTCGACGGAGCCCGTATCCATGTTTGCCTTCTGCTCGGCCGGCACGAATTTGCGGCGGCTTTGGAAGAAGCGACGACACTGAACAAGAAGACGCCCGACGACGTCATGGTCTACGGCTTCCTGACGGATGCCAACGTCGGGCTGGGCAAATACAAAGATGCGGAAACGTCGGCGCAATGGATGCTCAATCTACGAGGCGCGAATGTTCCGTCGTTGACCCGCGCAGCCTACCTGCGCGAACTCTTCGGAGACGACGACGGCGCCGTGGAACTCATGGAGATGGTGCTTCAGTCCGTGCCTCCTGAGGAAGTCGAAGACCGCGCATGGATCACCACGCAGATCGCGCACGTGAAGCTCGCCTCCGGCAAGCCGCAGCAGGCCGAGGCGCTGTTACAGCAGGCGCTCGCCGAGTTTCCGAACTATCCCTATGCGGTTGGAAACCTGGCTAGAGTTCGAATCCAGCAAGGACGCTACGACGAAGCAGTGCAGCTCTATCGGCGGCGCTATGCCGCCGCGCCCCATGCTGAGAACCTCTACGACCTCGCTGATGCTCTGCAGCTCGCGGGCAAGAGTGACGAAGCGACGAAGGCGTTTGCCGAGTTCGAGCAGAAGTCATTGGCCGAGAGCGCGCGTGCCGACAACTCCAATCACGAACTCGTCTTCTATTATGCCGACCATGCGAAGCAACCGGAAAAGGCCTTGGAGGTCGCGCGTCGCGAATATGCGCGCCGGCAGGATGTCTTTACTCTCGATTGCTACGCTTGGGCGTTGTACGTAAACGGCGAGTATTCCGAAGCGCGGGAACAGATTCAGCGGGCATTAGCGGTGGGCATCCAGGATGCCAAGCTCCTGCGTCATGCTGGGGAGATCTCTCTCAAGCTCGGCGATACGGTTGCGGCACAGCGTTACTTGCGCCAGGCAGCCGACTTGACTGCGCCCGAGTCTGCTCAGGCGCGGGTAATCGTTGCATCCCAAGTGGCGCAGCATCCGTAGAAACCCAGGGAATGTCGGGATTGTGCGTAGTCCTAATGGTGGTCCTATGTACGGCAAAAACC
Source organism: uncultured Acidobacteriaceae bacterium (assembly GCA_963837915.1). Lineage (GTDB taxonomy): Bacteria > Acidobacteriota > Terriglobia > Terriglobales > Acidobacteriaceae > DASRAA01. The sequence continues at coordinate 205,254 of CAWIPZ010000007.1, forward strand.
TTTCAGCGGAGTTACCTGAGTGACCGTGTTCTTTATGGGAGGGCAAACGCGACGTATGCAGCTCCCTGCGGGCCCTTGGGATTGCGCGAACCGCTGGTAGCGATGACGACGTACTGCTTGCCATCGATCATGTACGTGCTGGGCGTAGCGTTGCCGGCGTACGGGAGATTACCCTCCCAGAGCAGCTTGCCGGTCTTCGGGTCAAAGGCGTGCAGCTTGTGGTCGAACAGTGTGGCGCCGATGAACAGGACACCTCCCGCGGTCAGGATGGGGCCGCCGTAGTTTTCCGTTCCGGTGTTAGCTATGCCCTTTGCGGCGAGTTCGGGATAGTCGCCCAGAGGAACCTTCCACAGATATTTGCCGGTGTTGAGATCGATTGCGTTGAGTGTGCCCCACGGAGGCGCGACTGCCGGATAGCCGTCCGGATCTAGGAACTTGCGGTATCCGGTGAAGACGTATTTCGGATTGGTCGACGATGAGGGAGCATTGCCGGCCTGCTCGTGTTTGTTGCCCGCATCGGCGCGCGCCGGTACGGGCTGCATCGGAGTACCGAGGAAGTGCAGAAGATCCGCGGTATCGGCGGGAGTGAGCGCGGGAAACCCTGGCATACGACCTTTACCGTTGCGGATGATCTCGGTAATCTCCGTCTGCTTCCTACGCTTGTCGACGTCGATGAGCGAAGGAAATGCCGGCGGGCTGCCTGCGCGGTTGTCTCCATGGCAGATCGCGCACTGCGTTTGATAGATCGACTCGCCGGGGCTAGTGTCACCCTTGTTTTCCGTCAGTCCGCCAGTCCAGGCAAGGTCGTTGGCGTTGATGTAAATGACGCCGGAAAGCGGATCGACCGCAGATCCACCCCACTCCGCGCCCCCATCGAAGCCCGGGAAAATGATCGTTTGAACATCAACCGAAAAAGGGACGAATAGTCCTCCACCGCGAAACGACTTGAACTGTTCGACCGCCCACTGATGCGCCTCGGGAGTGCGTGTCGTCAGCATATCTACCGTAAGCGACTGGCGGGCGTAGGGCGCAGGGGCAAGAGGAATCGGCTGGGTATTGCTTGCCACTTCGCCCGGAACGGTTGAAGCCGGGAAGGGCCGCTCTTCGATCGGAAAGAGCGGCTTGCCGGTCACTCGGTCAAAGACAAAGACGAAGCCTTGCTTCGTGGTTTGGGCGACCGCATCGACCCGTTTGCCATCATGCATGACCGTGACGAGCGCGGGTGGTGAGGGGAAGTCGCGGTCCCAGATATCGTGATGCACCCCTTGGAAGTACCAGACGATCTTCCCCGTCGCGGCATCGAGCGCGAGCAGGCAGTTGGCGTAAAGATCGTTACCCACACGGTCAAAGCCGTAAAAGTCTGAAACCGCGGACCCGGTTGGAACGAACAAAAGGCCGCGCTTCACATCGACCGACATACCTGCCCAGTTATTGGCTGATCCGGCGGTCTTCCATGCCCCATTGGGCCACGTCTCGTATCCGGGTTCACCGGGGTGCGGGATGGTGTGGAACCTCCACACTAACTTGCCCGTGCGCACGTTATAGGCGCGAATATCTCCATGCGGTGCAGGATTGGTTTCCGGAGCGCGAAAGCCGACTATCAGGTTGTCCTTGTAAAGAACGCCGGGTGTGGTGAGCACGACCGAGTTCTGGGTGTAATCGGAGTCGAGGTCCTTGCGCATGTCCAGCCGCCCGCCTTCGCCGAAGCTGGCGATAGGCTTGCCGGTAGCGGTATCCAGCGCGTAGAGGAAGTTCATGATGAAGGCAAAGAGGCGCGAGTCTTTGCCGTCCGTCCAATAGCTCATCCCGCGGCTTGGTAGGTGAGCGACAATGCCAGAATCAAACTTCCAGATTTGTTTTCCGGTGGCTCCATCCAGCGCGTAGACCTGGAGCGTGGACCCGTATCCATAGAGCACGCCGCCAACAACCAGCGGATTTGCCTGCAGGCCACCATCGATGCCCACGTCCACGCGCCATACCTGCTTCAATCCGGCGACATTGGCCGGAGTGATCTGGGTGAGCGGTGAGTAATGATCACCATTGACGCCGCCGTTATAGGCCGACCAGTCCATTTGGGTGGCGAGATCGGCAGTCTGGCCGGCGGAGGCAGCCTGCGTCGCGCGGGGCTGGTAGAGACATGTGCCGAGTCCCAAGGCCGTTGCCACGAGAGCGAGAGCTACCGAATTGTATTGGGCCTTTTCCATCTGTAAGGGCTTCTTCATCTTCGGTTACGCGCCAGGAAGCCAAGTACGTGCCAGTACAAAGAAATGCCGGCGACGCATCGGCTTGGGAGTTCACACTCTTTGCGCTCAGCAAGACAGGTCGGCAAATTCTACTCCAATCGCCTATTCCCGCACACCTTCGGTCGTGGCGACGAACGCTGGTGGGCTGCCTCACCTCATAGATGGTGATTTCGGGCGCAAATGGAATACGATTGCCCTGCTAAATCCTCTCGAAGGCCCGGTAGTTGGTGGGGGGTTGGCAACATTCGGTGAAACTGCTGGCTGGTGGACACGCATGAAATATCGCATCACGTCCGATGGAGTTCTGGAGACCGGGCTTTCGGGCTTCGACCTGATCAACTTTCCCATGCTGAACAAGGGAACCGCGTTCACCGAGACCGAGCGCACCGACTTCGCTCTGCACGGACTGCTTCCCCCACACATTGGCAGTCTCGACGATCAGGCGGCCCGCCGCCTTAAGGCCCTTCACGACTTTGATAGCGATTTCGAGCGGTATGCCTATCTGCGGGACCTGCAGGATACGAACGAAACCCTGTTTTACGCTGTGCTGGTGCGCAACATTGAAGAAATGATGCCGCTGGTGTACACGCCGACGGTGGGCGAAGGATGTCAACGGTTCAGCGAGATCTGGCGCAAGCCTCGCGGGTTATTTCTCAGCTACCCGAACAAGGAGAGAATTCCCGAGATCCTCGGGCATCATCGCTACGACGCAATCCGGGCAATCGTGGTCAGCGATGGCGAGCGCATTCTCGGACTCGGCGACCAGGGTGCCGGAGGCATGGGAATCCCCATCGGCAAGTTAGCGCTTTATACCGCTTGTGCCGGCATTCACCCGCAGGCGTGTTTGCCGGTGCTGCTTGACGTTGGTACCGATAACCGGGAGCTCCTTGAAGATCCTCTCTACGTCGGATGGCGTCATGAGCGGATACGCGGCGCCGAATACGACGATTTCGTCGAAGCGTTCGTCAGCGCGGTGATCGCTCGCTGTAAGAATGTGTTGTTGCAATGGGAGGATTTTGCCGGCATGAATGCGGGCCGATTGCTTGAGCGCTATCGCGACCGGCTCTGCACCTTCAACGACGACATCCAGGGGACGGCGGCTGTGGCTACGGGGACTCTGCTCGCCGCCATCAACGTGACTGGCGTGCCCCTGACGGAACAGCGCATCGTGCTCTTCGGAGCAGGCTCAGCCGGCATCGGCATCGCCACGCTTTTGCTGACCGCGATGAAAGACGCCGGCCTGAGCGAAACGGAAGCGCGTCGCCGTTTCTATGCCGTGGACAAAGATGGGTTGCTGGTGGAAGGCATGGCGGACATACGCCCGGCACAGCAGCTGTTTGTGCAGCCTCGTTCCGCGATGGCTGGCTGGAAATTGGCGGATGGTAATCGCATTAGCCTGCTCGATGTGGCGAGGAACTCCAAGCCAACGACACTGATTGGAGTCTGCGGGCAACCCGGCGCATTCACGCAGGAAGTGATCCGAGCGATGGCTGCCTCGGTCGAAAGGCCAGTGATTTTCCCGCTGTCAAATCCGACGTCGCGATCCGAAGCTGCGCCAGAGGACTTGATGAGGTGGACGGAGGGGCGCGCGCTCATCGGTACCGGCAGCCCGTTTGCGGCGGTGAACTGGAACGGTCGCGAAGTGCCGATTGATCAGACGAACAATTCGTACATCTTCCCCGGGATGGGCCTGGGTATGCTGTCGGTCGACGCCCGGCGCGTCACAGACACCATGTTCATGGCCGCCGCAAGAGCTCTCGCCGAACTCTCTCCCGCACGGTTAACCAAGTCCGGACGATTATTGCCCCCGGTTTCGGAGCTTCGCTCCGTGTCGTTCGCCGTGGCCAAGGCAGTCGCGCTGCAAGCGATGAATGATGGTGTTGCGAACTACCTTGACGAGCGCACGTTGGAATCCCGTATCAGCGCTAATGTCTGGAAACCGGTCTATCTCTCGTACCGCTTCAACCCCGATTAGTGAGCGAACGCGAAGGCGTACTCGTTCGATTGGCCAGGGACTAAACCCCTCGACCCAAGCAGAGAATTCCTGCTATCGTGCTAGTACGTCTTTGCTGTCACACCCTTAGCGATTAGCTCGTTGATCTTCTCTCCCCGGAGGAACTTGCTTTGCGAACCGCTACGCTCGCCCTTCTTGTTGCTTGTCTGTTTACCTCGATGCTGGCGCAGGAACCACCGTCGAAATCAAGTTCGCAGCCGGCGCAAAAACAAACAGGATCGCAAAAAGCTGCGACTGTTGCTGGGACGCCCGCTGCGGACGCGCAGTCGGACGACAACGAATGGCAGGGCCCGTGGAAAGGAATGCAATATCGCCTCGTCGGACCCGTATCGTGGCGGCCGAGTTGTAGCAGTGTCGGGCGTAGTGGGCCAAGACAACGTCTACTACTTCGGCGCGGTTGCGGGAGGCGTCTGGAAGACCACCGACGGCGGTCTCACCTTCAAGCCGATCTTCGACAAGACGAAGGATGCGTCGCCTGCGATCGGCGCAATTGCAGTTGCTGAATCCGATCCGAATGTCATCTATGTCGGAACCGGTGAAGCCTGCATTCGCGGCAATATCGTCGGCGGCAACGGTGTGTACAAGTCGATCGACGCCGGTACGACGTGGAAGTTGGTCGGCCTCTCCGATACTCATGCCATTGGGCGCTTGATCGTCAATCCCAGAAATCCCGACATCGCATTCGTGGCTGCTTTGGGTCATCCCTTCGCCGATAACGAAGAGCGCGGCATCTTTCGCACGCTCGACGGAGGCAAGACCTGGCAGAAGGTTCTCTACAAAGACGCGAAGACCGGCGGCATCGACATCACGTTCGATCCCACCAACGCCAACATTCTTTATGCAGCGCTGTGGCAGGCCAAGCGCACGCCGTGGAGCATGGATAGCGGCGGCCCGGGCAGCGGCCTCTATAAATCCATCGACGGCGGGACAACGTGGAAGGAACTCAAAGGCCACGGCCTGCCTGACGGCGTGATCGGCCGCATCGGCGTAACGGTTTCGGGTGCCAATCCCAACCGTGTGTATGCCGTCATCGAAGCCGACAAGGGCGGGATCTACCGCTCCGATGACGCCGGCGAAACCTGGCGCTTGATGACCGACGATCACCGCTTTCGGCAACGCGCCTGGTACTACTCGCACATTTTCGCTGACCCGAAAGCCGCTGATTCGGTGTACATCCTCAACACCGCTGTCTATCGCTCCAATGACGGCGGCAAGACGTTCAACCGCATGCGCGTGCCTCACGGCGATAATCACGGGCTGTGGATCGACCCCACGAACCCCAAGCGCATGATCGAGGGCAACGACGGCGGCGCGACCATCTCTAGCAACGGTGGCGAGAACTGGACCTCCCAGTACAACCAGCCGACCGCGCAGTTCTATCATGTCACGGCTGACAACCGCTTCCCCTACTACATCTACGGCGCGCAGCAGGACAACTCGACCGTCGCCATCGCCAGCGCGGGACTCGACGGCTACATCGATCGCTCCGACTGGTATCCCGTCGGCGGCGGCGAGAGCGGATATATCGCGCCCGACCCGACCGACCCGAACATCGTCTATGCCGGTTCGTACGGTGGCGAGATCACCCGCTACGATCACCGCACCCATCAGGAACAGGCTGTGAATCCGTGGCCAATCAATCCGATTGGATGGGCGGCGGCGGATGTGCGGCACCGCTTCCAGTGGACCGAGCCCATCGTGTTTTCGCCGCACGATCCCAAGACGCTCTACTTCGCGGGCGAAGTATTGTTCAAGACCACCGACAACGGAATGAGCTGGACCATCATCAGTCCGGATCTGACGCGCAATGACAAATCGAAGGAAGCCGCTTCGGGCGGACCCATCACCAAAGACAACACGGGCGTCGAAGTGTACGACACGATTTTTTCCGTGGTCGAGTCGCCGGTGCAGAAATATCTGATCTGGGCTGGGACCGATGACGGCCTGGTGCATCTCACCCGCGATGGCGGCCAGCATTGGGAAAACGTCACCCCCAAAGCCATGCCCGAATGGGGTACCGTGAGCATGATCGAGGCCTCCTCGCGCGACGCCGGAACCGCCTACATCGCCGTTGAGCGCCACAAGATGGATGACTTCGCTCCCTACGTATTTAAGACGACCGACTTTGGCAAGATCTGGACCAAGCTAATCGGCGGACTTCCCGCGAACAACTACGTCCACGCCGTGCGTACCGATCCGCAGCACCCGGGCTTGCTCTTCGCTGGCACCGAGCAGGGCGTATACGTCTCCTTCGACGACGGTAACAAGTGGCAGCCGCTGCAAATCAACCTGCCGATGTCGCCGGTGAATGACCTCATCGTGAAGAACAATGACCTCGTGATTGCAACTCACGGACGCAGCTTCTGGATCCTCGACGACATCACTCCCTTGCGGCAGTACACCGACTCGATTCCGCAGCAGGAAGCGCACCTGTTCACGCCGGCGCCGGCCAACCACACGGTTTTAGGAGGCTCGCCCTTCGGCGCAAGCCCTTATGTCGGGAAAAATCCGCCTGGCGGAGCGGTCATCGATTACTGGCTGAAAACCTCGCTGAAGAAACCGGAAAAGAAAGAGGCGGCGAGCGGCGATCAAGCCAAGCCTGACGGGGCAAAGACCGACGCCGACAAGAACGAGCCTCCGAAGATCACCTTGGAGATTCTCGATTCCTCGGGCAAGACCATCCGCAAGTTCCCCAAGAAAGAAGAGGCTGTGGGAAGCGACGAGGAAGACTTCTTTGCCCGCGGCGGTGGAGGCGGCACGCTTCCCGCGGACGCGGGCCTCAACCGCTTCGTTTGGGATCTGCGCTACGAAGGTGCGACCAAGGTTCCCAAAGCACCGCTGTGGGGCGGCAACACCGACGGGCCTGTCGCCCTGTCGGGCACGTATCAGGTGAAGCTGACGGTCCTGGGCCAGAGTTATACCGCGCCGCTGGAGATCACTGCCGATCCGCGGCTCACGGTCAGCCAGGCCGACCTCACCAAGCAGTTCGACCTGCTCATGAAGATCCGCGATGCCGTCACCCAGACCGATGACACCATCATTGAAATTCGCAGCCTTCGCGACCAGATTGATGCGGTCAACAAGCATGTTGGCGAAGGTCCGCAGAGCAAGCCGATCATCGATGCCGGCAAGTCACTGAACAAGAAGATGACCGAAATCGAAGAAGTGCTGATCCAGACCAAGGCCAAGAGCGGCCAGGACGTGCTCAACTTCCCCGTGCGCCTCAACAACCACCTGGTCGCGCTGGGTGGCGTAGTTGACAGCGCTTCCACCGCCCCCACGCAGCAGTCGTATGAAGTGTTCGACATGCTCAGCAAGCAGTTGAACGAGCAGATGTCGAAGTGGCAGGAGATTGTCTCCACCGACATCCCGGCCTACAACAACCTGGTCAAACAACAGGAGGTCCCAGCGCTCAAGGTGACGCAACCTGATGCCGCGAAATGACGAGCAGCGAGACCCTGATGCCCGAGTCCCGGCGATGCTGCCACGACTCTAATGGACGAGTATGATCTCGCTGCATATCGTCGCCTTGGCCGCCAAGCCGGTCGGGCACACCTTTCGCCACTGGATCTTCCATCTCGGTGGGCTGGGGTTCATTCCGCTCGGACTGCTCGACGCTTCGGTCTTGCCGATTCCCGGCAGCATGGACGTGCTGACCATCGTCCTCTCTGCCCGTCAGGCGAGCCTGTGGCCGTACTACGCTGTGATGGCGACCATCGGCTCGGTGATCGGCGCCTATGTCACCTACCGCCTTGCTCGCAAGGGAGGCCAGGAGTCGGTCGCTAAGCGGGTGAAGCCGGCGACACTGCAAAAAGTTCAGCACGTGTTTGAGCGCTGGGGCCTGGGCGCCGTTGCCATTCCCGCGATGCTGCCACCGCCGGTGCCTATGGTTCCGTTTGTGATGGCTGCGGGCGCCATGGAGTATCCGGTCAAGAAATTCCTCTTTGCCCTCACCCTCGGACGGGCCGTTCGCTACACAATCCTCGCGTTCCTCGCTGCACGTTACGGCCGCCACGTGTTCTCCTCGCTCGCGAAAAGTGCACACCCCATGCCGATTCTCGTCATGGCTGTTGTCGTTGCCGCCGCGGGTGGGCTGTTCTTGCTTCTTCGCGCCAGGCGCCATGAGCCAAGCACCAACTGAATCGCTGGCCGCCGCGACAGATTCGATTGGTTTGGCCTAATTTGCCCGCCGGTTCTATCATCCTGACGAACATCATTTGCTCTGCCTATGGGGTCTTTGAATGCGCGTCTGCTGGGCTGCGCTCTTCTTGCTGTTCGCTCTTGCCGCCATGGCTCAAACTACTGCAACCACCGTCATTTTCTGGGACGACGGCTTCCCTGCTGCCGATACGCCCGCGCCCGACCATGCGTCGCTGGCCGCGCTGCCCAATGCGCGTTTCGCCAACACGCAGGAACTCGGAACGGTACTGGCGTCTCCTGATACGAAGCTGTTGGTGATGCCCTACGGCTCGGCCTTTCCCGAAGCCGCGTGGCCCGCGATTTATGCCTACTTGCAGCGCGGCGGCAATCTGCTGACGCTCGGGGGCCGTCCGTTTTCGCAGGCTGCCTATCACGAGTGCGATAACAAAAATGTCTGCAAATGGAAGCTCCGCTATCCACGCAATGCCTGGGCGAAAGCGCTCTACATCAACGACTACACCGAGACGCCGGGACCCAAGGGCTTGTCAGCGCTGGGCAATGCCGATCTGCCCGAGGTGACTCCGCCGACCGTTGCATGGAAACGCTCGTGGAGTCCGGTCGTACGCATGAGCGCCGAGGGGCTTTATCCCCGCATCGGCACCGCTGGAACCATCGACATGCGCCTCGACGTTCTCGTGTGGTTTCAGGACGGCGACAACCACAAACTCGCCGCGCCCATCGTTGAGCTCGACCACATCAAGAACAATTTCGTCGGCGGACGCTGGGTCATGGTCCTCGCCGATCTCCAGCAGCCTTTGTCGTCAGCAGATCTGGGGCGGCTCGCGCAACGCGCGCTCGAAGGCGCACGCGAAATCGTCGTACAGCCGACGACCGCGCTCTTCCTGCCCGGCGAGACTCCGAGCTTCGAAGTTCGCGTGAACCGCTTCGCCGCCAAGCCTTCCGTGCTCAAACTCGAACTCACTGACGAGGCCGAAAGCGGCTCACCGGTAACGCAAGCGTTCCCGCTCGACATCACGCAGTATCCGTTCATCACCAGCGTGCAAATGCCGGCACAACCGCAACCTGGTCTTCATACCGTGACCGCCAAATTCCTAGATGGCAGCATGCCGATCGCACAATACCGCACCGGCTACTGGGTGCGCGATAATGAGCGGCTGGTTTCGGGACCGAGAGTTACGCTCAACCAGAACTTCTTCCTCGTCAATGGCAAGCCGCTGCCCATCGTCGGCACGACGTACATGGCCAGCGATGTCCAGCGCCAATACCTGATGCAGCCCAATCCCTTCGTCTGGGACCGCGACTTCGCGCAGATGCACGACAACGGCATCAACATGGTTCGCACCGGCTTATGGACCGCATGGGACCAAGTGATGAAAGAACCCGGCGTCGTGCAGGAGTCTGCGTTACGCAATCTCGAAGCCTTCTTCTTGACGGCGCAGCGCTACAACATCCCCGTACAGTTCACCTTCTTCGCCTTCATCCCTGACAACTTCGGCGGCGCCAACCCCTATCTCGATCCCGAGGCCATTCGTCGCCAGCAGGACTACATCACCGCCATCGTCTCCCGCTTCAAAGGTTTGCCGTTCCTGATGTGGGACCTGATCAACGAGCCCAGCTTCGACAAGACCACGCATCTGTGGGTGACACGCGCCAACGGCGACCGCTTTGAGTCCGAGCGCTGGAACGAATATCTTGCCAAAGTTCACAGCACCAACGACGCCGTCGCCAATGCGTGGAACATGACCACGCTGCCCTCGCCGTTGCCCGTTCCTGATGAGCCCGACTTCGCGCCTGGCAGCGTCTATCGCGGCGGCCATCCTCTCTCGGTGCATGACTTCTACCTGTTCGCGCAGCAGAAGTTCGTCGAATGGGCGCAGACCATGCGCCAAACCATCCGCGCCACCGGCAGCAAACAGCTCATCACCGTCGGGCAGGACGAAGGTGGCGGAACCGATCGCCTCAACACTTCCTACTGGGTTGACCCGGTCGACTTCACCACCAATCACAGTTGGTGGCTCAACGACGCGCTGCTGTGGGACTCACTCGTCGCCAAGCAACCCGGCAAGCCGCTGCTCATTCAGGAGACCGGCCTGCAGAACGACTTCCAACTCGACGACACCTGGCGCCGCAGCCCTGACAATCAGGCCTACACGCTGGAGCGCAAGTGCGCGCTCGCGCTCGCCACCAGTGCCGGCGTCATCGACTGGCTATGGAACATCAACGCCTACATGACCGAGGACGTCGAGGTCACCATCGGCATTCTCCGTCCTGACTACACCGAGAAGCCCGAGACCGCCGTCATGCGCGGCCTGGCAAATTTTGCCAACACCAACCGGGAGTCTTTCCGCGCGCCCGAGCAGCCGTCCGTCGCCATCGTCCTGCCGCAGGATTTGCAGTATTCGCCGTTGAACCCTGGCGCCGTTGCCGCGCAGCAGAAGGCCGTACGGGTGCTGCACAACTATCTGCATGTTCCGGCGTACGCTATCGCGCAAAACCAGCTCGCGCATCTCGGACAGCCCAAACTCGCCATCCTTCCCTCACCCCACGTGCTCGATGACGCCGCCTGGAAGCAGCTTCTCGCCTATGTCTCACAGGGTGGGACATTGCTGATCACCGGCTCGTTCGACCGCGATCCCTACTGGCGTTGCACGTCGCGCCTGAAAGACCTGGGCGTAGACGCGCGGGTGTTGCCGCTCAACTTCCGCCAGGGCTCGATGATGATCGACGGCAAGCCGGTTCCGGTTTCGTTCGCCGACCAGGCATTCATTGATGAACTTCGTTTCGCCGACCAATCAGGATGGAAGGAATTGACTGTCGGCGAGGGCAAGCTGCTGATCGCGTCGTATCCGGTTGAGTTGAGTGAAGGCAACGAAGCGACGGTCGCCGTCTATGCTGCCGCGCTTCGTCGCGCAGGCGTCGAGTCGCCCTACGAAGTCAGGCAACTTTCCGTGGGAGTCCTTGCCCGGCCGACGGTTTTCGAGAACTCCGTCCTCTACCTCTTCATGTCCGAGAGCGGACGCGACGAGCCTATCGACGTGCGGGACAAGCTCACCGGCGCAGAGATCAAGTTCACGCTGCCCGAACAGCGTGCCGCGCTGGTTCTGCTGAATAAAAAGGATGGAAAGGTGATCGGCAAGTACGGGTACTGATCGAATGGAGGCCATGCGCCCCATGCTTTTCTCGATTTCTGGAAAGGGTGGGAGGCACAATCCACAAACTACCTTCAGCCCAAAAAAGGCAAAGCCGCAGCGCGAGGCTGCGGCCCTTTGAAAAACTACGAAAGTTTACAGTCCGAGCTTCCGGCGCAACAAGCCAGCGAACCCGATCACTCCCGATCCGAACAGCAGCATGCTGCCCGGCTCAGGGACCGGCGTGTACGACAAGCCCGTGATTCCGCCATCCAGCCATGCCACTGATCCACCGCCAAAGGGGACGGTGTTCTGCAGCACCAACTCCACCTGGTATCCGCCGGCAACCGGTGCGACGTCGGCAAAGTTAACGGTGCCCGTTACGGTCAGGATGTCGCCGTTATAGCCGTCGTCCGGCAAAATGGCCTGCGCCACCGCCGTACCGTTCAAATAGACATACCAGGTTTCCGTGTTTCCGTTGCCCAGATAGTCCTGGAATGACCAGTTGGCCGTCAAGTCGGTGACCGACGTGGTGGGAAGCGTAAAGATCGACGAGATCACGTAATCGCCGGCTGTCCACTGGAAGGCCGTCTGGCCGCCAGCGGGAATGGTGCCGCAGCCATTCGTGGCGCTGCAGTAGGCATCCCCTGCGGTCGGAAACGGAACATTGGTGGTGGTAGGGCCCAACAACGCGTGTTGTTGAGACGTTGTCGACCTGATGGGGAACGTGATAGTACTGGCGCTCGCCATTACGACTGCGAATAAGCAGAGGGTGCCCACAAGGGCGACACTCCGCAAGGATAGTTTCTTCATTCTAAAATCCTCCGCTCCGGCCGCGAACTCTGCGCGACCCGAGACTGAAGTGGCGATAGGACCCAAAAACAGACACCAGGCGCTACCGGGTTAAGCTTCGTGTCAGCGTCGTCCACAGAACCTTTCAGTCAAACGCTGCGATTTCTCTTACACCACGGCCGGGCAACTAGAGTATCACAACTCCATGGTTACTCAACCCTTTTAATCGTTAATCCTAGGTGAATCCACGGCGCCGAATGGGAACGGCGCCGCGGTGTTCAATCTACGGAAGAACAGTTGGCGTACAGGTGTTGAACTTCAGCGAAGACACGTTCGTGCTCCAGGCAAAAGTTGTCGTCGTGGTGTAGTACTGGTTCACATAGATCATCGAGCAACCATCGAGGTCTATCGTCATGCTGCTGTAATCACCCCAACGATGGCTCGTGCTCCTCTGCGAACCGGTCGCGACACTCTGGTTAACCAGCGCCGTCTCGCCCTGCATCGTTCCCAGCGGATCGGATGCTGCCCGTCCGGTGAAATAGACGTCAGGATGCTGGGTGGAGCTGGAACGGCTATAGCCCAGCAGGATGTTGCCGTTCTTGTCCATGGCCAGCGAACCCATGAACCGGTAAATGGAATCCGGCGCAAAGGTATTGCCCTGATAGAACGACAACGCTGTGGGGTTGTTGGCCGGCGCGCGCAACTCGTACCACCGTACTGCTCCCGTCGAACCGTTTACGATCGAATGGCCGACCAGATACGACGTGACCGGCACGTTGGCCGCGTTGATACCGCGATGCAGCGCCAGGCGGAACATCAGGCGATCACCCAATGAATCAAGGCCGCTCGAGCTCGTGGTGACACCCAGCTGAGGAATACAACCAGACGAACCGAAGTTGCATAAGCCGACAAACGCCGGCAAGGTGCCGAGCGTAATCGGGTTCGCCCCGTTCACTCCCGTGAGTACAGCGGTTCCGGCTGGAAAATTCACCGAGTACGTGTACTCGTAGATGTGGGTTTCCGATGAGTAGTTGTCGATGCTGCCCACATAGACTTCCGGAGTGCCCGCAGGCATCGGCAGATTCGGAGTGTCCAGATCCGCGGGCAGCATGCTGTCGTCGAACAGCGTTCCGTTCGAGGTATCCAGCGTGCAAACCTGCTCCGCCGTCGGATCGCCAGCCAGCATCTTCACGCGGTTGTACGCGCAGGGCTGGGCACCGATGTAAGCGGTCAGTTGGTTGTTGAACATGTTCTGCGCCTGATAGTAGGCCTCAGGCTGAATGCCGATCTTTGGATAGTCCGGGAACCCGGCGTTTTGGGGGAATTGGTACCGGATATAGCTGCCGGTCGCGTCCGGGCTCGTCGAGATGGCAAAACAGCTGGCGTAAGGGGCAGTAAATCTCGGCTGGAAGAGCACCCAGCGGTGCGCCATCTTGTCGAACTGCACCACGATGTCGCCGCTATTGCTGGCGCTGCAGTTGCCGGCAAAGCCGCTCCACAGCGTCTGACCCGAAATCGGGCCTGCGATGTAGGCGCCAGTGGCCTTGTTGAAGACTGCGTAGGAAACGTTGACCCACTCGACGACCTGCGCGTTCCCTTGGTTGCCCGGCCAGTCGCCCGAGGCTCCATTTGAGTCGGTCGGCGCATCCGGAACGGTGTACCCGTGGAAGCCGATGCCGACTCCCAATACGCTCCAATTGATCGCCGCCGCTACGGGAGCGGCCAACGCAACATTTGCTTCCTGCCCAACGGTCTTGGCTACGCTGCGGTCGCCGTATCCAATCTGTTTAAGCAACTTCGGCTTCAGGGCCGGACTCGCTTCGTGATACCCGAACACCGAAACCGGTTGTGAAGCGATGAGGTCTCTCAGTGGCGGCGATACGTCCATGTACACCGCGCGGTTAAATTCAGATTTGGTGAGCACGCCAGATCTTGCAGCATTGTCCTGTGCGAACATCGAACCGCAGAGCAACAATAGGAGACAAAGTACGGTGGCGCACAACGAGAGGGAAATGTTTCTTTTCATCGAGGCCTCTCCAGGGTGTTTCGGTTATCGTGAAAGTGTCTCAAGCCAGCGACAAGCGGGATCTGGCTACGTCAGAGATAGTAGCCTTTGTATCATGCACTGTCCCTTATAACAACTATTTTTGTAGTATTACCGTTAAAATCAGCCAACCGGCCCGCGACGGTTAATGCCGCCGTAACGCCGAGAACCCAGAAACGCTCTCAAAACGGTGCAATCAAACTGAATCTTTGCAAGTGTTTATAGCGTAGCGAGTTGTTCGGGTTAATGAAGTGATAATGGACTCGAATTGCCAGGTTCCGAGTCCCCTGGCCGCCAAATCCGAAGAATTCTGGACGCCAAATCGCTCACCCGAAGTGCTTCCGACTTGACCCTTCGTGTTTACTACTAAGTTAATTGAAGCGGGTGCGGGTAGAATGGTGTTCGCTCTTCTCATCGTCATCTTAAGCCGGAGGTAATCGTGCGGCGCCACCTACGATTGCAGTCGTATCTCGTCTCGCTGTGCGGAGCTTTTGTCTTCTTATCTTCCTTAGGTGCGTTCGCGCAGAAAACCGTGGTACATGACGCCGGACCGGGACTAAAGCAGGAGTTTGATTACGATGCGGCCGGGCGAATGGTCGAGAGCCGCACCGTTGGAACAGACGGCAAAATCCAGGTCAAGATCGATTATTCGTTCAACTCCCACGGCGAGACCTACAAGCAGAACGAAACCCACTACTGGCCGGACGGCAAATCGCCGGAAAAGATTGCCCAGCACACCTACGACGAGAACTCCAATTTCACCAGCGAGATCATTGAAGACTTCGACCAGTCGGGAAAACATGTTTCGGGTCACAAGTTGTTTCACGATCCGATGAGTGGCATAAACCGCTGCTTCGAGTGGAAAGCTGCGACACGGAAGTACGAGGTCATCGATTGTCCGGCCTCCGAGGAGGCACACGAAGGCCCGGAAGTGGTCCGCCAAATCACGCGCGATGAAGTCCTTCAGAGTCTCGCAGCCGCTCGTCAGGCTGCCGTGGCCGAGCAGAAGTCTCGCCGCATGCAGCCCAAGAATCCGGCCGACGCGACCATCGCTACGACGACGAGGGAAGTTGCCGTTGTTCTTCCTGCAGATCTACGTCCTGGGCAACGCATTTCCGGCAGCGTCGTCGAAGATCCCGATCGCTTTGCCGGCCATCCCGATCTCCTGTTGGCACGCGTCTCGCTTCCCATGCCGTCGACGGACGACGCGTCTCGTCTGACCGGCTGGACCTTTGAGTTGAACGGCTCTGTGCCGCAACCAGCCGATGGTCCCATCACCTTTACCGTTCCGAGTGTCAATCCGCTGGCGTTCACTCTTCGCCAGGCTGGCGACCCGTCAGTCGCTGTCGCCGGCAAGATTGATCTCCCCAAGCCGATGTTGCAGAAGCCTCCCGTTGCCCAGGACTTCGAGTCGTCCGCTCTGTGCTTCAAGCAGGATTTGTGCACAATCGCCGGGCCGTTCACCGGCGATAGTCGCAACACATTTGTGGCCTTTGACAAAGTTCCGGTCAAGGTCATCGCGCAGACGTCCAACACCACCTATGTTGACGTGCCCATGGAAGTGGTGGGCGGATCAGCCACACTGATCGTGGCTGAAGGCCATAAGGTCGCAGCGATGGTCATGGTCGTCGCCACCCTCGGGCTGCAACCCAAGCAAGATGCGATTCAGGCCGGACAGAACACCGGCGGTGCGGTGGTCCTCGAAAATGTAGGTGAGCTCGCCGATGCACAATGGCTTTACGGCGCGTTTCCCCCCAGCACCGTAGAACGTGCCCGCGCGCTGGTTCCGGGTTTTAATCCGGCCAAAGTGGTCCATCAGCAGCACGAGCAGCGTGAGAAGCAGGAAAAGCAGGACGGCGTTCGCAAACCGGAGAACAAGAACGAAGAATCGGCCGGGATGATCCTGCTCGTGGTCCGCAACACCACTCCTGACGTAGTCTCACTCCGTGGAGCCACCCAGCAGAGCTACATCTTCCACCTCGTGCCGGATTCATTCAGCATGGGCGACTTTAAATTCCTGTTCACCGGCGACGCGCTGAAAGCCGGGACATTTGTGCCGCAGGCCACTGCTATCCCTTTCCTCGCTCCGGTCAAGGCGCAGATGTTCGACGCGGAGACAACGACGAAGAAATAGCGAGTGGCTGGCGAAGACAAACAAATGCCCCACCCTTTTACTCAATCCGGGTGGGGCATCCCTATTTATGCCGCTCGGTGAAGTTTTGTCTGCTGGAGTATCTCCGACTCGGCCTTGGTCCAGTCTTCCAGTTCATGTCCGGGCTCCGACCCGCGGGCCTCATATAGTTCGTACGCTCTCTGTTCGATGCGTTCCCGCAAGGCTTCGCTCATCGGCGCGTTCTGCTGGATCGGACTGGTGGAATTCATTTCTACTGTTCGTGACATACATCCTCCTCTTGGATTCGGTTGGGGGTGAGAATTCTGCCGGGCCGCCGCCCGGCGAGCGGATAAAAACTGGCGAGTGGGTCCCGCGGACCTGGCCGAAATGCAATTTCCGCACCACGTCCGCAGGCGCCACTCATACTTTGATTGAGATGCACTTTTCTAAAGTGTGTTGTCGCTAACGGAATGGCGGAGCGCGCAAACGCAACTCGCGGTCGAAATCGCCCAGCGGCGCCACCACGGGACTAGCAACTGCAATCTGCGACGCGGTGGGCGTAAGAAACACACGCAGCCCAAGATGCGCCCCGCACCACGACAGCAGCAACGCCGCCATCGACAATTCCAGCCACGTTTCGTCGCTGTCCAGGAACGACTGGGTCGTCGCGAGCTTCAGGTCGCGCCGATGCATGTCGTAGCGCGCCACTCGTGCATTGGCCGCGAAGAACAGCAACAGCGCTCCCAATAACCATGCACAGTAATGTCGGGACGTGGTTGTCGCGATGATGCGGTTTCTCAGGAACGGAATGCTGGGGGGCATCAGAGAAGCTCTCGCTACCGTCTTAGACTCCGTTCACGGCAAAGAGTTTCGCGATTCTTTTACACTAACCGTCCATGCTTGGACGGACGCGTCGCAAACCGGGATGAGCGTGTAAGAAAGTTCCGTGAGTTACTTCCCACCTTCCCAGATCGACGCCATTGGCCATATCGTCAGCGACACGACTTTCCCTGCCCCGCCGTTGGCGTACATCTCGATCCGCCAACTGTCTTGCGGTGGGTAGGAGCGGTCTGTCATGACTTTTTCGCCATCATTGGCAAAAACTTCCACAATCGAGCGGTCCACGAAGATGTGGAGCTTCACTCGCTTCGTGTCGTGCAGCGTGGTCGAGAAGCGGCCGGGAAAAGCGTCGCTGAAAAAAACATCGCCTGAATTTGTGCGATCGACAAACAGCGCGTTGCTTGCGGGCGCAATGCCAACTAGGGTTTGCGATCCGTCGCCCTTCAGTACGTGGAAACCGATTTCGCTGGCGCTGCCCGGCTCTATTTCAGCTTCGATCTCGTAACTCTCAGTTCGGAAACCCGCGCTGGCGATCTTTGCGTTTGCTTCTGCTACCGTCACATTGCTGATTTGCAGCGGCTTTCCGCGCAGGCTTTGCAATTCCCGCACCGGAGCCTGCACCATCAGCAACTCGTTCGTTCCGGGTGCCCCACTTATTCCTTCTTTTGGAATAAGTGGGGTTCCGACATACCGCAAAGTGAGACTTCTCGGAATCGACTGCGCTCCCCGCCAGGCCACCGTGGGCTCGTCTTTTGCATACAGCCAATTACTCGTCCATCCAATCCATATTTTCCGCGGATCGCTCGCCGGCATATCGTTGAAGGAGTTAGTTGCGTAGAAATCTTTTCCGTAATCGGCCCACAGTTTTTTCCCGGCACTTTCTTTTTCGACAAATTGCGTCCCGTCGAACTCTCCGATGAGATACCGCACTCCCGTTCCACCTGCCGGTGCTCCCGGATTGCGATTGATGATCAGCACCCACCGTGTGTCGGTCGTTCCTTCGATCGGCAGCTCCAGCAAGTCCGGACACTCCCACTGACCGGCTTCATCGCCTGCCGGCCCGAACTCGCTCATCTTCGCCCATCGCTTCAAGTCGGTCGACGAAAAGAAAAGCGCCTTGCGATGGTCGGCCAGCACCGCCACCAACACCCATTTTTTTTGCGCCGCGTACCAGAACACAAAAGGGTCGCGAAAGTCCGCCGCATCGACATCGATTACAGGGTTACCCGCGTAATTCGTCCACGTGCGGCCGCGATCGTTGCTGTATGCGATGTGCGTCTTTTCTGCCTTTTGGTGGTAGTCCGCGGCGTAAATCGCAATCAGGCACGAGTGGTCTTGCGGATCGGGGTTCTTGCACAGCCCGCTCGAATTGTTCCAGTCCACCACCGCGCTGCCCGAATAAATCATGTAATTCGGCTGTTCCGGAATCGCCAGGGGCAGGTTTTTCCAATGCACCATGTCGGTGCTGACCGTGTGTCCCCAACTCATGTGTCCCCACACCTGGCCTTCCGGGTTGTACTGGTAAAACAGGTGATACTCACCCTTATAGAAGACCATGCCGTTGGGATCGTTCATAAAGTTGTGGCCAGGCGTGAAGTGATACTGCGGCCGCCACGGCTGCAGGTAGATGTCCTGCGCCACCGCCGCCGCGCACAATAGAATCCATACCGCGAATACCGCTTTTCTAAAGTTCATGCGCTGTACTTGGATTGCCCTTGCCGATCGCTAGCCGCCAGTTACTAAGTGCCAATGACGAATTTGCCAGTTACCAGTTACCGGTTACGTCCCCAAGCTCCGCCTGCGCCCGCGCCAGCTTGTTCGGATAATCCGCCAGCGCCTCCTTAGCTTCCGGCGTCTCCCACACCGGACCGAGCGCTTTCGCCAATGCCGCTTTCTGCTCCTCGCTGATGCCCGCCTTGGCCATCGCGTCAACCTTCGCCTTTGCCTTGGGCAACACTTCGCGATAGTGTGCCATCTGTTTGCCCGCAGCGCCGGGATAGTAGCTCATCCGGTCGCCGGTCTGCGCCGCATCGATCAGTTCGTCGGGCACGTCGCTGAATGGCCATGCATGCTGCAACGTGTAAACCGCTGACCGCAGTCGCGTCATCGCTCCCGCGAACCCATCCAGTTCCGCTTGCTGCTTCACCAATTTCGCGGAACGCGTGAGCTTGATCGTTACTGTCTGCGTCATATCCGCCGACGACGTCGTAATCACAGTAGTCAGCGCATTCCCTTCATAGCGCCAACCCGGCTTGTGTTCATTCGGCTGATAGCCAAGAGAATTGCCATTCACGCTCACCGACTCCGGCGGCCAATCGGCGGGCAACCGCACTTCGTACGCCCGCGCCGTCACCATCCCCGGATAGCTTCCCTTCGCTGCACCGATCGTGACCGTTACCTCATTCCCTTTCGCCGACGCAGTCAGCTCTGTCCGCGCAAACTGTCCCGTCTGGTACGCCCGCGTGTCGCCGGCATCCTGATAGAGCGAGTACGAATTCGTCTCGCCATCCTTCAGCGGATACACCGTCACGATCAACGGATCTACCGGCATCTGGTTGGTGTAGTACATTGGCGGAGCCATCGGCAAAATCGCTCCTTCGCGCACATACACCGGAATCTGCTCAATTGAGAAACTGCGCTGCATCTTCGCCGGTCCCGTCAAATGTGCTCCCGTGTCCGATTCGATCCACTCACCCTTCGGAATCCATACCTCCTGCTTCACCAGTCCTGTAATCTTGTCGCCCGGCGTCACCACCGGATTCACGACCATCTCGCTGCCGAAGACATACTCGTTCTTCATGTCGTAGGCCTCGTTCGCTTCCGGCCAGTCGTAATAAAGAGGATGCAGAAACGCTACGCCGGTGTCATACGTGCGCCGCGCCTCGGTGTAGATGTAAGGCAGCATCGCGTAGCGCTCGTGGTACAGCCCGCGCATGATGTCGGAATACGGCTCGGGGTATGCCCAGATGCGCCGCTCGGCATTGGGGTTCTTCGTAGTATGCGTCCGCAGGATCGGACTGAAAATTCCAAACTGGATCCACCGCGTGTACAGCTCAGGTGAGACCACACCCGGCATATGTCCACCGATGTCGTGGCTCCAGTAGGCATAACCCACGTTGGCCGCCGTCGCGGTAAACCACGGCTGAAACGCGAGCGACTCCCACACCGAGATAGTGTCGCCCGAAAATCCGATCTGGTAGCGATGATTGCCCAGGCCTCCCCAGCGATGGAACAGCAACGGCCGCTTGCCTTCGCGCTCCTGGTCGCTGAAGTGCACATAATTCAGCCACCACGTTGGACTGACCCCCGCGGTTTTTGTGGCGTTCTCCTGCTGCCAGTCGAGCCACCAGAAGTCCACTCCCTGCTTTTCCAGCGGATGATGCACCAGGTCGAGATAATTAATCGCGAACGTTTTGTTGGTGATGTCGAATGGTATGTACTGCCCTGTCGCTGGATCGACGCCCATCGCGCGCGCCATCGCCGGATAGGCGTCTTCCCACGGCTGAATGCCCGATGCCGGATGCAGGTTGAGCGTCACCTTCAGCCCCATGGCATGCAGGTCTTTTAGAAATTGGTCGGGATCGGGAAACAGCAGCTTGTTCCAGCTATAGCCGCTCCAGCCTTTGGGATGACCGGAGGCGTCTTCCTCCTGGACCTGTCGGTTCTGGGAGCTAAAGGTCTTGTGCCAGTCCATATCGATGACGAAGACGTCGAGGGGCACATCGTTCTTGCGGAAGTCGTTGGCGAGGTCGAGCAGCTCCTGGTCGGAGTAGGCCCAGTAGCGCGACCACCACGCGCCGAAAGCAAAGCGTGGCGGCAGCGGAATTTTGCCCGCAACCAGCGTGAAATCGTGCAGGGCAGCTTCGTAGTCGTGGCCGTAGCCAAAGAAGTACCAGTCCTGGCGATCGCCCGCGGGACGCTGCATCACCCACGGCCAATCGCTCTTGTCGCCTTGGTCGAAACGAAAATCGTCACCGTCGAACAGCGGGCGCGTAGAGTCGTCCACGAGCACCCAGCCGTCCCGTGAGACCAGCCCAGGGTCCATCGGCTCGGCCGTTTTGCCACCCAGCGCTCCATCGAGCGTGCGCGTCGTCCCCTGCAGGTTAGCGATATCTTCCATTCCCGGGTGCCAAGTGATTTCCTTCCCGTTCAGAGTGAACGAAACTTGCAGGCTGCT
The DNA here is from genome assembly GCA_963837915.1 of uncultured Acidobacteriaceae bacterium. Classification (GTDB taxonomy): domain Bacteria; phylum Acidobacteriota; class Terriglobia; order Terriglobales; family Acidobacteriaceae; genus DASRAA01. The sequence continues at coordinate 226,766 of CAWIPZ010000007.1, forward strand.
TTCGTCGAACCTTCCGTTGGCGCTCGCCCCCGATGTGTACCACAATGTCAGAGCATCAGTTTTGATAGTGGTTTTTCCTGCCGCGCCGCTTACCGCCCATACAACTGTGAACTTCGGCACTGGCAGCTTGCGGTTCAAGACAACTAGCGAGGCGTGGTCTTCGAACTTGCCGTTGGCAGACCATTCCATGCGGATGAGCCGGGGTGTCAGCACGGTGAAACGCGCATTGCCAGCAGTGACAACTGCATTGGGATCGGCGACGGGATTGTAGAGGCCGGGAAGAGAAACAACCGGCGCGGCCGATGGTTCTGCTGCGGGCACAGCCTGGGCCGCAGCGTTCAGCACTCCGCAGAGAACCAGCACGCTGAGCCACAAAACTTCGAGGCTCAAAACTCGAAACTTGGAACTCGAAACTGCATTCAAGATTTGCGATGCCCAGCCCGCACGGGCCGGAATCTTTTCGTGTCGTGTCACAAACCTTCTCCTGTTAGCAAAGAACGCAACCCAAAAGGGCAAAGAGCCACCCAGCTGCGCAGAGCTGGATGGCTCACTAGTTTCACGATAGCACCTTCGAGTCGCATGTCAATACACTTTTGTGGTTTCTTCTGCATCGATTCCCAAATCGGGAAGCGACTCGCTAAGTCACTGCCCAATGCTCACCTGAGCGGGCTTCCCGCCCGTCGAATCGGGAGCGACCCACACCGTCAACTGCGCGGGTTCGACCACGTCTTTCATCTCGATGTTCCAGAACTTCAGCTCATCGCGCCCCAGCGTGAATTCCACTTTCTGCGCTTGGCCCGGCGCGAGCGTGATGCGCTTGAAGCCCTTCAATTCGCGCACTGGACGAACCACGCTGGTTCCTGTCTGGCGAATATACAACTGCACAACTTCGTCAACCGCGCGGCTTCCGGCATTGCGCACTTCCGCTGAGACTGTCAGCTTTGCAGTGCTGGCATTGAACTCTTTAGCGCTCGCTGACGTCGCACTCACCGTCGTCGGCGAGTAGGAAATCGTGCTGTAGGTCAGACCGTAGCCGAATGGATAGAGCGCCGAGTTGGGCTCGTCGATATAGCGCGACAGGTATTTCTCCTTGTCGTTCTGGGGCGGACGCGAGAGATCCACGCCGTCCGCAGGACGGCCGGTGTTGAAGTGGTTGTAGTAGAGCGGCTCCTGCCCGACGGCGCGCGGAAAACTGGTGGTGAGCCGGCCACTCGGAGCACTTACTCCGAGCAGCACATTGGCCATCGACGGACCAGCCTGGATGCCGGGGAACCACACTTCCATGATCGCCGGCAGATGCTGCGATGCCCAGTTCAAAACCAGCGGGCGCCCGCTGAAGACCAGCAGCACCACCGGCTTGCCAGTGGCGACCACGGCCTCGAGCAACTGCTCCTGATTGCCCGGGAGGTCGAGATGGGCTCGCGAACCGGCTTCTCCGGTCATCCACACTGCGTCCTCGCCGAGTGCAAGTACCACAATGTCAGACTTCATCGCTGCTCCTACAGCGTCAGAAAAAGCGCTATCTGACATTGTCAGAATGTCGGTGCCTTTTGCATAAATAACACGCCCCTGCGCGGCTTCCACTTGTTCGGTTAAGGCCGAGCGCAAAGTGACCACATCTTTCGGCTGGCTTTTCGTCGACCACGAGCCCAGCATTTGCCCGGCATCGTCAGCCAATGGGCCAATCAGCGCAATGGTCTTGTCCTTGGGTTTCAAGGGCAAAAGTCCGCGGTCGTTCTTCAACAGTACAAACGATTCTTCCGCGGCCTTCCGCGCCAAATCAGCGTCTTCCGGTGCAATACCGTCTGGAGTCTTACCTTCGACGTAGGGATGGTCGAACAGTCCCAAGGCGAACTTCACGCGCAAGACCCTGCGCACCGAATCGTCAATGACCGACTCCGGCACGATTCCCGACTTCACCAGTTCCGCCATATGCGGGGCGTAGACATTCGATTCCATGTCCATGTCCACACCGGCAAGGATCGCCTTACCCGCAGCGACCGTGCCGCTGTTGGCGACGCCTTGCGGAATGAGTTCACCGATGGATCCCCAATCGCTGGTCACGAATCCTGGGAACCCCCATTCTTTCTTTAATACCTGTGTGAGCGTGAAAGCGTTGGCGCTGGCGGGAACTTCGTTCAGCGCTTCGAAGGCGCTCATGAACGTGGCGACGCCGGCGTCAACCGTTGCCTGAAACGGCGGCAGATAGACCTGCCGCAACAGGCGCAGCGGAATCTCCGCGGTGTTGTAATCACGGCCGCCCTCGGCTGCGCCGTAGCCGACGAAGTGCTTGGTGCAGGCGGCGATGGAATCCGGATCGCTCAGCTTCGTGCCCTGATAGCCGCGCACGTAGGCGACGGCCATGGCCGAGCCGAGGTAGGGATCTTCGCCCGCGCTTTCTACAATGCGTCCCCAGCGGGCATCGTGGGCGATGTCCACCATCGGCGAGTACGCCCAGCGGACGCCCGCGCGGCTGGCCTCTTTGGCCGCGACATGGGCTGCGCGCTCCACCAATGCCGGGTCCCAGGTCGCCGACAAACCCAGCGGAACAGGAAACTCCGTGCGATATCCGTGAATGATGTCGAGTCCGAAAATCAGCGGGATATGCAAGCGCGATTTCTCGACCGCGATCTTCTGCATGGCGTTGGTCTCGGCGGCGCCGGTCAGATTGAAGAGCGAACCGAGCTGACCTTGGGCGATCATCTCCTTGTAATTGGTGCGTCCGGTGCCGGGGCCGGTGGGAGCTCCGGCTGAGTAGGTGACCAGCTGCCCGATCTTCTCGTCGAGCGTCATCTGCTTCACCAGTGCGTCGATTTTCGATTCCACCTGGGGGTCGTGCTCCCATGCTGTGGGACTTGCGGCCTGCCCTGCCATCACGCTGGAGAGCACGGCACAACAGAACAGGGTTCGGAGAGATCGCATGAACAAGTCCTTTAAGAGCCGGAATAAACCAACGTTCAGCATTCTAGTCGCGAGGGACTAAACCACCAATGCAGGCAACACAAAGCACCAGGGATTCACCACGTTGGCACAGAGGATACGGAGGTGATCACAATTCTCTGTGGCTGTGTGATCATCATCGTTGGCGATCAGGAGGTGAACTCGTGGTGCAAATCGATCCCGTGTTGGCGCTGGGCGTGACCGTCTCGACCGCAGCTACCGACGCGATTTATGTGATGTTCAGCGCGGCCGTTGCTGCGCGGAAACGCTTGCCCGCCGCAAGCTGGAGCAGCTTGTGGTATCTACTGTCGGCCTTTGCCGTGATTAGCTATACCCGCAACTGGGTGTATGTGGGATTCGCGGCGGCGGGATCGTGGGTCGGCGCGTACTTGTCGATGACGTGGCTGCGGCGCCCGGAACGCGAGAAGCCGCAACCCCGCATGTGAGCAAGGTCACTGTCGCGGAGTGTCAGCGGAATTACAATCGCCTGTTTTCCTGAATCCGTCTCAGATCTCACGCAGATCGCGGTTGGCACCGGTCGACTGAGTAAGAATCATCGGGTGCAGCGGAATGCGACGACTAGCCCCAAATAACGGAATCGCAATCTTTCTGATGTTCGCGTTGTACTGTTCGCCGACATTCGCGCAATCCGGCGCTCCGGCCACGCCGGCGAAGTCCGCACCTTCGCACACCGCTGCGGCGATGAAAGGCGAAGCGACCAGCAACGAACACCCCGTTCCGCTCGAGGCCAATGCGCCCGCCTCGACTTGCCTGGAGTGTCATGGCAGCCTGCAGCAGGGAAAGTTCGTTCATTCCGCGATGTCGATGGGCTGCACTACGTGCCACAACATCGCAACCCAAGGCGGCGTCACACGCGTCACGCTAATTGCGCCGAGCAACCAACTCTGCGTGACCTGCCACACACTTTCAAGTGATACGGTTTTGCACGGTCCATACCGCGAGGGACTCTGCGTTGCCTGTCACTCACCCCACTCCAGCGACTTCCCGGCGCATACCTGGGCCGAGGCGCAAGATATCTGCCTGGGTTGCCACGCCCGCGCACGGCTGAAAGTCGATGCGGCCGGCAAGCGCACCACCACGCCCTGGGGGCAGAGTCTGACGCTGGCGCAGATGAAGGGGGCGCAGTACATCAATCTCGACGGGTCGTTGACGCGCGGCCATCCGGTGCAAGGACATCCGGTGTCTGGTCCAAATACGTCTTCCAAACTGCCACCGGTGAGTTGCCTTTCGTGCCATGGGCAACACGCTTCCAACTACCCCAACCTGCTGCCGGTGGGACGGAACCCCAGCATGCCCGATTGCCGCACCTGTGGCGTGTGCAAGCAGTGTCACTCAAACATGTTCTAACGGCATCGCTGGTGGCCGCGCCAGCTAAACCGATGCATCCGGACATAAAAAAACCGGGCACCGTAGTGCCCGGCATTGAGGTGGTGCTGTCAGCTTAGTACGGAGGTCCGAAATAGAAGGCACCGGAACCCTGACCATACAGCCAGCTGCAGACGCCCGGCGCGTTGCAATTAGCGCCGTGCACGGCCTGTCCGAGAGTATGTTCGTTCGGCCAGCTGTAAATGCCGCCGCTGAGCGGGTTACGCGTGAACCACTCCAGCAACGCGGTGTTCTGGAGGGTATAGGTGTACGGGCCAGTGGTCGTGGTCAAAGGCACGTTGTAGATGACATCCGAGGCATTCATGCCCTCAATCACGTCGCCGACTTCCAAGTTCGCCTGGGCAAACGATACCGAACCGTCAACCCAGGGTGAAACCAACGTTCCAGTCGTCTGCACGAACGGGTCATTCACCGTTTCGGCGATTTCATGGCTTAGGACCATGGTGTCCGAACCGAACTGGCCAAACGGATTGGTCACGCCCTGGTCGGGATTGTGGGGAATGTATGTGCCCCAAGCAAAGACCAGCACGCCGTTGGGATCATAGGTGCCCGGCTGCGCCGAGTGATAGCCCAGCACGCAGCACTCTGTCGGATCGTCGTTCTCGAACGCCGTCAGGTAGTCGGTGACGATGACCGGAACGATGTTGTTGGTGGTTGCGGCCAGTTCCAACGGATAGGTAACGATGTACTCGAAGCTGTTGGAAATGGTGTTGATGTTGAAGACCGGGAAGTTGTTGCTGTTGGAATCGCAGCAGAGAATCGCCCAGTCGCCGTTCGCGTACTCGAGGTCCTGTTCCCAGAGGATCGGGCCAGGGACCTGGCTCAGGTCGACGTGCCAGTTCGCGGTGCGCGTTGCGCGGAACGCGGTGCGCTGGGCGGTATCAACGATCTGGCCAGTCTGTGGCGGCGGGCCGGGATAGGTGGTCGTGGCATCGTACAGAGGCGATTGGGCTACCAGGTTCACGTCTGAGTCTTGATCGGCAGGCGCAACATAATAGCCATATGGGTCAAAGTACGCGATCGGGGTTCCGTAGTAGTACAGAACTGTGATCAGCGGGATGATCTCGGTGGGAACGGTGGTTGTGCCGCCCGCCGAAGGACTGTGCCCGGCCATCGAGTACGGGTAGATGCTATTGCGCTCCCCGGTGATGAACCAGCTGTTGAAATACGGGATGGTGTCGATGGTGCCGTTGATGTAACCGTTCTTGGGGGCCTTCCCAGCCGCCTGCTGGATCTTCTGGTTCATGGCATAGCTCAGGTGGTTCTGGGCCTTGAACTGAGCCATGGTGTGCGGGTCAAACTGAGGTTTCCCGGTGAGCTTGATGGGTGAGCCGCTCTTGGTGGCGGGAACCTTCTTAACCGATGTGTACTTGTGAGTTGCGGCGAAGGCTCCGACAGCAGCAAAGGCCAACGCCAGAAGTGTTAGCAAGCATAGAAGCTTACGCATAGTACGATGTTCCTCTCTCCGCAATGTGTTGGCGCGAGCGAATTGCTCGCGCGCGGGCTGGAATCTCATGGCCAGCCAGGTTCCTGTCATGACCGGACGACTTCCCGGTCTCGACGAGCGAAGGGCCCAGACTCTAACGTCCCAGCTTGCGACGAGCTATCCCAGCCAGACCGATCAAGCCGCTACCGAGCAGCACCAGAGAGCTGGGCTCCGGAACCGTACCAATGCTGACATCGTCGATGGCGAAGTCATTGTTGGAATACGGCGGGAACGCATCGCTGGCTACCGTGAATTCGATCGACGCAATGTTCGGACCAGTTACATCACCCAAGCCCATGAACAGGGCTGAGCCGTTCTCTGATCCATCGCTGTTGCCGTTGGTGTTGATGTAGGTAGCGAGCAGGTTGCCGTTCGAGTCAAACGCGGCGAGGTACGCGGTGAAGGGTCCGTAGAAGTCGGCCTGGATAGAGAAGCCCACGGTCCCAACGGGATTGAAGAAGACCATGGCCATCGGACCTTCGCCGCCGAATCCATACAATGCGTAATTGCCGGTCCAGAGCAGCGACTCACCATAATCGAAATTGCCGGTCCAGGTGAAGCCTTCCTGCATCGTCACAAAGGGCGAACCGTCGATGTTGCCGACCAGAGCGGCATTGTTGCCGGTGAAAGAAATCATAAGCTGAGGGGTGCTGACTTCGGTTCCGGGAGGCGCGATCTGGCTGTTGTCAAAAAAGTCAGACGGGTTCTGGGCAGCCCGGGTGGAGTAGACGACAAAACTGTCGGCACTGGCAAACGCGGCAAAAGCCAGTACCAATGTGGTCAAAAGCAGTAGTTTCTTCTTCACTGTTCCTCCTGAGTTCAGTGATTCCAACTGCAAAGTGCCTACAGATTGTTGAGATTGAAAGCCCCACGGTGCGGGCCCGCCGAACCTAAGACTGATGGAAGCGGGGGGCGCGCACTACAAAAGCGAAAACCCTTATCGTCCCGTGAAATGCACGTTAACTACCAAAGTGGGGTGTGGTAAGTCCTTATATGACATATGGGAAGAGGTTGTCGAGAGAAAAATGTGTGAAAAATATTGCGCACAAAGTGGACAACAGTAGTCCTACCTCCGACTGGCGTTAGTCGATAGAGGCACCTAAGTGTCGAGTTCGCGCGAAGAAGCTCTCCGCACGCGTTGAGGATCGCGCCTCGCTCTACTGAATGCGAGCGAGTTCTTTGGAGTAAAGCTGGTTGCGGGGAAATTCGTTGGCCAGTCCTGCCAGCAAAGTGCGGGCGGTGTCTTTGTCTTTGTCGCGAAGAGCGGCGACGGCCAAAAGCAGACGAGCGAAGGGCGCCAGGTAGTATCCCTTTTCCGCAGTCAGGCGCAGGCGCTTCACGCCTTCCTGTTTGTCGGTCTGCGATCCGGTGACGCTCAAGATCCAGCGGACGGGCGCCGGGGTTGATCCGAGCAGGTAGTTCTCCACGCCGATGGCGAGAAATGCGTCGTAGCAAGTGGGATCGATCGCCAGCAATTGCTGCGCAGTGACGCGCGAGGTCTTCATGTAGCTGAGGCTCGCCAGGTTGCGCTTCTCGATCATGGCGGTGTAATCGCTACGCAATCCGTTAGCCAGCACGCGAGCAAACAGTGCGTTGGCATCGTTAGGCGATTTCGCGAGCGCCTTGTTGACGAGTTCATCGCCACGCTGCAGCTCAGCGTCGAACGCGGTCTTCACCGCAGGGTCGGGCTCCTCTTTGTTGCGATTGTCGAAACGCTTGTCATCGGTGAACAAATCGGATTCGAGGATCTGCAGGCGGTTGAATTCAGCAAACAGGTAAGCGGCCGCATCGGCCACGTAGCCCAGTGGATCATCAGGGTTCAGCTTTTGATAAACGTGAAACGTGCTGTGCGCGGCAGTGAAGTCCAGGTTGTACATCTGGCGGAATCCACGCTCGAGTTCGGGCTGAGGCACGACGCGAGCTGAAGTCTGGGCGAAGCTCGGACAAGTGCAGAACAGCACGACCAGGATGGCAGCCAGAGCGTTGATAGCGTGGCGATACAACGGTAAATCCTCGTTCCTGACGACACTAGTCCGCAATAGCAAGCGGGGCAGACATCGCAGGAGACTCGAACCGAAGAATCGTCTGCTGCCATATGCCGCCGAACTGCGGTCTCTTCCAGCGAATTAGATTCCTCAGCCCCGGAAGTGGTTGAGAACGATGATATTCTTTTGCAATTTTTTGACAAGTCGGTGGCGTGGCCACCACGCCGGAGAGGTGAATGCCAGTAGCAACGTCGGCTGCGAATTCGTTGCATGCTATTTGCCCCGCCGGAAGGTAAAATGAAAGCGCACGCAGCCGAACACGCGCGCGTCCTCTAACCGGCCCTGATCATTATTCATGACGCGCCGGCGGAGGCTTAGGTGCGGCATCGACTCGCGGCAAAATACATATAGGCACTTTGGACCTCGCGGGCATCCAAGGTATTTTCAGCCCTTATTAACAAATCCAAGCTGGACGGTGCATTTCCGTTGAGAAGGTCGGGGAAATCTGCGCCGTGCTTTTCTTTGTACCGGTACGTAACGGAATGTTCGACTTCGGCCCATCCCAACCGCGCCGTGCCTTCGCCACAGAGCCTTGTGGGCGGAGGGTCCGGGCGTGGCTCGGGTGCGTGTGCTTGATCGGCGTGGCCATCAGCATTGCGACGAGTGCGGCGCTGGCCGCTGACCAGTCCACGAGTGTAGCGGTGACGGTCGTGGACGATAAGAACCAGCCAGTCGCGAATGCCGAAATCATGGTCACGCAAGCTGGCAAGCCGATTACCAGCGCGACGACGGATGCGACGGGCAAAGCAGATCTAGAGGTGCCGTCTTCGGGCAAATACCAGCTGAGTATCAAGAAGACGGGCTACCTCGCTAACGAAACCGAAGTGGAAGTTGAGACGCACCAGGAGACTCTGCCAGTTGACGTGATGCTGAGCGCGGTCGACTTGAGCCAGCAGAGCGTGGACGTGAAGGCGACTGCCGACAATCCAGTGACCGACGACACTGGGATGCGGCAGGACCTGCCGACCGCGCAAGCCAAAGTCTCGCCGACTCGGCCGGTGACGCTGACTGATGCACTGCCGCTGATTCCCGGCATTATTCGTGGACAAGACGGCTCCGTGAAAATCGCGGGCATGGGCGAGGACCACAGTGCCCTACTGGTCAACTCGGTGGACGTCACCGATCCTGCGACCGGGAATTTCGGACTGAGCGTTCCCATCGACAGCGTGCAGACAGTAGAAGTTTCGGTGATGCCGTACCTGGCGCAATACGGGCGCTTCACAGCGGGAGTAGTCACCGCAGAGACGCGGCGCGGCGGCGACAAGTGGGAATACAGCCTCAACGATCCGATGCCCGACTGGCGGATCCGCAGCGACCATCTCGAAGGCATAAAAGATTGGACTCCGCGCTTCAACCTCAGCGGACCGGTGGTGAAAGACAAGCTGTACTTTCTGGAAGGCGCGGAATACCTGCTCTACAAACGATCGGTCCTGACCCTGCCGTGGCCGGATAATCAAGCCACCTCACAGGCCGTCAACTCATTCACACAGATGGACTGGATCATTAACAAGGACCAGACCCTGACCGCGAGCTTGCACTTTGCGCCGCACACCATGGATTACGTGGGGCTGAATTATTTCGACCCGCAGCCGGTGACGCCGAATGCGGACTTTCACGAATCGACCGCAACCATCATGGACCGCTGGGCGCTGGGCGGAGGACTGTTGCAAAGCACTCTGGCGGAAACCAGCGTAAGCAGCAACGTCAAGCCGCAGAATTACTCGCAATTGATGGTGCTGCAGCCCACTGGAAATTCAGGAAGCTATTTCAGCCAGGAGGCGCGCGACTCGAGCCGTTATGAATGGATTGAAAATTACACGGTGAAGCCGCTGCACTTCTGGGGCGACCACACCATTCAAGTCGGTTCGGTGCTGGGGCACAGCGAGAACGAGGGCCAGTTCTACGCACGACCGGTGCTGATCGAGAACAGCAGCGGGCAGATGCTGCAGCGGATCGACTACGTAGGGGGCAGGCCATTTGATTTGTCCGATTGGGAACCGGCAATCTTTGTCCAAGATCACTGGGTGGTGAACTCGCATCTGGCGTTCGACGCAGGCGTACGGTACGAGGGACAAACCATCACATCGACTACGCGAACTGCGCCTCGTGGGGGATTCGTTTACTCGCCGGACAGCGGCAAGACGACCTTCCGTGGCGGCACAGGCATTTTCTACGATTCAGTGCCGCTCGATATTTACGCGTTCAACAGCTATCCGTCGCAAAGGATCACCACGTATGGCGAGGATGGGTTGCCGATTGGGCCGCCGATTCATTACATCAACCTGACCGACCAGGCGGCGCAGTCGAAGTTCCCGTTCATCGACCGCAGAAACAAGACCGGCAACTTCGCGCCTTACAGCGTGGCGTGGAACGTGGAGATGGAACGCGTCATTAACAGCATGTTCACCATGCGGCTGAAGTTTCTGCAAAGCTGGGAATACGGAATGATCACGCTACAGCCGGAAATCGTTGCCGGCCGGAATGCGATGGTGTTGGGCTCGGGCGGCTCGGCCGAGACACGGCAGATGGAATTTACCTCGCGCATCGGGGCCAACGCCAATCGCCAGTTCTACTTCTCGTATGTGCGGCAATACGCCTACGGCGACGTGAGCAGTGCGTCTGAATATCTCGGCAACTTCCCGTATCCGGTGGTGCGTAGCGGACTCGTCTCGGCTCTGCCGAGTGAGATTCCCAACCGCTTCCTTCTTTGGGGAACCTATTCGCTGCCCAAGAAGTTCATGGTCAATCCGCACCTTGAGCTGCGGAATGGATTCCCTTACCAGCCTACGAACCCGCTGCAGGAATGGGTCGAGACAATCGGGACGCAATACCGCTATCCGCGCTACTTCTCGGCCGATGTGGCCGTCGCCAAGGACTTCAAAGTGCGGGAGACGCATGCCGTGCGGCTAACCGGGACGGTGCAGAACATCACCAACCACTTTAATCCGCTTCAGGTGCACTCGAACATCGGCGATCCGCAGTACGGACAGTTCTTCGGCAACTACGACCGGAAATATCTGCTGGATTTTGACTTCCTGTACTAAGTGCAATCGTCATTCTCTTCGCGGACCTATCACCGTCCTCAACGGTTGAGTCCTGCCGCGCAAGCAGATAAGCTGCTGTGAGAGTGAAAACTTCGTTTCGATTGGGGAACTGGATGGCAAAGCGCCGTGGTATCTGGCTTGGGTTGGTAATGACGATGTACGCGCTGGGAAGCAGCACCGTGTTCGCGGCGGGCGCCCAAGTGAGGGAGACGGGCAATATCGTCCGCCTGAGGCCCGCCTATCGTTTCGAGCGCAGCAAGTGGATTTACGTGCATCTCGAAGGCTCGCCCGCCGACATCGGCTATCAGCACGGCTATCTCTTGGCGCCCGAAATTGCTGATGGCTTCAACACCGTCAAGTTCCGCGACACGCACCGCACCAAGCGGGACTGGGATTTCTATCGCAACGTGGCGAAGACCATTCTCTGGCCGAAAATTGACCCGGAATATCAGCAGGAGTTGCAAGGCATCGCTGACGGCCTGAAGGCCCACGACGTCAACATGGACGTGTGGGACGTAGTCGCGCTGAACGCGATGGAAGAAGTCCCCGACTACTACGTGCCGTGGCTCGACAAGCAGCAAAGCAGCGCCGATGCACCCAAGCTGACCGCCCCCGGCAATTGCAGCGCATTCGTCGCCACTGGCTCGATGACGAAAGACCACAAGCCGGTGATCGCACACAGTAACTGGTCGGACTTCCCCACCGGTAGCCGCTGGACCATCGTCTTCGACATCGTGCCCACGCACGGCTACCACATCATTCAGGATGGCTTCCCCGGCATCATCGTGAGCGACGACGACTTCGGCATCAATTCATCGGGGCTGATGGTGACCGAGACCACCATCACTCAGTTCAACGGGTTCGATCCCAAGGGCAAGCCGGAATTCGTGCGCGCGCGCAAGGCGCTGCAATACGCCAGCTCGATCGACCAGTACGTGAAGATCATGCTCGACGGCAACAACGGCGGTTACGCCAACGACTGGCTGCTGGCCGACAACAAGACCGGCGAAATCGCGCGCTTCGAGCTGGGGCTGAAGATCCATCGCGTGTGGCGCACGAAAGACGGATACTACGTTGGCGCGAATTTCCCCAGTGATCCCGAGCTGATTAACAAAGAGACGGACTTCAATCCCACCAACCTCGGAAGCTCGATGAATGCGCGGCATGTACGCTGGAACGAATTGATGGACCAGAACACGGGGCAGATCGACGTGGCGATGGCGCAGAAGTTCCTCGCCGACCATTGGGACAGCTACTCGCAGAAAGAAGACCCCGACGAGCGCACACTGTGCGGGCATACGGCCCTGTCGCCGCGCGGCGTGCCCGAGTGGGAAGAGAAGCCCTACACCCCGAGTGGCGCGGTGACGGCGCAGGCCGCCGACAGCACGATGGCGAAGAACATGACGTTTGACGCGCGCGCCGGTTATCCTTGCGGCGCCGACTTTCTCGCCGAGCCGTTCCTGAAGGAGCATCCGGAGTTCGAGTGGGAGCGTCCGGTGCTGCGCGACATGAAGGGCAATCCCTGGGCAGAGTTCAAGGCGGGAGAAAAGCCAGCAGGTTCGGTCGTCGCCGGAGAGAAGTAGGAGCAACCACGGATTTGCAGAGATGAAGCCGGTTGTGACGCGCGTCATAGCTCCCGTCGCCAGGAATTGCTAGCGTAAATGTGCGGAGTCTTATCACCCCAGATTCGCTGGATTCCTCATGAAACGCATTGCCCTCATCCTCGCACTCGTTTTGTCTGCTTTCACCTTCACCGCGCCGGCGCAGAACAGCAACGTCATGCCTCCTGGCCACCAGATGCTGGCTTCGCCCGACGCATTCGCCGACGGACACCTGGCCGCGCTCGATAAGCAGGTCGGCCTATCGGCAGAACAAAAGCCGCAACTGCGCGCGGTGTTTCTGGAAGAAGGCAAGAACTTGTTTGCGGTGTTCGGCGACACAACATTGTCGGACGCGCAGAAGCAGGAGCGCATCCAGCAGCTTCACGTCGTCACCGAGCACAAGGTCTGGGGCCTGCTCACCCACGAGCAGCGCAAGATGATGACCGAGCAACCCGCGCCGCGGCAGGTGACATAGGCCGCTAGGAATGGGTGGAGCACCGCTTCAGCGGTGCATTTGATGCTCATTGAGATAACCGGCTTTAGCCGCTGAGGTCATTATGGCGATACCGCATCGCGGTGAAACAAGCTGCACAACCTACTTCATCACTGCCGGCACCTACTGCAAACAGAACATTCTCCAGTCCGAGCGCATGGCAGAGCTTTTCTGTCAGACCTTGTACCGTTATCGTGAGGCTGGGAAATTCCAATTGCACGCCTTCGTAGTTATGCCCAACCACTTTCACTTACTCCTGACGGTTCCCGAAGGCCTCAGCTTGGAGCGTGTTGTGCAGTTCATCAAAGGTGGCTTTTCACATGAAGCGGGGCTGCTGGGAATATCGGCGCCTGTATGGCAGAAGAGCTTTGTCGACCGGCGCGTCCGAGACTCTGCTGAGTGTGCAAAGTTTGTGGACTACATTCACCACAATCCCGTTCGAGCTGGCTTGGCTGTTTCTGTTTCGCAGTTTCGCTACTCGTCTGCCAATCCAACCTTTGCGCTTGATGAATTACCTCAGCGGCTGAAGCCGTGTCTCAATGAGGCAATGTCAATGCACCGCTGAAGCGGTGCTCCACCCGACGCCTGACCCCGTAAACCTTTAGGCTTTAGAAACAATCGGTTACAGGCGAGAGACGCGGTACTTGCCGCGTAGCTCCCGGGCGCGAAGTCTTCTTTTGCAACTTATGTGTTGCAACAACATCTGTTGTAACAGATAAATTGTAGGGGCTTGTCAAATATCAATTCCTGAAAGGAGCAACTCATGTTTCGCAAACTGATTTCCACTTCGGACGACTACACTTACACGATGGTGCGCCTGGCGCTGGGCGTGGTGTTCTTCGCGCACGGCGCACAGAAGATGCTGGGATGGTTCGGCGGCTACGGCTTCTCCGGCACCATGAACTTCTTCACGCAGATGATGCACATCCCTGCGCCGCTGGCATTTCTCGCCATCTGCGCCGAATTCTTCGGCGGCTTGGGACTTCTCGTCGGATTGCTAAGCCGCGTGGCGGCGTTCGGCATCGCGATGAATATGCTGGTGGCGATCTTCACCGTCCACATCCACAACGGCTTCTTCGCCAACTGGTCAGGCCAGCAAAAGGGCGAAGGCATCGAGTATCACCTGCTGGCACTGGCGCTGTTGCTGGTGGTGATGATTAAGGGCGCTGGCGCGCTGTCGGTGGACCGCGCACTGAGCAAGTAAGCGGCTGGAGTAACCCTTGGCGAACCGAATTCTGGAAGAGCTAAAACAAACGCGGCCGTTCGAGGACCGTCGGCAGGAAGCAGCGCTGAACATCCTGCGTACTGCCGACGTGCTCAAGCGCGGACTCGAATTGGTGCTCAAGCCGCACGGCATCACGTCGGCACAATACAACGTGCTGCGGATTTTGCGCGGCGCGGGCGAGCACGGACTGCATTGCGGCGGAATTGCCGAGCGCATGATTACCGCCGAGCCCGACGTAACTCGCCTGCTGACGCGCATGGAGCGCCTCGGCCTTCTGAGACGGCAGAGGGATGGCAGCGACCGCCGCGTGGTGACGGCCTTTGCCACCAAGCGGGGACTGCAGTTGCTCGACGAACTGGAGGATCCGCTCCGCGAATTGCAGCAGCGGCAGTTCGCGCTGCTCCGTGATGAGGAGATTGACGCGCTCATCGGCGGATTGGAGAAAGTTAGGGAGTCGGTGTCCGGCGTGCACTAGCTCCGATGCGGCAACTGCACGGTGACGACGCAGCCGCGGCTGTCTTTGCGGTTGGCCAGCTCGATGGAGCCGCCATGGGCCTCGGCAATCTGTTGCGAGAGTACTAGACCGATGCCTGAACCACCTTGTTTCGTGGTGTAAAACGGCACGAACGCATTGCTGGGATTGAGCAGGCCGATACCGTTGTCTTCGACAATCAGTGAAACGCTGCCGTCGTCCTGCTCCCAGCGCAGCGCGACCTCGGGCTCCGTCCCTGCGGTCTGCGCCTGTTCTAGCGCGGAATCGACGGCGTTGCGAATCAGGTTAATCAGCATCTGCTCGATCAAGTCTGGATCAATCATCAAAACAACGTCGGGCTCGGCGGCAATGCGCACCGGCAGGCGCGTTTCGAGCACAGCAACGCGTTCGGCCAGCGGGCGCAGTTCGACGCTTTGCAGTTTCGGTGACGGCATGGTCGCCAGGCGGCGATAGGACTGCAGGAAACGGTGTAACGACGCTGTCCGCGATTCGATGATGTCGAGCCCGCGCTGAAAGTCCGACTTGGTCTCGCCGGACAGGTTGAGTTGCGGGAGCCGTGCCGCCAGGCTGCCGGCGATCGACATGATGGGCGCGAGCGAGTTGTTGAGTTCGTGGCCGAGCACGCGAATGAGGCGCTGCCACGCACTGCGCTCCTCTTCGCGAAGAGCGCGGCTGACGTCGGAAAGAACGATGAGTGTGTGCGGTACGCCGCTCTGCCGGAAGGAGCGCTTGCGCACCATCCAGCGCGCGGTGGGCGTGGAGTACGGCAGGCTCACGAGGGTGGCGTTGGGCGCGTCGAAACAAGCGTCGAGCCCAAGTTCGGTGGCCGTCCTGCCAAGCATGCGCGCTGATGGTTGCTGCAATAAGCGTTCGCCAGCGCCATTCACCAGGCGCAACACGTGTTCGGGATCGAAGGTGAAGATGGGCACATCGATTTCATCCACCACGCGGCGCAATAGCGCTGTGGCTTCGATGGTCTGGATGCGCTGCTCGGTGAGGATGTCGGCAAGGGTGTTGATCTCAAGCGCTAGTTCGCCGAGTGAATCGTTGGGATTGGCCTCACGCGCGCGAAACGAATAGTCCTCTTCGCGCAGCGCGCTCACTACATTCGACAGGGTTTGCAGTGGGCGAACAATCTGCTCCAGCAGAGTGAGCGTGAGAATAAACCACAGGAAGAACTCGAGAATAGTGAGCGCGATCTTCGCATCACGCGACCACGTCTGGATCCAGATCAGAATGGTGGCAATGACCATGCCGGGAAGTGCGGCGAGAACGGCGAAGATGGCGATGCGCCGTTCGTACAAGAGACGATGCCGGGAGAACTGCTCGCTGGCGCTGCGGTCCCGTGAGCGGTAACCGCTGCCAGAGCTAGAGTCCATAGCGT
Source organism: uncultured Acidobacteriaceae bacterium (assembly GCA_963837915.1). Lineage (GTDB taxonomy): Bacteria > Acidobacteriota > Terriglobia > Terriglobales > Acidobacteriaceae > DASRAA01. The sequence continues at coordinate 242,884 of CAWIPZ010000007.1, forward strand.
TCCATGCGGCGGTAGAGCGCGCCGCGGCTCAGCCCGAGGGCCTCGGCAGCCTGGCTCACATTGCCGTGGAAACGCTGCAGCGCCTTGCGCACCAGGATGCTCTCCACCTCTTCGATGCTGAGCTCCTCCAGATTCTGCCCCTGCGGGCGCTGAAGGTTCAAGCCCAAATCCGAGACCTGCACGTCTTCGCCTTGGGCCATCAGCACCGCGCGCTCGAGTGTGTGTTCCAGTTCGCGGACGTTGCCAGGCCACGCGTATTGCATCATGGTCTGCATGGCGGCCGGAGCGAATCCGCGCACCTGCACGCGATAACGCTGCGCATAGCGCGCCAGAAAATGTGCAGCCAACGCGGGAATATCTTCGCGGCGCTCGCGCAAGGCTGGCAAGTGGATCTCGACAGTGTTCAGGCGGAAGAGCAGGTCCTCGCGAAACAACCCGGCGGCAATGGCTGCGCCGAGATCGCTGTTGGTGGCGGAGATCACGCGCACGTTCACCTTCTTGGTGCGCGACGAGCCCACGCGCTCGATCTCTCCCGTCTCCAACACGCGCAGCAGCTTCGCCTGCTGTCGCATGGGAACGTTGCCGATCTCATCGAGGAAAATCGTGCCGTTGTCTGCGAGTTCGAAGCGTCCGATGCGATCCGTGCGCGCGTCGGTGAAGGCTCCCTTCACATGTCCGAAGAGCTCGCTCTCGAAGGTGCCTTCGGGAAGCGCGCCGGTGTTCACTGCCACCATCGGCATGGAAGCGCGCGGCGACAATATATGCAGAGTGCGGGCAACGACTTCCTTCCCAGTGCCGTGCTCGCCGGTGACCATAACATTCGCATCGGAGGGACCGATGCGGGCCATGGTTTGCAAAACGGGTTGCATGGCAGGTGCCGAGGCAATGAAGTCCGGAGCTCCTTCGGCGCGCAACAAACGGGCTTCGGCCTCGAGATGCTGTGTGCGCTGCAACGCGCGATGCAGTTCTACCTGCGTCCGCAATATGGCCAGCAGGCGCTCATTCTCCCAGGGTTTCTGAATGAAGTCGCGCGCGCCGCGTCGCATCGCTTCAACCGCAAGACGCACGTTGCCCCACGCCGTCATCACAATCACCGGCAGGTTGCTGTCGAAGGAGACGATTTGCGACAACAGATCAAGGCCCTCTTGCCCCGATGTTGTATCGCGTGTGTAGTTCAGGTCGATGAGGACTGCGTCGTAGAACTCACTGGCCAGCGATTCCCGTACTGCCGCGGGAGATTTCGCCGTATCGACGATAAAGCCCTCGGGCCGCAGTAGCAACTCGATCGCTTCTAGGATGTGCGGCTGATCGTCGGCAGCAAGAATGCGGCCGGTACGCACCGGCACGCGCGCTTCGACGCCGCTTTCGCCCTCCTCAGCGCCTCTAGTTTGTGGTTGTGCTTTGGCCAACGTGATCTCCCGAGGGCGCGACGCCATCCACCGCTTTTTGAACCTCGATGCCATTATCCGCCAGAGTCGTACCGGTGGCGCGCTCCAGTTCAACTTTCGACTTCTGATAGGCGGTGTTGGCGTTCACCAGGTCGAGCTCGGCCAGGGCGAGGTCGCGTTGTGCGGTAAGAGTCTGGAACGGCGATCCCGCACCGAGGTCCTGTTCCTTCTGCATGATGGTGAAGGTCTTCTGCGCGAGGTCGCGGGCCTTTTGCGCCGCTTGCACGCGGGCCCGGCTCTGTTCCAACGCGTACTGGGCGTTTCGCACTTCAATGCGAATCTGTTTTTTTAGTTGCTGCAGGCGCAGTTCGGCTTGGCGATACTCCAGCTCCGAACGATACTGGTCGGCTTTGGCAACGCGGTTGCGAATCGGAATATTCAGGTTCAACCCGAAGAAATAGTCAGGAGACGTGTTGTTGTAGGCATTCTCGAACGCGCCCCAGAAACTCGTAGGCAGCGTTGACGCGTTTTCGCCGCTGAAAGCGGGATTCAACTGGCCCGCCAGTCCCGTTCCGCCATAGAAGCCAACTGCCGATACCGTCGGCAGCAGCGCATTTTTCGCGGCTTGGCGGCTGATCTGGCGGTTCACTAAGTCGATATCAGACTCGGCCAGCTCAGGCCGATCCCGCAGCGCCTCATTGATGAGGTCCTGCACCGCTTGGTCAGCCTCGGTGCCAGTGAGGGTCGAACGGTCGGTAGGAACCACTGGCATTGATTCGAGCACCGGATCGTCGAGGTTCTTGGTGATCGCATTCTTCATCAGCGACTCTTGCAGCTGCAACGTGGTCTTGGCGATGAGCAGGTCCTGGTCGCGGCGCGAGACTTCGGCTTCAGCGCGCATCACGTCCATCGCCGGGACGGCCTCAAGCTGCAACTGCTTTTGTGCGTTGGAGAGGCTCTGCTGGGCGAACGAAAAAGATTGCTCGGTAACGCGCTCGGCCTCGTAGGCGCTCACCAGGTCCCAATACATGTTCGAGATCTGCGTAACCGTCGCGACGAGCTGATCTTTAAAGGCGATGTCGGAAATCTTCTTGTTGTTCTTGGCTATATGCAGAAAGCGAAGGTTAGGGCCGAGTCCGAACCCCGACAGCAGTTGCTGTTGAATGGTCACTCGGTAATAGGAACCAAGCGCCGGCGAGAGATTGGTAAAGGTGCTGTTGGTAGCCTGGCGGTTGTTATTGGTTTCGAACGTGACGCTGGTACCCGTAGCGAACGCCTGCTGATATTGAAGATTGAAAATGCCGGTGTTCTGTTGCAGTGAAGGCACGCCGTAAATCTGCAGGTTGGCCAACGGCTGCGTGAGGTGCTCAATGCCCATGGTGCCGCTGATGTTGGGATCGTAGGACTGCACGGGAGCGCCAGCGCCCAACGTCGACTGTACCAAACCCCCACTGCCAGCACCTGCTCCGCCCGCGCCACCTGTCGTGCCGCCGGCGCCAGCACCCGGAGCACCAGTGCCGAAACCTCCAACGCCGCCGCCGGGAGTGCCCTGCACCACGCCGGTGTTGACGCCACGGAACGAGGCGCCTGCCTTGGTGCGCAGAATATCGGTGTCAGCGATGGGCAGGTTGTAGCGCGCGATGGCGACATCGAGATTGTTCTCGATCGCCAGCGCAATCGCGTCCTTCAGCGAGATATAGAGTTTGCCGTCGTGAATGAGCTGATCGAGACGCGGCGAGTTAGTGAGGTTCGGCTCGGGCACTGTCCGCCAGCGATAAGCGTCAAACGGCTCCCAGCTGTGCGGCATCACAAACTGCGGCGGCGTCTGGATAGTGGCTTGCGCATTGCTCGTAGCCGTCGCCGGAGAAGGCGGCGCATTCGGTTGCTGGGCCTGAGCGTTGCTCGTGGCCGTCGCGGGAGCAGGTGGCGCATCAGGCTGTTGGGCCTGCGCGCTGACCAGCAGGGAGCAAAGCAACGTAACCAGTACGGGCGATTTTGCGATGCGCTGCTTCATGACCGCACTGCCTCGCCAGGAGAAGCAACGCTGGCATTGCCGGTGTCGCTGACCAGCCAGCCGTCGCGCAGGTTGATGGTGCGTGAGCCGTACGAAGCGTTCACGTCGGAGTGCGTGACCTGCACGATGGTCGTGCCCTGGCGGTTAAGTTCGGTGAAGAGTTCCATGATTTCTTTGGCCTGGCTGGAGTGCAGGTTTCCTGTTGGTTCGTCGGCCAGCAACAGCGCGGGCTTGTGAATCACCGCGCGCGCGATACCAACCAGTTGCTGCTGCCCACCCGACAACTGATTCGGGTAGAGGTCTTTTTTGGCCACGATCTGAAAATGATCGAGTGTGTCGGCGACCATCGCCTGCCGCTCGCCGCGCGGAATGTCTTTGTACGACAGCGGAAGATCGATGTTCTCCTGCACTGTCAGATCGTCCAGCAGGTGGTAGCTCTGAAAGACCATGCCGATGTTGCGCTTGGCCAATTCAGCGCGCTCTTTGCGCTTCATCTTGTGAACAGCTTCGTCGCGAAACCAATATTCACCGGCCCACTGGTCGTCGAGCAAAGCGAGTGCGTTCAGCAAAGACGATTTGCCAGCGCCGGAAGGCCCCATGATGGTGACAAACGATCCCTCAGGAATGTTGAGGTCGATGCGGCGAAGCACCCAGGTCTCGCCGGCGGCGGTCTTGTAACTGCGTTCGAGGTTCTTGAGTTGGATCATGGGAGTAAGTAGTTTCAGCTGTCGGCTGTCGGCTGTCAGCTGCTGGCTTTTCGCCGGTACTTCTTAGCCTTCGGCCTGTGCTTCACGCATGCTCGCGATTCGTAACCGCTAAAAGCTAAGAGCTAAGAGCTTTACTGTGCTTCCTGCATCAGCCTGCGCAGCTCATCTTCGGCCACGACTTTGCCGTCGAACAGATGCACTTCGCGCTCAGCGTGCGCCGCGAATCGCGGATCGTGCGTCACCATGCAGATGGTCGCGCCTTCGCGATGCAACCGCTGCAACAGCTCCATCACCGCTTCGCCATTGCGCGAGTCGAGGTTTCCTGTCGGCTCGTCAGCCAGCAGGATGGACGGCGATCCCGCCAATGCACGCGCCACAGCGACACGCTGTTGTTGACCGCCTGACAGCTGCGATGGATAGTGACGCAGACGATGCGCCATACCCACCCGCTCCAGTGACTCGAGCACGCGCTTTTTGCGCTCGGCGGCCGGCATGCCGTCGCGATAGGTCAGCGGCAGCTCGACGTTCTCGTACACCGTGAGGTCGCCGATCAAATTAAAACTCTGGAAGATGAAGCCGATCTCGCGATTGCGAATGCGCGAGCGGTCGCCGAAATCGAGGTTCTCCACCGTCTGTCCGTTCAGCTTGTACTTGCCGTCGGTGGGGGTGTCGAGCAGCCCAATGATCGACAGCAGCGTCGACTTGCCGCAGCCTGACGGACCAGACATGGCGACATACTCGCCCTTGTTGATGGTGAGGTGGACGCCGGCCAGGGCGTGGGTTTCGACTTCGTCGGTATAGAAGACTTTGGTAAGGTTTTCGATTTCGATCAATGGAGCTGCTGCTTCGCTCATGATTTTTTCCGTTCTCTCGTAAATTCTTGATTCCTGCTTTGCGATCTTCAGTCCAGCTTCACGCGATCGGTGCTGTCCCAGCGCGACATGTCGGAAAGGATGACGGTATCGCCTTCCTTCAACCCTGAGTCGATCTGGATCAGGTTCACCGAGGCCCTTCCGGTTTTCACTTGCACGCGCGAAGCCCCGTTGCCTTCGCGGTCGAGCACGAACATCGAGATGGTGCTGTTCTCCTGCCCGAAGGCCGGCCGCCCGACGTAAAGCACGTTATCGAGCTTCTCCAGGTCGATGGTTCCATCGACACTGAGGTCAGGACGCGCGCCCTTGGGCAGCTCGCCTGTCAGTGATACGTCAACCGTGACCGTTCCGTTCTGTACCGCTGGATCGACCCGGCTTACCGTGCCGGCAATGATTCCATTATGGGTATCGATGGACGCGGGCTCGCCAATCTGCACGTCACGCGCCTGGGTCTCGGGAATCTTCAGCTCCGCCATTAAATGGTTCGGTTGAACGATCTTCGCCAGCTCCGCCCCCGGCAATACGTGCTGCCCAACCTGTAGGGGCATCTCGACCAGCACGCCGGCTACACCCGCCCGAACCTTAAGCTTCTCGAGTTGCTGCTGCTTCAACTCGGCCAGCGCGCGCATTTCGCCGATCTTGGCCTGCTGGACTGCGAGTTGCGAGTCGATGGCCTTTTGGTTGATCTTCAGGCGGTCGTCTTCGATCTGGTTTCGGGTGACGAGCTCGTCGGCCTTGCCTTGCGATGCCTTAGCGGTGAGACCCGAGACGACGCCGAGGTCATAGAGTGCCTTGTCGGTTTGCGCCTGGCGTTGAGCCTCGTTGTAATCCGCGTTGACCGTCGCCGCACCGGCGCGCTGGGTCATCAGGTCGCTGTCGAGCTTGACTTTAAGGCTTTGATATTCGGCTTCAGCCGCTTTCACCTGTAGCTGCGCGTCCACCGCTTCCTGCTCGAGTTGCGGGTTACTCATCACGACCAGGATGGTGTCGGGCTCGACCAGCGAGCCCGGCAACTTGATAATCTGCAGCACGGTGGCTTCGGTTTCCGCAGGAATCTGGCGTACGTCTTCGTGGCTAGGAACGAGCGTGCCCAAACCGCGCACCTGGCGCAGCATCGAGCCGCGCTTCACGGTGTCGGTCCAGATAGTGGCACGCTCAACGGTGGGTGCGGCGGGCTTCAGCCGCGCGACGCCGACCGTCAGGCCGACGAGTACGAGGAGTCCAAGGCCACCCCAGAGTACTTGGCGGCGGCGTTTCTGTTGTTTGAATTCGGGGCGGGCAATATCCATCGCAACCAGAAAAGAGCAACCTGGTGGCCAATCGGAATTTCCGTTAGTTGTTGAGAGGGAAGCTGGTTACACAGAGGCCAAGTCACACCCGAAATCGCGGTGTGTCCCGTGGCGGAGAAAACTGTCCGTTCTTGGACAGCGCGGGCTCTCGCCAATCGTGAAGTCGCAGCGATTCAAATACTTAGGCCAGACAACCCGACGCACGAAGTCGGGCATTAAGATAAGAATGGTGTTTCGCGGTCGTATCCGCCCGATTTCCGATGTCAACCGCGGTTCGAGAAGCTAGAGATTCCCTGCCTCCGGTGCGCCCCACCACGCCGCGCCTGTATTCGCTCGACGTTTTTCGCGGAGCGACCATCGCGGCCATGATCCTGGTCAACAATCCTGGCAACGACTACGCCTACGCACCACTGAAACATTCTGAGTGGAATGGCTGGACGACGACCGACCTCATCTTTCCTTTCTTCCTCTTTATAGTGGGCGTATCGTTGATGCTGTCGTTTCGCTCGCGCCTCGAGCGCGGCGATTCGAAACGGAAGCTGCTCCTTCATTCGGTGCGGCGCAGCGCCATCATCTTTCTCATCGGACTGTTCCTGAACGGATTCCCTTATTTCCATCTGGCCACGTGGCGGGTGGCTGGAGTGCTGCAACGCATCGCCATTGCCTACCTCGCTGCCGCGGTGATTACGCTCTACACGAAAACGCGTGGCATCACGATATGGATCGTCGGCCTGCTGATTGGCTACTGGGTCGCGATGCGATTCATCCCCTTGCCGGGACTCGGCATGCCGGGCACCGATATGCCGCTGCTCGATCCCAATGCCAACCTGTCGTGGTATCTCGACAAACGCTTTCTCCCCGGTGCGATGTACGAGGGTACTCGCGATCCTGAAGGGATCCTCAGCACCTTCCCTGCAATCGCAACGGCGCTGCTGGGTGTATTAACCGGCGAGTGGCTCGGGAGCAGTCCTATTAAGAATGATCCCCGAAAGAAAACTGTCGGCATGTTGGCCGCCGGCGCGGTACTGATCCTCGCCGGACAACTCTGGAGCGTCTGGTTCCCTATCAACAAGAAACTGTGGACCAGCTCGTTCGTTCTCTTCACGGCGGGATGCGCGTTGGTTTGCCTCGCGATCTGCTACTGGATTACTGACGTCAAGTTGCATCGCGGCTGGTGGACGAAGCCCTTTGTCGCCTTCGGCACCAACGCCATCACTGCGTATGCACTAGCCGAGCTGGCGTCGAGTTTGCTGTTCAACTTGCGGCTGCACCACGGCCGGCGCGAGATAACACTCGCGGATTACCTCTTCCGCAGGATCTTCGGCAGCATCTCTCCCCCAGAGTTGGGTTCGCTGGCGTACGCAGTCGTCTTCGTGTTCTTTTGCTGGCTACCGATCTATTGGATGTACCGCAAGCGCATTTTCCTGAAGATCTAGTCCGTCTGCCGACTTCAATTTCACGATAAAAAGCCGGAGCGTTCTCGCTCCGGCAAGAGACACGATCTACGAAACTAGCTTAGCCTCCGGCGTAACAGTCCCGCCAGGCCAACTATGCCCGACCCAAAGAGCAGCAGGCTGCCGGGTTCAGGCGACGCATACGACAAGCCAGTGATCCCGCCGTCGGCCCAAGCCACCGAACCGCCGCCGACGGGGATGGTGTTCTGGAGCACCAGCTCCACTTGATAGCCGCCGCCCACGGGCGCAATGTCCGCGAACGTCACCGTCCCGCTCACCGTGCCGTAAAGGCCGCAACCGCTGCAATCAGGAAGTACGGCGGCCGCAACCGCGACACCATTGACATAGACGAACCACGTCTCGTTGAACCCATTCAAGTAATCCTGAAAGGTCCAGTTGGCTGTCAAATCAGTTACCGAAGTGGTGGGCAGGTTGAAAACAGCTGATTGGACAAAGTCTCCAGCCGTCCACTGGAACCCAGTCTGGCCTCCGGAGGGAATCGTCCCGCAGCCGTTAGTAGCGCTGCAATAGGCGTCGCCCGCGGTGGGAAACGGCACGTTGGTGACCGGGTCGTTGCCGTTATGGTGACTTTGCGAGGCAACTAAAGTCGAATGCATCGTGGCCAAGGCGATGCTGGAAGTGACGGCACAAAGCGCGACGAGAAGCACAATTTTCTTGAGGGGGAATCCGTTCATGAAACGTTCTCCATTTCTGGGCTAAGGTTTCCAGGGGCCGAACGCGTGGCAGATGGGCGCCCAATTAACTTCCTTTGGGCAGGAAATCTCTCTTGAAAGGCTAGCAATTTAAATTCCGCCCTAAGTGTTTGAAATTACTAGCAGTGCTACACCTGTCTGTGCAAGAGATTTCACCCGAGGTTCCCAATTCTTACCCAGTCACGAGGGCGGTTACTCCATGACCCAGAGTTCAATTTAGATCCCGTTCGAGACGACGTGTCTTCTGAACCAACCTTTGGCATCCCAGCTGCTCTTATTTTTCTTGGGTTTGATTGACGGCAAACTTGTGCCGTCCTACTATCCCAAGCAATGTCAACGCCTTCCATTACCGTAGGGCAGTTACTCGGCCATTACCGCCTAATCGAACGGATAGGCGGCGGCGGCCAGGGCGAAGTCTTTCGTGCCCACGACGAGCGTTTCGATAAGGATGTTGCTCTCAAAATCCTGCCGCTCAAGGTGTTGGCCGATGAAGAGGCGCGCAAGCGCTTCCGCCAGGAAGCGTTGGCGGTGGGTCGGCTGAGCCATCCGAATGTTGCCACCGCGTTTTACTTCGGCGAAGAGAATGGCATTGACTTCCTGGTAACCGAGTACGTTGCCGGAGCTGGGCTCGACGAGAAGCTCGCGCAAGGCCCAATGCCCGAGCAAGACGTAGTAACGCTGGGCATTCAGTTGGCCAGCGGACTGGAAGCCGCGCATCACGAAGGAATCATCCATCGCGACCTGAAGCCGGGTAACCTGCGCATCACCCAGAACGGCAGTCTGAAGATCCTCGACTTCGGCCTGGCAGAGTTGGTCGATTCAACCATCGACGTTGCTTCTGCCGAGACCGTCACCATCAACATGACCCTGACCGGTACCCTGCCCTACATGGCGCCCGAACAGTTCGGCGGCGTCAGCGATCAGCGCACCGACCTGTGGTCCGCCGGAGCCGTCCTTTACGAGATGGCAACCGGCCAGCTGCCGTTTGTTGATACCAATTTGAACCAGCTCAGGATGGCCATCCTGCATAACCATCCTGAGCGGCCAAGCGCCATTAACCCAAAAATCTCGCAGGGCCTCGAGCGGGTGATTCTGCGCTGCCTGCAGAAAGATCCCGGCAAGCGTTACCAGACCGCGACCGAGTTACGCGAAGACCTGGCGCGCGTTGCGCAGGGGCAAAAAGTCAGTAGCGGTGACCGGTTGAGCGGCCGCGGCTTCGCCGTCGCACTCCTGGCGATTGCTCTCGTAAGCTCGGGCGCGGCCGTGTATCACTTCTGGCCGCAGATCAAGACTCTGCTCGGCCAACCATCGGCGGAGTCCACGGCCCAGTTTCGAATGTTGGCTATATTACCGATCCAAACTACGGGCGAGGGCTCGTCCGACGATGCGCTTGTTCGGGGCATGGCCGAAACCGTAAGCGCCCGCATCGCGCAAGGAACGAACAGCAAGCAGCTGCAGTTGATTCCTCCGAGTGAGCTGATTGCACGCGACGCTAAGACAACCGACGCGGTGCGCCGTGAGTTCGGTGTCGACCGCGTGCTCGAAGTGGCCGTGCAACGCTCCGGCGGAAAGGTGCGCGTCACTTGCAGCCTGATCGATCCAAAGACGCACCAGGTGTTGAATGCCTGCACCGTTACCGGAGACGGCAGCGACTTGTTCGCCCTGCAGGACACGCTGGCCGGCGAAGTCATTGCCATGTTGCCGCAGGGCGCCCACAACCAGCAGGCGGAACCCTCCGAGGTACAGGCTGCCGCTCCCGCCGGTTACGAGTTCTACCTGAAGGGCCGCGGGTATCTCCTCGAGTATCAGAAACCGGAGAACATCGACAGCGCCATCAAGCAGTTCGAGCAGGCCTTGAAGCTGAGTCCGAATTACGCCCCGGCATACGCGGGTCTGGGCGAGGCCTATTGGCAGGGATACAAGGGTGACCGCGGCAAGGATTGGCTAGACAAAGCAAAGGTTAGTTGTGAGAAAGCGTTAACCGCAGATTCCAAACTGGCTGAGGGCCATGTTTGTCTCGGCAATGTATACCGAACACAAGGGGACTACGACAAAGCTCTGCGAGAGATTCAGCAAGCGGTCGCGCTTGATCCCGGAAATGTTCTCGCTGTCCTCGCACTTGGGGATACGTACGACAAGTTGAACCAGTATGCCGAGGCAGATGCTACCTTCAAAAAGGCCGTGGCCCTCGCTCCTAATTACTGGGCAGTCTACAACTGGTCCGGTTTCTTCTACTACGGACGGGCCAACTATGCGGAGGCCGAAAAGATGTTCCGCAAAGCATCCGAATTGGCTCCGGGGAATAGCAAAGTGCTGGAAAACTTGGGAGCAATGTACTTGCTGGAGGGCCGGTATCAGGATGCCATCGATGTCCTGCAGCGCTCAATCGGCTTGCGGGCCACACCGATTGCGTACGGCAATCTTGGCGCAGCTTATTTCTATCTTCACAGGTTTCCAGAATCGGTTGCCGCCCTTCGAAAGTCAAGTGAACTGGATAACCAAAATTACATCGCATGGGGTGATCTAGCTGACGCTCTCTACTGGACACCCGGTGACCGAGATGGGGCACCCGATGTATACCGTAAAGCGATCGCTCTTGCGGAAGCGAGCGTGAAAGTGAATCCTAAAGATAGCGGAGCGCTCTCCTGTATCGCTTCCTACTCCGCAATGCTCGGCCAACACGGTGCGGCGACCAACGCGCTGCAGCAGGCGCTTACGCTCTCGCCAAACGATCCGGATGTGATGTTCCGAGCTGCGTTGGTTTACAACCAATTTGGTCAGCGCGACGAGACCCTGGAATGGCTTCGTCGCGCTACAAAGGCAGGTTTCTCACGCTCGACCGTCCGCGACACGCCCGACTTCTCTCAACTCCAACACGACCGGGCCTTCGCCGCCATTATTGCGCCTCAGCAGTGAACTACTGAGTGACGATAACTTTCATGCCCTGAATCTCGTTCTTACTCTTGTCATAGCAAACCTGATCCTGGCCGTTTACGGTCACCGTGATGGTCTGTAACGGAAAATCATGGATGCCGAAAAGCTTCTCCCAAGCCGTGCGTTCCGCCTGACCCGATGACACAGGTCTGCCATCCGGTGAGGCAAATTTCGTTTGCCAGCCCGTGGCCAGTGGATTCTGGAATGGGCTTCCAGAATTAAACGCCGTCGTCGCGGGAAAAGTAACGGTGAACGGCAAGCCTTGCTGTTGCTGCCAATCCACGGTGTCTCCGCTATCGACGGATGCAGGCATAGGGTTGATTAAGCACGAATTTGTCGTAGCGTCATAGCTGATGCTCACTGTGATTACGATTTGACGCCCAGGACCTGGTCCCGGGCCCGGCTTCGTCGCCAGGTAGGCAATGGCCGCTATGACCAGAATGGCGGCGGCGATTATTCCGACGGTTGTTCGACTCATCTCAGGCCTCCTCCGGTGCGTTCAGTTTCGAGTCTGCAAACAGTAGCATGACTCACCCAGTAGTCAAGCAAATACCTCGCCAATCGCTTCCGCCTCAGCCAAACCCAAACACACAGCTGGAACGCCCTATTTTTACTGGAGCGCAACCGGCTCACTATCCGACTCGCTTGCCACTCCTATCCGAAAAGATAGCCTGACTCTGTCCCAATCCAACCACCACTGCGGGCGCAACCAACAAACCGCTGCACCAGCAAGCACTTAGCTCGCATCACGCCGCTCCCGCGCTTTGGCACGCAGCTTGCTCTATTCCCAAGCGTAAGCCGCAAGCGAAAAGGCAATCGAAAGAAAGCTGCGAGCGAAGCGGTTTAACAAATTCAGCTTGGGTTCCGCTAACAGGAGCCCCCAAGGAGGAGTTATGAAGCGCAACATGTTTGGGGCCCTGATGACTCTCATCGTGGCCTTCGCCGTCGCAACCCCTATGGTTCATGCACAGACCATCATGACCGCTAACGTTCCATTCGCTTTCAGCGTTGGACAGCAACAGCTCCCGGCGGGCGCCTATGCGGTCCGCGAAGTCGGCAGCAGCGCGACCCTGATCGAGAACAAGAACGGCAACGACCGGGTACTCAGCATCTATCAGTCTGCTGGACCGTCCAAGGCCGATGAAACCAAGCTGGTATTCCACAAGATCGGTGACCGCTACTTCCTGACCGAGATCTGGACCAGCACTCGCGGAGAAGGACGCGCACTTCCCGAGTCGAACCTGGAGAAGGAAATGCAGGCTTCCAACACCGGTCTCGGTGGTGGCGGAGCAGAGACTGTGATCGTCGCTTTGCGCTAACCTGCCTCAACGATCACTCTGAAACCCCGGAGTCCCCACCGGCTCCGGGGTTTCTTTTTTGGATTCACTCTCTCTTCCTGTCCCACCTTCCCCTGTACAAATCCTGCTTCGCGGGTAGAATGCAGAGTTCGCCACTTTGTGCTGTTCGGTGGAGGGTCTTTCATGCTGGTCGGTGTTCCCCGCGAGATCTTTCCGGGGGAGCGGCGGGTTGCCCTGGTTCCCGCAGTCATTCCCAACCTCAAAAAAGCTGGACTGGAAGTCGTCATCGAAGCCAGCGCTGGCATCGAAGCCGGCTATCCCGATGCCGAGTACGTTGCCAAGGGCGCCACCGTGGTCCCGGATCGCGCCGAAGTGTTTCGCTCGGCCGACATCATCCTGCAAGTGCTCTGTTACGGCTCGAATGATGTCACCGGCAGGGCGGATCTTCCGCTGCTGCGCAAAGGTCAGGCACTGATTGGCTTTTTGCGCCCGCTCGGCGAAGTACAAACCGTGCAGGAGATCGCCGCCACCGGCGTGACCTCGTTCTCGATGGAACTCATGCCTCGCACCACGCGCGCCCAGAGTATGGACGCTCTCTCGTCCATGGGCACCATCTGCGGATACAAGGCCGTAATCATCGCCGCCGACACGCTGCCGCGCATGTTTCCCATGCTCACCACCGCCGCCGGAACCATCACTCCCGCGCGTGCACTGGTCATGGGAGTAGGCGTCGCCGGCTTACAGGCCATCGCAACCGCACGCCGTCTGGGCGCAGTAGTTTCGGCCTACGATCTGCGTCCCGCCGTCAAAGAACAGGTACACAGCCTCGGCGGACGCTTTGTCGAGCTGGCCCTCGAAGTCAAAGACGCGCAAGACGCCGGCGGTTACGCCAAGGCCCAGGACGAGTCGTTCTATCAGCGTCAGCGCGAGCTCCTGGGACAAGTCGTCGCGGCGCACGACGTCGTCATCACCGCCGCAGTGATCCCCGGCAAGAAATCCCCCGTGCTCGTGACCAAAGAGATGGTGGCGGGGATGGCCCCGGGCTCGGTCATCGTCGATCTCGCCTCCGAGCGCGGCGGCAACTGCGAACTGACGCGCACCGGCGAAAAAGTAGTCGAGCACGGCGTGTCGATCATTGGCTCCATCAACCTGGCCAGCACCGTTCCGTACCACGCCAGCCAGATGTACGCCAAGAACCTGACCAACTTCCTGCTCAACATGGTGAAAGATGGCCAGCTCAAGCTGAACATGGATGACGAAATCGTACGCAGCACGCTGGTCACCGAAGGCGGCGAGATTGTGAATCCGCGCGTGCGCGAATTCTTCTCGCTGCCCGCGTTGGTGGCGCAAACGTAAAGAACTTTTCACCACGGAGGCACAGAGGTCACGGAGAATTCAGAAATAGAGAGACCTAAATTTGATTTCTCCGTGTTCTCCGTGCCTCCGTGGTGAATTCTTCGTAAGGAGGAAACCGATTTGAAGACAGACCTGATTACCAGTCTGTACGTCTTCATGCTCGCCGCGTTCATCGGCTTTGAGGTGATCCGGCGGGTCTCACCGCTGCTGCACACGCCGCTCATGTCGCTCACCAACGCACTCGACGCCATCGCCGTCGTGGGAGCCATCATCCTGGCCGGTGAGCAGAAGAGCCAGCTCGCTACCATTCTCGGCACCATCGCCATCGTCGCGGCCACCAGCAACATCGTCGGCGGATTCATCATCACCGACCGCATGCTCAAGATGTTCAAAGTGAGCAAAGCGCCCAAGCCATGACCGACCTCGTGGGTGGTGAATACGTCATTGAAGTCCTTTACATTATTGCGGCGGCACTGTTCATCCTGTCGCTCAAGTGGCTGAGCTCGCCCGCCACCGCGCGCCGCGGCGTCTTCGCCGGCGAAGCCGGCATGCTGCTGGCCATCGTCGGCACCCTCTTCTACAAGGGCATCGTCGATTACAAGTGGATTGCCATCGCCCTCGTACTCGGCACCATCATCGGCGTGCCCCTGGGCCGCGTCGCCATGACTGCCGTCCCGCAACGGACCGCGCTCAGCCACGCCTTCGGAGCGTTGTGCGTCACGCTCGTCGGCACGGCCGAGTTCTACCTGCGCGCGCCCAACATCTCGAAATTCATGATGAGCGTCCTCTCGCTCGAGGTCATCCTCGGCTCGCTCACCATTACCGGCAGCCTCATGGCCGCGGGCAAACTCCAGGAAGTCCTGCCGCAGCGCCCCATCACCTATAAAGGACAGAACATCGTCAACCTCGGCTTTCTCGCGATTGCCATCGCGATAGCCGTGATTCTGGTGCTGCATCCCGAGCACATGGGCCTCTATCCGTTGATGGTCATCATCCCGCTGATCTTCGGCGTGCTGATGATCGTCCCCATCGGCGGCGCCGACATGCCGACCGTCATCTCGCTGTTGAACTCCTACGCCGGACTCTCCGCCGCAGCCATGGGCTTCGTACTCGACAGCAAGCTTCTCATCGTCGCAGGCGCGCTCGACGGCGCCTCGGGCTTCATTCTCTCCGTGAACATGTCGAAGGCCATGAACCGCTCGTTTTCCAACGTACTCTTCGGGGCCTTCGGACAGGTGCAGCCCGTGGCCGCCGGCACACAAGAAGCGCGTCCGGTGCGTAGTGCAACGCCCGAGGAAGCAGCGGCGATTCTCGCCTCTGCTAACAAAGTTGTGATCGTTCCCGGTTACGGCATGGCTGTCGCGCAAGCGCAGCACAAAGTCCGTGAACTCTACGACGTGCTCACCAAGCGCGGCGTCGATGTGACCTTCGGCATCCATCCCGTAGCCGGCCGCATGCCCGGACACATGAACGTCCTCCTCGCCGAGGCCGACATTCCCTACGACAAGCTGCTCGACATGGACCAGGTCAACGGCGACATGCCGCAGACCGACGTGGCGCTGGTCATCGGCGCCAACGACGTCACCAACCCCGCGGCGCGCACCGACCAGTCTAGCCCCATCTTCGGCATGCCCATCCTCGATGTGGACAAGGCGCGCACCGTGATGGTCATCAAGCGCAGCATGAGTCCTGGCTTCGCAGGCATCGACAACCCTCTCTACTACCTCGACAACAATCTGATGCTCTTCGGCGACGCGAAGAAGTTTGTAGGCGACATCGTGAAGGAGCTGTCGGGTAACAGTGGGGGGCACTAGCGGCGCATCCAGGTAAGCGTCCAACAGCAGGAGGCGAACCCTTCGACTTCGCTCCCAAGGCAGGCTCTGGGGCACCCGGCTCCGGGCACTAGCACCGTTCGATGAGTTTCATACAATGGGGAGGGTTGTGTCTGCCACACGCCATCGGGCGGCCGGCGAAACTGACGGTGCGCCTAAGTGCTATGGCATCGAATTTCGCTGCAGTATAAAATCCGCGCAATTCCCGCGTTAGGCTTCGACCTTGTCCATGCGACTGTGTCCGCCAGAAGCCGCGACAGGAAAGGGCCGATCCGTCCTAACTTCTCTGGCCGGTTGACGAGCCAAGATCTCGGCTCCAACTTTAGGCGGACCAGTTCTGTTTTGGCGACCTAAAGAATCAAAGAGCGAGGAGAAGTAACTATGCTCACAGAATACACGTCACGAGTGTCCGTTGTGGTTGTGTTCCTGGTTGCGGCTGCGGGGATCACGGCGGCCCAGCAAGACAAATGGAACGGCGGAACCGGTCTGTGGAGCGTTGCTGGGAACTGGACCCTAGGCGTACCGATGGCCGCGAACGACGTTTTGATCTATAGCGGTGGTAACGACAACGTGACGTTGGATATTAACTCCGTCGTCAACTCGCTTACCGTGGGTGGGATCAACAATGGGTTTAGTTCTCAGCTGGATGTGACCAAGGGTCTCAACGTTACCAAGGGCCTGACCGTAGGCACGCAGGGGACCCTACTCGATAACTCCAGTGTCTTAACGGGCACCATAACCAACTCGGGAAGCGTAACCATCGCGAATGGCGCCGTGCTCAACCTGAACAATCAGCCGGGTGGAGTCACCACGGTGGCCGCTGACTCGGTGTGGACGATCGCCGGGAACTTCCAGTTGAACGGAGTTGCCAACGCCGGATTCCAGAACTTGAGCGACGTGATGGGCACGGTCAATTTCCAGAATGGACAGGCCCAGACCATAAGCCCGGCCAAGAACGTATTAAGCCTGGCCGCAACGGGTCTGATGGATTTGAGCGAGGGTACTTCTCTCCTTATCAAGGGCGACGTCAACAACGACGGGGCCTTTACCCTGAGCACTCAAGGGGTCGGCAATGACAGGCTGACGATCACCGGCACGCTGGCAAACACCGGCGTGCTGCAGCTTTCGGGGGCCGGAGACATGGCGACCATTGCCGGCGCTGTGGCCAATAACGATATCGTGATTGCCCAAGGTGGCAGCGATATCCTCATCACCAATGACGTCACCAACTCGGGAGCCATCAAGTCAGGAAGTAACAATGTCGGGGGCAACTCAATCACGATCACCGGTCTGCTGATGAATCTGCCGGACGGGTCCTTCCAACTCTTTGGCGCCAAGGACACTGCAACCCTGGATAGCCTCGAAAACTTTCCAGAGGCATTGGTTAACGTGGATGCGACGGGCGGCGCCACATTGACGATCCTGGGCAACGCGGACAACTTCGCTGCGGGTGCTGGAGAAGGCATCTTTACCGGCTTGAATGGGAATGGCGGCAACACGCTGACGATCGGGGGCATGCTCACTAACACCGGGATGTTCCAGGTCAATGGCCCCGGCGATAGGGCGACCGTGGGAAGCCTGATCAACAATGCGGGAGGAACGGTGGACGTGGAGGGCGGCAAGGGGGCTACGCTGACAGTCAGCGGAGACGTGGAGAACTCCGCTATGGGCGGCGGAACCGGCATCTTTACCAGCGAAGGTGGAACCGGCGGCAACAGGCTGCTCATTGGCGGCAAGCTGACCAACAGCGGAGACTTCGAGCTCAAGGGCCCGAAAGACCAAGCGACCGTCGGCGGAAACGTGAACAACACGGGCACTATCACGTTCACCGACTCCATGGCGATGTTTCTCGCTGCTCTGGACAATTCCGGGACGTTGGATCTAGAGAACGGCGGCGGGTTGCAGGTCGCCGGCGCCGCCAGCAATTCGGGGACCCTGTCCACGAACAGTGCGGGACTGGGCGGTGGGAACACGATGACGTTTACTGGCCTGCTGACCAATACAGCCACCGGAATGATTGTGTTGAACGGTAAGGGCGACAAGCTGACGGCTTCGGGCGGAATGGCAAATGCGGGGATGATTTCGGTGAAGAACGGATCAACCGTCGATCCGCCGGTCTTGAAGAATATCGGCAGCATTAACATCGACAACACGTCGCAGTTTGTGGTGGGGACCGGCGCGGCCCAGGCTCTTGGTTACGTGCAACTGGCGAACGGGACGCTGGGGGAGATGATCAGCAAGACTGCTTTCGGCACGATTACAGTGAATGGCCCGGCATCGCTCAATGGCACCCTCGATATTCTGCTTCAGGGAGGATTCAATCCGGCCGTGGGCGCGACCTATAACATTATTTTGTTCTCGCCGAACGGGTTGACCGGCACTTTCGCCACCATCCAGAACCAGGTGTTCAACGGCGGCAGCGAACAATGGGTTGTCAACTACAACAACGCCCCCGGTAACGTGCAGTTGGAGGTGGTAGCCGTGAAGCAGCCCACTCCAGAACCTTCGAGCTTCTTGTTACTAGGAACAGGCTTGTTGGGCCTGGGCTGCGGCGTGCGGTGGCGGCGGGTGGCCCGATCAACACTCCCAATAGCTAAAAATCTCTAGGTCGGGTGCCCCGTTCAAGCGAAGCTTGAGCGGGGGTTCTCCTCTCGATCCTGCGACAACATGGAGTACACTCGAGCCCGCAGGCGTCATTTGTGTGAGCCGCGGCCAGACGGGAATATTGACTCTCGTTTTCGCTTAGTCCAAAAAATGCGCTGCAATGCGTGGATGGGTGTACAGTGTGGGCCTGTGGGGAGCTAAAACGGGAATTAGGACTCGACTTAGAGATTCAATTCCACTTAGATTCACCCTGCCGGCTGTTGAGTGTTCCGAATGATTCCCGAAGTTGAGGAGGCACCATGGAACGGACGGAACTCGGCCCCGCATTCCTGACTCGCTACAAAAGAGCATACAACCGTCTCCCGGATATTGATGATGCGTACACGAGCCTCCGGCAGCGCGGTGGCTATCTGGACGTGATCCGCGCGGCGCTTCGAATCATCAAAGACCACGGCGCGAACGACTTCCTGGGAGTGCTCCTCGTCCATCGCCACTTCCGGTGTGACACTGGCAGCCTTTTCGTCGAACGCCGCTACACGCCGAACGTACGTGGCCGCCGGACCGTCCTGCTCACCACCGCGTTGGCTCCGAGAAAATGACCTCGAAGAATGGCCCCGTATAGATTTAAGATCGACCGCACCGGCAGGCTTCAACCACTTGAGTTCACGACCGATCTCAGCGCGATCGCTCATCACCGGCGGCTCGTGGAGAGCCACGAACTTTGCCGGGATTTAGGAAGATACTTCTCGCATCACGGCTACGCCTCCTCACTCGGTGTCGGTATTTTTTCGCGCGGCGGTCCGTTTGCCAAAGCCCCTCGCGTCTTTATGGAGGAGACCGATTTCGAGACGGGAGAATCGGTCACTCACGTCCTGCGCAGCCTTTCCGTGTCGATCGGCCGGCCTATTCCTACGCTGTGGACTATCGGCATTTACGGCAACGCATGTTGCCTGCCGCGGAGCGGGTGCACAGCTTGGTGTTCGAAACACGGACAGGAAGGCGCGTCCTGCGGACACACGAAGGGGAAAGCCACTCATCTTGGTTGCGTCTAAGGGAAGCCTTTTACGAACGCGGTTGGCCCACGGCGGCTCGTGCCAACTCGTCTACTTGTCACTCAGCCCTGTGTCGCAAGTCCTTGCCGTCCCGCTCCGGCTCGGCAAAACCATCTACGTGAGGCGGAGGATTGGTGTCTCTTACCAGGGCCGCACCGAAGGGTGCGTCTAGCGACGATCTTTGATAACTAAGAAGGTAAACTGAGGCCATCCACCCCTGCAATTGTCGTGACGAATTTACCCCTTTGTTTGCAAGACTTTAGCTATAAGCTCTATTGTTTGTGCGAACTTACGCAAAGTCGTGCGATAAACCCTTTGCTTTCAGCATGGGTGGGGGAGGGGGTACCTAGAAAAGACCTTCTCAGCGGCGATGGCTGGCGTGTAGCCCAGATAAACCCCTCCCATCTCCTCCTTATAAACGAACCACTGGAGCACTTCCGCCGTATCATTAATCAGAGGCCATCATGTTCACTTTCCTCTTGTGGTGTGTGCTTCTCTTCTTCTGCTGGCCGATTGCACTGATTGCCCTCGTGCTATACCCCATCGTGTGGCTGCTGCTCTTGCCCTTCCGGATTCTGGGCATCGCGGTCGAAGGTGTCTTCGAGCTGCTGAAGGCGATTATCCTGCTTCCGGCGCGGGTACTGGGCGGACCACGGCGGGCGTATTAGAGGTTGTGAGATCTCGGGAGCAAAAAAGAACCCGGAGCCTTTCAGCTCCGGGCTTCTCTTGTGGAAGCTGCACTGATTCAGCGCAGGGCCACAACCACTTCTGCGGGTCCACCCGCGCTCGGGGACTCAGCGCGCAACTCCTGCTCATTCTTGCCGGCCGGGATCTCGATACCCGAAGCGCTTGTGCTGCCCCAAACTTCAGCCAGTACGTACCGGTCGCCATACTTGTGAAACACCAGCCGCGGATTCTGCGGCTTCTGACTCTCCTCATGCAGGGCAATGACGGTAATGGTAGCGTTGGTAGCGTCGTTGCGGATTTGCAGTACCCGGTCAGAGACCTCGGTTATGCTGTACCGCCCCGCTTCCATCGAACTCTGATCGACGGAGAATGCGAAGGGAACGTTAGCCTTGCGTTGCGACTGTGCGAGGGCAATGTTAACCGCCAGAGCCGCGACGAACGCCGTCAGGGCCAAGAGTGTCGTGCGTTTCATAACTCCTCCTTGGGGCGCTCCCGGTCGGAACGCATTCTTGTGATTTGCCTTCCGAGCTTCCGTCTTTCGTCCGGCACTGGATGGCTTACGCGTGTAGATAGAGCAAGCGGCGTGCCAACACCGGAACGGGTAGGAGAAACCGCAGCGCTACGAGTCCGGACCTGTGTTTCCAGCAGGATATGAAGCGATATGGAACTGAAAACGAGCGGTAGCCTCGCGCAGGACTAACCAATCGGATAGTTGCCACTATACGATCGACTAGTTTGAGGATGACCCGCTTACAGGCCTGTGCAGGGGAGGGCTGGAACGCCTTCTTACGTTAGGCGCGTTCTGCGAATTCCTGTTGATTTCCCTTTTGAAAGGGGCGCATAATCCGCCATCACGGAAACCAGTTCTACGGAAATGCGGCCGTTTAGAGGCATCTCAAGCCCAGAAAGAGAGACGGTAAATGCGCCAGCTCATTACGCTAGTTGTGTTGCTACTTGTGCTTTCGGTCCTCGTAACGCCCCAAGCCAAGGAGATGAGCTTCGAGGAGCGCACGCAGATCGATTCGGCGCTTAACCAGATCTCGAAAGACGTCGTCCAACACTATTACGATCCCAAGCTGCACGGCGTCGACTGGGCTACGAAGGTGCAGCAAGCGCACGACAAGATCAAGGAGGAAAAGGCGCTCAATATGGCCATCGCCCATGTTGCGGCGGTGCTCGACAGCCTGAACGACTCGCATACCTTTCTGATTCCGCCGCGCCGTCCTTATGTATTGGACCACGGTTGGTCGGTACAAATGGTTGGCGATAAGGCCTACGTCGTTCGCGTGCGGCCGGGCGGTGATGCCGACACGCACGGTGTCAAACCGGGTGATCAAGTGATTGCCATCAATGGCTATCGCGTGGGTCGAGACAACTTGTCGAGGATCGAATACGCCTTCAATATTCTGCGACCGTTGCCGCAGATCAATGTCACACTCCGCAACCCTCAAGGGGACGACCGCAAGGTATTACTCGAAGCAAAGTTCACCCACGTGGAAGGCGTGGGGAATCTGCAGGACGCCGCCGCGGGCTGGGCTCCGGGACGGCCGTCCGAATACAGCCTCGCTAACACGAAGATTCGTGTTGTTGAGTTTGGACAAGACCTGATGATCGCGAAGATTCCAGCATTCATGTTCGACGAAGGCGAGACCAACAAGGTGACGTCCACGGCGCGCAAGTGTAAGACGGTCATTATTGACTTGCGGCAAAATCCGGGCGGCTCAGTGGATATGCTGAAAACGCTGGTCGGAGGCTTGTTTGATCACGACGTGAAGATTTCCGATCGCGTGGCGCGCGACAACAGTAAGCCCATGGTTGCTAAAACGAACCATCACCCTTTCGACGGCAAGATTATTGTTCTGATTGACAGCAAGTCGGCTTCGGCCTCTGAGTTGCTGG
The DNA here is from genome assembly GCA_963837915.1 of uncultured Acidobacteriaceae bacterium. Classification (GTDB taxonomy): domain Bacteria; phylum Acidobacteriota; class Terriglobia; order Terriglobales; family Acidobacteriaceae; genus DASRAA01. Next base: position 264,983 of record CAWIPZ010000007.1, read on the forward strand.
CGCGGACCGTGCAATTGGAGAAGCGCGGCACGGTGGTTGGCGATCGTAGCTCTGGTAGCGTGATGGAGGCTAAACACTACTCCTATGTGGTCGGAACACTTGCTGTGACGGCCTATGGAGCGTCCATCACTGATGCGAACTTGATCATGGCCGACGGCGTGAGTCTGGAGCACGAAGGCGTCACGCCCGACGACGTTGTGCTGCCCACTCCGGCTGACATGGCGGATGGCAGCGATCCCGTGCTGGCCCACGCTGCGGAACTCGCCGGAGTGAAGCTCAGCGCCGAGAAGGCGGGTAAACTCTTCCCTTACGACTGGCCAACCGAACACTGACGGGCATCGCAATTCTTGGGTCGTTCAGCGATGTATCGGCAGGGGTGAATGCTGACTCGTGGTGCTCCCGCGCCGGACAGGCGCCGAACCAAGTAAAATAGATGCTTTAGCGGCTGGCGCTCGCTTCGCCCTGTTGTGCCCGCCCGATCCAAGGAAACCGAGAAGTCATGGATACCACCAATCACGCGACGGAGACGCCAGCAAAGTCTCCGTCGGAAGCACCTAAAGCTTCGAATTTCATTCGCGACATTATCGTTGCCGACCTCGAGTCCAACAAATTCGCCGGACGCGTGCAGACTCGCTTCCCCCCCGAGCCCAACGGTTACCTGCATCTCGGACATGCCAAGTCGACTTACCTGAATTTCGGCCTGGCGGCTGAGTTCGGCGGCAAGACCAACCTCCGCTTCGACGACACCAATCCCGAGAAAGAAGAGCAGGAGTACGTCGATTCCATCATTCGCGATGTGCACTGGCTGGGCTACGAATGGGATGGGCTGTATTACGCGTCAGACTATTTCGACCAGCTGTACGCGTGGGCCGTTCAGTTAATTAAAGCGGGCAAAGCATACGTGTGCGATCTCAGCGCCGAGGAAGTGCGCCAGTATCGTGGGACGCTGACCGAACCCGGGAGGGAAAGCCCGTATCGCAATCGCAGTGTGGAAGAGAACCTCGACCTGTTCGAGCGCATGCGCGCGGGAGAGTTTCCTGATGGCTCGCGCACGCTGCGGGCCAAGATTGATATGGCGTCGCCCAACCTGAACATGCGCGATCCGTTGATGTATCGAATCCTTCGCGCCACACACCATCGCACCGGTGACAAGTGGTGCATCTATCCCATGTACGACTACGCGCATGGGGAGTCGGACTCAATCGAGCGTGTCACTCACTCCATCTGCACTTTGGAGTTCGAAGACCATCGCCCGCTGTACAACTGGTTCATCGAGCAGTTAGGCATCTTCCCGTCACAGCAAATTGAGTTCGACCGGCTCAACGTGACCTACACGCTGCTGAGCAAGCGCAAGCTGTTGCAACTGGTGCAAGAAGGTCATGTTTCCGGGTGGGACGATCCGCGCATGCCAACCATCTCCGGCATCCGCCGTCGAGGATACACAGCCGAATCGCTGCGCAACTTTTGTGCCGCGATCGGCGCGTCAAAGACCAACGGCATCATCGAGCTGGCCATGCTGGAGCACTATGTGCGCGAAGACCTGAACCGGCGTGCGCCGCGCGCGATGGCTGTGCTTCGCCCGTTAAAGGTCGTCATCGACAACTATCCCGAAGGTCAGGTCGAAAAGCTGGAGTTGGTCAACAATCCTGAAGACCCTGGTGCCGGAACGCGCAGCGTGCCTTTTTCGCGCGAACTCTACATCGAGCAAGATGACTTCCGCGAAGATCCGCCGAAGAAGTTCTTCCGGCTGTCGCCGGGGCGCGAAGTACGCTTGCGCGGCGGATACTTCATCAAGTGCGCGCACGTGGTGAAAGACGCGACCGGCGCGATTGCCGAGGTACATTGCACCTACGATCCCGAAACCCGCAGCGGCAACGCTCCCGACGGCCGCAAGGTGAAGGCGACCATTCACTGGGTCTCGGCCGATCACGCGGTCGATGCCGAGGTGCGACTGTACGAGAACCTGTTCCTTAAGGAAGATCCCAACGCGGTAGAAGAGGGCAAGACGTTCCTCGACAACCTGAATCCCAGTTCGCTGGAAGTGCTGCCGATCTGCAAGCTGGAGCCTTCGCTGGCAAAGGCTGAGGCGGGCGATCGGTTCCAGTTCGAGCGGTTGGGATATTTTTGCGTCGATCCTGACACGACGGCGGAATTGTTGGTGTTCAATCGCACGGTTCAGTTGCGCGACACCTGGGCGAGAATCGAGAACCGTGACAAAGTCAACAGCAGGTAGATGCGACATCAATCAACGTCCCCAAAAAAGGGCGCTAATTACGCGGAATGCGTGATTGCGCCCTGTATTCGTTACGCGCGGCTACATGAAAAACTGCCGAGCGGCGTTAGTGAGTCGTAGTCGGTCCTGCGGCCGGTCTCACTTTGATCTGAGCGGCCAGGGCTTTATCGGGAGGAATTTCCTTACCTTCCGCATCCACATAGTGAATGTCGAAGGCGCCGTCGGGCATGTCGTACAAATACACCGCTGACTTCGCCGAGAAGCGATGGATTCCCTTGGCCGCCAGGTAAAGATAGTCTCCGGCCTTCATGGCCATCGGTGTTCCGTCTTTCATCTGCGCGCTGCCGGAACCACTCACCATGATCAGCGTCTCGCCGGCAGTGTGCCAGTGCCAGGGTATCGAGCACCCAGGCGCGAACTTCAATAGGATCACCGAAGCGCCCTTGGTCGGATCGCCATGCAACACAGAAAGCGTCACGCACGAGGGCAGGCCAGCCATGCCTGCGAATTTACTGGTCGATGGAGAGACTACGCCCATTGAACCCATTTCTTGTGCGGCAATCGCAGACGTGAGAGCGACTAACACCAACAACATCCTGAGAATTCTTGTCTCCATAGTTCACCCCCTGAAGATGAAGTTTTCGAATGCGCGACAGCATATCGCAGAATCGAGCCAAGGGGTGCCACTAATTTGCACGCGACGTTGTTTGGGACTGACTAGACTTCGACTCGTTGAATTTGGCTAAGGAAAATTACCTGCGACTATCGTGCGGCGGAGGCTGCAACTTTCTGGCCTCGGCGGAGCTTTGCGGCTTTCACCGTGTTACTCATCAGCATGGCGATGGTGAGCGGGCCCACGCCGCCTGGCACGGGAGTAATCGCTCCGGCAACCTCGGCAACTTTCGGATCGACGTCTCCCATCAGCGTCGAACCGTTCTTGGCGAACGCTGCTTCGCGCTTCGCGTCGCCAGCGAAGAACTTCGTGAACTCCGCGGGATCAGTGATTTTGTTCATGCCGACGTCGATCACCGTCGCACCCGGCTTGACATAATCGGGCGTAATCATTCCCGCGCGGCCGATCGCGGCGACCAGAATTTCAGCCCGACGGCAGACACCGGGCAGATCGCGCGTCTTGGAGTGGCAGACTGTGACGGTCGCGTTCCCGTTGATGAGCAGCATCGCGACGGGCTTGCCGACGATGTCGCTACGTCCGACGACAACGGCTTCCGCGCCGGCAATGGGAATATTGCTGCGCTTCAGGATCTCGATGACGCCAGCCGGCGTACACGGAACCAGACCGGGTCGTTGGGTCGAGAGATATCCGACGTTCATGGGGTGAAAACCGTCTACATCTTTTTCGGGTGAGACAGCCAGCAGCACCTTCTTCGAATCCACATGGGCGGGCAGCGGCAGCTGCACAAGAATGCCGTCAATATCGTCGCGGCGGTTGAGATCGTCCACCAGAGCCAACAACTCTCCCGTGCTGACCGACTCGTCGGGCACGATTTTCTCGCTCAGGATGCCCAGTTCTTCGCAGGCCTTCACCTTGCTGCGGACGTAAATCTCCGACGCAGGGTTATGCCCCACGAGCACGACAGCCAATCCGGGACGAAGGCCCTCGGCGGTAAGCTGCTTGACCTCTTCACCGACTTCGGCACGAATCTGGGCTGCGATTTTGGTACCGTCAAGAACGATTGCCGCCATGAGGCCTCCACAGGATGAACTTCTAGTTTAGCGCGTGGGCTAGGCGATTCGGCTGCCCGGGCGCTACAATCGCGGCGTCATGATTTCGCCTGAATTGCTGGAAATCCTGGTCTGCCCGGTCTGCCGTAAGCCGCTCGTCGTGCGCGGGGATGAGGCGCTGAAGTGCAACGAATGTAAGCGGGTTTACCCGATTCGGAACGGGATTCCCATTTTGCTCGAGCACGAGGCCACAATCGAAACCCTCTAGGGTGTTTCGCGTATGGCCGCGCGATTTTCATCATCTTGCGCGGGAAAACCCTCGTCACCTCGTGCCCAGTGTTACCGTCCGCTTCGGGTCGCCCGAAATCCATAGCCAACATTCCAGAAAGCGAACAGTACACAGGGTTTGGCGGCGCGCCGTCCCGCTTCGGCGTACCACAATCGATGTACGTTTCGGTACTGGTTAGCAACTAAGTCCGCAGGCGAGTGTTGGATTCAACAAAAGTTGCCGAATGTTGACATCTGGCGGACGTTCGGCACTCGGATTGCTGCAACCTTTTAGCAGGCGCGTCCGTCTAACGTACTAAAGCCCGCAAGGGTCGGAGGTGAGCTCGATGGCAGAAAAGTTTTCCGCACCGGAATTGGCGGCGCTGAGGAGCGAACTGCTGCTGGGGTTTGACTCCAAGGATGCCGCCGAGTTGGTCCAACTCTTCCTCGCCGGACATGGATACGGAGTTTCGGCCGAGGCCGCCCGCTACGCTGTAAGCCGGGTGGGCATGATGGGCAGTACGCTGGAGGTGTTCCAGCGGGAGCTGGAGAGCATCGCCCTAGCCATGTAGGCGTGGGGCGATCCAGTGAGCGCCGTAAATTCGGCGCACGGTGACAACAAAAATTCGCTGAACCACTTCGCAGTGAAGGACAGCGCGCAACGCCAGAACCTGGACGCAAGCGCGTAATCCTCAGCGAACCATAATAGGCCCGGGCGAAACTGCCTGGGCTTGTTGTTTTCTGCGCGGTTTAGCGCCGCTCCACTCAATTCCACTTTCGTACCTTCACTCCGCCGTGGATGCGCTCCTGCAAAACTCCGCTGAAGAACATATAGGGATGCGATGGTTCCAGTTGGCTCGCTTCGTCCAGCTTGGCCCGCAACTCGGCGGGAATATTCGAAACTCAATGCTGCAAGATTGTCTTCCAGTTGCGAGAGTTTGGTGGCGCCGATAATTGTGGAAGTCACGCCCGGTTGCGTCGCCACCCAGTTGAGCGCAACTTGCGCTGCCGTACGGTCGAGCTGCTTCGCAACTTCCAGCACCGCATCCAGGATCTTCCAGTTCCGCTCGGTAAACTTTTTGAACGCGGGATTATTTGCCTTCTTCAGCACCTCCAGCCGGCTGCCCGGACTGCTGTCGGCACCCTTGTCTCGCTGGTATTTTCCGGCGAGAAAACCGCTGGCCAAGGGACTCCACGGGCAGATACCCATGCCCAGCTCGCGCGCTGCCGGAACATGCTCGAGCTCTATAGTGCGCTCGACCAACGAATATTCGAGTTGCAGCGCGATGGCCGGCTCATGGCCGCAGCGCTGCGCCAGTGTCTGCGCCCGCGCGCCGTACCACGCCGGCACGTCAGAGAAACCGTAGTAGCGGATTTTTCCTTCGCGTACCAAGGTGCTGAGCGTGTCGATGACCTCTTCGACCGGCGTTACCGTGTCCCACACGTGCATCCAGTAAAGATCGAGGTAGTCCATGTTGAGACGCCGCAACGAGCCCTCCAGAGCGCGATAGATATTTTTACGGCCGTTGCCACCCGAGTTCGGATTGCCCTCCTGCGGATTGAAGGTGAACTTACTTGCGATCGCCAATTTGTCGCGCAACCTCGCCTCGGCCACGAAGCGGCCCAGCAGTTCCTCAGACTTTCCTTCGGCGTACACGTCGGCGCAGTCCATGACATTGCCGCCGCTTTCCACGTAGCGATCGAAAATGCGGCGTGACTCAGCGTCGTCGGAGCCCCATCGGTCATTGCCAAAGGTCATGGTGCCGAGAGTGAGTGGGCTAACGCGCAGGCCCGAGCGGCCCAGAGTGACATATTCGTTCAATTGCATATTGAATCGGTTCTCCTGAAAGGACTTCGATGATCTCGATGATCCAAGCCTATGGAAGTTGCAGCACCCAGCTATTCCCAACGCAGGCTCTCCACCGGATCGAGCTTCGCGGCGCGCGCCGCCGGCATGGTGCCGAACATCACACCGATCAGCGATGACACCACCACCGCGATGATCACCGACAGGCCAGAGATCGGCATGCGGTAGCTGGTCAACACGCGCAACGAGATGGGCAGCGCCATGCCGATCGCGATACCAATCAATCCTCCAATCAATGAGATCAGCACTGCTTCGGTCAGGAATTGCGCGCGGATTTCGGCGCTCGTGGCGCCCACCGCCTTGCGGATGCCGATTTCCTTAATGCGTGCGTTGACCGTGGCCAGCATGATGTTCATGATGCCCACTCCGCTCACCAGCAGTGTCAGCACCGCAACCAGCAGCAGGATCGTGGTCAGGGCGTTGGCAATTTTCGCCGCGACGGCGAGCAGTTGCGTCAGGTTGTCGACCTTGTACACCGACTCGGGCCGGTGGCGCGATTGCAGTACTTTCTGGATCTTCTCGGTAGCTCCCGAGATATCGGACGGATCGGCAACTGAAAAGAAAAGTTGTTTTACCGTATCGGTCGTAGTGAAAAAGCGCGCGACGGCGTACGGAATGAGTATTGTGTCGTCGGAGATTTCCGATTGCCCGAAGGTATCTACGCGCTCACGAAACGTGCCGACCACGACGAAGGGCAGGCCGCTCAGCTTGATCACTTGGCCGACGGCGTTGTCGGTCGAGCCGTACATGGTTTCAGCCAAGTTCCGAGTGATCACTGCCACCTTGCCTCGTGTCTGGATGTCGTTGTCCTCGAGAAAACGTCCGGTGAGCACTTCGAGGTTGCGCACCCAGAAGTATTCGGCGGAGACACCGAGCACGAGTACGTCACGTTCCCGTCCTCGGGGCACGGTAATGCGATCGTGCAACTCGATCATGGGCGACGACGCGGTGATATTCGGGACCTGCTGGCGGATCGCGTTCAGGTCTTCAATCGTCATGTAATCGTTGCCAGCTTCTGCGCTGTAAATCGCTCCACCCTCGTATTCGGCGATGATCAAGTTGGCGCCGATGGACTGAATTTGTTGCAGCACGTACTGCTTGCCGGTGAGCCCGATGGTCACCACGAGGATCAGCGACGCCGTGCCGATCACCATGCCCAGCGCAGTAAGGGCGAAGCGCACCTTGTTGCTGCGAAACGTCTCGAGCGCGACACTGACCGTCTCTCCGAGCACCAGCTTGGGATAATGCCGCACGTCTCTGCCGTTGGTTGCCATGCCTGTGCTGGTTAGACTAATCCTTACGCGGTATGGCTTCAACGACGCGCGGGCATATAGCCTGAGGCTGGCGTATCATCGTCATACACGGTAAAAGGGCGAGGCGCGGCCACCTCTGATGTCACCATCCCCTTATCGATCACGATTCACAGGACTGTTCGCGGGAGCCGCTCTGTTGGCTGGCATGGCGCTGACGGCCTGCGCGCAGCAGAATGTCGGCGAACTGTTCGCTTCCGACGCCAGCGTGAAAGGCGCGGTGGTGCTGGCGAATTCGGGAACCAAGGTGATGAGCGGCTCGTCGATTTCTGCCGGAGAGCAGACCGCTACTCTCAAGCTCGAGCGCGGCGGTAGCATGCAGATCTGTCCCGGCACCAGCCTTGCCGTGACCACGTCGCAGAACGGCCGCCAGATGATGTTCAGCATGAACACCGGCACCCTTGAGATGGATTACCCCATCGGCGCAGCCGCTGACAACCTGCTCACTCCCGACTTTCGCCTATTGCTGCCCGGTCCCGGACGCCTTCATCTCGCGGTGCGCGTTAATGCAAAGGGCGACACCTGCGTGCAGTCGCTAGCGTCGAACTCGTCGGCAGTCGTGGTCTCTGAGGGCATGGGCGATGCGTCGTATCAGGTAAAGCCCAACGAAGCCGTGATCTTCTACGGCGGACGCATCAGCGGTGCAATGCCCACGCGCGAAAGTTGCGGATGTCCCGCACCTCCACCAACGCAGGTAGCGAAAGTCTTGCCTCCGCCTCCGCAGCCCGCGCCCGATGCGCCGAAAACAAATCCAGAAGAGCCGCAAACCCACATGGTGGTGGACGCACCGATGATTTATCGCGCATCCGACCCGGTCGATCTCACCGAGAACGTCGCTCATTTACGAATGGAGACCAAGCCCATGAATTTCGATGCGGTCGTACTGCCTCCACCGACGAGCGCGAAGAACGCCAAACCCGCCAAGACGGAAGCTGCGGCCAGCGGCCAGCAGCAGCCCACACCGGAGAAGCACGGCTTCTTCTCCAAAGTCAGCGCATTCTTCGCGTCAATCTTTCGGTGATAAACTAGCTGTCTTCCATGCCTGAACAGCCTCGCTCGCGCGCGTTTCTCTGGGTGCTGCTGGGAGGCGGCGCTTTCTTTCTCTTCCTCCTGGCCATGTTTGCGCTGGTTTACTTCACCGTGCGCACCCAGCAAAAGGACAGCTTTGCCGGCTTTGGCGACAAGATTGCCGTGGTCGACCTGGAAGGCGTGATCCTTTCGCCCAAAGACATGGTGGAACAGTTGCGCAAGTATGGTGATGACAGTTCCATCAAGGCCATCGTTATTCATGTAAATTCGCCCGGCGGGGGTGCGGCTGCCTCGGAGGAGATCTATCGTGAGGTCCTGCGCATTCGTGATGTGAAGAAGAAGCGCATCGTGGCATCGATTGAGACGGTCGGCGCCAGCGGTGCCTATTACGTCTCGTCCGCGACCAACAAAATCTTTGCCGACAATGCTTCCATAGTGGGGTCCATCGGTGTCATCGCTGAGTGGTACAACTATGAAGAATTGCTGAAGTGGGCGAAGTTGCAGGCTATCGTGTTGAAGGCAGGCGAATTCAAAGACACAGGCTCTCCGGTACGCCCCATGACTCCGGCGGAGCGTGCCTATTTGCAGGGCATGATCGATAACATGCACGACCAGTTCATTCACTCCGTCGCCGAAGGGCGGCACATGAAGGATGACGATATTCGCGCGCTGGCCGACGGCAAGGTTTGGACCGGCGAGCAGGCCATGCCACTCAAGCTCATTGACCAGATCGGCGATTTCCGCGCGGCTGTGGCCGATACCGCTAAGTCCGTTGGTATCAAGGGAGAGCCGACTATCGTGCGTCCGGAAAAGGACAGGAAAAGCGTGCTCGACCTGCTCTTCGGCGACGTCTCCGAGTACCTGCCTGATCCGGCCAAGCTGATGCAGACCAACGCAGGCTTTTATTACCTGTGGAAGTAGCGGGCAAGCGGTGTTGTCACACGGAAGTACAACAATAATTTGGACTTGCCAACATTACCTGAAATCTGAGAGTATCCAGCAGTGCCGGTCGAAACGGCCGCACAGGGGCGAAACCCATGACCAAGGCAGACCTGATCGATGAAGTGTCGCGGTTGGCGGAGTTGACCCGTAAGGACAGCGAAGTCATTGTTGAAACTATCTTTGAGAGCGTAGTGCGCTCGCTCCGCGCTGGCGACAAGATCGAAATTCGCGGCTTCGGCAGCTTCCGAACCCGGCAGCGCAAGCCCCGTGTCGGCCGTAATCCGAAGACCGGCGACCGCGTCGAAGTTCCCGCCAAAAAGATACCCTTCTTCAAGCCCAGCAAGGAGCTGAAGGACCTGGTTAACAGCTACGTCGCGCCTGCGGCACCGCCGGCCCCAGCCGCTGAAGGCACCGAAGGCCACGGGTAAAGCAGGGCTCGAATTTGGATGTAAAACAAACCCAGCCGCGAGGCTGGGTTTTCACTTTGCAGCACAGCTCGATGTGTAGCCTATTCCGGTCGAATCCCGATCACGGCCATCATCCGGCCCGTTTTGCCGAACTCCGCGCGGTGCGAAAAGAAGCGATGGGTGTCGCAAGCAGTGCAACCCTCGACCACAAAGATGTTCTCTGCTGCCACTCCTGCGTCCCTCAGTTGCCGTTTGTTGGCAGCCACCAGGTCGAGATGGATCTCCGGCCCCAGGTCGCCATGCCCGGGAGCGCGCTGGTTTAGGAACAACAACGGGTACTTCATGTGAATGGCGTTTGAGTCGAAGACCCCTTCGAAAACCTCGCCGGCGTAGCTGAACTGCGACTCGAACTCGGCACGCACCTCGGCTCCGACGGAGTAGCAGCACTTGCGGATGCATGGCCCAATTGCGGCCCGTAGATCGCGCGGAGCGCTGCCGAACTGGCGTCGCATTTCACCCACGCCCTTCTCCACGACGCGCGCTACCGTTCCTCGCCAGCCCGCATGAAACGCGCCGACTACGCGCCGCTTTACGTCGGCGATCAGCACCGGCACGCAATCGGCGGTCTTGATGGCCAGCAAGAAGCCGGGAGTATTGCTGATGATGCCGTCACCCGCCGCAGCGAGTCCGGAATCAGCGTCAATCCGGTGAACGATGGCCGAGTGAATCTGGCAAAGCTGCAGAAGAGACCATGGAGTTTCGTCGTCGTCGATGGCACCGACGGCCTTCTCGAACAATTCGCGGTTGCGCTCGACGTTCTTTTGCCGGTCGTGCGGCGTCAGCCCAAGGTTCAGCGATTTGCCGCCGTAGCAGGTTGAGACTCCTCCCTGCCGCGTGCTGAACCCATGCACGAGCCACGGTAGGTTGGCGAACACGTCGGCCCGCAGGACTTCGATGGTCTGCTGGGAAGCGACGTTTCTCTTGCGGCTTTGTTTTGTGGTGGCGGGCACAACTTGATTCTAGCGGACAAGTAGGTCAATCCTGCTGCACTGCCAGCTACAATCGACTTTCCAATGATGCTCTATTACATCACCGACCGAAACGGTTTCGGAGGGAGCGATTCCCAGCGGCACGCTGCGCTGCTGCACCGCATCGCCGAAGCTGCGCGCGCTGGCATCGAATTCATTCAGCTTCGCGAAAAAGATCTCTCTTCTGCCGAGTTGGAGTTGCTTGCGCGCGAGGCACTGCACGTCATCCGTGACAACTCTAACGACACGAAGTTCCTTATCAATTCGCGTGCTGACGTCGCTCTCGCGGTCGGAGCTGACGGTGTTCATCTTACCGCGGATTCGCCGCCCGCAGACGTGGTCCGCGCAGCATGGATGCTTCACACCAGGCAGCATCCGCTGGTTGGCGTCTCGGCGCACAGTGTGGCGGATGTACAACGGGCCGAGGCCAATGGCGCCAGCTTCGTCGTGCTCGCACCAGTTTTTGAAAAAGTGCCGACCCGCGTCAACGGGATCGGGCTAACGGCACTGCGCAGCGCCTGCGAGGCATCGCAAATCCCGGTGCTCGCGCTGGGGGGCGTCAATCTCACCAACGCGCTGTCCTGTCTCAACGCACGGGCCGCTGGAGTCGCGGGCATCCGGCTGTTTCAGCAGGGCGATGTCGCCCAGACCGTTACGCAGTTGCGCGAGCTTGCATCGAGGCGCGGCACCAGTTAGTCCGTCACCTCACCGGCGACTTTACGCAGCACCACGTTAACCAGACTCAGCAGGATCGCTCCGAGGAATGCCGCCAGAAATCCGCTGACCATGAACTCCGGCGCGAGAAACTTCGACGCCAGAATCAACATGAAGGCATTCACCACCCACCAGAACACGCCCAGCGTGATCAGGGTCAGCGGGAGAGTGATGAGCTTCAGCAGCAGACCCAGCGTCGCGTTAATCAGGCCGATAACGACCGCAGCGATCAGCGCCGCCTTGAAGCCTTCCAGGTGAAACCCGGGCACGATATATGAAACGATCAGCAGGGCGATCGCACTCAACAACCAGTTCAATAGAAGGCGCATTCGCTATTCTCCGTGAAAGTATGGTCGGAAACTGCAGACCGAATCATACCTGATGGGCCTTCACGATCGCCCCAAAACGTGCGGCCGATTTGAACATTCACACTCTTTCGACGTATAAACCTTAGACCAGCCATGAAACTTTTTACTCGCGCTCTGCTGCCCGTTTTTCTCGCAATCGTAACCTCCATCGGCTTCGCTCAACAGGGCCAGTCGCCATTGCCCGCACTGCCGGCCGACATCCCGAAAGAAGCAACCATCTGGATGCTACTGTCGGACAAGACTCCCGCCGGGCAGGACGCCGTCTGGACCTCCCCTGACGGCGTCGTGCACGAGTTCTTCCAGTTCAACGATCGCGGCCGCGGACCGAAAACCTATTCGACATATCGCCTCGATAGCCACGGTGTCGTCACCCTCGAGGAGACCAAGGGCGTCGACTACATGAAGAACCCGGTGGACGAAAGTTTCAGCTTCAAAGACGGCGGTGCCAGTCTGGAAAAGCCAGGTGGAGGACGCACATGAAGCCAATGCCACCGGACGCTTCTTTGTCGGCCTCGATGCCGGCCCCGCAGGTGGGTATCTCCTGGCCCAAGCGCTGGTGAAGAATGGCGGCAAGTTGTCGCTATTGCCCGGAGGCGAAGCTACGCTTCATGAACTGAAGAGCTTGCCCGTGGAAGCGAATGGCCAGAAAGTAAATGCAATCCTCTACCAGATCGACGGCCTCGACTTCAGCCCCACCTATCTCTGGCTCGACGGCCAGCACAATGCATTCGCCGCGGTGCAGGGCACCTCCGGGCTAATACGAGCCGGTTTCGAGAGCACGTTCGGGACCTTGTACAAGACCCAGGAAGAGTTCGAAAACGCACGCGCCGCCAGTCTCGCCAAGCAATTCATTCATCATCCCACGGGCGATCTCATCATCAAGAACGTCACGGTCTTCGACTCCACTACCGCTAAGACCATTCCGGCCCAGCGAGTAACCGTACGTGGCGAGCGCATCGTCAGCGTCGAAGCCGAGGCAAGTCAGCCTGCGTCCTCGGGCGCACAGGTCATCGACGGTTCGGGCAAAATGCTGCTGCCCGGCCTGTGGGACATGCACCAGCATTTCTCTCCGGACAGTGCGTTCCTTGATATCGCCGCGGGCATCACCACCGGGCGCGACCTGGGCAATTCCATCGAAGAACTGACCAAGCTTCGCAAGCACATCCAGGAAGGCGAGCAGATCGGGCCTCGGATCGTCCTCGCCGGACTCATCGACGGCCCCGGCCCGTTTCAGGGACCAGTCAACGTGCTTGCCGCAACCCCCGATGAAGCGCGGCAGTGCGTCGATCGCTATGCCGATCTCGGCTACGTGCAGATCAAGATCTACAGCTCAGTGAAGCCCGAACTGGTGCCGATCATCATCGCCGAAGCCCACAAGCGCGGACTGCGGGTCAGCGGCCACGTGCCCTCGGGCATGACCGCCGACCAATTTGTGCGCGACGGCGCCGACGAAATCCAGCACATGAATTTCGTCTTCCTCAACTTCATGCCCGATGTCACTGAGACCCGCACGCCGGCGCGTTTCATCGAGCCAGGCAAGCGTGCTGCCGGCATCGACCTGAACTCGGCCCAGGTCAACGATTTCATTGCGCTGCTGAAGCAACACCACACGGTCATCGATCCCACGATGACGATCTGGGAGGCCACCTACGTCGACCGCCCAGGCCATGTTTCGGAAGAAGACGCATACATGTTTGATCGGCTGCCGCTGCAAGCGCAACGCGGGGCCAAGGCCGCGAGCGAAGCGCTGCCTACGCCCGACGCCGCCACCGACCAGCTTTATCGCGCCTCCTACGCCAACTTTGTACGTATGGTAAAGAAGCTGTACGACAACGGCATTACCATCGTCGCTGGCACCGATCAGGGCAAAGGATATTCCCTACACCGCGAGTTGGAGATTTACAACCAGGCCGGAATTCCGGCGCCTGAAGTCTTGCGAATGGCCACGCTCACAGCGGCGCAGATCATGAAGCGCGACAGCGATCTGGGCACGGTCACGTCCGGCAAGCTGGCTGACTTGATTCTCGTGAACGGCGATCCCTCGACGAACATCAGCGACATCCGCAAGATCGACACCGTCATCAAGGGTGGAGCGGTAATGTATCCGTCCGAGTTGTATCCCGCAATGGGAGTCGCCGCCCACTAAGCGCACTTATCGCACCGTCTGGGATAATGACAGCAGAGGACGCCCCATGCCCGACGCCATCGGCCAGTTCGCCAACGCCAAGTACCTCAGCCTAGAGACCTTTCGTAAAACGGGAGTTGGAGTGCGCACGCCCATCTGGTTCGCAGAAGACCCGTCGCAGCCTGTCACTTTCTATATCTACACTCTGCCCGACTCCGGCAAAGTGAAACGCATTCGCAACAACCCCAAAGTGCGCATCGCGCCGTGCAACATGCGCGGCGACCTTCGCGGTGCCTGGATCGATGCCCGCGCTCGCATCTGCTCCGGCGACGAGGTCAGTAAGGGACAATCACTGCTCCGGCAAAAGTACGCCGCCAAGCGTGTTCTCGATTTCTTCAGCCGTATGCGTGGACGCGTGCAGCTCGTTTTGGCCATCGAGATCGACTAGCCCGCAAAAAAGGCCACCAGCATTTTGCCGGTGGCCCGCACAGAAATCCATCCATTGGAACTTAAGCCGAGAGTTTTCTCCGCAGCATTCCCGCTAGTCCCGCGATTCCCGTGCCCAGCATCAGCAGGGTCGAAGGCTCAGGAACTGCGTTCGCGAATTGAGCTGCCAGAATCTGGTCCGCTGCCGTCGTCGGATGTAGATCATCCCAGAACAAGTACTGGTTCGGATTGGCGCACGGCGTCAGACCGACCAGGCACGGATCGGTGACGTCGGTGAAGCCGAACGCGCCCGGATTCGAGACCACCAGGTGCATGAAGCCAAACGTGTCGAAATACGTGACACCGTGCGGAAGGTTGGCTTGCAGCGCCTGGTCAAACGCATAGCTAAAGGCGGTGGCTGACGCATTTCCGTAATACGCGGGCGTCAGTCCCAGGTCCGGCATTCCGGGCACCAGGATGTGGGTCGCACCTACGCTCTGCAGTGCACCCACGATTGCCAGAATGTCGCCAACACCGACCGCGACCGATCCGCCGGTGATGAAATCATCCGGGCCGCCCCATACAACGAAGAGCGAAGTCGAAGCGAATGGCGCGACGCTAGCCAGCGATCCTTCCACCTGCAGCAGCATCCCGGGCAGTCCGAGCGAGCCTAGCGTGGTCTGTGTGCCGCCGTCGCCAGAGTCGCCGATGCCCGTGGTTGCGCCGCCCCAGGCAAAGCTGGTTAGCGGCGAGTGGAGCGAGTTGGCCAGATATTCCACTGCCAGCGGGCCATTCGAGAAGCGGCCCATGTAGTAGGGCGGCGACTGGGGAATAGTGTGGCCGCTTGCGTTATAAATGTTGCCTGTGTCCGAAAGGCTGTCACCGTACACAAATACGTTCGAGTATGGACTGGCGCTGGCGGTCGACGTCATCGCCAAGAAGATGCCGGCGACAAGCACGGCGAAAACTACAGCTCTGCGAACCTGCATTGTCATCTCCTGAAGAGCGCGACCGTGACGGTTGCGCCCTCGATAACCTTTGCGCAGGGACTTTCCCGGCGCGCTATTGGTTGAGTTGTAACTTCAGAAAGTAGCGTTGCGAGTTTGGTGAGTGCGACGGAGCGGCTTTTCTCCTGGCCCGGGACTGTACCCCGAAGTCCGGACCGACGCCAAGAGTATACCGCGCGGCGAGAGTTCGCGCGACGCGCAGAAAGAATTGGCTCCCGGCTAAGATCAGCTTGATCAGGCGAATGATTCGTCGTATGCTGTCGCGCTTAAGCAGGGCGCTGCTCGTCAGAAGGAGGCAGTCGCATGCGAAGTTACATTCTTGCGGTTCTTATGGCCGGCGCATTGCTCTCGCTCACGGCTGGCTGCAACCGATCCAACAAGAACGACGATGACGCGGTGAAAGTGAAGGGGGACGTGGACGCGTCAGGGACGACGGCTGCGATGCAGGGCCGGCTGAGCGGGTTTTTCTACACGGCGCTCGTCCCCAAGTTGCAGGGCTGCTGGAATAAAGTGCAAGGCACGGGTGAGATCGAATTCAAGTTTTCCTACAGTAAGCAGGGAAATAGCTGGGCCTGGCGACAGCAGGAAGTAACGCACTCAACCCTGCCGAAGGGACAGGATTCAGTAGCGCTGGAGTGCATGCAGAGTGCCGCCAGCGGAACATCGTTTCCCCTGGCAGACAACGAAACCTCGGCAGTCTTGAAGACATTTGAGATCCATTGGAGTTGGCCGGTTCCGTTTCCGGCAGACACCACAGAGCTGGGGCGAATGATCTCAACTGGCGGAGGCGGACGCAACCCTGAGTGCCCGAAGATTTGCGCGGAATGTGTCTATAATGCTGGCACCCACCTCACCTCGTGCCAACCCAGTTGTTCCGGCTACGTCACTTGTACTCCAGACGGCACCGGCACCGGCTGTCGAATGACAGGAGGGGTGTGCAGTTCCGGTTGGAGCGGGCCATGGTCGGGCGAATCATTTATCGCGAGGACCGAGAAACTGTCCGTCCCGCGCTGATGGCCGGCAATCGTCGCAGTGCTCAACGGGTGGCTAACTTGGGTTATTCGTACCGCAGAGCCTGCATGGGATCGACGGTCGAAGCGCGATGTGCCGGCAGTACACATGCGAGCGCCGCAACCGCTGCCAGAAGGACGGTGACGCCCAGCAGGACCGCGAAGCTGATCGAGCTGCCCTGTGCCCATTGCGCCACGATTCGCTTCATCGCCAGGCTGAGCACCACGCCAGCCACGATTCCCGCGCATACGCTAAACGAGGTCGAGAGGAACACCATGCGCAGCACGTCGGAGCGCTGCGCGCCCAACGCCATGCGAATACCGAACTCGTTGGTCCGCTGTGCCACAGTGTAAGACACCACACTGTAGAGGCCCACTGCCGCGAGCGACAGCGCAAGCACCGCGAACGCCCCGAACAGCATCGCTATCAGGTGTTGCGACGCCCACTCCCGTTGGGTGGTAATCCACTCTTCCAGACTGCGGACATGTCCCTCGGCCTGCTGGTCGGCGTCCACCGAGTGAATCTGCTCACGCACGCCGTGCAGGATGGTCAGCGGCGGCACGTCGGTGCGAACCAGGATCTGGGTCCACGGAGGCATCCAAATCGTATACGGAATGTAGATGCCAGGCTTGATCGGCTTGCCCAATCCATCGTCGAGCGCATCGCCGACCACGCCCACGATTTCCAGCCAGTCATTGCTCTCCGGAATCGCTTGCGTGATCGGCGGATCGGCTTTCAAATTCGGCATGCGAATCTGGTGTCCCACGGCGTCGCCCGCCGGAAAGTACTGCTTCGCCAGCGTCTCGTTGACGATGGCCACTCGCGCCCCGCGTTTGGTTTCCGAATCGTCCCACAGCCGTCCTTGCATCAGCGGAATTTGAAGCACAGGGAAGTATTCGTGACTGACGAAGTTCAGCCGTGCTTGCTGATCTTCGGCAGCCGGTTTGCCGAGGATCTCGAACTTGTTGGTATTGCCATTGTCGGGCGGCGTCGCATTCGTGGAGAGGCCCGCCATCTTCACCTCCGGCATGGCCGCGACTTTGTCCATCAATTGGGTGAAATATTGCGAGCGCGCTTCCCAGGTGGTGTAAGTATTGTCATGAACCGGTATTCCCACTGACATCACGTTGTGCGGGTTGTAGCCCAGATGGCTGCGGTTCAGTTTGATGAAGCTCTGGATTGCAGCACCCGCGGTGGCTAGCAACAGCAGGGTCAAAGCGATCTGCCCGCCAATAAGCATGTTGTGCATGCGTTTGCTGCGCACTCCGCCCACTACTTTCTTCGTGCTCGCCTGCATCACTTGCGAGACCTCTGGACGGCTGAACTGCATTGCCGGCGACAGCCCGAAAAACACACCCGTGATAATGGCCAGCGCGACGCTGAAACAAAGGACCGGCAGGTTAATGCGGATTGCCGCCTCGTGCGGAAAAGACGATTCCGGCAACATGGGGACGATTATTGCCACCAATCGATAGGCGAGCAGCACGCCCAGCGCCGCTCCGCTCAGTGAGAGCAGCAGCGACTCAGTCAGCAATTGTCGTAGCAGACGCGTGCGTCCGGCACCGACTGCCGCGCGTACTGCAAACTCATGCTCGCGTGCCGTGCCTCGCGCCAGCAGCAAAATCGAGACGTTCCCGCAGCCGATCAGCAGCAGCAAAGCGACCGACCCCAACAGCAAATAGAGAGTCGGCCCCAGCTCTTTCATGAATCGCTCGTTGAATCCTTTTACGTTCACCCGGAATCCGTCGGTCGGAAAATGCTTCGGCGTCTCTTTGGCGAACTGCACGAACAATGACTGGAACTCGGCATCGATGGCCGCGTGGCTAACGCCCGGTTTCAGCTTGACGCCAACATAGTATCCTCGCGACGGATCGGCCGACACCTTCAAGGGCAGATACACATCGGCATCGCCCCAGCTGAACCGCGGCTGGGCAACGCCGACGATGGTGTAGTTCTTGTGCACCAGTTGAATGTTCTTGCCAAGAACATCTCGCTCGCCGTTGTAGTGTCGCAACCAGAATTTGTAACCCAGCACCGCTACCGGCTGCGGGTCCTGACCCTCAGGCGCATCGCTGGGCAGCAGCCCGCGGCCCAGCAAAGCCGGCACTCCCAGTTGGTTGAAAGCTTTTCCGGTGAGATAGATCGCGTTCACGTCTTCGGGAAGATCACTGCCGGTCGTGGTCAGGTTCCAATTGTCCTGGGCAAATGCGCTCTCAACCGACGGCGATTTTTCGATCTGTTGGAACTGCGGCCCAGTGAAATCTATCCATCGGTCTTCGCCCCGCTTGGTGGTGACTACGGGGTGGATCATGCGGTCCACCTCGACATACGGATACGGATCGAGCACGACCGCATACACTACGCTGAAAACCGCGGTGGTCGCGCCGATGCCCAAGGCGAGGGAAATGATGGCCGTGAGAGTGAACCCTGGGCTCTTCCTGAGCTGGCGAAACCCGTAACGGAGATCCTGAAGCAAGGACTGCATTCCTTCACCTCGATGGACACTGGCTGCTAACTGATTAGCGTTTGGACGGCCACTGCTGGAAATGGGTAGGTCGCTGGGACAGAAAGAGTTGCGGCGGGATGAGCGCTCGACCTAGCGGTCACTTCTGTTCGATTCCGGATAATGTGTTCGCAGACCGGACAGACGTCGAACCCTACAATATTCGCATCCTCTCATTCGTCTATATCAGTAGATGAACGACGCGGCGAGCCTGGAGACGATGACCCTCGAGCAGGACCGGCGGATCACCGAAGCGGTCAAGCAGGAGCAGTCACGGCTGCGCAACTTCATCCGGCGGCGCGTGCCTGATCCGCGCGATGCCGACGACATTCTGCAGGAAGTCTTCTACGAACTGGTGGAAGCCAATCGCCTGCTGATGCCGATCGAGCACGTAACTGGCTGGCTGTTTCGCGTAGCGCGCAATCGCATCACGGATCTCTTCCGCAAGAAGACGCCGGAGAGCTTGAGCGATGCAGTCGGCGGCTGCTGGCGAAGAAGAGCCGCTGACGCTGGAAGACTTGCTGCCTTCGCCCGATGCAGGACCTGATGCGCTGTACGCGCGCAGCGTGCTGCTGGACGAGATCGATGAGGCGCTCGATGAGTTGCCGGAAGAGCAGCGCGAGGTGTTTGTTGGTCACGAGATCGAAGGGCGCAGCTTCAAGGAGATGTCCGCCGAAAGCGGCGTGAGCGTGAATACGCTGCTGTCGCGCAAGCGCTACGCAGTGCTGCATCTGCGCGAAAGATTGCAAAGCATTTACGACGAATTTACGAAAGCATGAGGAAATGAAAATGACACGAAGAGGGAAACTGATTTTGATCGCTCCGTTTGCGCTTGCGGCCATAGCGCTGTTCATGGCCTTCGGCGGCTGGGTAGTGATGAGCCTGTGGAACTGGCTGCTGCCCGGGCTCTTCGGCTGGCACCTGATCACCTTCTGGCAGGCGATGGCGATGCTGGTGCTGTGCCGCATTCTCTTCGGCGGAATCAGTGGCCGCGGGTGGCACGGTCGGCGCCGCTGGAAAGGCGGGCGCTGGGGCCATATGAGCGACGAAGAGCG
>CAWIPZ010000008.1:2500-25229 GCA_963837915.1 uncultured Acidobacteriaceae bacterium
TTGAAACCTGAAAATGTCCCCCAACGGAGGTCGGGGAACAACCACCACGTCCGAAGACGCGATGGCGGAAATAACTATGTGAGATCACTTGAACTAAAGTCCAAGCGAGTTCTCACGACTGGCATGTTCAACTTTGTTGTCAAAGATCCGATCACGACCCGCACTGGGCGGACGCTTTCGGAGCATGACGGACACACCACTAGGGCACGTCCCGTCTGTCCTCGAAACCTTTCAAACATATCGCGATATTCGCCGTGCTGTCAACCTGTGTATATCATTGATTAACAGGGAGCACCGGATTTGGCTGGCAAATTGCTAAGCCGGTCGAACGCGCACGATATGCCGCTCCCGCATGCTTTGGCGCAAAAATCAGCGCACAAAGGCACCGGAGCGTATTGATTCCATTAAAGATCTTGTTCTGGAGGCTCTGCGGTTACCGCCGACCCTATCGGAGCGCTTTGTCCCCGATTTCCAGCCCTGTGGCCAGGGCAGCTTTCTTGAGGCTGTTCTAACTAAGATGCCACGACCGTTCGCGGGGATTCACTTTCTTCCCACGCATACAGCCGACACAATGCCTCTCGCTGACAAGACTCAATATACCAAACCGATCCAGACCGCGCAACCCTTTTCGCAATTTTCTTGTAACTATTCTTGCACCCGGTCAATCGAGCTTTACGTGGTACAACACATGTCTCACAGAAGCCTCATAAATACTAGCGATTTCGCAGCACGCGATTTCATGCGACTTCATTGCGCACAGAACGCTGCTGTTTCCTCGCGACGAAATAATCTTACGTTCTGTGTCGATTCGACTCCCCGATTACCGCTATTCCACACAT
The DNA here is from genome assembly GCA_963837915.1 of uncultured Acidobacteriaceae bacterium. Lineage (GTDB taxonomy): Bacteria > Acidobacteriota > Terriglobia > Terriglobales > Acidobacteriaceae > DASRAA01. Next base: position 3,340 of record CAWIPZ010000008.1, read on the forward strand.
TTCCCACAGCCTCTGCCTGTTGAAGGGACCCTGTTATGAGGCGTTGGATATCTTCTCCCGCGCGATCTCGCCTACTATCGCCTTTGTGATCTGCACGTAATCCGCTGGAGCCAGCAGGACCTGCGTTCCCCGCACGCCTGCCGACACCGAGATCACGTCCCACAACTCGATGGTCTCGTCGACGAATACTGGATAGTCTTTCTTCGCGCCCAGCACCGTCACGCCTCCGCGAATGTAGCCGGTGAGCGGCTGCACTTCCTTCAGTGACACAAGGTCAACCTTGCGGTCGCCGGTCAACTTCGCGAGCGCCTTCAAGTCGAGTTCATAGTTTCCGGGAATCACTGCGAAGCAGGGCCCGTTGCGGTCGCCGCGCGCCAGAAGGGTCTTAAACACCTGCTCTGGCGGCATGCCGATCTTGGCCGCTACCGACTCCGCTACCAGGTCTTCTGGATCGACCTCGTACTCGCGCAACTCGTAGTGCACACCGAGCGCATCGAGCAGGCGAACTGCATTCGTTTTCATTGCGGGTCGCTACTTCGCCACAAATTCTGTCACCGTTACCGCGCGAAACGACTGCATCGCGACCGCCGAGTAGCGGCTGTGCAGTTCAGCTTCGAGCGAGCGCGAAGTGTCGTCGCTGGTCGTTGCGGGATACTCCACCAGCCACACGCGCCGTGCGCCGGCGATCTTCGCCCGCCAGTCATTCGACTGCGCGCTCACACTCAACGCCGTGGGACGGTTAGCGCCTCCGCCCGGCAACCAGTCGCGATAGCTCTCCGCTGCCCAGTTACCGACGGGCTGGTAGTAAAGCACAACGTCTTGCGCGCGCGCATTGTCGATCAGGTAGTTCACCGCACCGCGCCAGTCTTCGCGCATGCGCGAGTACGACATCGCGGTGCTCACCAGCGACAGTACGCAGACTCCGGCGATTGCCCAGAGCCGCACCGGCCGCTGGCGCAGCGCGCACGCTCCCACCGCGCACGCCAGTAACCACGCGGGCAAGCAGATGAGGAGGAAGCGATGGAAGAACACCGGCCGCACTATCGACACCAGCAACGAAAAAACGATGGGCGTCAGCAGTCCGCTCGCCACCAAGGCGTACGGCCACACATCGCGACCAGCATCGGCCTTACCCTGCAACGTTCGCATCGCCCGAAAAAACACCGCAAGAAGAAGCAACTCAACCACCAGCAGCCCAGGCCCGACACCCTTGCCGCTCTCGGCAGCCAGAAATACTCCGAGGTGATAGATCTCCAGCAGCGAGGGCCTCGATACCCAGTCAAGGTGACGCACCGGCTGCGTGTGGATCATCCACAGCACGGGAAGCGCGAACACCGTCACCATCCCTCCCGCGACGAACAGCTGCTTCCACGGGCGCCGCTCCTTCGGAAGCGCGACCAGCGATACCGCATGCGCGAGGGGAACGAGCAATCCAAAGTAGTGAAAGTAGAAACTGATGCCCGCCGCCACGGCATACCCGCATGCCATTGCATAAGTGGGTCGCGGGATCAGACGAACAAAGAGATACGTCGAGACGATCGTCCCCAACAACAGCCAGCTGTAGCCGCGGGCTTCCTGCGAATACACCACGGCGCAGGTGCTCACTGCCAGAAACAACGCCGCCAGCATTCCGACGTTGCGTCCGAACAGCCGCTTGCCCAGCAGGTACATCACGGGCAGGCTGGCTACGCCGGGAAGCACTGAGAGCAGCCGGACGGTGGCTTCGCCCAGATGAATTTCAAGCCATGGCCGCAACATGACGTAGTACAACGCCATGTTGCCTTCTTCCGTCCACAGCCAGTGCCAGAACGAGTTGCCCGGCATGCGCGCGATTACCACGCTGGCAATTTCGTCGAGCCAGAAGCTCTTCGCGCCCAGCGCCACCAGCCGCAGTGCCGCACCCAGCGTCACGATGCCCCATAGCATCAGCTTGGTGTCGCGCCGTTGCGCGCGCTCGCGCATCTCTGCCGCGCTCATCTGCAGGGGCGCGGCTGATTGTGGGCTGGAAATCATGCTCCGAATATACAAGCTTCGAGACGACGGGCGAGCCCCATGCTGAACCGCGGGAGAAAATGAAAATCCCACACAGGCTTGCTCTGCCTGAGTGGGACTTTATATCTAGCATTCTTAAGTGGAGATCTGTTCTCTAGCCCTTCTTCATCAAGCTGTCGAACGTCCAGAACAGCAGTCCCGCCAGGCCGATCGATGCCGGCAAGGTCAGCACCCAGGCCATCAGCAGGTTGCGAATGGTGGACATTTGCAGCCCCGACTTGTTGGCCCACATGGTACCCGCCACGCCCGACGACAACACGTGCGTGGTACTCACCGGCAGTCCCATGTAGTCGGCAGCGCCGATTGTGGCCATCGCGGTGATCTCGGCCGCAGCACCCTGTCCGTAAGTGAGGTGGTCTTTGCCGATCTTCTCGCCCACAGTCACCACGATGCGCTTCCAGCCCACCATGGTTCCCAGGCCGAGTGCCAACGCCACAGCTACTTTCACCCAGGTCGGGATGAACTTCGTGGCTTTATCGATGTGCTTCTTATAATTGTTGAGGATGGTCCAATCGGCCGCCGAGATCTGGGGCGTGCCCGACTTCTTCATCAGCCGCAGCGCTTCGCTGGTCAGGTACATGTCGTTGCGGAAGTTCCGCACCCGGTCTTCCGGCACCTCCCCCAGCTCCTTGAAGTTCGCCGTTTCCGTCCCGACGTCGTTGATGGTGTTGCGCAGCGCCAGCATGGTGTTGGGCGTGAACTCCTTGGTTCGAACATACTCTGTCACTTCTTCGCGCGGGTCGCCGATTACTGCATTCGGACTAACGTACTTGTCGAGCGCATTCGCCGCCTGCTGCGACACCGCGATGAAGTCAACCGAGTCCTGCGCCGTCAGGGCGTGGTTCAATGCGTAGGCCGTCGGCACGGTGCCGATCAGGATAAGCATGATCAGCCCCATACCTTTCTGCCCGTCGTTGGAACCATGCGCAAAGCTCACGCCGCTGCAGGTCAATATCAGTAGGCAGCGGATCCAGAACGGCGGCGGCGCATCGCCCTCCGGCGCCTTGTACAGCCGCGGATCGTGAATGAACACCTTCATCAGTTGCAGCAGCAGGGCCGCTACCGCGAACCCTACGATCGGTGAGATGACCAGCGACTTTCCGATCTTCAGCGCCTGGTCCCAATCGACCCCGCTAGTTGCGGTGCGCGCGTTCATCAGCTGGTTGGCGATGCCCACTCCGATAATCGAGCCGATCAGCGTATGCGAACTGGAAGCAGGCAGCCCAAGCCACCAGGTGCCCAGGTTCCAGATGATGGCCGCCGCCAGTAACGCGAACACCATCGCGTATCCGGCGCCGCTGCCTACCTGCAGAATTAACTCAACCGGCAGCAGAGACACGATTGCGAAAGCCACCGCCCCCGACGAGAAAAGCACCCCAAGGAAGTTAAGCGTTCCTGACAGCGCTACCGCGTAATGCGGATCCAGCGAATGGGTGTAGATCACCGTCGCTACGGCGTTGGCTGTGTCGTGGAAGCCATTGACGAACTCAAATCCCAAGGCGACCAGCAGCGCTATGCCCAGCAGTAGGAACGCAGAACTGGCGGGATGATGCACATGGCTCACGTCGGAGATCAGGTTCGACAGCGCGTAGACTATTCCGACTGTGAACAGCACCCCGAAAAGGTAGATGGCAGCCTTGTGCGGCCCTTTGTTCATCTTGTCGTGTACCGCGGCTGTGACGGGGGCACCCGGCGGAGGCGTAAGCGGTCTGGCTGCAGTCGTCATGAACGGTCCTTATGAAATGGGAGAATTAGAGGCGCAGGCTCGTGCGCCCCGTGCGCCGTAGCCTACTATGCGAGACCACCCGCAATGATGAACTGCAATTAAATGCCAGATGAATATCTTGTGACAGGACCGCCAGGCTCGGGGTGGTGCTTGCCGCATTCAACCCAGAGGCAAATTAATTTTGAGTAAATGCATGGTCACAACGATTGACCGGCTGCATTGCCTGCCGTAGCATGCGACACCTATGGACAACTCGAAGCTCGATGAACTGCAACAAGCCTACAAGCAGGCGGTCAACCAGTGGGTTGACGCCATCCGCGCGGAAGAAGCGCTCGCCACGCCGGACCATTCCGAGGTTGCTATGGAGCATTGGGATGCGGCTGGATTCGCCGAACAAGACGCCCAGGCAAAGGCGAAACAGGCGCGCGACGAATATAAGGATGCGCTCCGCAAGGTCAATTACGGTTTTTAGATCTCCAGATAGCCTTCCTCGACGGACGCAGCTTTAGCTGCGCCCCGAGAACTTTTACTTCAGCTATTCCTGGCGGATCAATCGCGGAGTTCGCGAGTCGAGCACTCGAATCCAATTTCACAAATTTTTGCTTGACATCATATTCAATGCTTGGCACTATATATTGCATTGCAAGGTATAGTTCATGGCACAGCCTGTTCCCACACCTCCCGAAATCGAGTCCTCCGATAAGTGGGAAGCCCAAATGCGCAAGGGCTGTTTGGAGATGGCTGTCCTCGCAAGCCTTTGGCATGGAAGGCTTTACGGACTCGAAATTCTGAGGGTCCTCGAGCGCGATTCTAGCTTGGTGCTGGCCGAGGGAACCGTCTATCCCATCCTCAACCGTCTGCGCACCGACGGATTGGTGCAATCGCAGTGGGTGGAGGCCGAAGCCGGACATCCACGCAAGTACTACCTGCTCACACCCGCCGGACGAGAGCGCGCGACCCGCATGGCCGAAACCTGGACGCAGTTTTCCGCCGGATTGGGCAACCTGATCGACCCGGTGCTAGAAGATCGCAACATGGAGCAACCGAAATGACACCCGAAACTCAGGTGAACGACTACCTAGCGCGGCTGCGTGCCGCGCTGACCGGCATGACCGTCTCCGAACGCGAAGACATTGTGGAAGAGATCCGCATGCACATCCGTGAACGCTTGAGCGATCCGCAGAGTTCGCTCGACCCGGTTCTTGCGGGTCTCGGGTCCGCCGACGAGTTGGCGCAGCAATATCGCACCGGTTTGCTGGTCCAGCAAGCGCAGAAGAGCCGTTCTCCTTTTGTGATTTTGCGCGCTGCGTTGCGCTGGGCGACAACTGGCATAGAAGGCTTCATGGTGTTCACGATCGCGCTGGTTGGCTACGCAACAGGCGCCAGCTTTCTGCTGCTCGCTCTGATGAAGCCCTTCTTTCCGGCGAACACTGGTCTGTGGGTCGGCCCCGATCAATTCAACTTCAGTTTCCGCATGGGAGCGACTATGACCAATCCGAGTCCGCCGGTTCATGAGGTGCTCGGCTGGTGGCTGATTCCAGTCTGCCTGGTAATCGGATCGCTGAGTCTGGTGCTGACCACGAAGCTCATTCAGTTCTTGTTTCGGCGCTTCCGCTGGAAGGTGCCGTTTGTCGCGGCGACTCCAACCCGGCCGGCGATGATGGCGCTGTAACCGGCTTGAGGTCTAGCGCTTCTTTTTAAGGAGCACCAGAATTTCCTGTAACCCCTGGCGTACTTTCTTGAGGTGGTCGTTGCGGGCCGCCTTTGGGAACGGCAGTCCGGTTTGCAATCGTGCCGGTTTGCTTTCGGCTTTCAATTGCTGTCGTGCTCCAGCAATGGTGAACCCTTCGTCATAAAGCAGTTTCTTGATGCGCAACACGTTTTCCACGTCGCGCTGGCGGTACATACGCTGGCCGGTCGAACTCTTCACTGGTTTCAGTTGCGGGAACTCGCTCTCCCAGAAGCGCAGGACATACGACGGCAGCTTGCACAGCTTCGAAACCTCTCCGATGCGGAAGTACAGCTTGTCGGGGATCACCGGCTCCGGGTCCGCGCCCGCCTTTCGCGCCCTTTTCGTTGATCCCGTCATATCGTCCCTCGCTGCCGTTTGCCGACTGCATTTTCGCGGCTGGCAGCGCAACGCTTTCTTCTAACACGAACCACCACAGGGAACAACCGTCTTCCGCTTTTCGGACGCGCGGCCAGCAAAAAGCCCCCGGGACGAAGTCGCGGAGGCTAGCCTTTTACAGCCCAAAAAATTAGCGAGGCTTGCGCCCCGCCGGTATCGTTAGTGTTTCTTTTTCTTTGCTGCCTTCTTCTTCGGCGCTGCTTTCTTCTTCGTTGCCATTAGGTAATTCCTCCTTGAAACCTTCTCCCTCGAAGGTCGGTTTCGGCTTGGGCACTCACCACGGATGCTCCAGATATTGGATGAGCACCATGCCTAGCACTACATATTGCGTTTATGTTATGGGGATGTCAACAAAATTCTTTCAAGAAATGGTTGCATTCGTCGCCCTTCCGTGCCGCGGCAAATTCACCACGCCGCGGTACATTCGATCCATGCCGTGTCGCGCCTGCAGAAATGAAACCTCGCGCTCGCTCTGGTTGCAGCTTCACTTCGTTGTGACACCGCGGGAGTATTCTTATCTCGCCTTCATTTTCTCTGGGGTCCTGCATGGCTGACATCGGCTCGATGTATCTCGACGAAGCGTTCCGCAGTCTGCGCGGACACAAGCGATTGGCCGATGCCGCCATCGCACAGCTCACCGACGAAGAGTTTTTCGCCACACCCGACACCGAGTCCAACAGCGTTGCCGTAATCGTGAAACACATGGCGGGCAACATGCGCTCGCGGTTCAGCGACTTTCTTACTACCGATGGCGAGAAGCCCGACCGGGACCGCGATCAGGAATTTGTTTCCGGCAAGACGACGCGCGGTGAAATCCTGGCGCTCTGGGAGAAACATTGGGCCCTGGTTTTTGACACCCTCAACGGGCTGAGCGCGGACGATCTCGCGCGCGAAGTGACCATTCGCCACGAGCCGCACTCGGTGTTGCAGGCCATCAACCGGCAGGTCGCCCACTACTCCTACCACGTGGGACAGATCGTTTTCCTGGCCAAGCACTGGAAAGGCAGTTCGTGGACGACGTTGAGCATTGCGCGCGGCCAAAGCGCGGCAGCCAACGCAGTAATCGCGGCGAAGCATAAATCCAGCTAGCGGCACAGCGCAGCAGTGGACGTGCTCAGGTGTAGGCTGGCAAGCCCCCACGAATGTTCTGTATAACGACCACTTGGCAATGCAGACGGCTCAACATCGCCAATCACCAGCTTAAGTGTAAGCAGAGTACACCTACTATATTGGTAACGAGTAGAAATGTTACTAACTACGAAAAAATTACCCTCCATCTTCTAAGCATATAGCTACTAAGTGCCGTCCTCTCAAGCACTGAAGAGTGGCTCGCAAAATGCAACGTGACATCGTGAGCCCTTAGCCGTGTCGGTGGCGAAGCAATGTGGATTGCCGTCGCGCACTGTTTCAGTTCCGCCCATGCGCAATGAGCTCGTGGACTAACGCGTACCGCTATTGGTAGCCGCTCACTCCCCTGGTTAAAGGGATAGCTACTCATAGTTTTAATCGAAATCTCAACTCGAAACCAGCCCCGAAAATAGGTCGAAAAGACCTGCCTCCGTGACTGGATTGAGAGAAGTGTGCACGAGCTGCGAGTCAGTTTGATGCCGACGGACACCTGCGCCCAGGGTGGCCTTGTGCGGCCAGACTGACTGGAACCTATAACCGAGTGACATTAACCATTACGGAGAAGTACATCATTATGAGGACCTCACTAATTTGGGCCTTGGTTCTTTCGCTGAGCCTAGTCTCCTGTGCTTCACTTTTCGCCCAGGACCAGTCAACATCATCGGATTCCACTTCGATGACCACCGATACCTCGACTCGCCCAGCGCCGGTTTGGCAGAAGATTGGCAATACCGGATTGCCAACGCAGAACTGGTGGATCCAGTTCGATCACGCCGGAAACATGTATGTTGCGGCCAATAATGGCCCGGCAGGCGGAGTCTCTAAGTCCACCAATAAGGGCTATACCTGGACCGTGATCAATACAGGCTTCACGTGCCATCTCCATCGGGGCATGGGACTGGCTCCCGATGGTACGCTCTTTGTCGGCAACGACTACTGCAACGAATTCAACCAGGGTCTAAACCACTTTTACTGGCTTGACAATGTCAGCGGTAACGGAACCCATTGGACCACAGTAACAACTCCTTCCTCCAACAGTGGCGGCCAAATCAATGGCTCCGTCATCGCGAATGATGGCGTGACCATCGTGTCTGCTACCTATGGCGGCATCTGGCTATCGACGAACAATGCTCGTAGCTGGTTCCTGGCCCCAGGACAACCCACGGGAGTAGCGGAAGGTATCGATACCTATAAGCAACCTGATGGAACGCTCTATGCTGGCTTTGCAAATGGTGGCGTTTTCTACTCCCATGACAACGGATACCACTGGACCAAGCTAGGATATCCCCCCGGAAATGTCACGAACGGTGACGTTTGGGCGATGACGACGGCTCCTGCCGGCGCGTATGCCGGATACCTTATGGTGTTCGCCGGAAACTCCGGCGCTACCAACAAAACCGGAACCGGTACGTGGTGCTATGGCCCGCAAGCCGCCCCCAATGGCACATGGCACTCTTGCGGAAACAACCAGTACGCGGGGCAGTATGCTCAAGACGTCACGGATTTTGCGCTCAATCTGGCCAAGACCAGGGTCATCGCGATCCATTATGGCGATCAGGGAACTTCCGTCGTTTATACCGACGACGGCGTGAATTGGAACCCCTGCAACTCGGGGTTAGCCCCCGATCCCAGCACAACGGCGGGAGGGGCCAACACCCAGGGTATGAACATCGATCCAGTGACAGGTATTGTCTACATCGTGCTCAAGAATGGAGACATTTACCGGACCACCGTCGCTCAGTAAATGACAATCACTCAGCGCGACAACATGCGCGTGTCCTGAGCACTCGCATCCTTCCAATCGTCGGGTCGGTGACTCTCGACTGAGATCGCCGACCCGCGATAAATTCGTGCCAAGTTGCCGCTTAACCGTCTTGCCAGAGTTTCCATACCCTGATTCGAGTCCGCGTCGATTGTGAATGCTGCAAGAACACTCGAACTGAACTAAGGTGCTATTGATTCAATCGCAGTCACCCAAAGGTGGGCGTGCGCGCGAATTTCGTTGACCATAATTCTGCGACACGGAATAATGAGTATCTCCCGCTCGGTAGGAGTTCCCCCGGCAGTGCCGTCGCGGATGAGAGGCCATGCTTCTCCGAAGGACGGAATACTATTCGAATCTGGCCGAATCGCCGAATCTCTGTTTACGCACTCATCGTCCTATTCCTGTTGCCCTCCAGCCTGTTCGCCGAGAGCGCAGCAGATGTTGACTCGCGCCTGACCATCCCCGACGGAACTCCGGTACAGCTCCGTCTCACACGAACGGTTTCGTCGGTACATGCTCATGTCGGCGATCCGCTCGACTTCGTGGTCGAGAGTGACGTCCGGGTAGATGACCGCACCGTCATTCGGGCCGGCAGCACGGCGCACGGCTCGGTGCTCGGCGTCAGAGGCCGGCGCATCCTGGGAATCGGCGGCAAGGTGGTCTACGGTATTGATTCCGTCGCGCTGGTCACCGGCGAAACCATTGGCTTGCACGCCCGCAAAGTGGTCAAAGGAAGTTCGCACACCTGGCGCATGGTCACCGGCATCGCCGTGACCGCCCTGTTCTACCTGCCAGCCGCGCCCATCTTTCTTCTCACGCGAGGTGGCGATAGCACGCTGCTGAAAGGCACTGAAGTTACGGCGCACACCGACTGCGCTGCGTCGGTACAATCCGCAGGCCTGCCGCGCAGTGCGCAAAACTCCGCCGGACTCGACGAAATGTTGGCCAACCTGCCGCCGCGCGTCACCAATCGCGAAGGACGTGAGGGTGACATGGTCAACCTGGTCTTTGTCGCCCAGAAGAATGATCTGCAGGCCGCTTTCGCACGCGCCGGCTGGGTCAAGACCGACGCCTGGGGACCGGTGATGGCATGGCACCTGTTTACGGAACGCACGCACGATGCCAAGCTTCCTATGGCCAGGTTCTATATGTTCGGCCGGGTACAGGACTACGCGTACGCCCTGCCCGATCCCGACGCCGTGGTTTCACGCCGGCATCACATTCGCATTTGGAAGACCCAGTACACCGTGGATGGCGATCCGGTCTGGGCTGCGGCTGCCACCTATGATCAGGCTCTTGAGTTTGCCAAGCGGGGCCGCATCATCAATCACACGATCAACCCTCAAGTCGACGCGGAACGTGAGTTCGTAGGAACTGATATCGCGGAAACCAGTCACCTTCGCAAGTCGTACCTGCAGTCCAATAACCCCGTATTCGAGGCCCAGACTACCTCGGGCCAGGCCTATCAATCCGACAGCCGAATTCTTCTGCTGGATCTACGCACGACCGATGCGGCAGTAGCTTCGATCCGAAGCGGCGCGGATCCTTCGGCAATTGCCAAGACGTCGTCGCAGACGGCACTCAGCACCAGTTTGCGATAGGTTGGCCGACCTAAGAACCGCGTCAAATTCACAGTAGCTTCTTTTGCCCGATGGTAAGGGCCGAACTTAAGGACATTCGCAGTTTCAAGTTGACTTCGCGGAAGTATCGCTCTTCCACTTCGGATGCGCAGCTCGCTTGCGCCCCATTTCCAAAAGGAAATCCCCACTCGGGTTCTGTCTGAGTGGGGACTTTCGCGGAACCAATCCTGCGCTCAGTGTCGACGGCCTCCTTGCCCGCCTCCGGATGGAGCCGAGCGGTACGCAGTCGCTTGGTGCTGGCTGGGCGCACGATACTGCGGAGCGGCCGACCGTTGCATCGCAGCCGGACGTTGTACGCTTCGCGCCTGCGAAGCCGCCTGCCGCGTGTAGTTGCCGGGTCGCGGCACGTTCCCATACGCACGTGCCTGCTGCTGATAGTTCGAAGGCCGAGGAACATTCGCTGCTGCCCGCTGCTGCGTGTAACTATTTTGCGGCGGACGCGGCACGTTCACCGAGGCTCTCGCCTGTTGATTGCTCTGCGGCGGACGCGGAACCTCGCGACCATTGTTCGCCGTATTCGCGTTCGGCGTCTGCCGATTCATTGTCTGCTGGCCGTGATTCGCCGCCGCAAACTGCGAGCGATCACTGCGCGCCGCCTGCTCGTTCCGCGCCTGCGCCGACGTGGCACCGATACGCTCTTCGCGCGCAGTGGCCACTTGCTCCGACGTAGGCCGGGCCTGAATTCCTCCCGGACCACCGTTGTAGCTCACGCGGTTCCCATTGGAATTGTTGACCACCGTTCGGTTGTACACATTGTGGATGTTGGTGATGTTTACGTTGTTGACGGCCCGGTTGTAATAGAAGTCATGGCCACGCCAGTATCCACCCCAATAGCCGACGCCCGTGTACCCGAAGCCGTAGTTAATCCCGCCGTAGAATCCGACGGTCGGTCCCCAGTATCCCGGGTACCAGTTATACAGCCCCGCGGAAAACGCCCAGTATCCCGGCGTCCATAGAAATCCCACCTGCGGAGGTATCACCCACGTTCCGGGAACCCAGTAATAGCCGGCGGGACCGTATGCCCAGTACCCCGGAGTCCAGATGTACCCCGGCCCCGGACATAACGGTTGCGAGTACACCGGCAGCGCCGGCGGACCGATCGCTACCGAGACGAACACGCCTGCCCAGGAACTCAGGGCGGTCACCAGCACCACCACACTCAACAGCAACAAACCACGTAGTCGGGTCATTTTCCTTCTCCTCTCGGTCTCATCAGTGTGCGTCTGCCATCTGACGCCTCACTGGCGATGAAACCGTCGGAACTACCTCATGCACCGTTTACAAACCCGGCCCCTGTACGCTCGCTTCGGTCGCCCCGTGTCAAGAATTGTGAAGCCGGCTACAGCACTGGCAAGCAATATTTGCCTTCCAGCAAAACTTGACACTGAATTTCGTGTTGCGCAGCGCGGCGAATGAAACTACGATGTTTGCCAAATCTGGCGGTTCGGGACATTGGAGACAAACATTATGACTTCCGAGAAATCCTTGAAGAGCAAAGCCCAGAAACCCCTAGCGACGATTGGTAGCAATCCAACGGTAGAAATTCACCGGGCTAAGTTCCATCCTTTCGAATCGACGAAGTACCTGCATGCTGCAGCTTTGAAAAAAGCTGCTAAAGCGAATATCGAAGTCGGGCGGGTGGAGGGTGGAGGAGTCGAAGTAACGGTCGTCGCCGAATTGCGCCACGGCACGATTACGAAAATCAGGCCGCTCGGTTGTAGAGGTTGTACCGAGAAGTCCACGGAGGCGCGCAAAAGCGGTCAGCGGACCAAAGTTGCGCCCAAGAAGTTACTCCGCGAAGCACTGTCGCGAATCCGCGAACTCGGCCTTCCCGTGGTGAAAGTGCCGGTTCCGATCGCTGGCGCGGACCTTGAGATACCCATCGGACCCATCATCATCATCATCGGCCCCCCGTTTGGGATCGACTTTTGCATCTCATACACAGACGACGACGGCTTTTATTGCCTTGCATGCCTATTTACCCCCACCCCAATCTGCGTAGGGCCCGTGGTACTCAATTGACGAGTAGGCGTCGGCCCGGCAAACACTAGGCCGCGAACCCAGTCGACAAGCTCAGGTAAAATTAGGCGCCAGGCTATCTCCGTAAGGTTCTTCGACGAAGCGCGAGCGCCACTCCAGGCAACGCCGTCGCGAACAGCAGCAGGCTGGTAGGCTCCGGAGTCGGCACATTCGACCAGCCCCATTCAATGCCGCCATAAATCGTGAACTGTCCAGGCGCATCTGCCGCAGGCCCCGTCACCAGCAGTGTCAGCGCATCAAAGATGATGGGACTACCCGCGCCGGTGTTCGTGCAGCAATACGGAGTATCCCGGAAGCCGGTGGCATCGGCGAGGTAGGGGCCGTCATAGTACGGCGCATTGTTGCCCGCGTTATCGATCTCATAAAACGGATTCTGCACCGGCGCCTGGTTTACGTAATTGTCGTACAGCACCTGCACCCAGTGGATGTTGGTGGTGGGGTCCTGGCCGGTTGCGACATAGTTAAAGAAAAACTGCGAGCCCGCGCAGTTATTGGTGCCGCACAGCCCCGCCAGGGTGAATGCGTCGTTGTTCGTGGCCGGCGGCGGAGGTCCTTCCGCCTCATAGGTGTGAACCTGAAAGGTGTTGTCCGCAATCACGTCGGTGGTGTTGAAAGTGTACGACCATCCGTTGCCCAACTCACTACTGAGGGCCTGCATGAATGGGTTTTCGAACCCCTGACCCTCCAGCGTGGCGGCAGATATAAAGCCCAGCGGGTTCATGGTCGTCTTCCACGGTTTTCCCATCCACGTGTAACCGACCGCCAGCCGATAGATGCCGGTCGACTGCTTCCCCATAAAGGTTACTGGCTTGGGATCGATCAGGATCTGATTGCCCCACAACGGGAGCGCCGACACAAACAGCAAAACCGAAGCTAAACGAATTGTATTTCGCATCGCGAACCTCCTATGCAAGTAAGCCAGATACAGAACGAGGTGCTCCTCATCCTCTCAGGCCCAGATACCCACGATGCCGTGAAGGCGACCACTTGCTGGAATGTCCCGACTGGAACCAACGATGCGGGTGCTAACCGACTTCAGGCATCCCGAATGCGCAAAATCATACACCGAATAGCGCACGCTATTTCTGTTAATTTTTCCGATGATAAGTAGCGCTCCTTCTCGCTTTTCGCCCATCCGCCTGCCACCCGCCTGACCCGCCATACCGCTATGGGCCCGGGAAAACGCCGCTGATGCTGGCGCTGTCGAGAATGTCGCCATTCCTCCCTGCCGCGATCATCGCCTGATAAAGCTGCTCTGCACCAGGAAGGAAATCGCCGAACGTCGGCAGCGTCTGCAGCGTCACGTCTAGCGCATACACCGTGAAAATATAATGGTGGCTCACCGGATTCAAAGTAGTTGGCGGGCAAGGACCGTCATAACTTTGGTCCCCGACTCCGTAATCATTCAAGACCTGTGTTCCAAAGGTGCTTCCGACGACGCCGGCGTTCTGGGGCAATGAAGTGGTCCTGGCGGAGATGTTGTACATCCCCCAGTGCGTGAACGACGCGGTGACGTCGTACAGGACCACAATGAAGCTGCGGGTCTTGTTCGGCGCGCCGGTCCACGACAATTGGGGTGACTGGTTTCCGCCGCCGGGATAAGCCGAGCACTGGTTCCAAACCGCGCTCAGCGGTATGGTTCCACCGTCGGAGAACGTGGTGCTGGTTAAGACCATCTTGTGGGCTCGAGGGTCAGCGACTTCGTTAGCTTGTTGCGCCTGTGCCCATGCCATGGGCACCAGACCGAACGCAACCAGCGCGATCAGGAAGCGAGAGCCGTGAGATTTCATGTTTCCTCCTTCGAATCTCAGGAACCTGCTTGACCAGATTTTCGACGGAGTGGCCTGGGAAGACGGAGTGGCTTGGAAACCAGAAACCCTGGAAATCAGAAACAAGGATGCGTCGGACCGGGTTCGCGATTCGCGTTCTTGTCGTCTACCCCCGCACCGCGACCCCAGCTGACAACCGACCACCGACAACTGCCTTATCACACTCCTCCGTGACCCACGTCCTAGCCACATCCCCAAACGCGGAGCTAGACTCCGTCCGAAGAATGAGGGAGAGCTGTCGTCCAACGAGTCGACAGCCGGACATTAACCCGCATTCTCAGTAGGTGCTTCGACCTGTGAAAGGTCCTGTTAGTTCCCGCGCTTTCCTCCATCTTCCCTCCACGGCCCCAGTCCATCCTCTGAAAATCAGCCCTAAGTCCTTATTTCCCGGTATTTTGCCTACAACTCTTTTGTTTCCGATATTTTGCACCATAAATGCGTCGTATCTTGATGAAAACAAGGATTTGAGGGGGAGGGGGGTAGGGGGTGGACGCGTCTGTGCCCTCGCCCGCCTGGCCCGTTTTGGAGCGCTCTCATCCAGTCCGCGAGAGGATCCAGTCATGTGCGCTAAGATAACGGGTTCTACCCAGACTCTGGAACAGCCCGCATGTCTTTCGCAGGCTGGAAGAGCAGTCGCAGGGCGCCCCAGGTCATGGAACGCTTTCCTGAATTTCCTCCGTGTCCTCCGTGCCTCCGTGGTGAATGATTTTGTAGGGAGCGATTCATGACGACCGTAACCCGCACCAATCCGCTTTCTTATCTCACCGACCAGCTCAACGACCTGAAGCAGCGCGGCACCTATTTCAAGCTGCGCGTGCTCGACGACGAGCAGGCACCGGTGTGCACGTTCGACGGCAAGAAGGTCATCAATCTGGCGTCGAACAATTACCTGGGGCTGACGACGCATCCCAAACTTCGGGAAGCCGCGCTCGAAGCCACGAAGAAGTTCGGCGTGGGTTCGGGCGCGGTGCGCACCATCGCCGGCACCATGAAGATCCACATGGAGCTGGAAGAAAAGATCGCGCGCTTCAAGAATGTCGAGGCCTGCGTCGTGTTTCAGTCGGGCTTCACGGCCAACGCGGGAACGGTGTCGGCGCTGCTGGGCAAGGAAGACTGGATCGTCTCCGACGAGCTGAACCACGCCAGCATCATCGACGGGGCGCGGCTGTCGCGGGCCAAGATCAAGGTCTTCCGCCACAAGGACACGGCGCACGCCGAAGAGCTGCTGAACGAAATCAAGAATGAGCCGGGCAAGAAGCTGCTCATCACCGACGGCGTGTTTTCCATGGACGGCGACATCGGGCCGCTGCCCGCGCTGTGCGAGCTGGCCGAGAAGTACGGCGCCATCATGATGGTGGACGACGCGCACTCCTCGGGCGTGCTGGGGCGCAACGGGCGCGGCACGGTCGACCACTTCGGCGTGCACGGGCGCGTGGATGTGCAGGTGGGCACGCTGTCGAAGGCGATTGGCGCGCTGGGCGGCTACGTGTGCGGCACGCGCGACCTCATCGAATTTCTCTATCACCGCGGACGGCCGTTTCTGTTTTCGACGTCACATCCGCCGTCGGTGGCAGCGACGTGCATCGCGGCCTTCGACGTGCTGGAGCAGGAGCCCGAGCGCATCGACAAGCTGTGGGAGAACACCCGCTACTGGAAGAAAGAGCTGGGCGGGCTGGGCTTCAACATCGGAGGCGTGAACACTCCGGCGAGCGAGACGCCGATTACGCCGATCATCATTGGCGACGGAAAGCTGACGATGGACTTCTCGCGTGCGCTGTTCGATGAGGGCGTGCTGGGTACGGGGATTGCGTTCCCGACGGTGCCAGAGGGCAAGGCGCGCATCCGGACGATCATGACGGCGACGCACACGCGCGAGGAACTCGACCAGGCGCTCGAGACGCTCAAGCGCGTGGGCAAGAGGATGGGGATTGTGTAGAAATCCGTGGATAGTGGTTAGTGAATAGTGGATAGGCAAAGCCAAATCGTGAAGTCGTACGCAATCGTGCCTGCGACGTTCGCACTCTTGGCCGTGGCGGTTCCATGGTTGATGGCGCGCGCTCCGGAAATCGGTTTCGCGCTGCAGCGGGGATTCGCGTTGGTGTGTCATCAGCAACCGGAGCGTTCATTCTTCTTGTTTGGCGGGAGTGTTGCGGTGTGCGCGCGTTGCTTGGGAATCTATCTCGGCTCCGCACTCGGTTTGCTTTTGCCTGTGTCGCAAAAACTCGCGTGGCGATGTCTGCTCGCCGCTGGTTCGTTCAATCTCATCGACTGGCTCGCCGAACTCTTCGGTCTGCACGGCAACTGGACGCTCACTCGTTTTGCTCTCGGCTTCGCCGTGGGCATCACGGCAGCTATGCTGGTTGCAGCAAGTCTTTATCCGCGCAGCGACTGCGCGAGTAACGTCGCGCCGATCAACACCAGGCCCGCATGAACGGCCTTGAGAAACGCATCGCCGCGCAGACGGTGATTGACGGCGCGGCCCAGCAGAATCGCGGGAACGACCACGATGAGCGACAGCAGATAGTAGCGCGTTACTTGCGCGACCCATAAGCCAGCCAGCCAATAGCCTGCCATCCCAATCGCGCTGGCTGGCAGAAAGTATCCCTGCAAGGTCGCGCGAAAATGCTGGGCCGACCAGCGCCGCATTGCTCCATAAATCGCCAGCGGCGGTCCGTTCATGCCGTACGCTCCGCCCAGTATTCCCGCGAAGAATCCGCATACCAGCAGCCATATGCGACTGTCGCTGTGCAATTCAGGCGGCTTGCGTCCGATCAATGCATACGCTGAGAACGCCATGATGATCACCGCGAGCGCTCCCTTCACCACTCGGTCGTTCCCTTCCGTCAGCAGCAAGAGCCCCAGCGGTATTCCGAATAACGTCGCAGCTACCAGCCATCCTGCGCTGCGCACATGGATGTTTCGCCAGTCTTGCGCGATGATCACGGCGGCGACGGTAATGGAAACCAGAACGGCCAGCGGCGCCGCGACGCTGATGGGCAGCCGAATGGCGAGCAGGGGAACAGCCACCAGCGCCTCGCCGAATCCGAAAGCAGAGCGGATCAGCGTAGCCACGAAAATCACCAGTAAGACGTAAACCGTCGTGCTGTCCATTCCGCTCCAGCGCCCGGCGATTGCGGACTCGCAGATATTTGAACATAGACTCCGATGCTGCCGTGGCTTGATTGACGCCCGCAATTCGCTTGCGTACGATTCTGGCTCCGAACTCTTGAGCGCTCTATCGGTCCGCGCGACGATTCAACCCGGAGGTAACACCGCAGCATGAAAGCTCTGGATCGCTTCTTCAAGGGTGACATGCACGGCGTCCACTATGCGGTGAGCATTTTCTGCGCTACCGCCATACTTTGGTTTCTCGTCCACAAGATGGCTGAACTCAATCCCGTCTGGGCCATCAGCTCCATGGTCGCCACCAGCGATCCGCAGATGAAGCAGGCTTGGCTGATACTGCGCGGGCGACTCATTAATGCTCTCGTGGGCTGTCTCGTCGGGCTGGCGTTTATCGCCATCGGTGGAACCAATATTCTGACCTTACCGCTCGCTATGGCAGTCACGGTCTTGTTGTCGTCCTACGTCGTACGCATTCAGACCATGTGGCGGCAAGCCCCGATCAGCGCGGCCTTCGTCATCTCGGCAGGAATGGAGTATCACTCGAGACAGCATGGCCTGCAGGCTGGCGCTGCGCGCATGGGCGAGGTCTTGTTCGGTTGCGTCGTCGGAATTGTTGTCGCCTGGATCGTGTCGAAGGTATGGCCGCTGCCCGAGCCCGCGCCGGCCGACCAGCCAGCCAGCAAGTAATGTCGCCGAATTCCAGTTAGCCGTTTCCTTCCGCACACAAGACCCTGCGCAACTGCACGAGCACGCCAACCAGGGCGAACGCCGCTGCACTCCAGACTGCAAATACCAAGTTGACCGCCCAGCGCGGCGCGACTCCAACTCGCTTCAGCAGGAACGGCAGGAAGTTCCACGTAGTGACGTGCACATAATCCCACGGGTCCTGCGTCATGGGAACGTTGTTCAGCCCCCATGCGTCCATCTTCCCCAACGCGAAGGCCACAATGTTCTTGACGCGCAACCCGATCACGAACGTCGGATGCCCCATTGTCTCCATCTGGTAGATTTCCAGCGGCAACCAGAAGGCCAGCGACGCGAGTTGCACTAGGGTCGCAGCCGCAATCAGCGCCATTCCAACGAGCCTTACGAATTTTCCGAGCTCCGCGCGGTACCGCAGCAACAGCGGCACGGAGATGAACGCCACCAGCTCAGCCGCAGTCGAAACGTAGCGGTCTCCCCAGGCGAAGTCGCCGCTCCAAATCGTGTACCTCGCATAGAAGCTGATGTACGCGAAGAGCAGCGACCATGCGGTGATCAGGTATGCCCTTACGTCTGGGCGAAAGCGCTTCCAGGCCAGAGCCACGACGAGCACGGTCAGCAGTAGCAGCGGATCAAAGAGAAAGATGGATTTCTCCGGCGTGAACAGGGCGCCCATGAACCCAACGTGAAATGGCGTCTCGAACGGGTAAGCCGCCGGCAGCGACGGATTCTGCAGCCGATGCTCGATCGTGAACTCGCGTACGTAGGTGCTGAAGATGGAGCCGAAGCGATGGTACTGGTACCAGCGATCAACCAACAAGAACCCGGCATAAACCGGGAAGGCCGTCTTCGCGTACGTCAGAAAGCGCTGCCACAAGGCTCGGCCGCGCACATGCCCAAACGATAAGACGAGCAGCAGAAACAATCCCCCCGCCAGCAAATCCAGTCCGGTAGTCAGCCGTGTGAGCAGGTTGAGGCCGAAAGCCGTCGACCCAACCAACAGCGCGCGCCCGGTACCGGTTCGCAGCCACTGGTATTGATAACGAAAACCCGCCAGTGTGAGCAGACAGATGTAATTGTTCTCCATCATGTTCTGCGTGTAGTGCAGATGCGTAGTGCAAAACAGCAACGCCAGCACGCCCGCCACGGCCTGACTGGTGCTGAAACCCAACTCGCGCAGCAAGCGAAAGCACACCACCACCGTCAAGACACTGATCAACATGTTGGTCGTGAACGAAACGAAAATGTCACGCACGCTGGGATCGGTGTCGTCGTAATCTGCGAAGACCGGCAGCTTCTCCAGATAAGTTCCCACAATGTCAGACGGAAGCAGCAGCAGCGGCTGCCCAATACCGTACCAGTCATACAGCCGGCCATCGCGGCCATGCACCCCGAACTCAGGGTATTCATCGGGAAACACCGCCGGCTCCGACGTCCACCAGGAATGCGCCGTCTGCAAGCGATGCATGGTATCGGCGCTGCCAAGTTCGCCGGACTGCACCACGACCGTCGCCAGCGCCGCCGTCAAACACAGAAGAAACAATGGGTCGCGCAGGTAGCGGCTGACGTTGGTCATAAGGGTTCGCGAGTATGGTAACTCGCCGGACGTTGGGCACTCGATACCGGCAGCCGGAACTTCAACTTGTAACTACTTGGTCTGCGCCGGAATAAAGTCCTCCAGCACTGCTTTGCGCATCAGGTCGGGCGGCAACAATCCTTGCGCCAGAATGAAGTCGTGAAACTTCTTCTGGTCGAACTTCACTCCTTTGGCTGACAACGCTTTCTCGGTCTCCTCGCGCAATGAGATCAGCCGCGTGTACCCGTAGAAGTAGCTGTTCGCCTGTCCAGGAGCGCGATAGGTGTAGCGCTCGACTTCCTCCTGAGCAAGCGCGTGCGACAACGCCACGTCCTGCTCCAGCACGCGATACGCATCCTTCGGCGTCACCTTCCCCGACTGCAATTCCGGGTCGAGAAAGGCCCGCGCCGCACGCTGCAAGAGCATTTGCAACGAGATCAACCGCCCTTCCAGCGGCATATACGGCCTGATCAGATATTCCGAATACAGTCCCCAGCCTTCAGCGTTAGTACTGTTGAACGCGTAGCGCACGCGAGCGAGCGACACGCCGTGCTCGAGCATCGAGTCGAACTGCAACTCGTGCCCCGGGCGGGCCTCGTGCGCGGTCAGCGTCCACGCCGCCGCGTCAAACGTGAAATCGTCATACTGTTCCGCCTTAACTTGTCCTGGACCGGGCGGAATGTTTAGCGGCAACACGAACTCTCCTTTTTGTCCGGTGTTGTGAATGAACGGCGGAGGCACCATGTGCGGCGCGGGCTGCTGCGCCGTCTCCGCCGCAGTCGCAATGCGGATGCGCGCCGGCCGGTCAGGCAGCGACACGATCTGGTGCTCGGTGATGACGGTCTCGATCTGCTTCAGCCGGTTCTCATAGAAAGGCAGGATCGCGTCTCCCACCAGTTGTTGCTTCTTCAACTCGCGGATGACGTCACGATAATCGCTTGACGGCAGGTTGTGTTCTTTCGCAACTTGCGCCGCAACTGATTTCATCTCGCCCTGGATCTCGATGAACGAATCGTGCGCCATTTTGGCGAGCTGCTCCGGCGGAATGTCGATGCCGTAGTTCTGCAGCTCCAGCGCATAATGCTCCGGCGGCAGACGGAAATCATCACGCGCCTTGGGCAGCACCGTCGCCCGCACCCAAGCGTCATAGTCGACTAGTTGCTGTTTCAGCTTGGCCAGCGGCTCCTGCCAGCCTTCCTGCTTCTGCTTGGTGAGCAGCGCGGCCAGTCCCTCGACGTAGTTCGAGTTGCGCGCCATCTCGGTCTCAATCTCGGTCTTTGCGGGATAGATGACGCCCGGCTTGGCCATCTGCTCCTGCGTGCGCTGCTTCAGAATTTCGGCGATGGCCGTACAGCCCGGCTCCAGCCCCGCATACTCCCGCACCCGTACCACCGCCGCAGGACGCCGCACCGCCGGAGTCTGGTCATCCAGCAGCAGACGTACGCCGCTAAACACCATCTGGCTGGCGTTCAGGAACGGGACTTCGTGCGCTCGCTCGTAATCGTCGCGTTGGAAGTTGAGGTTGACCTTGCGGATCATGATCTGTAGGTCTTCCGCGACTTTCTCCTGCTGCTTCTCTGCCGCGGCTGCATTCAACTTCGCCAGCACGGCCTCGGTTTCCTTGCGCTCCTGGTCCTCATCGGCCAGAGTCGGTTGCGAAACCTTGGTGTCGTACTGTGCCAGTCCCTGTTGCGACCCAAACTCCGGATGATGCTGGAACACCACCTGGATCAGCATGTTGGCGTAACCGTTGCTAATGGTGATCCACTCCGGCTGCGCTGCCGATTTTGTTTCCGACGCGGCAACTGGGGCAGCAGGCTTGCTTTGATTTTGGGCACACATCGGTAGTACAGATGCAAGAACAGCCAGGCAGATTGTTTTGCGGATCAACTCAGACCTCCGACGAACAAACGCCTAGTAAATCACGGTCGCGCGTCACGCGCAATTTTAGACGCCTTGAAGTGTGACGCTTATCAGACGGCAGGACTATCCGCAACCTAGCCCCAAGAGCGTTCGACTTGCTGGAAGGACGACGAGGCGACATGGATTATGGCCGGGAAGCCCGGCCTGGGAACTATCTCGAAGGATACGTTGTACAAGTAGCCGACATGTGGCGCGACCTGCACCGGCAGAAGCGAGACTTGGAGGCGGACGTTATTGCCGACGACGTTAATCTTT